>DCHS01000017.1 GCA_002314875.1 Prevotellaceae bacterium UBA1746
GAGCACGGTAGTCACCACCCTTGATAGTATCATAGAAGAGACGATAAACAGAGTCACCATCGTTCTGGTAGTTCTTTGCGGCATTGATACCACCCTGAGCTGCGATAGAGTGAGCACGACGGGGAGAGTCCTGGATGCAGAAATTATAGACATTGAAGCCCATTTCGCCGAGAGAAGCTGCAGCAGAAGCACCAGCAAGACCGGTACCAACAACGATGATGTCGAGCTTCAACTTATTCTTGGGGTTAACGAGTCTCTGGTGTGCCTTGAATTCGGTCCACTTTTGTGCGACGGGACCTTCAGGTATGCGGGAATTAAGAGTTGCCATTTTTTAACGTTTAATGTTTAACGTTTAATACTGTTTGATGTTTGTTTAAGTGTGGATTAGCACGCGGGGCAAAGATAATGACATGCGCAGAACCAAACCACTACAGCTACGAACATAAGAACGAGTACGGTAGCATATACATTACCGATGCACTTCCAACGTTCGAACCATACCTTACCACTCCAACCGAGGGTCTGAAGAGCACTCCAGAAACCATGAGTAAGATGGAACCAAAGAGCAACCAACCAGAGAATGTAGAGAACTACATAAACGGGATTAGAGAAGGTTTCCTGAATCCAGTATGCACCGTCAGTTGCAAAAGTAGTATCGCCACCAACGAGTTCTGCGAACATCATGTTGTACCAGAAATTGAAGAGGTGGAGAAGAAGACCGAGAATGACGATAGCACCAAGAACGAACATGTTCTGGCTGGCCCATTCTACCTTTTCGGGCTTGCTGGTAACTTCATATTTGCTGTTACCACGAGCCTTCTTGTTTTGAAGGGTAAGAATGATTGCATAGATGAAGTGGAGCGCAACGAGTGCTGCAAGACCGCAGGTAGCTACAACAGCATACCAGTTAGCACCGAGCATTTCGCAAATCCAGTTGTAACCCTCTGCTGAGAAGAGAGCAACAACATTCATGCAACCGTGGAAGGTAAGGAACAAGATGAGGGCGATACCAGATACCGACATAATCACCTTGCGTCCAATAGATGAGTTAGTTAACCACATAGGAGTTGATGAAATTAAAAGTTTATAAATTAATTGATTGTGAATTTTCAGAGTAGAGTGTAAAGCATCATATTTGTGCCTCTCAAAGAGAGGTACACTATTTCCCAGCGCAAAGTTAGCATATAAATTTGAAAGCACCAAATAATTTCTATGAAATTCCATAAAAACTTTTGTGGCTTTAAATTGCAAAATGGCTTATAGCAATGCTTTTTTTAGTTCAATGAATTCAAAATACGCATGCCGAGAGTTTCCTCGGTGGTGCCTAAATCCATGAATTTGTTGAGTGTGTTGAGTGCCGTACGACGCAATTCCATGTCGGCTTTATCGTCATGGAGTTCCGTTGAAATATGGTCTAAAAGTTCGTCACTATCGCGTTGGGAAAGTGACTTTTTCTGGCTGAAAAGACGACCGAAAAGTAACCACGCAACGAGGCGGTTCAGCGAGCGTTCGCTGGAGACCATCTGAAAAGCAAAATCGGCTGCATACGGCTCTCTTACAAGCAGATGCATGGTTAAAGCCTGGGCTTCTTCTGCATAGCGGATTTGTTCTACCCATACTTCTGCAAGTTCTTGATCAAAGGCATCTGTCGGCATAAGGATGGCAGCCAGAATTTTGCTTTCCCGAATATCCTCTTTCCATAATTCTATGGCAAGCGAAGCGAGATTACAATTGTTTTCTTCAGCAATGGTGCGGACTTCCTCTGAAATTGTCAGTAATCGAGGTTGATCAACACCGAAATTGAGTTTATATTGAAGTCCTTGTTCGCGCATGGAAGCACTCACTGGACCGCTCATGGCGGCACGGAGCAGGCGCTTGGTTTCGTGAATGACAGTTTGGAGATTATTTTCCATAGAGAAAATAGAGGAATCAAAAAGCCTTTGCGGGCTTCTGACTCCTCTATTATATTAAGAGAGTGAATTATTTCTTAACGATGTCAAGCAATTCAACTTTGAATACGAGAGTTGAATAGGGAGGAATGTTACGGCTACCACGTTCACCGTAAGCGAGTTCGTAAGGAATGCAAAGTTCGTAAGTAGAACCTACAGGCATCATCTTGAGAGCCTCGGTCCAACCCTTGATAACCTGGGTAACGCCGAAGGTAGCGGGCTTGTTACGCTTGTAGCTGCTATCGAATACGGTACCGTCGATGAGTTTACCTTCATAGTTTACAGAAACCTTGTCGGTATCAGTGGGGAGAGCACCTTCACCCTGCTTGATAACCTTGTAGAGGAGACCGCTTGCAGTCTTCTTTACGCTGTCATTCTTAGCATAGGTAGCAAGGAAGTCCTGATTTTCCTTCTTAACAATCTGTTCGCGATACTTGATCTGCTGTTCGAAAATCTTCTGTGCAGAATCTGCGGTAAGGGTACTCTGGTTGCGGATACCATCGATAAGACCCTTAACGAGAAGGTCGTTCTTTACGAAGTCTGCCTTTTCATCACCAGCAGCACTCTTGTTGAGGTTGGGGATAATCTGAGTTTTGTTTTGTTCAGCAATACCAGAACCGGCAACGATAGCCTTGAACTTAGCAATTTCTGCTTCGCTGTACTGACCGTTAAGACCAGCGATAAAGTCCTCATAATGAGTAGAGTCAACGCCTTCACGCTGTTCTACATACTGCTTGAGGCTGGGAGCCTGAGCAACACCAAATGCATAAGAGAATGTGCTTGCATCTACGGGTTCAATAGCAGGTTCAGCGGGAGTTACTACGGTAGTCTTAACTGCCTTTTTCTTGCCCTTCTTAGCGGGCTGACTAGCCACTGCGCCAAGGCAAAGAGTACCTGCGAGGGCCATCATACATACTGTACGTACTTTCATTTTTATAATTAAATTATGGTGGGCTCTATTGTGTAGAACCCACCTAAACTATGGTCAATTATTTTGCTGCGGGAGCACCTTCGATGCTAAGCAACTGTACCTTGAAGATAAGGGGAGAATAGGGAGGGATGGGACCCTGAGCCTGTGAACCGTAACCCATTTCAGCGGGAATATAGATTTCCCATTCTGAACCAACGGGCATGTGGGTCAATGCTTCGCTGAAGCCCTTGATTACCTGACCGCAGTGCATCATCTGGGGTTCGCCCTGGCCATTGTCGAATACCTTACCATCCATAAGACGGCCTTCGTACTTCACCTGAACAGTCTGGTCAGCGGTAGGAATAGCACCGGTACCTGCCTTGATAACCTTGTAGTAAACACCACCATCGAGTTTCTGCATACCAGGCTGCTTAGCGATGTTAGCCATGAATTCTTCGTTCTTCTGCTTAGCGGGACCGAAAACCTTTTCGTTTGCCTTTTCAGTCATACGGCCTACGAGATCCATAAGAACGGGCTGGATGGTCTGAGCAGTGTAGGCAATACCGCTGGGATCCTTGAGGATAACGCGATCTCTACGAGCATCGTTCATACCGATGATGAAGTTCTTTGCAGAAAGATGCTGTGTGCTGTCGCCAGCGAAAACCTGGTTTTCAACGCTGGTGAACATACGAGTCTTCATCTGGAGACCGGTCTGAACACCCATCTGATAAGCAAGTTCCTTCTTGTCGTCACCAGCGTTAAGACCGTCCTTGATACCCTTGAGGAACTGCTCTACATAAGCAGAGTCAGCACCAGCCTGCATGAGATACATCTTGATTTCTTCGTCACCGGGGATCTGTGAGAGACCGAGAGCATAGCTGAGGGTGTCAACGTCAGACTTAAGATTAGCGGTAGAAGCGCCGGGCTTCTGGCAAGCACCGAGAAGTGCGGTTGCTGCAATAGCAGCGAGGAAAATTTTCTTCATTGTATTATTTGTTTGTTATTGTTTTCAGGTTGTAGATTAGTCGTTGATGCCGAGGAGTTCAACATCAAAGACAAGGGCAGCATAGGGAGGAATGCTACCGCCGGCACCCTGTGCGCCGTAAGCAAGGTTGAAGGGGATGAAGAAACGGAACTTGCTACCGATTGCCATGTGCTGAAGACCTTCGGTCCAACCAGCGATAACACCGCGGAGGGGGAAGGTAGCGGGTTCGCCACGACGATAGCTGCTGTCAAAGACAGTACCATCAATGAGGCGACCTTCATAATGACAACGGACATTATCTGCAGCGGTAGGCTTCTGACCGATAGCTTCAGTAAGAACCTGGTACTGAAGACCGCTTTCGAGAACGACAACACCGTCCTTCTTTGCGTTTTCAGCGAGGAAAGCTTCACCAGCTTCGCGAGCTGCACGACCTTCTTCTTCCTGTTTCTTCTGGAGGAAGGCCTGAACGGTACCCTGAGCCTCTGCAATCGTCATTTTTGTGGTTGCGCCAGCGAGGATATCAGCAACTGCCTGGCTGAATTCTGCGGTATTCAGTTCACCGATGTTCATATCCTTAAGGTTATGACCGATGATCATACCGAGAGCATAAGAGAGATTTTCCATATTTCTGGGAAAAAGTGATATTTTTGTGTGTATATTATGTTATTTGGGCGGCAAATTTACGAAATTGGTTTTAAAAACAAGCAATTTTAAGATAAATTATAGGTCAAAAACGCGAAACTTTCTGCATTTTGCTTTGTGCAAAGCGCTTTAAGAGGTCTATAGAGAAATCTATAGAACGCTCCAACTGGGCTTCGTCACCGTCATAACCATTGATGATGAAAAGCAGACGGGTGGTGTCTTCGCCTAACATAGTCCGGGTGGAGTCACTCGTCGGAGAGGCTATGGGACCCTGTTCATCGCGATAAACAGGAAGACCTTCGATATTGAGAACGCCACGACCGATTCCCTCGTATGGTTCGTCTTTGTGGCCAACACCAAGAACGACATCACCAACTATTTTATCAGCATCGAGGAGTCCTGTGGCATATCCACTAAAAAGAGAGGCGAGATTTCCCAAATCTACCAGCATATTAACGCTGTACAGTTCTTTTCCTTGCAAAACGCGGCGTGCCAGTTGTTCACTGGCAGGGCGATAACGGGAAGGATCTTTTCCGCAGGCTTTGTAGGCGGCTCGGGTGGCAGCAATTCCACTGACGTTTTTCAGAGTTTCTGTAGTCAAACGGTTTCGTAGATTTTCGCAAAAATTTTCTATCTCGATCCAAAGTTCCGGTGAGGTCGGACCATTGACTACATCTGCCTCAATATAGGCACCGCGGAACTGGTTCCAGCGACTTTTAAACTCTTCTGTCTGACGAATATTCATGGATTGTTTGATTTTCTATTCTAAGGAATATTTTTTACCTCTGAGATAATATTTTTTTCTCCTGGGTATTATTTATTTTCCTCGGAGAATTATTATTTTCTAGCGGACTATTTTATTGTGTCACTATTGTGATGTAATATTCCTACAATATATGAAACAATATTTTCACACTTGTGAGATTATTGAATCACAATAGTGATACAATAAATTAATCCAACGTAGTTAAATAAATGTCCGACCTAATTATATAATAGTCGGACACATTATATTATGTATGCTTCAAGCATTATTATTATCACTTATTGCTTTATTTTAAAGCGTTTTGAGTGCTTCTGCAAGACGCTCACAGCCTTTGGTGGCAACATCCTGAATCACCGTAACGTTGTAGGAAGAAGGTGTCTGGACTTCCTTAGGATCAATGAGGAAGATGGGAATGTCATGGCGACAGTAATGAATCAAGCCGGCAGCCGGATATACAGCCATGGAAGTACCGATAATGACAAAAATATCAGCATCTTGGCACTCTGCTGCAGCCGGTTCTATATTGGGAACTGCCTCTCCAAACCAAACGATGTACGGGCGTAGAAGAGAACCGTCGCCCGCCTTGTCACCGGGATTGATGACCAAATGATTACGATCAAGGGTTTTAATATAACGCGGATCGTTGGGATCATCGCTCGAACAAGCCTTCATCAATTCGCCGTGAAGGTAAATGACCTTCGTTGAACCTGCGCGGTCGTGGAGATCATCAACATTCTGGGTGATAATGGTAACATCGTAGTCCTTTTCGAGTTCAGCGAGAATTTCGTGGGCACGATTGGGCTTGGCATCCACCAATTGTTCGCGAAGACCATTGTAGAATTCATTGACGAAATCAGGATTACGATACCAACCTTCGGGAGTTGCCACAGCCTCAACGGGATGAGTTTCCCAAAGGCCGCCACTATCACGGAAAGTGGCAAAGCCAGACTCAGCGCTGATGCCGGCGCCAGTCAGTACAACTAGTTTTTTCTTCATATTTCTTACAGTTTGTGATGTTTGACTTGTTTAGACCGCAAAGATAAGCGAAAAAAAGGAAAAGACATCGCGAAAAGTCGTTTTTATCGCTAAAAAAATAAAAATACGGCTTTCTTTGAAATTATTTTCAAAGTTTCGTAGGAGATAATTGCAGAATAATTACTAACTTTGCGCACAAAGACTGATAATGTGTTGAAAGGCCCTTTAAAAGTCTTTTCTCTTGAATTTATTTAAAACCTTAAAAAATAATACAATGCAGTATCCTAAAATTGGTATTCGCCCCACTATTGACGGTCGTCAGGGAGGCGTTCGTGAGTGTCTTGAAGAAAAGACCATGGCTCTTGCCCATGCAGTAGCAGAATTAATCAGTGGTAATCTCCGCAATGGCGACGGTTCTCCCGTAGAATGCGTTATCGCTGACAGTACTATTGGTCGTGTAGCAGAAAGCGCTGCTTGCCAGGAAAAATTTGAACATGAAGGTGTTGGTGCAACCATCACCGTTACCTCCTGCTGGTGCTATGGTAGTGAAACTATGGATATGAATCCTCACTGGCCTAAGGCTGTTTGGGGTTTCAACGGTACCGAGCGTCCGGGTGCAGTTTATCTTGCTGCCGTTCTTGCTGCTCATGCTCAGAAGGGTCTTCCCGCTTTCGGTATTTACGGTCATGATGTTCAGGATTTGAACGACAACACCATTCCTGAAGATGTTAAGGAAAAAATTCTCCGTTGGGCTCGCGCTGCTCAGGCTATGGCAACCATGCGCGGTAAGAGTTATCTCAGCCTTGGTAATACCTGTATGGGTATTGCAGGTTCCATCGTTGATGCTGATTTCCTCCAGCACTATCTCGGTATGCGTACCGAATATGTTGAACTTATTGAAATTCTCCGTCGTGTAGATTTCAATATCTTCGATCCCGAAGAATATGAACGTGCAATGGCTTGGGTAGAAAAGTATTGCAAGCCCAATGAAGGTCACGACTACAACGAAGATCGTCCTCTCTTCCCCGGTACTCCTATGACTACCTTCAACGGTAAGGGTAAGGGTAAGAACCGCGAAGAAAAGGATGCTGACTGGGAATTCACTGTAAAGAACATGATTATCATGAAGGACCTTATGGAAGGCAATCCCAAGTTGCTTGAAATGGGTTATAAGGAAGAGGCTCTCGGTCACAATGCCATCTGCGGTGGTGTTCAGGGCCAGCGTCAGTGGACTGACTATCGTCCCAACTTCGACTTTCCCGAATCTCTGATGTGTTCTTCATACGACTGGAATGGTATCCGTGAAGCACGCGTTCTCGCTACTGAAAATGACTTCCTTAACGGTATCTCCATGCTCTTCGGTCACCTCCTTACCAATCGTGGTGTAATGTTCAGCGACGTTCGTACTTACTGGAGTCCCGAAGCTGTTGAACGTGTTACCGGTCAGGCTCCCGAAGGTGCTGCTGCAAACGGTTTCATCCACCTCATCAACTCTGGTGCTACCACTCTCGATGCTACCGGTGCAATGACCGATGCTGAAGGCAATCCCACCATGAAGACTCCTTGGGATATGACAGAAACTGATATGGAAGCATGTCTCGCTGCTACCAGCTGGATGCCCGCTGACCGCGACTACTTCCGCGGTGGTGGTTATTCTTCACACTTCAAGACCAGAGGCGGTATGCCTATGACCATGATGCGTCTCAACATGGTTCACGGTCTTGGTCCCGTTCTCCAGATTGCTGAAGGCTACAGTGTTGAACTTCCCGACGAAATGCACGACATCCTTGACAAGCGTACCGATCCCACCTGGCCTACCACTTGGTTCGTTCCTCGTCTCGATGCTACCAAGGACAACTTCAAGGACGTTTACAGTGTAATGAATGCTTGGGGTGCTAACCACGGTGCTATCGCTTACGGTCACATCGGTGCTGATCTCATCACACTCTGCTCAATGCTCCGTATCCCCGTTTGCATGCACAATGTTGCTGAGGAAAAGATCTTCCGTCCTGCCGCTTGGAATGCCTTCGGTATGGATAAGGAAGGTGCTGACTTCCGCGCTTGCCAGAACTTCGGTCCCACTTATAAATAATTAAGAATTAAGAATTTTGAATTAAGGATTTCCATGCGGCACATATGCAATGCGCCAGCCTAATTCTTAATTCAAAATTCAAAATTGAAATACTATGATTCAGAAACATCATATTGAAGAATTTGTGCGTCAGGCTCATCGTGCAGGTGACGCAGGTCTTACTATTTGTTCCAGCGGTAATCTGAGCTGGCGTGTCGGTGACGAAGCACTCGTCAGCGGTACTGGCAGTTGGGTTCCCGAAATCGGTGTTGAGAAAGTCAGCATTTGCAAAATAGCTGATGGTACCATCGTCAATGGCGTCAAGCCTTCTATGGAAAGCGTATTCCATCTCGGCATTATGCGCGAGCGTCCTGATGTTAATGTAGTACTCCATTTCCAGAGCCCCTACGCTACTCTCCTCGCTTGTATGGAAGACTGCCCCGATCATCTCAATGTAACCGCTGAAATGCCCCTTCATGTTGGTCGCGTCATTCCTAAGATTCCTTTCCTCCGTCCTGGTAGTGCAGAACTTGCTGATGCTGTGGTAAATGCGATGAAGACTCGCAATGCCATTCAGCTTCTCAAGCATGGTCAGGTAGTATGTGGTAAGGACTTTGACGATGTTTTCCAGCGTGCTATGTTCTTTGAAATGGGCGCTCGCATTGTTTATCAGTGCATGGCTGCCGGAAAGACTCCGAACTATTTCACTGAAGAAGAACTCGACGCTATTGAGATGTTCTTTGTCGGCCATACTACCAAGTAAGGCATCCTGAAAGTTTATGAAAAATACTTTTTTAGCTGCTGACTTCGGTGGCGGTTCTGGTCGTGTGCTGGCGGGATATGTCGAAGACGGAAAATTGAAACTCGAAGAGATTCATCGTTTCGGAAACCGTCAGGTCCGCATTGGACGCCATGTCTATTGGGACTTCCCTGCCCTCTTTGAAGACATGAAAGACGGTATTCGTAAGGCAGCACAACGCGAAGACCTTAATATATTAAGTATAGGAGTTGATACCTGGGGTGTTGACTTCGGCTTCATCGATGCTCAGGGCAATCTCCTTGGCCTCCCGGTCTGCTACCGCGATGAGCGTACGAGCGGACTCTGTCAGGAATTCATTGAAACCCACAATGTCGAAGGTCATTATGCTAAGGCAGGTATTCAGATGATGGATATCAACAGTATCTATCAGCTTATCGCCATGACCCGCGAGAATTCTCCGATTCTCACCGGTGCCAAGCATTTGCTCTTTACCCCTGACTTGTTCAGCTACTATTTGACGGGAGTGGCAAACTGTGAGTATAGCATAGCCTCTACTTCTGAATTGCTGGACGCCCAGACTCGTAACTGGAACTATGTTCTTATTGAGAGTCTCGGTCTCCGCACCAGCCTTTTCCCACCCATAGTCATGCCAGGAACCATTCGTGGTACACTTACCCCTGAAGTTGCTGAAGATTTAGGATTAAGTACTGATGTTAAGGTGATTGCTGTCGGCAGTCATGATACTCAGAGCGCTTCTTTTGCAGCTCCTACCTATCGTTGTGCTGATGACAAATATATAGGTCATATTCCTGAAGGCGAAGTAGTTCCGGAACAATGCGCCTTCCTCAGTAGTGGTACATGGTCCCTTCTTGGTGTGGCTATTGACGAACCCATTCTGACGGAAGCGGCACGTACTTCTTGCTGTTCCAACGAAGGTGGTGTCGGTGGTAAAGTGAATTTCTTGCAGAATATCACCGGTCTCTGGTTCCTCCAGCGTCTGATGGCGCAGTGGAAAGAACGTGGTGAAGATGTAGCCTTTGAGGTTATCCTTCCCGCAGCAGAAGCTGCTACAATTGCGACCGTTGTTGATGTTGACGATCCCATTTTTGCCAATCCTCGTGATATGGAGCAGACCATTTGCGACTATTGCCGTGAACGTAATCTTCAGGTTCCTGAAACAATTGGTGAAACCGTTCGTGTTGTTCTGCAAAGTCTTGCCCAGCGATATGCCAAGGGTATTCGTGATTTCAATGCCTTGCTTCCTGCGCCCATTCAGCAGATAAACATCATCGGCGGCGGAAGTCGCAATATGCTGCTGAACCGTCTTACCGCTGAGGCTACAGGTCTTCCCGTTGTTGCTGGTCCTGTTGAGGCTACCGGAATTGGTAATATCCTCGTTCAGGCCATTGCAATGGGAGAAATACAGAGTAAAAATGATATAAGTTATGAGTAATAAGAAAGAATCCATTTTGAGTAAGGATGGCGTAAGTTATGTCATTCCTTTTATCCTGATAACCACGCTTTTCGCTTTGTGGGGCTTTGCCAACGATATTACCAATCCGATGGTAGCGGCATTCCAGACTGTTATGGAACTCTCCGCAGCAAAAGCGTCTATGGTGCAGTTTGCCTTTTACGGAGGTTATGCCACAATGGCCATTCCTGCTGCCCTGTTTATTCGTAAATATAGTTATAAGAGTGGTATTCTTCTCGGTCTTTCTCTCTATGCTTTCGGTGCTTTTCTCTTTATACCAGCAGCGGCTTATCAGAATTTTACCTTCTTCTGCTGTTCCCTCTACATTCTGACTTTCGGTCTTGCTTTCCTTGAAACCACGAGTAATCCCTTCATTCTCTCTTTGGGAACGAAGGAAACTTCTACCCGTCGTCTTAATCTCGCTCAGGCCTTCAATCCTATGGGTTCACTCTCCGGTATGGCGGTTGCCAGCCTCATCGTGCTTCCCAACCTTTGGAGTGACAAGCGTGATGCAGCAGGACAGCAGATTTTCCAGACTTTGTCTGAGGCTGAAAAGGCCGATATCCGTGTACATGACCTTGCAGTTATCCGCGACCCGTATGTTTGTATAGGTCTCGTTGTGCTGATTATGCTCGTCATTATCGCTTTGAAGAAAATGCCAAACACTGCAGGTTCTGCTGAAAAGATTTCTGCTGGTCAGACCCTTCGTAATCTCTGGAATAACCACATCTACCGTGAAGGTGTGCTTACCCAGGTATTCTATGTGGCTGCACAGATTATGGTTTGGACCTTTATTATTCAGTATGCAGATCATCTCGGTATTAACAAGGCAACGGCACAGATGTATAACATTGCTGCAATGTTTATGTTCCTCTGCAGTCGTTTCATTGCTACTTTCCTGATGAAATATGTCAACGGTCGTCTTCTCCTTGCCATCTTCGGTATTGGTGCTGCTTGCTGTACAGCGGGCTGTATTCTTATCGAAGGAATGGTTGGTCTTTACTGCCTCGTGGCTATCAGTTTCTTCATGAGTTTGATGTTCCCCACGATTTACGGTATTGCCCTTGAAAATGTCGATCCCGTTGATACCACTCTCGGTGCAGCCTTCCTCGTTATGGCTATCGTCGGTGGTGCTTTGATGCCTCCTCTCCAGGGTTCTATCATCGATGCTGGTGGTGCAGAACATATCATCTGCGGTCTTCCTAGTGTGAATGTTAGCTATATCCTCCCCTTCATCTGCTTCGTAATGATCACTATCTACGGTTTCCGTTGCTATAAGAATCGTTTAAAGGATTAGTATTATGAATAATACCTTTTCAAGAATTTTCAGAACATTATTATTTGCATGTAGCATTGTTTTGTTGTGCTTATCGTGTGATAGTGGTAAGAAACACTATTTAATAGGCATTTCACAGTGTTCTGAAGATTCTTGGCGTTCAAAGTTGAAGGATGAACTTGAAATGTCCACTTTTTTCAATGAGGACGTAGAAATTATGTATGCTTCAGCTGATGACAATGCCCAAGAGCAGGAGAAACAGATACTTGATATGGTGGATGACGGGGTTGATCTCCTTATTGTATCCCCACAACAAATCGAATTGTTATCAGACGCAATAAATCATGCTTACGACAAGGGAGTTCCTGTCATTCTCTTTGACCGAAAAACGAATTCTGACAAATATACAGCCTTTATGGGTGCCGATAATTTTGCAATCGGTAAAATGCTCGGTGAATATGCCGCAGCAAAACTCCATGGTCAGGGTTGTATTGTTGAAATAAAGGGTGAAGAAGGTTCATCGCCTGCCGTGGACCGTAGCCGCGGATTCCGTTCTGCTATCGAAAAGTATTCAGGACTGAAAATTGTAGGTTCAGGAAATGGTACGTGGAAAGAGGAATCGGGACAGAAGGTGATGGGGGAAATCCTCAAAACTTATTCGGGCCCCATCGACTGCGTGTTTGGTGGTAATGACCGTATGGCGGTCGGTGCTCGCAGTGTGCTGAAAGAGAAAGGTAGGGAAAAAGGCGTTCTTTTTCTTGGTATTGATGCTCTACCCAACCAGGGAGCGGGTATCTGCCAAGTTCGTGACAGTATCTTAAGTGCGTCAGCTATCTACCCTACTCACGGCGATGAACTGATGCAATTGGCACTTGATATTCTTGACGGCCATTCATTCAGCCGTGAGAACCATATGGCCTCCAGCATCGTAACTCCTGACAACGCACGTGTTCTCCTCCTCCAGCACGAGGAAATTGCTCGTCAAAGCAATTATCTGAAAAAGATGCATGTACACGCTACAAAGACCAATTTGATTGTCCACAATCAGCGATTACTGCTCATCGGATTCCTTTGCGCTTTCCTTATCGTGGTCTTCCTCCTCGTGCTGATCATTCGCCAGAGAAATGCGAAGGCACGTCTTAACGAACAACTATCTGATGCGAATGCTACTCTTACCGAACAGCGCAACCAACTCGAAATACAACGTGATACCTTGCAGGAACAGCACGACAAACTCTGCGAGCAGCGTGACGAGATGGAACTCCAACGTGATGAACTTGCAGTTCAGCGCGATCAACTCCAAAGACTCCATATCGAGGTAAAAGAGATTGTTAACGAAGATGAAATCGGTGATTCCTCTTTTTATAATAAGTTCATGCAGATTCTGAATTGCAACATTGGCAATTCTGATTTCAGTGTTGAAGATCTTGCAGATGCACTGGGTATGAGTCGTGCTCAACTTTTCCGTCGTTGCAAGACCATGTCCGGCCACTCACCGGTTGAACTTCTGCGTATCCAACGTATGAAGCAGGCTGTTCAGTTGCTCTCAAGTTCTGAGCAGACAGTATCTGAAGTGACTTATCTATGTGGTTTCACTTCTCCTTCATACTTTTCCAAGTGTTTCAAAGAATACTATGGTATGGCACCCAGCGATTTTGTCCGCCATTACCAGGATAACAAGAAACAGTAAGTTAATTATAGCATATCATAGGGTCGTAGGTCCAGCATGTACAACTGAGGTTGTAGAGCTGGACCTACGTTGCTAAAACGGGGCAACGGCACGTAAATGAAAACGGCGGGCATTTCAAAAACGCACTTTTTTCAATACGAAAAACGCCTTTACCAAGAAAAATGTCACCTTTAGCAAGCAAAAAAGTCTCAAATATTGTTAGTTTTGTTGCATTGAAACAAAAATAGCAGTGTTTGAGACTATTTTTTAAGTCTCGACTTTGCAATTTGCGTACTTTTGCACTCGAAACGTTTTTCATACTCTCTCTGAAAGTTTTTTTATAGGTATTAGAAATTAAGGAAAAGATCCGGAGACGGGGAGTCGCGAGACTCCCCAACTTCAAAACTCTTTGAATTATTTCTAGCCTAAGAAAAATTCAGAAGAAAATGAAAACACAACCAGGTAAGTACAAACCGAAAATACTCACTCATATTATATATATATTATGAAAATCACAAAGATATCCCTTCTCTTTCTGGCACTCAGTCTGAGCGCACTCTCTGGCATAGCCCAGACCGTTCGTCACCTCGGCGATGGAAACAACATTGTGACAGTCGATGGTAAGGAACCCCTCCTCATGCTTCCCATTCAGGAAGATGCTCCCGAGGCCCGCGTCATCATCGTCAAGGACTTCAATCCTGTTCAGACTCTTTATGTAAGACTTGCTCAGAGCCGAACAGACTACATGATGCCTCTCGATCTTTATAAGGCATACGGCATCAAAAATCAGCGTGAAGCAAAAACACAAAACTATTCTATTAAAATACTCGGTGTTCAGACCGATGCTATCTGTTGGAAAAATCTCCACACCGCTAGCACCTACGATAACAAAAACCACGAAAAATATCGTCCTGAATACCACTTCACTCCCGCTTACGGTTGGATGAACGATCCCAACGGTATGTTCTACAAGGACGGAACCTGGCACCTCTTCTACCAGTATAACCCCTACGGTTCAATGTGGGGCAACATGCACTGGGGCCATGCTTCTTCAACCGACCTCATTCACTGGAACCAGCATTCCATCGCTGTTGAACCCGATGCCTGGGGTGCAGCATTCAGCGGAAGTTGCGCTATTGACCACGACAACACTGCTGGTTTTGGCAAAGATGCTGTCATTGGTTTCTACACTTCTGCTGGCGAACGTCAGACTCAAAGCCTCATCTACAGCACTGACGGTGGTGAAAACTTCCACAAGTATGAAGGCAATCCGGTTATCACAAGCGATCAGCCTGACTTCCGTGATCCAAACTTCTTCTGGCACGAGCCTACTCAGCGTTGGATCATGCTCCTCGCAGTAGGTCAGGAATTACAGTTCTTTTCTTCAAAGGACCTCAAGGACTGGAAAAAAGAAAGCAGTTTTGGTCACATTAACGAATTTGATGCTCCCACCCTTGCTGCAGGCTATGGTAATCACTCTGGTGTTTGGGAATGTCCCGATATGTTCGAACTCAAGTTCAAGAACGAAAAGACCAAGAAGGAAGAAAGCAAGTGGGTGCTCATCTGCAACATCAACCCTGGCGGTCCAAACGGCGGTAGCGCTACTCAGTACTTCATCGGTCAGTTTGATGGTCATAAGTTCATCTGCGAAGATGAGCCCGAAGAGACCAAATGGATGGACTATGGCAAAGACCACTACGCAACAGTTAGTTTCTCTGGTGCTCCCAATGACCGCCACTCAGTTATCGCCTGGATGAGTAACTGGCAGTATGCTAACAATGTTCCCACCATGCAGTACCGCAGCGGTAACAGCATCGTTCGCGATCCCTTCCTCTATCAGGCTAACGGTGAAACTTATCTTGGCAGTCGTCCTGCTACAGAATATGATGAAAAGGGTCTTGATCAGGTTGTGAAAATAAAGGGTAGCAGCACGATTACCTTGAGCAATGATGAAGGCGAAGAATTCGTTATCATTTACGACCAGAAAGAAATGACCTTGACAATTGACCGTAGCAAGAGCGGTGAAACTGCTTTCTCTCCTGATTTCGCAGTACCCATTGTTGCACCCGTTCATAAGAAACTTACTTCTCTCCGTTTCTTCATCGACCGTTGCAGCGTAGAACTCTTCGGAAACAATGGCGAAGTAGTTATGACAAATCTAGCATTCCCTAAGTCAACCTTTAACAAGATTGAAGTTAGCAAGAACTAATACTTTTATTAAGAAATTCATAATAAAATTATCACTATGAAATCAAATAAGTTAGCCGTAATCTCAGTTATGCTGTGCTTCTTCACTATGGGTTTTGTTGACCTTGTAGGTATCGCCAGCAACTATGTTAAGGAAGATCTGATGCTTTCAGACTCAATAGCCAACATCTTCCCCTCTCTCGTATTCTTCTGGTTCCTTCTCTTCAGTGTTCCCACTGGAATGTTGATGAACAAGATCGGCCGAAAAAACACCGTTCTTCTTTCACAAGTAGTAACCGTTGTTTCTTTGATCCTCCCCCTCTTTGGTGAGAACTTTCCCTTAATGCTCATTGCCTTCTCATTGCTCGGCATTGGTAACACCTTAATGCAGACCTCCCTTAACCCCCTCGTAACCCAGGTCATCCAAGGCAATCTGGCTTCTACGCTTACTTTTGGACAGTTCGTTAAGGCTATCGCCTCCTTCCTTGCACCTTATCTTGCTATGTGGGGCGCCCTTGAAGTCATCCCCTCTTGCGGTTACGGTTGGCGTGTTCTCTTTGCTATCTACTTTGTAGTGTGTGTGCTCGCAGCCCTCTTACTCTATGCTACACCTATTAACGAAGAAAAGGCTGAAGCCTCAGAACACACCCTCGGCCAGCAGTTCGCTGCATGCTTTAAGTTATTGGCAAAGCCCGTTGTCGTTCTTTCTTTTCTCGGTATCATCTGCCACGTGGGTATCGACGTTGGTACCAACACTACCGCTCCCAAGCTTTTGATGGAACGTCTCGGCATGACCCTCAACGAGGCAGCATTTGCAACCAGCCTCTACTTCATCTTCCGTACCATCGGTTGTTTGACCGGCAGTTTCTTCCTCCGCGTCCTTAAGACCCGCACCTTCTTCGTCATAAGCGTGATTTGTATGGCACTTTCAATGGCAGGTATGTTCATTGGAACAGACAAGGCTGTTCTCTACGCAGCCATCGCCCTCGTAGGTTATGGTAACAGCAACATATTTTCTATGTGCTTTGCAAACGCACTCCAGGCACTTCCCGAAAAGAAGAACGAGATTAGCGGTCTCATGATTATGGGTCTCTTCGGTGGTACACTCTTCCCCATTGCAATGGGTGTTGCTTCTGACGCTATCGGTCAGATTGGTGCAGTAGCCGTAATGACCATCGGTGTTCTCTACTGTGTATTCTTTAGTTTCAAAATCAAATAAAACAATATACCATGAATAACTATGTAGTAGGCCTCGGTGAGGCTCTTTGGGATTGTCTTCCCGAAGGTCGCAAGATTGGCGGTGCACCCGCAAACTTCGCATTCCATGCAGGTCAGTTTGGTTTCAACACCATCGCTATCAGTGCAATTGGCAAGGATGAACTCGGCGATGAAATCATCGAAAAGTTCCAAGAAAACAATCTCCGTCATCATCTTGAACGTGTAGATTTCCCCACCGGAACCGTTCAGGTAAAACTTGATGACAAGGGTATTCCTCAGTATGACATCTGCGAAGGTGTAGCATGGGACAACATCCCCTGGACCGATGAGATTGCATTAATTGCCCGCAAGACCCGCGCCGTATGTTTCGGCAGCCTCGCTCAGCGTAACACTGTAAGCCGCGAGACCATCAAGCGTTTCCTGGCAACCATGCCCCGTATCACCGCTGATATCGGTAGTAGCGCAAGCAGCATGGAAACTCTCCGTATCTTCGACATTAACCTTCGTCAGCACTTCTACAATCGCGAGATCATTGAAGAAAGCCTTCGTCAGTGCAACATTCTCAAGATCAACGACGAAGAACTTGAACTCATCGCTGAGATGTACGGTCTCAAGGCCATCAGTTCTGAAGACCAGTGCTGGGTACTCCTTTCAAAGTGGAACCTTAAAATGCTTATCCTCACCTGTGGTACTGACGGTTCATACGTATATAGCCCCGGCCAAGTTAGTTTCGTTCCTACTCCCATGGTAGAAGTTGCAGACACCGTAGGTGCTGGTGATAGCTTTACAGGAAGTTTTGTGGCTTCCATCTTAAAAGGCAGGACCATCCGCGAAGCACACGAGACTGCAGTTAAGGTCAGTGCATTTGTCTGCACCCAGAACGGAGCAATGCCTATTCTTCCTGAAGAACTCAAAAACTAAATAAAAATATATGAAAAAGCATCTTGTTTTTGCTGCGTTGGTAGCCATGAGTCTCGGAACTCAGGCATTCGCCAACAATTCAGTGATTGAGCGCGTTTATATCGTGCAGCAATCATCACCCTGCCAGGGTACTGTGACAGACGCCAACGGCGAAGCCCTCATCGGTGCTTCTGTACTTGTAATGGGTACAACAAACGGCGCTATGGTTGATGATGACGGTCATTTCACCCTCACTGGTGTTAAGCCCGGTTCTACACTACGCATCAGTTATATAGGTTATGTAACTCAGGAAGTAAAGTGGGAAGGCGGTCCCCTCAACATCGTTTTGAAGGAAACCGCTAACGATCTTGATGAAGTTGTTGTTGTTGGTTATACGACTCAGCGTAAGGCAGACCTCACGGGTTCTGTAAGTGTTGTTAAGACTAAGGAACTTCAGACCACCTCAGACACCGACCCCATGCGTGCACTTCAGGGTAAGGTTGCCGGTATGACCGTTACCGCTAATGGTTCACCCTCAGGTACTGGTACCGTTCGTATCCGTGGTATTGGTTCTTTCAACTCCAGCCAGGATCCCCTCTATGTCATTGACGGTGTTGCTACCACCTCTACTCTCAATTCACTCAACATGAACGATATTGAGTCTATGCAGGTATTGAAGGATGCTGCTTCTGCCAGCATTTACGGTAGCCGTGCAGCAAACGGTGTCATCATCATCACCACCAAGAAGGGTAAGAAGGGAGACAAGGTTAAGGTTGACTTCAACGCAAATCTCACCACTCAGTTCTATACCAACCAGTCTACCATGGATCTGCTTGACTCTAAGCAGTACGCAACAGCCATGGCACAGGCTGCGCTCAACGACGGTATAGACCCTGTTACCTACGCTGCAAACTACGGTTTGAACCTCAATGCAGCAAGCGGTTTCGGTATCCAGGCATGGAACCCCGCAACCCAGAGTTATCAGGATTACACTGTTAACGGTCTCTACGATGGTTACATCAACAACTCTCGTACCATGATGCTTAGCAACACCGATTGGCTGAAGGAAATCAGCCGCGTCGGCGTCAGCCAGCACTACGACCTTTCTTTGAGCAACGCAACTGACAAGAGCAGCGTCATGTTCTCTCTCGGTTACAAGGACAATCAGGGTATTTTGAAGTACACCAACTTCAACAACCTCGCTGCCCGCGTTAATTCCTCTTTCAATGTCAACCGTTTCGTGACCATCGGTGAAAATCTCACCATCAGCCACACCAACCAGGTTGACTGCCAGCCCCTCGAGAACGCGCTCAAGATGTCTAGCATCGTTCCTGTTTATGAAGTAGACGGTGAAACCTTCGGTGGTCCTGTAGGCGGTATGAGTGACCGTCACAATCCTCTCCGCGAACTTTACTTCAACAAGGACAACAGCCTCGAAGTTTGGCGTATTTTTGGTAACACCTATATTGATGTAAAGCCCTTTGAAGGCCTCGTTCTTCGCAGCAACTTCGGTGTTGACTACGATGCAGCCTTTATCCACAGCATTGGCAAGACTTTCCACTCTGACGTTGTAAACAATGCTACAGCATCTACCACTGTCAGCCAGGCTAACGACCTCAAGTGGACTTGGACCGGTACTGCAAATTATCACACCACCATTAAGGAAGTTCATCATCTCAACCTCCTTGCCGGTATGGAACTTTACCGTCAGATCCGTCAGGATTTCTCTGGCTACGCTGAAGGTTTTGACATTGAGACGCTCAAGTATATGTGGCCTGACGCAGCAACGGGTGTTGACCGTGTTACCGGTAACGAAAACGGCTATGCTCTCGTCAGCTTCTTCGGTAAAGCAGAATACGACTGGAAGGACCTCCTCCTTGCTTCATTCACCATCCGTCATGACGGTTCCAGCCGCTTCGGTAAGAACAACCGTTACGGTACCTTCCCCGCAGCAACCCTCGGTTATCGTCTTTCCAAGCACTTCAAGTATGATTGGATGGATGACCTCAAGATTCGTGCAAGTTGGGGTCAGACCGGTAACCAGGCTATCTCAAACACCGCTCGTTTCAGCCTCTTCGTTGCGGACTACGGTGATGACCGCGTAACCTCTACAGCATACGACCTTAATCTCCAAGGCGGCGGTACTCTTCCCTCTGGTTTCCGTACCACACAGAGTGCAAACGACAACTTGAAGTGGGAAACTACCGAACAGTGGAATGCCGGTCTCGACTGGACCTTCTTCCACGGCAAGTTCTTCGGTTCTGCTGATGCATTCGTTAAGAAGGTTAAGGATATGCTTATCTCTCCTGCTTACCTCGGTGCAATGGGTGAAGGTGGTGCTAGCTGGCTCAACGGTCCCAGCCTCCAAAACTGGGGTATGGAATTCACCGCTGGCTATCGCGGTCGTACTGCTACTGGATTTGAATATAACATCACCGGTAACCTTGATTTCTTCCGCAGCAAGGTAACTTACCTCCCAGAAACCACCACTGGTTCCTATGTTCACACCACTACGCAGAACCTTGTTGAAGCAGGTGTTCCTTACGGTAGCATTGTAGGTTATGTATGCGAAGGTCTATATCAGACAAAGGAAGAAGTGATGGCATGCGGTCAGGAAAATGCTCGTCTCGGTGGTTTGAAGTATGCCGACCTCGATGGTAACGGTATCATCAATGCCAACGACCAGACATGGATCTTTGATCCCGTTCCTGCATTCTCTTACGGTTTGAACTTTGAACTCAAGTACAAGGGCTTCGATTTAACCGCATTCTTCCAGGGTGTATGCAACCAGGATGTTTACAACAACCAGAAATTCCAGACTGACTTCTGGAGTATTACTGACCCCGGTAGCAATAAGGGTCGTCGTAACCTCGACGCCTGGACTACCGACAATACCTCCAGCACTATCCCCGCGCTCACCACAGCCAATACGGCTGACGAAGGTCGCGCATCAAGCTACTTCGTAGAAAATGGTTCTTATCTCAAACTCCGTACCCTCCAGTTCGGTTACAATTTGGGCGAGAATCCTCTCCAGAAACTCCACATGAGCAACGCACGCATCTACGTTAGCGGCCAGAACCTCTTCACCTTGAAGAGCAGCAGCCTTACCTGCAGCGATCCTGAAAATCCCAATTGGGCATATCCTATCGCTACCAGTTTCTCTATTGGTATTCAGCTCGGCTTCTAACGCCAGGAGATGTTAGTATTTTCCGAAGTTTATTCTTAACAAAAAATTAGTCTGAAATGAAACTTTCTAAGATATTCATGGTGGCTACCCTCGCTTTGGGTTTCCTTGCCACTTCCTGCGATGATTTCATCGACGTGCAGCCCTCTGGTGTTGTCAATGATGAACTCGCATATTCCAGCCCCGAAGAGATGGTCACTGCAGCTTACGCTTCTCTCGGTAACTGCTGGTACTCTTATCCTTTCAACCTATGGCCTTACGGTGACGTTGCTTCTGACGACGCTATGAAGGGAGGTTCTGGTGTAAATGACACTGGCTACCACCCCATGGAAATCTGGAGCGCTCTTACCAATGACCGTGGCGAACTTGACGAACTCTGGTATCGTCTCTATGTCAACATCAGCCGTTGCAACCGCGCTCTCATCGCTCTCGACGAAGGTGGTGAAAAACTCAGCGCTGACGTTTGCAAACAGCGTGTTGCTGAAGTGAAGTTCCTTCGTGCTCACAACTACTTCAAGCTCCTCCGCATGTGGTATCAGGTACCCTGGATTGACGAGCAGGTTGTAAGAGATCAGAGCCACGAAACAATCAAGAACAATGAACTGAGTAACGCTGAACTCTGGCAGAAGGTTATTGATGATCTCACCGAGGCTTATAACGTTCTTTCCGAAGCAGGTCCTGGCACCACCGGTCGCGCTCACAAGGCTGCCGCTGCTGCATATCTCGCTAAAATTTACCTCAACCTCGCTTATGGTGATGGTTACGAAAAGAACAACAAGACCGGCAACGTAAACAAGGATTACCTCAAGAAGGTTATTGAATACACTGACGAAGTCAACAAGAGCGGTTATGGCTATATGGAAGACTATGGTGATCTCTTCCTCCCCGACTACAAGAACAACCGTGAAAGTGTATTCGCTGTTCAGTGTTCTGACTACGAGTCTGACAACACCAAGTTCGGTCGTGCAAACTGGAGCAACATGCTCAATGGTTGCTGGGGTATGTGGAGCTGCGGTTGGGACTTCAACAAGCCTACCCAGAATCTCGTTAACGCCTTCAAGACTAAGGATGGTCTTCCTGACTTCGACAGTTGGAACAAGAAGGACGCTTATCCTGTTAATGGCGTTCCTACTGACCAGAAGTGGGATCCCCGTCTCTTCCACACCGTTGGTATTCCAACCTTCCCCTACAAGTATGAAGTTGAATACACCATGACGATGGACAACAGCCGTAACCCCGCTGATTACGGTTACTATACCTCTCTCAAGGAAGTTACCCAGCGTTCAAAGGGCGAAACCTTTAACTCTCCCTGGCAGGCATTCGACCAGAACGACTACGTATTCCGTTATACTGACGTTATGCTCTGGCGTGCAGAAGCTCTCATCGAACTCGGTGGCTCTGACAATCTCTTAGCTGCTCGTGACATCATCAACGATATTCGCCAGCGTGCCAAGAACTCTATCGGCAAGCACATCAGCTACGCTGCTAACCAGTGTGACATCGCTCTCTACCCCATCAGTTACTTCGCTTCTCAGGAAGTGGCTCGCAAGTGTCTCCGTTGGGAACGTCGTCTTGAAATGGCTATGGAACACGAACGTTTCTTCGACCTCCGTCGTTGGGGTGTTGCTTCTTCAACACTTAACACGTTCTTCAAGAGCGAAAATGGCGCTGAATTCGAAGGCAAGGCTCACGGTGCTTACATGAAGGAAGCATACTTCACCACCGAAAAGAACGAGTACTGGCCTATCGCTTACAACCAGCTCTATTATGTTCCCGGTCTCTACACTCAGAACCGTGGTTACACCAATTAAGTAGGTTATCAAGAAATTAAAATGTTACAACAATGAAAGTTTCTCATATTCTCCTTTCATCGGTTCTCCTTTTAGGCTTCACTGCCGGCTTCACCGCTTGTGGCACCGATGATTACGAAATCGCTGACCCCATCCTCAGCCCCATCAGCGCAGAGAGTGTTACCGGTACTCTCCAGGGCGATGACTACATCATCACCTGGCCCAAGCAAGATAACCTCAAGATGCAGGTCGCTCTTTATGTAAACGGAGCAAAGTCTGGCGCTCAGGTTGTTGAAGGCAACACCTATACACACAAGGATCTCGACACCAATGTTCCTTACCAGTACGTTCTCAAGACTACTGACGGCAGCAACTTCAGTTCTGGTGTTATCCACAGTTATACCCGTCTGGGTGCAAGCCGTATAGAAAGTATTTCTATGAGCCAGTTGGACAAGGCTAACGGATACGATGCCAAGGTCGAATGGCCTGCAGCAGCAGATGCCGACAAGATACTCCTCACCGCTACTAACGGCGCTGGTCGTACCATCAACACCACGCTTGACGGTAAGGCAACTTCTTTCCTCATCGAAAATGTTCTCGACGAAGAAGTTTGGACGGTAACCCTCGTTGCACAGAATGCAAGTGGTAACAGCCGTACTACTCAGGGCAGTCTCCGTATTGGTAAGACCATGATCGGTTTCCTCAGTGAATATCCCACTCCCGAAGAACTCGTTGCTAACGGTGATGATGATGAAGCAAGTGCATGGCTCTGGCTCCACAGCGAATATCCTACTGCTAAGTATGTTTACTTCGGCGATGTCAAGAGCGCTGCTGATCTCAACAGTTTCCGCGTTCTCTTCTGGCTCCGTGATATCGAAACCGGTAATGAGGCTGATGTCTTCACTTATCCCGCTTCTGTCACCAACGCTACTCCTGCCATCACAGAATGGTACAAGAACGGTGGTAGTCTCCTCCTTTGGAGCCACGCTATGCCCTACGTTGAAAAGTTGGGCCGTATTCCCGAAGGCACCATTCAGGCAAATGATCGTGCTATCGGTACCGGTCAGGGTGGTATCAACAATGACGTTTGGCGTATGGCTGTAACCCTCACCCCCGGTGATCGCTTCACCAAAGATCACTCAACTCACCCCATCTACAAGGGTCTCGAGACTTCTTCCAATGGTAATATTAAACTCATCGCCTTCAAGGGTGCAGGTTGGACCGAAGACCACAACTGTCTCTTCTTCAACTATCCTTCTGCTCTCACCGGCATCGGAAACCAGGAAGAAAGTTGCTACTCTCAGCTTACTCAGACCTACGGTATATACCCGCTCGGTACTTGGGACAGTCAGGTAGCATGGGTTAGCCAGCTCAATGTTTGGGAAGCTCAGCAGGGTAACACCGAATTCAAGGGTACCATCCTCTGCATCGGTAACGGTGGTTGCGAATTCTCAATGAAGAACGCTGACGGTACTCCCGATAAGAGAGCCTATCCTAAGAACAACGCTTATCAGGAAAATGTCCTTACTCTTGCTAAGAATTCTCTCGAATACCTTAAGACCCGATAATTGATTTTACCCAGATTTCAGGGTTTCTCTTGGAATCTGGGTACTTTTCTTTTTATTCAATATTATGAAAAAAATACCCGAACTTCTACTCCTTCTGACACTTGCTTCATGTGCCAAGGAAGAAGAACCTTTCATCGTTCCTCCTACTCCTGATCCTGAAGTTCCTGGTGGTGATACTCCCACAGCTCCTTCTGTTCGTGATGAACAGTACCGTCCTCAGGTTCACTTCACGCCGAACCAGAATTGGATGAATGACCCCAACGGTATGGTCTATGTTAACGGAACCTGGCACCTCTTTTATCAGTATAACCCCTACGGCAATGACTGGGGCAATATGAGTTGGGGCCACGCCACTTCAACCGACCTTATGCACTGGTCCGAACAGTCCGTGTCTCTCGTTCGCGATGATCTTGGTGATATCTTCAGCGGTTCCTGCGTGATAGATAGCGAAAATGCTGCAGGTTTTGGCAAAGACGCTATGATTGCTTTCTATACCTCTGCAGGCGAATGGCAGCAACAGAGCATTGCATACAGCACTGACGGTGGTAAGTCTTTCACTAAATTCAGTGGCAATCCTATTCTCGCCAACAATTCCATGGGCGACTTCCGTGACCCCAAGGTATTCTATCATGCTGAAAGCAAACAGTGGGTGATGTCTATTGCTCGTGGTTGGACCTATGCTATTGATTTCTACACATCTACTGACTTGAAGAGATGGACTTTCGCCAGCAGTTTCACGACTCCTGATTATCCAGGTTGCAATCGTGGTCAGTGGGAATGTCCCGACCTCATTCCCTTCCGTGTGAAGGATTCTGGTGAAACCAAATGGGTGCTCATCGTGAGTGTTAATCCCGGTGGTCCTGTCACTGGTTCAGGTACGATGTACTTCGTCGGTGATTTCGACGGTAAGAACTTCAAGGCCGATAGTCAGGAATATCCCCTCTATGTTGACTACGGTATGGACAACTATGCGGGTGTTACCTGGTCTGGCGCTCCTGAAGACCGTAAGGTTTTCATTGGTTGGATGAACAACTGGCAGTATTCTGGTAATGTTCCCTGCAGTCCCTGGCGTTCTGCCAATACGCTCCCCCGCGAACTCAGCGTTGTCAAGGCTGGCAGTCAGTATCTTTTAGCAAACACTGTAGTCAAGGAACTCGATGGCATCGCATCCGAATGGAAGGCTCTCAGTAACCAGTTCGATGAGGCTGCATCTTACCACGTTCAGTTCAACGTTGACATTACCCAGAATCATACTATCCGTCTTAGCAACGGTAAGGACTACTACGACATTGAGATTAAGGCCAATGCAGCCTATAATAATATTGCAGACGGCACCATCTTGACGCGTCGTAACGGAGATTCAGGCGATACGTCTTTCAATGGCCTATTCTCACTTCCCAGCATGCAGGCTCCTCTCTATCGTCAGAACCAAAGCGAAGTCACTGTTGACCTTTATGTAGACCAGTCATCGGTTGAAATGGTGGTGGACAATGGTGTTACTACAGTAACGAATCTTGTCTTCCCGCGTTCCATCTATAACTCTCTCACCATTGACGGTCAACTCCCTAAGGGTCAGTACCGCGCCCTCAAGTCTGTTTGGAAATAACTTGGATGAGGCTTAATCATTTAAAGGTGGGTTCTTGCGGTCTTCCCAGTGTAAATGTAAGCTATATCCTCCCGTTCATCTGCTTCGTAATGATCACTATCTACGGTTTCCGTTGCTACGCTAAAATCAAAAAGTAGATTGTTTTTATGAAGGAAATATGATAGGAAGTGAAAGAATCTTTCACTGAAATGTATACTGATATTCAGAGTGTTATAACAAAAGTGAAAGAGTGAAGGATTTTTTGCAATTCTTCTGATTTCTAGAAAACTTATCAACAAAGAAATAACAAATTAGTGCGGACCTAATTCAAACTAGGTCCGCGCTATTTTTAATTACCTCCGACCTAATTACAATTTACTTTCTTTTATAATTGATTGAAATTGGTCATTTTCTTTTCTATTTTTTTTGTATCTTTGCGCCATGAAATGTACGTTTTATCTTCTTCTGGCATCACTCGCCCTTATGTTCACTGCCTGCCACCAAAACAATGGCGGTAAACAGGATCATGCTTACAGGATGGATTCCACAGCCTTGGAACTCATGCTGGATTCCGTTGACGGTCTTTACAATCATGCGGAATATAAAGCGAGTCTCGCCTTAGCGAAGGAACTTCGGGATGTGGCAATAGAACAGAAAGATACAGACTATATTCTTGAGGCTTTTTCGGAAATGCTCTGCAACTATCAACAACTGGGATATCAGGATAGTGCCATTACCATTGCCAGCAACCTCCTTGAGATAGATAAGAAGAGAAACGATACAGAGTCTTTGTCTAGTGACTATCAAAATCTTGCCTATATCTATGTTGTTAATAAGAACTATGAACTTGCCCAGGAATTCATAGAGAAAGGCATCGAGATAGAGAAGGAAATTCCAGGCCAGTCGAAACTTTCCAGCCGTTATGGCCTTGCTTCTGAGATTTACAACAACCTTTCACTGAATACCCAGAGAAAAGACAGCATAGCCCTCCGCGAAAAATCCCTTGACTATGTCGAAAAGGCCTATGTACTCGATATGGAGCATAAGGATACGCTCCATGCAGCCCGTCGTCTCTCTCAAAAAGGAGATGTTCTTCATACCCTCCATAGAGAGAAAGGGGCAGAACAGGCTTACAAGTCAGCCATAGAAAGCCTTGAACGCTATGACGAACGCCATTCGTTAGCCATCACTTATCGTCAGTTGGGAAACATATATATCCTTCAAAACCGATTAGCCGAAGCTCTTCCTTATTTGGAGAAGGCCAAGGACATTGCTTTGGAAAATAACGAGATGTATGCCCTTGAGAAAGACTATCAGAAACTCTACGAGGTCTATAAAACCATTGATGCTGGGAAATCAACAGACTATCTGAAGCTTTATTCTGAGATTAAGGACTCCTTATATTCTATGGAGTCCGCCAAATCCCTTTCCGAGTTCCATGCGATTTATGATACAGACAAAGAAAAAGAAAATGCAGCCCGGAAACATCATATGCTTATGATCACATGGACTGTCTCCTGTTTGGGTGCCCTGATATTCATTGCTCTCATTATTTGGGCTTTATTCCAGTTGCGTCGTCGAAACCTTCATAACAAATTGCTGAAAGAGCAGATCTGCCAGTTGAAGGAGCAGATGGAAGAATATCAGCAGAAGTTCCTCGAACAAATGAAAATAGAAGAGGAAAAGGAGCCGGAGATGAGCGAAAAGGACAAAGCCTTTATGGAAAAGGTCAATGCCGTCATATTCAAACTCATGGGTAATAAAGAACTTACGACAGAGAATATAGCCTTAGAACTATGCATCACTTCCCAACAGTTACTCCGCAGAATTCGCGCTGTAAAAGATATGACCGCCATAGCCTATATCAACAAGGTGCGCATGGAGTATGCAAAGCAACTTTTGAAGGAGCGAACAGAGTTAAGCATTGTAGAAGTCGGACAACTCTGCGGATACTATGAAGCTACTCATTTTACCCGTGCTTTCAAGAAAGAGACCGGTACAACCCCCTCCCAATTCCGTGAATAATTACCTCCTTTTCTTACTTTGATTGTTATTGGTCATAAAATGATGATTATTGGCCATAATGTATATCTTCCTTTGATGTAATTTTGCACCAACAAAATTAAAGTTTTTTCAAAGTGAAAGATATCGTAAGTAAAAAGGAATTTTTGGAAAAGGTTGACAACATTCTCGATCAGCTGATGAGCAATCAAAATCTGTCGGTGAACCATGTTGCCGACGAACTTCATATTCAAGTTCAGCAGTTGAGACGACTCCTTATATTAACAACGGGATTCACCAGTTCGGAATATGTCAAGAACTATAGAATTGAGCGTGCCAAGAAACTCCTTATCAACTACAATTTTATTTCAGTAGCCAAGATTGGTTTTATGTGTGGATTTGATGAACCCACCCATTTTTCCCGTTTCTTTAAGCATATCACTGGCATCACTCCTTTGGAGTACAGGAAGCAGATTTTTGCTAAAACTCAGCCTGTCATCGACTCAGAAGACGAAAATTGAAAGAAAAGTATTCATAATAGCGGTACTTTTTGTTGCTGAAGTCAGCAAAATTCAAAGAAAAATGCAAATACAAACAAAGTTGTTACAAACAAAATTGTTTGTATTTGCACTTTTTTGTATTTTTGCTCGGAAAAAAAACAATAAAATCACAAATAGCAATGAAAATTTACACTATTTCCAAGAAGATTTGGATGGCTTTATTTGCTTTCGTTTTGATACTCGTTGGCTCTATCAATGCGATGGCAGAGACAGTGGATTATCTTTATGATTTTGATAATCCTTCAGAATTTGCGAATGAAAGTGATCTGCCGAAGGGTTGGGTGGCAGACGGAACCTATCCCTTTAAGCGCGGAACCCGTTCCTATTTTACAGGTTCTGGTGCGGCATACTCCGGTAGTTACTGTGTTGGTGTTGCTGGAAGTTCTGCCAGCGTCCGCGATGAACATATCTATACCGAAATGCTCCATCTTCAGGCAGGTGTGGAGTATACCCTCAGTTTCATGATGCTCGCTCCTGGTGGCAATGCACCAACAGTGTTCTATTCCTGGGCGACAGCGACTGTTGGTAAGGGCCAGACTCCCGCCGAGCAGACCGTTACCCTTGGCAGTACCCCCGAAGGAACATCCTATACGACTTGGACCCGTTTTGAATTTAAGTTTACCCCGACAGAAACAGCAGACTATAGTTTTGCTTTGGCTGCCAATGCGGCACGCTACAACTGTGGCGCCATACTTTTTGATGACATAGAAATCACAGGAAGTGAAAGCGGAGAGGTAGATCCCGATCCCGGTGTGGATCCTGATCCCGACGTTGACCCCGTGGATCCTCAGCCCGCTTCCACTATTACCTACAACTTTGACAATGACCTGACCTACGCTAACGAAAGCGATCTGCCTTCAGGATGGACAACCGATGGCCCTTATGCCTTCAAGCGCGGAAAGATGGCAGATTTCGATTGCAGTGGTTCTGCTCACTCAGGAGAATATGTAGTGGGTACGCCTGTGTGTGCCAATTCCTCTAACAAGGAACATCTTTATACCTCACACTACCATTTCACTGCAGGTAAGGAATATACCTTGAACTTCTGGATTTTTGCTCCCAGTTTCTACACCTATAAAGTTGGTGTTAACGTTACCCTCGGTACAGAGGCCGGCGCTCAGGTCATTGGTACAGTTCCTGAAGCAGAATATGCTCAATGGAAGGAATTCTCTTTCACCTTCGTTCCTGAAAAGACAGGAGATATCCCTGTTGTCTTTGCTCCTACCAAGGCACCCCGCGGTGCTATTCTCTTTGATGATATCAGTTTCTCTGGTTTGACGAAGAGCGATATTCCCGATCCCTCTCCCGATCCTCAGGAAGTTTCCATGATTTACCTTTCTCATGAAACGAAGGACTTCGGAACCGCTTATCTTGGCCAGACCGTTATCGATACCCTCTATGTTAATGCAAAGGGAATTACCGATGATATTGAGATCAGCGAACCTACGACAGGTGCTGTCATTGTTTCTACCAATAGCATTAGTGCCGCTGACGCTATGAGCGAAAAGGGCTATGCCGTTGTTGTAGCACTTACTCCCGAAGACCTTGAGACCACTGAAGACCAACTCGTCTTTACCTGTGGCGATCTCACCGTAACCTATACGATGAAGTGGACCCCCAAGGAAGAAGAGGAAGGTCCCGTCTATCCCGACCATACCGTTATCGAGATTCCCTATATGGAAACCTTCGATGATGCAGAACATTATGACGGTAAGAGCTATCTCCCCATCGGTTGGACCTGTACCGGTGTTACACCCTTTGTAACCGCTTCTCTTGAATCCATCGTTCCTGTTTCTGGTACCTATTATATGATTACCCCCGAGAGTGATGAACCCCGTGATGAACGCGTTTACACTCCCTTCTTCGAGATGAAGGCTGGTGTTCCCTATACCGCTTCCTTCTATCTCTACATGCCTGGCCGCCAGTACAATGGTGCCTGGCGTCTCAACAGCCTCGATTTCAGTATTGGTACTGAACAGGCTGCTAACATGCAGACAGAAGTTCTTCGTCAGTTCAGTGTTACCAGCATTGCAGATTGGACAAAGGTGACTTGTGAATACACTCCTACGAAGGATGGTGAATACTGCTATTCCTTCCACTTCACCTCTGAAGTGAACTACACCGGCTTTATTGCTGTTGAAAATTTCACTATTACCGCTCCCGGTTCTATCTACAAGCCCATGCCCGACTTCGCTATCAGCAGTTGGTTCAACCTTTACACAAGTTGCGCAGTTGCTTTCAAGAATCAGCCTGTAAAGATGGTCAACCTTACGGAATATGCTGATTCTTATGAATGGAAGGTAAAGGGTGCGCAGCCCGAAACTTCAACGGACATCAATCCTTCGTTCATCTTCCCCGAATCAGGTGTTTATACCATAGAAATGACCGCCACAAATGCTGTTGGCAGCCGTACAACCTACAAAACACTTGACATCGAAGACTTCAGTGAAGGTGCAGAACAGGCCGCATTGATGACCTATAATCCAGAAGAAGACGAATACTTGTCAAAGTACAACAATATTCCCACCTTCTCAACGGATGCAACCTACGACTTCATTTCTGGTCCCAACCATTATTACAAGCAGTTGGCAGAGCGCTTTGAATTGCCTTCAGATCAGGAAATCACCATTACGAACCTCTCTATCTGGCTCACTGCCTTTGGTCGTATGATGCAATACAATGCCGCCGATCGTAACACTCCTTTCAGCATTGTTTTCTATGGTGAAAAGAACAACACCGTTGATACAAGCAATGTATTTGGCAAGAAAGTTTCTACCCTTGTAGATGAGTTCGGTGAAGTCGGTATTGGCCTTGAGAACTCTTGCACTTGGGGCTTTAAGATTCCCGATGCAGTGACTGTAAAGGGTCCCTTCTATGTTGCTTTTGAGTTTGATGAGAAATACCCCATCGATTCACCCGACCCCAACATTACCCGCTCTTACAGTGCCTTTGGCTTGATCAAGCACAAGAGCAATCTTACCAGTCTTTACTGCAAGCCTACAGCAGGTCCTGAAGGTTTTACTCCCGATGGTGAGTGGTGCAGCCTCGACAAACTGGATGCAAACATGAGAGGTTATGGTATCAATGTTGTAATCTGGTGTTCTGTAGCAGCAAATGATGGTGTAGGTATCAATTTTGCTTTGGGTAACGGCGGTGACCTTCTCTTCGCTATTCGCAATGATTACAATATCCTGACCGTCAGTGGTACCAGTGAGAACGAAAATATCCGTATCTATGATATGCAGGGAAAACTCGTTCAGCGTGCAAATGGCCGCAACATAGGTACCGACATTTCTATCAGCCAACTCCCCGCTGGTGTTTACACGGTAAAGACCTCTAAGGGTAGTCAGAAATTTATAAAGTAATATAATGAAAAAGACACTGTTCTTATTCATCTGTGGAATGGTCTTCGGTGTTTCGGCGCTGAAGGCTGTTCCCGCATATCCCAAAAAGGTAACGACAACACAGCCTGACGGTACAAAGATAGAAGTCTTTCTGCGTGGTGATGAGAATTATCATTGGGCGGAAACCGTCGATGGCTATACCCTTTTGCGTGATAAGGAAAACTTCTGGACATTTGCCGAGTGTGATGCAAAAGGAAACGTTCAAGCCTCAACGATGCGTTTTATGGGCAATACCGACATAGCGTATGAAAAAGGTATCAGAACAAAGTTACAGCCAACGTTTTCCTTGGACAATACCCAGAAAAAGCAGCCTAATAAAATCGGTAATTTGCAGGTGGAATCGACATTCCCTTCAACGGGAAAGCGCAATCTGCTGATGCTTCTCGTCTGCTATAATGGAGAAACTCCGACTTTCAGTCAGTCTGATTTCAATAACTATATGAATCAGAAGAATTATAAAGGCATTGGAAGTTTCCGCGACTATTATCTGGAGGCTTCCGGAGGTCTATTAGATATTGAAACTACAGTTACCCCTTGGATAACGTTGTCACATACCTTCTCCTACTATGGCAGTGATGGTGCTATCGACATGATTCTCGAAGCGCTTGATCAAATAGAAGGCTCCATTGATTTGTCCAAATATGATAACGATGGCGATGGCGTTCTCGATGGTCTTGCTGTCATTCATAATGGCGAAGGTCAGGAAACTTCTGGCAATGCCTATGAGATATGGTCACATAGCAGTACGATTGGTGGCGTTTCCTATCAGGGCATATCTTTAGGTCGTTACACCATTGAACCCGAATTGTATGATGAGGGAGTGATGTCAACTATCGGTGTGATGTGTCATGAGTTTGGCCATAACCTTGGCGCTCCCGACTTTTACGATACCGATTACAATTCCAGTGGCGGAACCTACCGTGGAACAGGTATCTGGGACTTGATGGGTGAAGGCATTTGGAACGATAATGGCAATCGGCCTGCTGGTATGAATATCTGGCAGCGTTGGATGTTGGGATGGTGTGACTGCATTGATTTAAGAGAAAAACAGAGCATCAGCGACCTTCCAGCGTCTAGTGTTAATCCTGTTGCCTATCGCATGAAGACGCAGATGGATGGCGAATATTACATCATGGAAAATCGCCAGCAAACCGGTAATTTCGATTGCGCTCTCCCTGCTTCTGGCTTGCTGATTTACCATGTGAGTGAAGATCTTGTGAAAGAAAAGATCATGACGAACACACTCAATATCACACATCCTCAGGCAGTCTTCACCGTTTGCGCTGGTGCCAATTCTGATCCGAACGAATACATCAGTTCTTATGGTCAGATAAATACAGAGATATGTCCTTTCCCAGGTAGCAAGAACATCACCTCCTTTGACGATTATTCTCTGCCTTCAACCCGCAGCCTCAATGGTCGTCAGTCCTATCTCGGTCTTTCAAACATTGCTGTAAAAAACGGTTTAGTTAGTTTTGATTTTGACATTGTTGATGCCCCTGCTTCGCCTATTCAATTCGTTGCTGAGGCTTCAAAGGGTGAAGTTCATTTGTCTTGGGAAATGCCCGAAGAGATTCAGGAACAGCCCAAGCAATTCAATATCTATCGCAATGATGAATGGATTGCTTCAACAACAAAGAAAACTTATCAGGATAAACCCGGTACTGAAGGTGTAGTCCTTAACTATCTTGTAGATGCAGAATATGAGGGTAACCGTGTTTCTCCCTTTGTGAAGTCTGCTATCTGCGTTCCTGCCAACCGTATAGACACGCTCTACTACGAAATAGCAGATGACGGTGTTGTCCTTCGTTGGGAACTCGATAAGACTCTGACACGTTTGCAGGATTGGAGTGATTTTACCACGGTAACCTTGAAGACCGATAGCATTGATATCTGTCATCGTTTTACCACAGAGGATCTTTTGGCTTATAAACTCAGCAAGATTGCTCGTGTCAGTTTCCTTTCCTATACTCCTCCCAGCAAGGTTGCTATCAATGCCCGTGTTTGGGAAGCCGATAAGAATGGTGAGAATGCCGTTCTTGCTTCCGAAGTAGCCGTTCCTGAATTTGCTACGGGAATGTGGCGCGACGTAACACTCCAGAAACCTGTGACCATAAAGGCCAACAAGGAATATTGGATTGGCATTCAGATGAAAGCCAAGGATGGTTCTTTGGATTTGATAACTGATAAGGGTCCGCTCCTCGGCGAGCGTGGAAACTGGGTCCGTGAGAATGATGAATGGCAGGAGTCCCTCGATGTGACTGGAAACTTCTATCTTTATGCCACCATTTCACCTTATTCTCCTGCAATTTCTTCCAGTGTTCCCAAAACGAGTGAGGTTGTTGATCCCATGCTCGATTTGCTTTATCCTATCGGATACTGTATCTATAAGAATGGTGAACAGATCGGAACCTCCGGCAATGCATACTATAAAGACAATGCTCCGCTTTCAGATGGTGCAAATTACGCTGTTTCTTGTCTTTACAAAGGCAATAATGAGTCTGTCTGCACAAGCGAGATGGTGCTTGTCACGGATGTTAAGAGTGCATCGGTTGCCAATAACTCCTCTGCTGTATGCTTTGACCTTTCCGGTCGTCGTGTCAACATACCCGCCCATGGTGTCTATATCCAGGGAGGCAAGAAGATAATGAAATAGTTGGCGTGGACTTGAAAGCCCACGCACAGTGGCCGTACCTCTAACGGCTTGCTACTTGCTCTCGGCTTGCTATGGCTTTCGGCTTGCTATGCCTCTGACGGCTTGCTATGGCTTTCGGCTTGCTACTCTAGTAGCTTGTTTTCCTTTTGTTTGATCTTGTAACAAATAATAAGATGCTAAAAAAACTATTTATACTTATCGCTGTCTGCGTTTTTGGTTGTCAGAAGATGGCAGCAGAAACTGAACCGGTGGATTTGGTCGGCTGTATGACCTATTCGCTCGGATGGTCTGTGGATGGCAAGAATGATTCACAAGCGGGTTTCTACGCCTTTAAAACTGACGGAAGTCAACCTTTCTCTGCGGTCAGTGCTATTGGCAACTATAAGGATCTTGCCAGCAACGGTGGTGCTTACGGTGACGGAAAGTACCTATGTTATGATGTCTATGGTTCTTATCTGACCTACTATGTCCGCTTCCATATCGTTGATCCAAATAATGGTTGGAAGGAAGTATATTCCAAAACCTTCGATAAGAATTACAAGTATGTGCCCTGCGATATGACTTACGATTATCGCAGTGGAAAGTTCCTGGCAGTCTGCTATTATAGTTACGAGAGTTCGGAGTCCGGATATCTCTGTGAGGTAAATCCAGAGAATGGCGAGATGACAGAACTCGGAAAACTCGCCGTTTGTATCCGTAACTTTGCTGCTGACGCGCAAGGCCAATTATGGGGTATCGGCAGAAACGGTAAATTCTACAAGATTGGCATTGACGGTACTTTGACAGAAATCGGCCAGACCGATTATCGTCCGACAAGTGTTGAACAGAGTGCAACCATAGACTTCCGTTCTGGCAAGTATTTCTGGGCTGGTAATGCTTATAAAATCAGTACAGGATCGAGTGATGATGTATACACCCAGCTTCTCCAAGTAGATATGAAGACTGCTGAGGCTACGAATACCTGGACTTTTGATCAAATGGAACAGATTACGGGATTAACGGTACTGAATACTCATCCCGATGCTCCAGATAATATCGAGGACTTGCGGTTTGTTCCCGTTACAGAAGGCCAACTTCAAAGTACGATTACCTTCACGGTCCCCAATAAGACCTATTGCCAGCAGTCCTTGACGGGCGATCTCACCCTCTATCTTTGGCTTGATGGCGAACTCATCAGTACGGAAACCATTACCGCCGGTAGCACCTATATTAAAAACATAGAGCAAAAGAATTCCGGCAACCATACCGTCAAAGTCCAACTCGTGCAAGGCAGTTTGAAGAGTCTTGTTTCAGAAGCGACCACCTACTTCGGCTATGATGTTCCTGAAAAAGCCAGTGATGTTCAGTTGACGACGGATGCAGACCATGCTATGGCCTATCTGACTTGGACTGCCCCCACAATTGGTGCCAATGGCGGATATATTGATTCTGCTGCTTTGACTTACCGTATTGTCCGTCTTCCTGATAATGTTACCGTTGCAGAAGGAATTTCTACAACGACCTACTCCGAAGAGGTTCCCCGTATTATGGAGAATACCCGCTATGGAGTATATGCGGTTTTACAGGGTAACGAAAGCAAAATCAGCCGTTCCAATTACGAACATATCGGAAAGCCTTGGGAACTTCCTCTTGTGGAATCCTTCGAAAGCCAGAACGACTTTGACCAGTTCTATGTCATTGATGCCAATAACGATGGTAAGGAAGGCTTTGAAAGTTCGATGTGGAAATTCGATGATGACTATGGCGCAGCTTTCTATTACGGTTTCTACGATGTTATTGCTGATGACTGGTTGATTACTCCTGCGCTTAATTTCAAGAGCGACCGTCTCTATAAGCTGACCTTCCAGACTTATGGTTACCAAGGCTGGGATAATCACCTTCAAATCACGATGGGACAATATCCCACGGTAGAAGGACAGACCCGCGTGTTGAGCGATTATATCTACCAGTCAACGATGTCTTCCGTGAAGACCAAGGTGGTATATCTCAGTGTCAAGCCTGGCGACCGCTATGTCGGTTTCCATAACATCAGTAGCGGAGAAGACCATATGAGCATCGATAACATCTATATCGAAGACTTCTCTTCTGCGATGGTGCCCGATACCCTCCAAAGCCTTACGGCATCGGAGACGGACGATCATAATGCGCTTTTGACCTTCGTTCTTCCCGAGCAATCCATTATGGGTGAGCCTTTGAGTGGAAGCTTGGAAGCCTGGATTTATCGTGGTTCAGACACCACTCCTGCAGCTATGCTCAAAAACTTAAAGCCAGGGCAAGAGGTTAATTGGACCGATACGCAGACATCCCCCGCACTTAACTACTATCGTGTAAAAGCGGTAAATAGTGAGGGTTCAGGCGTTGAAACAAACGTTAGTTTGGATTTAACCGCAGAAAAGCCTCAGGCTCCTGAAGCCGTTGAAGCCTATTATGAGAATGCACAGGATGTGATGGTTGCCTGGACGCCGTCTTCAGAAAATGACGATAATGTGCGCTATATGGTCTATCGCGACAAGCAACTCATTGCTCATGGTCTCCAGACGAATTATTTCGTTGACGTCAATCCCGCAGCCAGTGTTTCCAATAATGGTCTTTGCACGGCAACCTATGCGGTTTCTGCGGTTTCTGCCGGTGGTGAAGGTGCTACAACCTCTGCCAAAAAGATTCTGATAGGAAACCCCTACCCCCTGCCTTTCCACGAAACCTGGGAATATCAGGTTCAGGAAACGAATCCTTGGATTCGTACATCAACGGAATATGCCGGATGGACGGTTGTCGGAACGGGTTACGATCCTTATACCCTCGGTCAGGATGGCCAGGGTCTCTTCTCTTGTTCTATAGATAACTATTATAGTACTGCAGGATGGGGTATGGCTCAGACACCGACGATAAGTTTCTCTGATGCCAGCAATCCTCATCTGTCTTTCTACTACTTCCGTAGCAATGACTATAGCGATTACACCTATCTGCAATTGGGCTATATTGTAGAAGGCCAGGATACAGTATATCTCGACAAACAATACCTTTGCAAGAGTTCTTCTCGTGGTTGGGAAAAGATAGAACTTGATTTGCCTGGACTGGCAGGTGCTCCCAGAGCCTCAATTCTATTCTTCGGAGGTGTTGTCGGTAAGAACAATACCATTCACATGGACAATGTGAACATCACAGAAGGAACGCCCGCAAAGAACGAGGTTATGTTGGCAACCCTTGAAGGTGCTTCTGCAATCTACGAAGGAAAAACGGAAACCTACAAAGTTTGCGTTCGTAATTTGGGAACCGAAAAGGCAACGGATATTGCTCTGAATCTTCTTGTCGATGGCGTCAGTGTTGAAAGCGTGGAGATTTCCGAATTGACTTCGGGTGCAGAGCAGACAGTACCATTCACACTTGCTACTGCTGGTCTTTCCTTCGGACTTCATCAGTTAGAATGCCAATTGACTTGCAAGGGTGATCAAGTTAAGACTAACAATCAGCAGTCGATAATGCTGGAAATAAAGAATCCTAACCTTCCCGTTGTGACCGACCTTACAGGAGAACGAGTAGGTGATGAAGTTCATCTGACTTGGTCTGCTCCCGCTGAAAGTCCTGAGGCAGAATCTTTCAATGAGAGTTTCGAGGAATATGAATCTTTCGCTATCGATGAAGTCGGTGACTGGACCCTCTATGACGGTGACGGTGCCTATCCATTCCTCTTCTCTGATGAAAACGGTGAGGCTCTTGAATGGCCCAATAATCGTACTCAGCAGTCCTTTATGGTTTTCAATCCAAGCAAGGTTTCTCTTGAAGCTGCTTTCGCTCCACACGCAGGAGATCAGTGTATGATTTGCTGGGCAGCAGCAGGTGCCCGTAATGATGACTGGATGATCAGTCCGCGTCTATCAGGGGAAAAGCAGATTGTATCCTTCTACATTCGTGGTGTGGACAGTCAGGACAATAAAGAAACCTATGATGTCCTCGTTTCTTACACGGACGATGATCCTGACAGTTTCATCAGTCTTTGTGGTCAGACCAAACCGACGGCAACCTGTGATTGGACCTTAGAGCATTATGCGCTCAATGAAGGTGTGCGCTATTTCGCTATTCGCTATACTGCCTATAACCAAAAGGGCTTAATGGTGGACGAAGTAATGTATGAAGCACATCCTACGCTTCCTGTAGCAGGATATTCTGTTTATGCCGATGGTCATCGTATCAACTCTTCTCTTATCACCTCAACTACATTTACAGCTCCTTATGCAACAGACATGACGGCTTACACCGTTCGTACTGTGAATGCAGAGCGTGGTGAATCGCATGATAGTAACCGCTTCACCCTTGATCCCGCGAGTGTTAGTGGTTTGACCATAAAGGATGGTTCTACTATGTATTATGATCTTCAAGGACGTCGTGTAACGACCCCTTCACGAGGAATCTACATTTCCGGTCGAAAAAAACTTATTTATTAAATCTTTGCATATGAATCCCTCATGGATAGAAAAGGGTTACGTTTGCGAACCCATTCCCGAAGGCCTGGATTTGAAGGCCGAAATACGTCGTCTTGCCGAAGAAAAGAATGCCGTTATTCTTGCCCATTATTATACAGAAGGTGTGTTGCAAGACCTTGCTGACTTTGTGGGTGACTCCCTGGCATTGGCACAAAAGGCAGCAACGACGACCGCTGACATCATCGTGATGTGTGGTGTTCATTTTATGGGCGAGACTTGTAAGATTCTTTGTCCCGATAAGACGGTTATCTGCCCCGATATCAACGCAACCTGTTCGTTGGCGGAAAGTTGCCCTGCCGATCGTTTTGAAGCCTTTGTAAAAGCACATCCCGATCATAAGGTGATTTCCTATGTGAACACTACCGCTGCCACCAAGGCATGGACAGATGTTGTCGTTACTTCTTCCAATGCCAAGCAGATTGTTGAGTCTTTCCCGAAGGATGAAAAGATTATCTTTGGTCCCGACCGCAACCTTGGTGCTTACATCAATAGTATTACCGGTCGTGAGATGCTGTTGTGGGATGGTGCTTGCCATGTTCACGAACGTTTCTCTTTGGAAAAACTTCTGGCTTTGAAGGCCGAACATCCAGATGCAAAGGTACTCGTTCACCCTGAATGTAAGGGTGCGATTGCCAAGGTGGCAGATGTTGTAGGTTCAACCGCTGCTCTCCTTAAATATGCAGTAAAGAGTGACGCGCAGACCTTCCTCGTTGTTACCGAGAGTGGTATTCTCCACGAAATGCAGCGTCAGGCTCCTGAGAAGACGTTTATTCCCGTTCCTCCTGAAGACAGCCTTGAAAGCGAAGCATGCAGCCTTGAAGGCGCTCATACCCAGATGAAGTGCTGTGCTTGCAATGAATGCAACTATATGCGTCTTCTGACCTTGGAGAAGGTATATAACAGCCTTGTTCATGAATGGCCGACAATCGATGTTCCTGCTGAAATCCGTGAGCGTGCGGTTCTTCCTATCCAGCGTATGTTGGAAATCTCAGCAAAGTTAGGTTTATAGTTCTAACCCCATAATACCCAAATATGCCCGTGCTAATTGATCAATTAGCACGGGCATATTATATATAAAGGAGAGGCTGATTATTTCATAAAGACGAAATAGACGGCAGCAACGAGACAACAGAATGCAGCGAAGTGATTCCAATGAAGGGCTTCACCACGGAAGCAAACCACCGTGAAGATGGTGAAGATGCAGAGTGTGATGACCTCCTGAATGATCTTCAGCTGAACGAGAGAGAAAGGTCCACCGTTACCTTCAAAGCCAAGGCGATTGGCAGGAACCTGAAAACAGTATTCAAAGAACGCCAAACCCCAGGAGATGAGGATGACAGTGATGATGGGTGTGGAGTGGCGCAGGAAGCCCATGTCTTGGAGCTTTAAGTGGCCGTACCACGCCAGCGTCATGAAAATGTTAGAGAATACGAGTAATAATATAGGAAATAGGAATCGCATTGTAGTAAGGATTATTCGCCAAAGACAGCATTGAAAATCTGATCGGCAGCACCGGCGTGATCTGCAATGTATTCACGAGAAATAGTTGAAGCATCTTCGATGAGATCCGGATGCGCTATGAAATCATCCATTAACTTATTGAAGTGCTTTGCCTTCTTAATTTCAAAGCAACCGCCGGCTTTCAGCAAATCCTGAGCCTCACGGAAACGATGATTGTTAGGACCGATAATAACAGGGAGACCGTAAACGGCTGCTTCCGGAACATTATGGATGCCGACACCAAAGCCACCGCCGACATAGGCGACAGTAGCATAGCGGTAGATGCTGGAAAGAAGGCCGTAGCAGTCGATGATGAGACAATCAGCATTCTCAGGCTTTATTTCCCCACTCAGTAGTTGGCTGTAACGCGCAAAGGGACGTTTGAGCTTGTTCTGAATAGCATCAAGATGATCAGCACTGACAACATGTGGTGCAAGAATCAACTTCATCTCGGGATGCTTGTTGAAATAAGGAATGATAATGTCCTCGTCAGGTTGCCAGCTGCTTCCTGCAATCAGGCAGAAATGAGGAGCATATATCTGCTCTTCACCTTCATGGGCATAGCCGGCAAAACTTTCTACAAGAGGTAAGGGTTTTGCAGCGTCCTTGATATCGATTACACGGTCAAAACGGGTATCGCCAACGACAGAAACCTGTTCGATGTTGAGCTTATCAAGCAATTCAACACTCTCTTCGTTCTGCACGAAGAAATGGGTGATTTTGCGAAGACTGCGAGCAGTTCCGCAACCGTACCACTTGAAGAAGAACTGGTTCTTGCGGAAAATGCTGGAAACGCTATACAGAGGAACTTCGTGCTTATGGAGTTTTCCGATATAGTTACGCCAGAATTCGTACTTGATAAAGAAGGCAATTTCAGGACGGGCATGCTTGATGAAACGGTGAGCATTTAGCGGTGTGTCAATCGGCAGATAGCAGATGACATCGGCAATCTCATAGTTCTTGCGGACCTCATAACCCGAAGGAGAGAAGAAAGTCAGCAGAATCTTGTATTCAGGGTGCTCACGGTGAAGACGCTCCATTAAGGGACGGCCCTGTTCAAATTCACCAAGGGAGGCAGCATGGAACCATGCTACCTTATCACCAGGTTGAATGTTGCTTTTAAGAATGCTCCAAACCTGTTTATGGCCTTTTACCATTTGTCCCGCTTTTTTATGACCAAAAAGTGAGGCCAGACGGATTCCCAGCCAATAAAGGAATATCGCTAAGTTGTACATCTCTTATTTCAAATTATCAATAGCGAATTGCATACGACGGAGAGTCTCTTCCTTACCAAGGAAGGCAGCAAGTTCGTGCATGTCAGGACCCTTACCTTCGCCAACGAGGCATACGCGCCATGCGTTCCAAGGCTTCTTGCCGCTGGTTTCTACCCAAGCGTCAACAGCAGCCTTCTGGCTTTCTACGCTGAAATCTTCAAGACCAGCGAGGATATCATGGAGTTCCTGCATATCAGCAGCACTCTCTTCCTTCCAGTTCTTCTTAACAAACTTATCCTCACGATTGAAGCTTGTGGGAGCAACGAAGAAGAAGTCGCAGAGAGGCCAAAGGTCAGCGATGAAACTAACGTTACGCTTCTTTGTCTGACCGCTCTGACCGTCGATATATTCGATGTTCTTGGTCTTCATCATGTCGAACATCTGAGCAGCCTGCTCTTCAGTTGCTTCGATACCCTGCTCCTTGAGGAGGTTAACGATAGCGGGAGCGAAGTCACTGGCAGGATGAGCCAACATGTATTCGCGGTTGAACCACCAGCCCTTGACATAGTCAAACTTAGCACCAGCCTTTGAACACTTGGAGAGGTCGAACTTCTGAATCATCTCTTCCATAGTCATGATTTCCTGATCATCGCCAGGATTCCAGCCGAGAAGAGCGAGGAAGTTTACAACAGCCTCAGGAAGATAGCCGTCTTCACGATAACCATGAGAGATAGCACCTGTTGCGGGGTCGGTCCAAAGGAGAGGGAACACGGGGAAACCGAGTTTGTCACCGTCACGCTTGGAAAGCTTACCGTTTCCAGTAGGCTTCAACAAGAGGGGAAGGTGAGCGAAACGAGGCATGGTGTCCTCCCAACCGAAGGCACGATAGAGGAGTACATGGAGAGGAGCACTGGGAAGCCACTCTTCACCACGGATAACATGGCTGATTTCCATCAAATGGTCATCAACGATGTTGGCAAGGTGATAAGTAGGAAGTTCGTCGGCACTCTTATAAAGCACCTTATCATCGAGGATGCTGGAATTGATGACAACATCGCCACGGATAATATCGTTGACGTGTACTTCTTCGCCCGGTTCAATCTTGAAACGAACAGTATAAACAGCACCGTCAGCAATCAGCTGGTCCACTTCTTCCTTGCTCATAGTAAGGCTGTTGCGCATTTCGAGACGAGTAGAAGCATCATACTGGAAGTTAGCAACAGATTCACGCTTTGCATTGAGTTCCTCAGGAGTATCGAAAGCAATGTAAGCCTTATCAGCATCAAGGAGCTGCTTTACATACTTCTTATAGATATCACGACGTTCGCTCTGACGATAGGGACCCTTGTCGCCACCGAAACTGACACCCTCATCAAATTCAATGCCGAGCCACTTGAAGGCTTCGATGATATAAGCCTCAGCACCGGGAACGAAACGGTTAGAGTCAGTATCCTCGATACGGAAAACCATATCGCCACCGTGTTGGCGAGCAAAGAGATAGTTATAGAGAGCGGTACGCACACCACCGATGTGGAGCGGACCCGTGGGACTTGGTGCGAAACGCACGCGAACTTTTCTTTCAGACATATTTTATGGAGTTTTCGGGCTTTGCCCGTGATTATTATAGTTTTACGCCTTGGCGTTTAAAATTCTATGGTTTTTGCAGCGTGCAAAGTTACTATATCGTGTGTGAACAACAAAGGAAAAAGCGAATTTTCGGCGCTTTCCGTAACTTTCCAAGGCATTTATGCTAATTGCATGACGAGTTTTTCGGGGTTAACCCGAATTTCTTGGGCCACTAATTACATTAGAAGAACCACCACATTACAAGGATTTGAGCAATGATGACACGCAGGAACATTCCCAAAGGATAGACCGTGACATAGGCAACGGAAGCCTTGTCACCGGGCATGATGTCGTTAACATAGCTCAAAGCGATAGGATTGGCCATGGCACCACATAGCATGCCTGCTGTACTTTCCACTGATTCCTTGTGGCACACCACCGCTACAACAGCGAAGATAGCCACAGGTACAGTACAAATAAGGAAAGAAAGCCCAATCCAACTCAAAGCTGCCGGTTGCATGACTGTCGCAACAAAATCGCCGCCAGCGCTGAGGCCAAGGCAGGCCAGATAGGTTGAAAGTCCCAATGAACGCAACATAAGATTTGCCGAAGTTGTCGTATAGCTGACCATGTGGAAACGGGGACCATAGGAACCGATGAGAATACCCATGATAACACTACCGCCGGCAAGTCCGAGGCGAATGGGATAGTTCAAACCAATTTCGATAGGGAAGCTTCCTAAGATCAGACCGAGGAAAATGCCTACGAAGATAGCTACAAGGTTAGGGTCATCGAGATTCTTTACGGCATTTCCAAGGTTCTTACCTACGTGTTCCACACCTTCTTTGGTTCCAACCACTGTGATGCGGTCGCCAAGGCGAAGAATTAAGTTCGGAGTTGCTACCAATTGAATACCAGCACGCTTAACACGTGTTACCGTCACGCCATAGCGTTCGCGGAAATGAAGAGAAGATAGGCGTCGACCATTGATACTTGGACGGGTAACCACCATGCGCTGGCTAACGAGTGTCTTATCCAAGGAATTCCAGTCAATATCCTTCTTTTCCCAGTCTTTCTCATCCAGTTTTCCAAAGAAAATCGTCAACTGAGGGATATGCTGTTTGCGGGTAATAACGAGGATACGATCGCCCTCTTCGATTCTTGTTGTAGAATCGGGGATAATGACCTGATTGTTACGCCATAGACGACTTGCAACAAATTGCTGGTGAGTCAGCTGTGCAATCTCGTTCAATGTGCTACCGATAATAGCCGGATTACAGACATGGAAGGAGACAATATGTGCCTCTTCTTTTGGTTCAATCACAACACTTTTATCATGCTTTTTCAGCCAGGAACGCATCAAGGCGATGACAATGATAACACCAACAGTTCCAACGGGATAAGTGACAGCGCAAGCCAGGGCTGCCGCAGAGTCTGGCTGCCCCAAATCTATGAGCGTTTGCTGGGCAGCACCGAGGGCAGGCGTATTGGTTGTTGCACCGCATAGTACGCCCATCGTTTCAGCAATGGGAAGCCAGCCCAGCAGTAATACGCCAATAGCCATTAGTGTTCCTAAGCCAAGAACTCCGAGCGAATTGAGGTTCAAAAGTCCGCCACCGCTACGGAAAGTACTGAAGAAGCCAGGACCAACCTGCATGCCGAGAGCATATATAAAGAGGACGAGGCCGAAACTCTGTGCGTAACTCAGCATTTGGCTGTCAATCGTTAGGCCAAAGGCTCCTGCTGCAATACCAGCAAAGAATACAAAGGTACTGCCGAGGGAGAGTCCGCGAAAACGAAATTTCGCCAGCGTAAGTCCCAATGCACAAATAGCGGAAATAATCGTCACCGCTTGCAAAGGGGAAGGAGTCAGTATAAAATCAATGAGCCACATGAAAGGTAGAAGTCTTTATCTCACTTTTGTCTATTATTATGGCGCAAAGATACGCTAAAACGGCAGAATATACTATACAAAAGTAAAAAAATCTACAAAAAACTTTCATATTGTCTAAAATTAGGCTATCTTTGCAGCACAAAATCATTCAAAATGAAAAAAGCAGATTTACTAGACAGAAAAATATTAAAAGTTATTTCCGTTGACGCGCGTCGCAGTTTTAAGGAAATAGCATCACAGTGCGGTGTATCTCGTGCTGCAATCCATCAGCGTGTTGTTCGCATGTTCGAACGTGGAATCATTACTGGTAGTGGTTATCAGGTTAATCCCAAATACCTCGGTTTTGGAACCTGTTCTTATATCGGTATCCGTTTGGAGAAGGGAAGTATGTATAATTCCACCGTTCAGGAATTGATGAAGATTCCCGAGGTTGTGGAATGTCACTTCACAACTGGTCCTTACACCATGTTGATCAAGTTGTATTCTCAGGACAATGAACACTTGAAGGATTTGCTGAACAATCGCATTCAAAGTATTCCCGGTGTAAATTCTACCGACACCATGATCAGCCTTGAGCAGAGCATTCAGCGCAACATTCCTATTACCTTGGGTGAAGGCGAGGAAATCGATGAGCCCCAGGAAATCTGTTTCTCTGACGAAACCGAGGATTAATTCTTTCTTTTGGAAATTTATTATAAAGGAGTATTGTTTGGACATTGCTCCTTTTTAGGTATATAGCCCTTTTTTAATTATGCGAAGACCCATTATTGGCATAACGACCAATTTCGGAACCAATGGTGCCGAATTGGCTTTGGCTTATTGGCAGTCTGTACGAAAGGCTGGTGGAACGCCCCTACTTCTTGCTCCTACCGACGACGAAGAGGAGATGTTGAACCAGTTGGAACAATTGGATGGTCTCCTTCTTTCTGGAGGTGCCGATGTGAATCCTGTGCTTTTTGGCGAAGATCCTCTGCCAGAACTCCATCATATTAATCCTCGTCGTGATGCTTTTGAATTGCCGTTAACTCGATTGGCACAGCAGCGTCATCTGCCTATTTTCGGAATTTGCCGTGGTATTCAAGTGATGGCAGCAGCTTTGGGTGGACGTATGTCCCAGGATATCGAGGTTTGGCACAAGGGTTATAAGGCTGATTGTGATGAGGCCGTTGCTCCGCTGATTAAGCATTCACAGGATGCTCCCCGTGACTGTGCTACACATTTTGTAGAAGTTGTTGAAGGTAGCCTTCTCTATTCTATTTTAGGAAAAACCCGCCTCACGGTCAACTCTTTCCATCACCAGGCTGTCACTGAGGCAGGTCCGTTGATGAAGGTTGTTGCATCATCGGCAGATGGTATTTTGGAAGCAATAGAAGGCCGTCCCGAAGAATCTTTCCTTCTCGGTGTTCAATGGCATCCAGAATGCATGCCAAACGAAGATAGTGATCGTTTGTTTAAGGCTTTCGTTGAGGCTGCCCGTCTTTATGGGACAGCACTTGAGGCCCACGCAAGAATAAATACACTTGATAGCCACTGCGACACACCGATGTTCTTTAATCAATTGATTGAAGATGCAAACGGTGAAGAGCGAAAGGCTTTAAACCTGACCCGTCGAAATTCCGTCGTTCTTATGGATGCCCAGAAAATGGATGAAGGTCATTTGGATGAGGTTTACATGGTCAGTTATATTCCCCAAGGTCCTCGTGATGAGGCGGGATATGCAAGTGCCAAGGTCCAGGTTATCGAGACTTACCGCCGTCTGGACGTAATGTTGGAGGAAACCCCCGAACTGGAAGGCCGCGTTCATCGTGGTATTGAGAATGGCTATGCTATCGGTAAGGATCTGTCGCTTATCCAGACCTACAAGGAAATGGGCTGTGAATATATGACGCTTTGTCACAACGGACACAACGATATTTGTGACTCCGCCCGTCCCAAGAAAGATGAACCAGCAGAAGAACATCATGGACTCTCCGCTTTTGGTCGTGAGGTTGTTCAGGAAATGAATCGTCAGCACATGCTTATTGATTTGAGCCACGCAGGAGAAAAAACTTTCTACGATGTGCTTGAGGCTTCAGCCGTGCCTGTTGCCGTTACCCACGCTTGCTGCAGGGCGCTATGTGATCATCCTCGTAATCTCACCGATGATCAACTACGTGCAATTGCAAAAAAAGACGGTGTTGTTCAGTGTACGATGTACGAAGGCTTCGTTCGTCTTGATCACCCTGAAGACTTTGGTATTGCTCCAGAAGAGAATCCCTCTCTCAAAACTTTCATAGCTCATTTGGAGCATATGATAGAGGTTTGTGGCATTGACCATGTAGGTATCGGCAGTGACTTTGATGGCGATGGTGGCGTTCCTGGTCTCAGCGATGCTTCCTATTGCATCTGCATTACTGAGGAATTGCTCAAACGTGGCTATTCCGAAGATGATCTTTGTAAAATCTGGGGCGATAATTTCCGTCGCGTCCTTTATCAAGCATAAAATCTGGGTGAAATAGCCCAAGCAATGACATAAGAAATATGAAATTTACTCATTTGTTATTTCTCGCTGGAGCAGTAATCTCCATGGTAGCGTGTAAAAGTCAGAAAAGTGTTAGCGAAGCTGCTGATGCTATTGATTCTACACGTATTTGCCAAGTCAAGTTTAATGCTGACAGCGCATTCCAGTTTGTGAAAGATCAGTGCGACTTCGGTCCTCGCTTGTCAAATTCAACGGCTATTCAGAAATGTGGCGACTATATTGCTGATAAATTTGCAAGTTACGGTATGGAAATTACCAACCAGAAGACAACGGTTACCGGTTGGGACAACAAGCCGTTAGGATGTCGCAATATCATTGCTGCATATAAGCCTGAATTGACTGAGCGTGTGATGATTTGTGCTCATTATGACAGTCGTCCCTGGGCAGATCAGGACCCTGATGAAAGCAAGCGTCACGAACCTGTTATGGCGGCAAATGACGGTGCATCTGGCGTTGCCGTTATGCTTGAAATTGCCCGTCTCCTTAACCAACTCAACCCAAAGGTTGGCGTTGACTTCATCTGTTTTGATGCGGAAGACTACGGTGCTCCGGATTGGGCACCTCAGGAAGCTCAGACAGAAGGCGATAGTTGGTGTCTCGGTAGTCAGTATTGGGCTGCAACTCCCCACAAGGAAGGCTATGTTGCTCGTTACGGTATTCTCCTTGACATGGTCGGTGGCCGTGGTTCAACGTTCTCTTACGAAGGCTTCTCCTTGAAGTATGCACAAAGCATCGTTGTTCGTACCTGGGAGGCAGCTCGTTATGCAGATGCCGCCAGTTATTTTCCCCAGACTCAGGGTGGCTTTATTACCGATGACCATGTTCCTGTTAACGAGGTAGCACGTATCCCTACCATTGATATTATTCCGTTCTTTACTGACGCAGAAAATAGTTTTGGACCGACTTGGCATACAACGAGTGACACCGTAGAGAATATCGATCCGGAAGTTCTCCGTGCTGTCGGCCAAACCCTCGTTCAACTCCTTTCGGAAGAAGAATAAATTCAAACAATAACTATGACTATTAACGAAATACAAGATGAAGTCATCGAGGAATTCCTCGAGATTGAAGATTGGATGGATCGCTACCAGTTGCTTATCGATTTAGGTGAGGAGCAGGAAGCTTTGCCCGCCAGTGAAAAGATAGAAAAGAATCTTATTGACGGTTGCCAGAGTCGCGTCTGGATTGTTTGCGACGAGCCCGGCGATGGAACCCTCTGCTTCCGTGCAGAAAGTGATGCATTGATTGTCAAGGGTATCGTTAGCTTGGTTATTCGTGTACTGAGTGGCCATACTCCCGATGAAATCCTTGATGCTGATCTCTATTTTATCAAGGAAATAGGTCTTACTGAACATCTCTCCCCCACCCGTTCCAACGGTCTCCTTGCGATGATCAAGCAAATCCGTATGTATGCTCTTGCTGTAAAGGCAAAGAATAACTAAGTATCTTCTTTATGCAGTAGAAGAAAGTATAGAACAAAGACAACAAAGGCCCGAACCTCAATTGGATTCGGGCCTTTGTTGTATGTTTTTGTAAGCATGCTAGCATGCATTTTCTTTGCGTTAGAACATCTTTCCTAAGCTGTTTTTGCTTGAACTACTCGTCTGTCCGCTTGCACCTTTGGCGCGGTCTTCCAGGCGTTTGATGTTGCGCTCATGAGCTGAGGACTTGCTCTTTGAGGTCTTTTTCTGCTTAACAAGTGAAGAAGGTTTCTGTAAGTTTCGGGCTATGGCAGAAACATCCCATTCTTGATTATCATCCCATCCAGCACGGACATTGTAAGTCTGGTCACTGTAGAAAACATCTTCAGCTGGCATACGATTCTCCCAAGCACCAGGATCCCATTTTCCGTTTTCATTACGATCAACTATACAGCGGAGATAGTATTCTCCTGCACGAAGATAATAGAATTCGGCGCGATGATCTTTTGCATAAACGGAATACATTGGTTTTCCACTACGGTCGAGTAACTGCACGAGAGCGTGGTCATAAGGATCACTCGAGTTGTTTCTGTCAACGAACGGAGCGTATGCCTTTTCAAGGCCGTTTAGCGTGATAAAGAGTGTTCCGTAATTCTCCAGACTCTCGATAGAGAATTCCTTTTTGAATTCAGAATTACAAAGGCCGTAGATATTGTGAATGGCGGCGGAATCTATGGTGAGGCAATACTTTTGCTCGGGTCGCCACTCCGCATAGATTCTTCGCGCGAGGATATTGTTAGGTACTGTATCAAGGAGAAAATCTGATTCCGTGGCAGTGGAATCGACGATGAGTTCCAGATGAACCATAGAAAGGTCTATGCTGTCAATGGGCTCAGCAAAAGTCAGGGTGATATTCTCGTTTGGCGCCAATGTGTTATTGACAGACGCAGTCATCTTGATGTACTCAATCGGTCTTTCATCGTGGGCAAAATCACCTTTCTTATGACGCTTTTCAACTTGTTTTTCCCATTTTTCATCGTCCTTGCGCTTTTGGTCCAAACGCTTTTGCCAAGATACACGGGAAGTGAGACTCAGTGTGTCGGTTGTAGAAACATGTTGTTGCAACGAGTCATTCCATGCCATAAAGTGATACACAAAATCAAGAGTATCTTGCTTCATAAGGAGCGAATCCTTCAACCAATAGATGATGGTATCATTTCCTACATTTCTCTGTTCGATAAATGCATCAGTAGCATCGAAATTAAGAGGTTCTATCGTTGGAATTTGTTCAGAAGGCGCGGTGAAATAGGTTTTGAAGTTTTCAAAGTCATTTCTTTCAGCCTTCAATAAGGTTCGCGGTTGATTGGCTTCCTGGAAAGCCAGAAGAACGATATCGTCGGGAAGATAATGTGTAAATGGAATGACGCGGATAGAGTCGTAGCGCGTACTGTCTACCCAAAGAGTATCGTAACGAGTGTCGCCAAAAGCAGAAGGTGTGAGGATATCCTTGGAGAAGGCGATGGCTTCAGATTTCTGAGAGAAATGGAAGTCGGCATCACCGTCTTTGAGAGCGTAGATATGATATTTTTTGCCCTCAGCAACACCTTTGATGCTGAAGTAACCCGAAGCATCCGTACGAGCAACACGATCAAAAGGAGTCGTTGTAAAGAGTGTATCGACGAGCCACTGTTCTGCGGGTCCCGTGATGAGATCTTCGAGGTCATTTTTCGGAGCATTCGGAATCGTTACCGAATCGTCTTCAACCTTTTCCTTTCCGCTGAGGATATTCTCATCAATGGGATATAAGCCCACGAGAACACCCGCCATCGGTTCAAGGTCTTCTGCATTCAGCACATAACCAGACATCTCCATGGTATCCGTCTTTTCTCCCGTTGAGAAAATATAGGTAAAATGACCAAGTGGGTTTCCTTCGTTATTATCCTTTATGGCATCAGCGAAGTCAACGGTATATGTAGTGTTAGGCTTCAGAGAGTCAAGGAGTTCTACAGTGATTTTCTTTCCACTTACCACGATGTTTGGCTGTTCTAACTGCGGAGGAGAAACGATGACATTTTCGTTGGCATTTTCCAGTTGGACAAGTTCCGAAAACATCATTTGGAATTTCGTGCGTTTGTGTTTCTTGCCTTTTGTCGTAGCACCGGAAGCCACTTGCGATGGCGCGGTCATTCCGACGATACGCGGTGGCGTTTCGTCGTAGGGTCCACCATCGGGTCCGGCACCCATATTGGCACAACTAACAATACAGGTCAGAATCACAATGAAACCGGCCAATGTTAGTAGAAAAAAGAGAAATAGGCGCTTCACGAAGATTATTTAGAAGAGTTTAAAGCAATAATCTGCTCAATGATTTCACGCTGGTTTGAAAGACGGGGAACTTTGTGCTGTCCGCCAAGTTTACCACGACTACGGAGCCAGTCTGTAAAGAGGTCTTTGCGAGCAGGAATGATTTCAAGGCGTTGGAGCGTAAGATTCTTGTAGCGCTTTGCCTCGTAGTCAGAGTTAATAGTTTGCAGACTGTTGTCAAGAATAGTTGCAAATTCTTCAACGTCAGCGGGAGCTTTGCGGAATTCAATGACCCACTGGTGACGGCACTGGCCGTTAGCATCCATAAATACTGGTGCAGCCGTGTATTCCTCTACTTCTGCGCCCGTTTGCTCGCAAGCTATTCGCAGACCCTGTTCGGCATTATCCACCATCAGTTCTTCACCAAATGCGTTGATAAAACTCTTGGTACGACCAGAGATGTGGAATTTGTACGGCTTTACCTTGTCAAACATGATGGTGTCACCAATTTGGTAACGCCATAGGCCACAGGACGTCGTAATGACCATTGCATAGTTCTTACCTGCCTCAACTTGCCAGATAGGATAGATGTGTGGCTTTTCAAGGCCTACATCTTCAAGCGGAATAAATTCGTAGAATACATCGTAGTCGAGCATGAGAAGCATAGAAGGATCATTCGGGTCGTCCTGCAAACCAAAGAAACCTTCAGAAGCATTATAGGTTTCCATGTAATGCATATTGCTGTTCTTAATGAGACGCTTGTACTGCTCGCGATATGGAGTGAAGGCAACGCCACCATGGAAGAAGACTTCAAGGTTGGGCCAAACTTCATCCAAAGTTTCTTTTCCTGTATCTTCGAGAATGCGGTTGATGACACTCATCATCCAAGAAGGTACACCAGAGAGATTCGTAACATTTTCATCACGAGCCTCCTGGGAAATGCGGATACGCTTCTCTTCAAAGTCTGCCGTCAATGCAGTTTCCTTGCTGGGAATGCGATAATGATTTACAAATGGAGTAACATTTTCAATAAGGATTGCACTCAAATCTCCTACGAGACTTTCGGGAAGATTGCAGTTGGGCTGATGGCTTCCTCCGAGAATCAAAGCCTTTCCTGAGAGCAGATGACTATCGGGATTGTGGTAATGCAGATAGAGTGCAACAGAGTCTGTTCCACCTTGATAATGAATATGCTTCAAACCCTGCTGAGAAACAGGGATGAACTTGGATTTATCGTTTGTTGTTCCCGAAGACTTTGCATACCATTTTACCTGGCCTTTCCAAAGGATATCCTTTTCGCCATGGCGCATACGGTCGATATAGTCCTTTAGCGTTTCATAATCGTTGAGAGGAACACGTTTTGCAAAGGATTCATAAGTACTGATTTTATCGAAATGGTATTTGCATCCATACTCGGTCTTATTGGCTTTATTGATCAGTTTACGCAAAACACCACGCTGAATGTTTTCAGCTTGGTCTGCATAGTGAGAGATGGAACGAATACGATGTTTTAAGAATTTTCTAACAAGAGGAGTTATATCCATATATTTTTACTTCTTTCTTTGAGAGAGTAGGAACTCGAAAAGGGGTATGTCATCCGGATAAGTGAGTTTTAGATTGTGCTCACTACCACGGACAAGAAAAATGGGAGTCTTAGGCAAATATCTTAGGACAACGCCACAATCATCTGTTGCTTTGAACTCAGAATCTGCAAGAGCAAGATCATAGGCTTTTTTGATAACATCCAGATGAAAGCCTTGAGGAGTCTGCACACGCTGTAATGTTGAACGATCGATGACTGCCGTCATGCAACCATCATGGGCTTTTACAATGGTATCTGCAACTGGTAAAGTTACATTGACGACCTCATGCTCTTTTAGAGCTTCGCAGACATCTGTGATGATACGTTGGTCTACAAGAGGACGGACAGCATCGTGGAAAATAATATTAATCTCACGACATTTGCCCTCTGTTTCGCAAGTCTCGATAGCATTGAGCGAAGAATAGGAACGCTCTTTACCACCAGGAATGATCCGCGTTACCTTTTGCCATTTGTTCTGAGCATGATAACTGTCAACAATCATTTCCACCTCATCTACGAAATCTGGATTCGAGACCACATAGATCATGTCGATAAGCGGATTGTCGGAAAAGGCAGAAATGCTATGTTCAAGAATAGTCTTACCTGCCAGTTCTAAGAACTGCTTCGGGCGACCGATTCCCATTCTGCTCCCTACTCCGCCTGCCAGGATAACTGCGATATTCATCATGGAAACGATTTTGGACGGTATAAATTCAATTCAAAATGGACGTTAGGCACGCATAATGCGCACACTTTGCGGTGCAAATTTACCTTAAAAAGATGAAAAATACCTTCTAAACATTGGAAATTAACCTTAAAAATCTTAAATTTCGCCGAATATTTCAAAGAAAATGCTATACTTTGGAAAAGTCTTAGTAATTTTGCAAGCTGAATAATCGTGTACGCACGATAGAATATCGTATTTACGCGTTACAAAATCGTATAAAAACCAACTCGAACGCAACAAACTAAATGTTTAAGAATCTCCGCGCTCTTCATACTCTTATCGTTACGCTGCTTTGCAGCAGTCTTCTCGTGTCATGTTTTGACAACGAGGAAATAGATTATACTACCTATAACGATTGCATCCTTTCTGCAATCTCTTTTGGAACAATTCCTCGTACTGTCCATACAATTAATTCTACGACAAAGAAGGATAGTACATATGAGTCTACTGTAACTGCAGGTAGTGTTTATCCGTTTACAATTGATCTTGTAAATGATATTGCATACAATTTAGATTCCCTCCCTTACGGATGTCATGCAGATAAAATTATTTTTTCAACTTTCACTGTTTCCAATGGTTCTACCAGTGGTACTGCTTCTGTTCGAAAATTGACGGAGGATGTGGATACCGTCTATTCCACTGCTGATACCCTTGATTTCTCAAAGGGAAAACGCTATTTTACCTTGTATGGTTATGATGGCTCTACTCGACCTTTTACCGTGGAGGTTCGTATTCATCAGCAAGATGAGGATAGTTTGATCTGGAATCAGATGAACATTGCTGATTGGAATGCAAAGAATATTGTTTCCAATGCCGGCCTGAATAGTTTTGATGTTTCCCCCTATCATTTCCGTTTAGAAAATGGTAAGATGATGGTCTCTACTGATGGTGAGAATTATGAGGAAGACAGTGTTGCTGAGGCTGATAAGGCTGAACTCCCCACAGCCAACTATGCATGGGCAACCGGAGTAACGCGTGCCGATGAAAATATGTTTGAGGTTCTCCTCTATGGTACAGTGACAAAAGAGGATTCATTAGAAAGTCGTGTTTGGCGTCGTGTTATTGATACGACGGATAAATATCATTATGCCTGGGATTACCTCCCTGCTACAGAGGAAAACAATTATCCTGCGAAAGCACTTCATGATGCTTACCTTCTTTCCTATGATAAGGGTTATCTTCTTGTAGGTATTGACGCAGAAAACCATATTAGTTTGAAGTATTCTCTTGATGGAGGTCGTATCTGGAAGGACCACGAAATACTGGTTCTGCCAGATGATTTGGCAGAGAAAACCGTAACGACACTCAGTGCTGGTGTGGACGAACACAGTAATCTCTGGCTCCTCATTGACGGTAATGAAGTTTGGTTCGGTCGCGCGTGCAAGGTTGACTGGGCTGAAGCTCAGAAGATATTCTTGAACTAAGTATAACAATTCTCCTAAAACGGAAACCCTTGAAATTCTATCAATTACTGATTGTTGTGTTGCTCTCCGGCCTATCTTTTATGCCGGTTCATGCACAAGATGAGGAGCATTACACCAAGGAAATTGGTGTGGCGCTTGGTACGAATTTCATGCTCAATGATGCCAACAGTACAATCTTTGGTGATTCCAACTTTTCAGGCGGAATGTTGATCCGTTTTCTGATGAATCCTAGAATGGCAATCAAACTGATGGGCTCCTATAATATTATTAGTGGAGACCTCAGCGGGAAGAAAGACTTCTATCCCGCAACGACAGAAGGATCAACTTCGGATCGTTTAGATATGTCGTTTTCGGGAGGTATTACCGATGTTTCCGCAACGTACGAACTCAATTTCTTTCCCTATGGTTACCAAAGAGGCTATCAGCACTATAAGCGCTTTACCCCTTTTGTACAGTTGGGTTTTGGTTTGAGTTATAGTGATGCAGGTAACGCGTTTACCGCTAATGTACCTTTCGGTATCGGCGTTAAATGGAAGTTGGGTCCTCGAATCAATATGACCCTGGACTGGGCCATGCATCTCTCCTTGAGCGATAAACTTGACAATATCTCAGCACCGACGGGCATCCCCAGTGATATGTTCCGTAATAAGGATCATTTCGGAATAACAATGCTGACCTTTACCTATGATTTCTCCAAGAAATGTCCCGCTTGCCAGCGTGCAAATCTTGACTAATTGACCATCATATATTTGCAATTATCTATGCTTGATAAGAACAGATTACCTCAACATATAGCCATTATCATGGATGGAAACGGGCGCTGGGCAAAAGCACAGGGTCGTGAGCGTTCATGGGGCCATCAGGCAGGTGTGGAAGCTGTTGATAGAATAACCTCCTACTGTTCCAACCTTGGAATAAAATATCTGACACTTTACACTTTCAGCACAGAAAACTGGAAACGTCCTGCACCTGAGGTGGCAGCGTTGATGCAACTGATGTTTGAAAGTCTTGAAGAAGAGACTTTCATGAAGAACAATGTTCGTCTGCGCATCATCGGCGATGTAGATAGAATTCCCGACTATGTTCGTGAAAGTATTCAGCGTTGCGAACGCAACACCTCAAAGAATACAGGTCTTACGATGGTAGTAGCCTTGTCTTACAGCAGTCGCTGGGAAATCACCGAAACTATGCGTGATCTGGCCAGGGAAGTTGCTGCTGGTAATTTGAAGCCTGAAGATATAACAGAAGAAACGATTGCCAAGAATCTTCGTACAAACTTCATGCCCGACCCCGAATTGCTCATCCGAACAGGAGGCGAGCTTCGCATCAGCAACTATCTTTTGTGGCAGTGCGCTTATAGCGAACTCTACTTCACTGATACTTTCTGGCCTGACTTTGATGAACATGCTCTTGACTTGGCACTCGAAGACTATCAGAGCCGTGAACGCCGTTTTGGCAAGACCTCAGAACAGGTACAGAATAACCAATAAAATGTGAGTCTCACATCTCTCGAAAATCAATAATCAATGAAATACTTCAAAAAATATCTTCTCGTCCTCCTCTGCTTTATGGCGGCTTTCGTTGCCAAGGCTCAGGTGAGTCCTGAAATTGTTTATACGGCAGAACATCCTAAGTATGTCCTTGGTGGCATTGCTGTGGATGGAATCAAGGGCTATGACGATGAGCTGCTGATTAATATCTCCAATCTTATTATTGGTGAAACCTATGAGGTGCCTGGTCCCGATATCAGTGACGCTATCAAGAGTTATTGGAAGCAGGGATTGTTCTCTAATGTAGTCATTGAGGCCGACTCTATCGTCAATGGAAAAATATATCTTCATATTAAGTTGACGGCTCAGCCTCGTATTTCTACCCTCAGTATCAATGGCGTAAAGAAGTCTGAGCGCGAAGACATAGAGGAACGCATCCCTCTCAAGGCTGGTAATCAGATTACCCCTAATCTTGTTGACCGTGCCAAGAAACACATCAAGCGCTATTTCGATGACAAGGGTTTCAAGAATGCAGATATTGAGATTGTTCAGAAAGAAGATATTACGGCAGACAATCGTATGATTGTTGATATTAATATCGACAAGAACAGCAAGATTCGTGTTCATAAGATTTACATCACGGGTGTAGATCCTAAGGAAATAAAGCCGCTGAAGCAGGCCATGAAGAAGACTAACGACCGCTCCAGCATTAAAAAGTGGTTCTCCAGCAAAAAGTTCCTTGAAGATAAGTATCAAGAGGACAAAGGTCTTGTTATTGACAAGATGAACTCTTGGGGTTATCGTGATGCCCTTATTGTTGCCGACTCTGTCGTTACCTATGACGACAAGCATGTGGATGTCTATATGGACCTTTATAAGGGCCAGAAGTATTATCTTCGTAATGTTAGTTGGGTAGGTAATACTGTCTATCCTACGGCTGCACTTCAGAGTACTTTCCGCATGCAGCGTGGTGATGTGTACGACCAGAAGATGATGAACAAGCGTCTGAATGATGATGAAGACGCTATTGGTAAGCAGTATTATAACAATGGTTATGTGTTCTACCATCTTGATCCTGTTGAAATCAATGTAGAAGGCGACAGCATCGACCTTGAAATGCGAATGGTCGAAGGCCAGCAGGCTACTTTCAATCGAATCCGTATCACAGGTAATGAGCGCGTGTATGACTATGTTATTCGTCGTGAGCTCCGTACGAAGCCTGGTGACCTCTTCACCATGGAAGCTATCCAGCGTTCAGTGCGCGAGTTGGCAGCGATGAATCAGTTCGACTCAGAAATCCTCGGTGAACAGATTGGTAAGAATATCTCTCCTGATCAGGCAACAGGTACGGTTGACGTTACTTATCCCTTGGTTACCAAGGGTGGTGACCAGATTGAACTCTCTGCAGGTTGGGGTCAGACTGGTGTCATTGGTAAGGTGGGTTTGAAGTTTACCAACTTCTCTCTTCAGAATCTTATCGGTAAGGGAGGTTACAAGCGTGCCGGATTTATTCCTCAGGGTGATGGCCAGACCCTTTCACTGCAAGGTCAGACCAATGGTACTTACTACCAGTCCTACTCTTTGTCATTCGTAGATCCTTGGTTTGGAAGAAAGCGTCCTAATCAGTTCTCATTGAGTGTTTTCTACTCTAAGCAGAGTGATGTGAACTCTAGCTATTATAGCAACTATATGAATAATCTCTATAGTTACTACTATGGTTATGGTTACGGAACCAACTCCAGCTACTATAACTACTCCAACTATTACGATCCTAACAAGTGGGTTCAACTCGTTGGTGCTAGTGTTGGTTTTGGTAAGCGTCTCCGTTGGCCCGATGACTACTTCTCGTTCAGCGTGGCTCTCGGCTATACTCGCTATATGTTGAAGAACTGGCAGTACTTCCTTATTACAGACGGTAACTGTAACAATATTAACTTGACCTTCAACTTGAACCGTTCAAGTATCGATCATACCTTCTTCCCCCGCCGTGGTTCTGACTTTAACTTCAGTTTGACCTTGACACCTCCCTACTCTCTTTGGGATGGTATTAACTACGAAGGTCTTGCTACAAACTACTATTCTAGCAGCTATCAGCAGGAGGCACAGCAGAAGTATCGTTGGGTAGAATACCACAAGTGGCATTTCAGTTTTAAGAACTATACTGCCCTTACAAGTTCTTTTAAGCATTGCCCCGTTCTTTACACCAGAGCAGAAATCGGTGTTCTCGGTGCTTATAACAAGAACAAGAAATCTCCTTTCGAAACCTACTATGTCGGTGGTGACGGTATGAGCGGTTATTCAACGGGTTACGCTACCGAGACTATCGGTCTCCGTGGTTATGAGAATGGTTCTTTGGCTGGTAATAATGGAACTGGTAATGGTTATGCTTACGAGCGCTTGACGATGGAACTCCGTTATCCTTTGATGCTTGAAACCTCTACTTCTATCTATGCACTTGCTTTCCTTGAAGCAGGTAATGCTTGGAAAGATGTAAATAGGTTAAATCCTTTCGACTTGAAGAAGTCAGCAGGTTTCGGTGTTCGTATTCTCTTGCCCATGGTCGGTCTTATGGGTATTGATTGGGCATACGGTTTCCAGAAGTATGACAGCAGTGGTTCCAAGATTGGTGGTTCACAGTTCCACTTCATTATTGGTCAGGAATTCTAATAGCGTAAGCAAGACAAGGCTTTTTTGTTAAAATTATTAAAGGGGCGGCATTTTTATAGCCTTTGACTTTTATTTTTTCAGACAAAAGCCTACTTTTGCAGCATCAATGCCCTTTGGCAGAATTTTCAAAAAAATTAGATAAATAAAAAGCCGCATTATGAAAAAGATTCTTTCTATTCTCGTTCTTGCCTTTGCTTTCGTAGCCCAGGCAGATGCTCAGAAGTTTGCTCTTATTGATATGGAATACATTCTGGGCAACATTCCCGCTTATGAGCGTGCTAATGAACAGCTTTCTCAGGTCAGCAAACGCTGGCAGGCAGAAGTTGAAGCTATCGATAACGAAGCTAAGTCTCTCTATAAGAATTACCAGAATGAAGCCGTTTTCCTCTCTGAGGCTCAGAAGACTGAACGTGAAGAGGCTATCGTAGCTAAGGAAAAGGAGGCTTCAGAGCTTAAGAAGAAGTACTTTGGTCCTGAAGGAGAACTCTACAAGAAGCGCATCGCTCTCCTCGAACCTATTCAGGATGAAGTTTACAATGCTGTCAAAGGTGTAGCTGCAACTAAGGGTTTCCAATTGATTCTTGACCGTTCCAGTGAGGGTGCAGGTATCATTTTTGCCTCTCCTAGCATAGATATTTCTAATGAAGTGCTTGCTAAATTAGGTTATTCCAATTAATTGTCGTATATTTGCACCCCGAAAAACAATAAACTACAAAAAATACAATGCTTAAGAAACTCCTCTTGATGGTGCTCATGCTCGCACCTCTCAGCGTCTTCGCTCAGAAGTTCGCTCACTACAATTCAGAAGACATCGCAAAGACTTATCCTGCTTATTTGACTGCTCAGACTGAGCTCGAAGCACTTGGCAAGCAGTATGAGGCTGATATTCAGGAAATGCAGAAGGAACTTCAAACCAAGTACGAGAAGTACCAGAATGAAGTAAACGAATCTACCCCCGCAAACATGCGTCAGCGTCGTGAACAGGAACTCAGCGATCTCCAGCAGCGTATCCAGCAGGCTTATCAGGATAACCAGAAGAGTTATCAGGAAGAAGCTGCAAAGAAGATTCAGCCCATTATGCAGAAGCTTCAGGATGCTGTACAGGCTGTATTGAAGGAAGGTGGCTATGTTTATGCTATCGACAAGTCTTCAACCTCTGTTGCTATCAACGAAACTATCTCTGTTGATATTACTGCTCAGATCAAGTCTAAGCTTGGCATCTAATCCTCTTTTTCTTTATAAGACAAGGATTCAGGAACTATGGTTCTTGAATCCTTGTTCTTTTTAGGAAGTTTTCCTTCAAAACCGCAGTGGTCTCAAAAGAAATTTGTAATTTTGCAGCCACTAAACGAAAACTTTGCAACATGGCAATGAACTATGTCTGGCTGGGCTTGTTTTTTATTGGAATTCTTGCCGGCCTTTTCCGTTTGATATTTATGGGGGATACAGAGTCGCTTCCTGCGATGATGAACAGTACCTTTGAGATGTCGAAATATGCTTTCGACATCACTATCGGTTTGACAGGAACCCTAACGCTTTGGATGGGTATACTCAAAGTAGGCGAGGATAGTGGCCTGATTCAGCGTCTTGCCCGTTGGTTAAGTCCTTTTCTGACGAAACTTTTTCCAGACATCCCTAAAGACCATCCAGCTTTAGGATGTATCTTTATGAATATCTCTGCTAATATGCTCGGTCTTGATAATGCTGCTACACCTTGTGGTCTGAAGGCTATGGAAGAATTGCAGAAGGTCAATGAGAAAAAGGATACAGCCAGCGATGCTATGATTATGTTCCTTGTATTGAACACTAGTGGTTTGACGATTATTCCCGTCAGTATTATGGCATATCGTAGTCAGGCCATGTTAACGGAGTTTGGCAGTACTGCAGCAATGGCAGCTGCTGGTGCAACGCCTACGGACTGTTTTATTCCCCTCTTGCTGGCAACCATGTGCAGTACCTTTATGGGTTTGCTTATCGTTTCCATTTTTCAAAAGATTAATCTTTTCCGAAAAGCTTTTCTTGTGATGTTTGCCGTTGTGGCAGCTTTAGTAGCGTCCCTTTTCTGGACAATTCACAGCATGGATAGTAATGAAGAAATCCAGGCATTCTGTAACTTGCTGACTGCTGTATTGATTCTTGGAACTATCTCCTTGTTCCTTTATTCTGGTGTTCATAAGAAACTCAACGTTTACTCCTCTTTTATAGAAGGAGCAAAAGGTGGTTTTACGACGGCTGTTAGTTTGATACCTTATTGCGTGGCTATTCTTGCTGCAGTCGGTATATTTAAGGCTAGTGGTTCTTTGCAGATGGTGCAAGATGGAACCCGATATCTTGTCGAAGCCTGCGGATTGAATTCGGATTGGGTAGATGCACTTCCTGTGGCAGTTTTGAAACCTTTGAATGGTGCCGGTGCCCGTGGAATGATGCTTGAAACCTGGACCTCTCATGGTACCTGTTCGTTTGTCGGTCATTTGGCCAGCGTCTTACAGGGAAGTACGGATACAACCTTCTATATTTTGACCATATACTTTGGTAGTGTTGGTATCACCAAATATCGTTATGCAGTCAAGTGTGGTCTTCTCGCAGACCTTGCCGGTATGTTAGGTGCAGTTCTTATCAGTTATTTCTTCTGGGGATGATAATGGAGAAATTATTACTCGTATTATTCGTTATCTGTTCATACGCTTTTTCCGCTTGTGCAGGAAGACTATCTTCGGTAGAAACAGACGAGGATTCTCTTGCACTTGCTCCAGTGGACGATAGCTTAGCTGTCTTTCCTTGTCCGATGATAACAGTATCATCAGAAAAAGGAGATAAGACGTATAAGGTTGCAGATATTTACGATGAAGCTTTTCTTTATCGCAAGAATGTCAACAAGGCAAAATGTTTCTTTGTTGTCTCCAAGCAGGAATTCCGATTGTATGTTTACGAGATTGTGAAGAGAGATACACTTCTCGCTGCAACCTTCCCTGTTTGCTATGCGTTAAATAAGGTAGACAAGACATACCGTGGTGACAATTGTACGCCAGAGTGCTCTATCGAGAAGTCTTTTCTTATTTGTAATATTCAAAATTCGAGCAATTGGCGCCATGATTTCAAAGATGGCCGTGGATCTTTCTCCGCTTATGGAAAATGGTTTATGCGCTTAAATCTTTCGAAGAGTGATTGCAATCGTGGTTGTCGTAATAATAAGAGCATCGGCATTCATGGCTGTACGGGGAATGAACGTTCTATTCCCGGTATGGATAGCGAGGGATGCATCCGCCTGCGCGACAATGATCTTCTTCTATTGCGTAAATACTATGCGCAAATTGGAACGAAGGTTTGCATTAAACCCTACGATAAAGGCAAATATCCTTTTGAAATCCGTGCCGAGTAGGCTTGTACCAATTATCATTCTGCTTTGAAAGGCTATCGATTAAATAAATAAGTTTTGAAAAGACTCTATACATTCTTCTTATCTTTTTTATTGGTTTTGCCGATGCTGGCAGAGCCAACAGATACGTTTACGACTGTAATTCGCGGACGAATAGACGAGCTGTTGATTAACGATCTTTTTGAACATACCCAGTTGGGAATGTATATCTACGATTTAACAGCAGACGAGATCTTGTATGACAAAGGGTCTCGCCAGTGTTTGCGTCCTGCTTCTTGCGAGAAAGTGATGACGGCTTCTTCTGCCTTGTCATGCTTAGGTGGTGATTATACTTATAAGACTCGTTTGTATATAGTAGCACAAACGAATGAAGCAATGGTTGGCGATTCCATAGTTGTTGACAGTCTTGTTCGTTACAATGTCTATATTAAGGGTGGTTTTGACCCTATGCTTGGTGCAGACGATCTGAAAGCCTTTACCCAGGCTCTTTCCGATAAAGGAATCACTTCCATCGAAGGTGAAATCATCTGTGATGTATCTCTCAAAGACACCCTCAGTTTGGGCTGGGGATGGTGCTGGGACGATGGTTATGGTCCTCTCACCCCTCTTCTCTATCAAGGTAAGGATAGTTTCCGTCAACACTTTACCAATGCGCTCAAAGCGGCAGGAATAGCTTTTAATGGGATGTATCGCCAGGGGCTGGTTCCTCATGATGCCTCATTATTAGTTACGCGTACGCATACAATGGACCAGATTCTTTTTCCCATGATGAAGAAAAGCAACAATATGTATGCGGAAAGCCTTTTTTATCAAATGGCGGCCAAGAGTGGCAAGCCTTACGCATCATATAAAGATGCATGCGCACAGGTCAATAAGTTTGTGAAACTCTGTGGTAATGATCCTGAAGATATTCAGATTGCTGATGGTAGTGGCCTTTCGCTGTACAATTACCTTTCTCCCAAGGTCCTTGTCGATGCTTTGCGTTATGTTTTCCATCATGAGGATATCTACAATCATCTTTATCCTTCTTTACCTATCATGGGCCGCGATGGAACTCTTCGAAAACGATGTGTTGGTACTTCTGCCCAGGATCGCGTTCATGCAAAAACTGGTACGGTTGAAGGTGTTTCTACCCTTGCGGGGTACGCTCTTGCTCCCAATGGCCATCAGCTGGCTTTTGCTATTATGAACCAAGGTGTTCGTCGTTCTTCTTATGGTAAGAGTTTTCAGGATAAGATTTGTAAGGCACTCACCCAACCATTGGATTTGCCGACGATAGAGCCAGACAGTATTTCCCAACCTCTTGAGGCTGACTCCGTGCCAGATGAACTTCCTGAGTCATGGGATGATCACAATTAATCAGAATTATGATAAAAGTTAAGGGATTAGAGAATAAATCGTTCTCTAATCCCTTTTTCATGACAATAATGCCACTTTAAACTTTTGGTTTCTAACTTATAGATATTTTCTAAGAGAGTGGATATTGGGTGAGGCAGAAAGATGCTTTATAGCGCCTTCTTTTAACTGGCGTACACGTTCGCGGCTCAGTCCTAGTTCCATAGCGACCTCATCCGGTGTTTCCTCCTGGCAGCCTATGCCGAAAAGGCGGACGATAATAGTACGATCACGTTCTCCGAGGCCGTTTAAAGCTACGGTAATTTCTTGCTGGCAACTCTCTTTATCCAAGGCAGAATCCGTCGCAGGTGCTGAGTCATCTGTCATACCGTCAACGATTGTTGTATCACTGTCCTCGCTCAGCGGAGCATCCGCACTGACACGATGATTAGGTGCAAAAAGTGTGGTAACTAGTTTCTCTTCTTCTATTTCCAAAATATCAGATAGTTCATTTGCGTCAGGTTTGCGATGATGTTCCTGCTCAAAGGCATCCATTAGTTTCTTCATGTGGTTGCCTAGGCTGATGGCGCTTTGAGGTAGACGAATGACGGTTCCCTTCTCATTAAGCGCAGCGGTAATACTCTGACGAATCCACCATACAGCGTATGAGATGAACTTGAAACCAAAAGTATCGTCAAATCTTTCGGCTGCTTTCATCATTCCAATGTTTCCTTCGTTGATCAGGTCTCCCAGAGTCAGTCCTTGGTGTTGATATTGCTTGGCGACAGAAATCACAAAACGTAGATTACTGCATACTAGTTTTTCAAATGCTTTCTGGTCTCCCTTCTTGATACGTCGGGCTAGTTCAACCTCTTCCTCCATGGATAGTAAGGGGTAGTGTGAGATATCCGCAAGATACTGGGATATCATCTCTTCATTTCGCGCTGTGATAGAGTGCGAAATTTTTAGTTGTTTCATCATTTTCGAGTCTTTCTAAAGTTCTATAATAAGGTTCTCTATATCACAATTGAGAGTGCATAATTTATACCAAAAGAAACTTTCGGTTCCTTTTTATTGGTAAAGAAAGAAGAAAATGGATAATCTATCACAAAATGTCAGAAAAACGCGTTTTTCTATAAAGAAAAAAGAAAAGTCTTGTTTATATGAGTGCAAGTATGCCACTGATGGCCATATAGGCATAAATAACTTTGCGAAGGAGAGGCAGGGAAAGACGCTTGTAAACTTGTGTACCGAGCGAAAAACCGAGAATGACGCCACAAATACCGCAGAGCCAGCCATACCCTACCGCTTCAGTCAAAAAGCCTTGACGCGCCCTGAAAATGGTCATAAAAACATTACCAACGAGGAGATAGCACTGCATCATCGACATGTATTCTTCTTTTGTCTTGCTGGAAGCTACAAAAAAGAGAACGGCAGGAGGACCTTGCATCCCGAAGAAGCCGCCCATGAGGCCGGATATGGTGCCCATTCCTATTTGAATAGGGAGGGTAGGCTTGAGTTTAATGCGCTCGCTGATAAAAAAGAAATAGATACTGACGAGAATGAGAACAATTCCGAGGATGTGTTTCAGTAATCCCTCGTCTGCACGCGCTACAAAGAGTATGGAAAAATAGGAGACAATGAGAAAGGTGAGAAGAATGGGAAGTAGAGTTTTCCAGGGGATATGTCGCCACATTTTGAAGGTAATGGCGATAGAGGTCAGCATTGCCAGTAGTCCTGACAGCGTAGTTGCTTCACCATACGAAGGCATAATGAAGGGCAGCACCGTCATGATGAAGATGCCGAAGCCAAAGCCTGAGACGCGCTGAACAAATGCAGCGCCCATACTCATTGCAAAGATGATGAAGAAAAGATGAATGCTCATAATAATAAAAAAAGGCCATGCCCGGGAGCATAGCCTTTTTTATACTCGAAGCGGGCGCTTCCAGCATATTGCTTTTATTAATCGTTATACTCGCGGTTTGCGCGTTTACGAGCAAGGTGATCGAGGATGGTCTTACGCATACGCATAGACTTGGGAGTAACCTCTACATATTCGTCTTCCTTGATGTATTCCAAAGCCTCTTCAAGGCTGAAGATTATGGGAGGAATGATACGAGCCTTTTCGTCAGTACCAGAAGCGCGGACGTTGGTCAGCTGCTTAGCTTTGGTTACATTGATGACGAGGTCGTTGTCGTGAACGTGCTCACCAACTACCTGACCAGCGTAAACCTCATCCTGAGGATTGATGAAGAACTTACCGCGGTCCTGCAAGTGGTCAATGGCATAAGCGAAGGCGGTACCACTTTCAAGAGCAATCATAGAACCGTTGAGACGGCGCAGAAGGTCGCCCTTGTAAGGCTGATACTCCTTGAAACGGTGTGCCATGATGGCTTCACCCTGTGAAGCGGTGAGGACGTTGGTACGAAGACCGATGATACCGCGGGAAGGAATGAGAAATTCAATATCTACGCGTTCACCCATAGTGAGCATGGAGGTCATTTCACCCTTACGGCGAGTCACCATATCGATCATCTTAGAAGCGAATTCTTCAGGAACATTGATGGTGAGTTCTTCGATAGGTTCGCAGCGTTGACCGTCAATTTCCTTGTAGATAACCTGAGGCTGACCTACCTGAAGTTCGTAGCCTTCACGACGCATGGTCTCAACGAGGATAGAGAGGTGGAGGACACCGCGACCGCTGACAATCCAACGATCGGTGTAACCTTCCATTTCTGTTACACGGAGGGCGAGGTCTTTTTCCAATTCCTTGCGGAGACGGTCACCAATATGACGGCTGGTGCAGAACTTACCTTCCTTACCGAACATGGGGCTATCGTTGATAGTGAAGAGCATAGACATGGTCGGTTCGTCAATCGTGATGGTAGGCAATGCTTCAGGACGCTCGGGAATGGTGATAGTGTCACCAATTTCAAACTTCTCAAGACCTACGATAGCGCAGATGTCACCGCTGCTAACTTCTGTGGTCTTCTGGCGGCCCATACCCTCGAAGGTGTGAACTTCCTTGATCTTGGTGGTTTCCTGTGAGCCGTCGCGGTGGCAGATGGTGATAGGCATACCTTCCTTGATAGTACCACGATGAACGCGGCCTACAGCGATACGACCAGTGTAGTTGGAGTAGTCAAGAGAGGTAATGAGCATCTGTGCATCACCTTCAATCTGCTCGGGAGCAGGAATTTCGCTGATAATGGTATCGAGGAGATATTCGATATTGTCTGTAGGAGTATTGAAATCTTCACCCATCCAACCATTCTTTGCAGAACCATAAACAACCTTGAAGTCCAACTGATATTCAGTTGCGCCGAGCTCGCACATGAGGTCGAATACCATTTCATAAACTTCCTCGGGGCGGCAATTGGGCTTATCCACTTTGTTGACTACAACGATGGGCTTAAGGCCAATCTCAAGCGCCTTCTGGAGAACGAATCGTGTCTGAGGCATAGGACCTTCAAAGGCGTCAACGAGAAGGAGACAGCCGTCGGCCATATTCAACACGCGTTCTACTTCACCACCGAAGTCGGAGTGTCCCGGAGTGTCAATGATATTGATTTTTGTGCCTTTATAGTTAATGCTGACGTTCTTGGAAAGGATGGTTATACCACGCTCGCGTTCAAGATCGTTATTGTCGAGCATAAGTTCTCCTGTCTGCTGATTGGCGCGGAAGAGATTTCCGGCAAGGAGCATCTTGTCCACGAGGGTCGTCTTTCCATGGTCAACGTGGGCTATAATGGCTATATTTCTGATATCTTGCATATTCTATGTAATTATTCGCGTGCAAAGTTACTGTTTTCTTTAGAAAAAAGTGTAGTGGGTGGGGCACTTTTTGCTAATTTGTTTTAAGCGAACGGCGCTTTGCATAGTATATGGCGCAAAATGGCCATAAAACAACCGAGGGCATAGCCCTATGACTATGCCCTCGATATTAGAGATGATAGATGATTACTTGATGATCACCTTGGTGGTGCGCTGTACCTGACCACACTGCATGCGGATGAGGTAAACACCAGGAGTGAAGCCGTTGGTATTGAGGCTTTCAACGCCACCGTTAGCATACTTCACGAGACGACCTTCAGCAGAGATTACCCAAACCTTATCAGCGTTTTCGAAACGGAGAACCTGACCGTCGAGAGTAGCCTTGCTTACGCCACCCTTAACAACCTGGATAGCATCGGGTTCGGGAGCAACGAGACCGACGGGTTCGTCAGCAACACCCTGATCGTGAGTATCTACAGCCTGGCGAGCTGCGTTGGTACCAGTGATTTCCATGGGGAAGTCGAGGCAGAAGCCCTTAGAGTTGCAACCTGCAGGTCCGGGATGGGGGAACCAAGCATCGCTGAAGACGAGGCGGAGACGGCTTGCGCTAGGTTTAGCATCGGTAGGAACGGTGAAGGTAAAGTCAACAGTACGTTTTTCGTTACCCTTAGAACCGAATACGCTATTATAAACCTTTTCATTGCTCTTACCAGCATACCAGATTAACTCGTCGTTGGTAGCATTGAAGTTGCAGTCTGCATCCCAGTCTGCATAACCACGACCGGTACACCACTGGAGACCATCGTCATAAGCAGCGATCGTCAAAGTAACCTTAATGTCCTGACCCTGATGAACCTTAACGACATTGTCTGCCATGATGTAGTTGGTCTTGTTGGTCTTATCGGTAGCATAGGGAGTACCTACGGTGTTGGTGTAGGTGAAGTCACCATCAGAACCTTCAACCTTGAGTTCGGTGATGTAACGCTGATTGAGAGCGTTGTCGAGACCTTCAGAACCTTCGTTGAGAATCATCTGAGGATAAGCGTCATTAGCAACGCTGGTAGCAGGAAGTTGAGAAGCCTCAGCACGGGTGATTTCTACCCACTGAACAGCAGAATAGGTCTTACCGTCAACAGATGCAGCGCGAACGCCAATATAGGGCTTGGTAGAAGCTTCCATGGGGAGGTTACCAACATAAGCACCCCAGCTGGTGGTACGAGCCACTTCGGTTACATGACCGCTTTCACCGTCCTTGTAGAGAACTTCGAAGTGATCGATGTTTGCTTCGTCGTTGTAAAGGAGGTCGTTGTCAGCACGGGTAACAGCCTTAGCATCAACATCCCAGCGGAGTTTTACAGAGAGGCTTACCTGTGTTTCTTCCTTTACTTCAGCAACTGCTTCCTTGATAGGAGCGGGTTCAACGATAACATCGTCATTGAGCGTTAACTGACCAACGAGGAGACCCTTGGTATCACCACTGGTACGGAGACCAACGTATTCGATAACATCACCCTGAGCAATGCCATTGAGAGAAACGGTCTGTTCTTCCCAGGTATTACCCTTAACATTAGCGAACTGGGTTTCTTCCCAAGTATTGCTGCCCTGCTTCTTCACGATAACACTTACAACACCCTTGGGAGTACCTTCTGCACACTTGAGAGCGATGGTAGCAACGGGATTGCCAGCGGTAACAGCGAGTTTCGCACGATAGAGAACGATATCCACTGCCTCGGTGTTCAACAAACGGAGGCTAGAACCACCGATATAAGCGTCAGCATTGGTAAATTCAGGAATACCGGGGTTGCTGCCGAGGAAATTGTTATCCTTGTCATAATAAGAAGCATCAGTGACGGGAGTGGTAGTACCCTTCTTGTAAACCAACCAACGATAGGTGGGAACAACGTCCTGCTGGCCGAGGTTGTACCAGCTGTTGAGAGTCTTCTTGCCCTTATAGTTGTAGCGTTCACCATTACCAATGTTGAAGTAGGTGGTGAAGGGAAGGTTCTGGTCAATAGCAGTACGTTCTGGGATGAATTCAGCGAGACCGCAGAAAGAACGGAGAGCGGTCTTGTCATAATCTTCCATGGTCCAGTCGGCAGCTGTGCCGAGCTTAGGACGGCTCAGAGGATTACGATAACCACCGCTGAAGAAACGATCCTGGAGACGCTGATAGTTCTCCTGGAAGTCAACGAGGGAGTTACCAGAGTTCCAAGACATTAGACGGCTCTGGTTGTGTTCGCCCCAAAGGACGATACCAATCTTCTTTGATGAAGCATTAGCAGAGAGATTGCTCCAAGAGCGGTTCATACTAACAATCCAAGCACCCTGATAAACACCGTCGCAGGTTCCCATAGCGGTTTCTGCAGCAGAAACAGAGTTACGGATGTTATTTGCAGTCTGGAAGTCGCTGGAAGCATAGTTCAAGAAAGCATCAGCAGTCTTGATACCATTCTTACCAAAGAGAGCTTCAACATTGGAAGAATTAAGGGTAGAGTTAGCGGTATAAATACCAATGTGGAAGTTGTTGAAACCACGTTCAGCAGCATACTTGTAGCAAGCCTGGTGGAACTTAACCACATCAGTCTGAGCATAACCCGTATCTTCGAAGTTGTAGTTAAGACCGTCCTGGCCAAAGAACATCATAGCGTTTACGAGGGGACGAACATACTTGAAACCGTCGTAACCGTTAGCGTCTTTTTCCTGTACCATACCAACCCAGCCTGCAGCGCCTGATCCTGCGGTCCAGCTTTCGAAGAACTTGATACCTGCATAGATATCAGAGCCGTTCTTGTGAGCGCAGTCAACAGCAACGCCAGGAACATGGAATACGCCGTGGTTCCAAGAACCAAAGACATTGGTATAGTTCCAACCGGTAAAAGTATCGTCACTACCGTTTGAAGAAGGATAACCACCCTGATTCTTACCGATACCGATAGGTACGTTCATCCAGAGTTTACGATTTTCGGTAACCTGAGAGAGAACGTCCTTGCTGTGGTCAACCATGATAGAGCGGGGACGTACGTGAGAGCGTACGAAAGCCATATCCATCATATTGAAACCTGCCTTCTCAAACTCTGCCTGAGTAGGATAGAGGCGACCCTCCTGTTCTGCAGCATAGAACAAGTCGATGAGCTCGGGGCCATAATTACTGATGTCATAGACATCGGTTGATGCAGTCTCAGAATACTGAGCAAAAGCACTCATAGAGAACAGCATCGCTGCCAAAGGAAGTAAATGTTTCTTCATATTTGTGATTTGTAAGGTTTTGGTTCTATTAAAAGATAGGATTGGTAAGTCCGGATTCTCCGAAGCACACGGAGAATCCGGTCTTTCCAAATGTATTAGAAGTTAGGACCAGCAACATCCCACCAGAGACGGGTAGCCTGGAGGTCATCGCCACCGAGAGCGTTGAGACCCGTAGCCTGGATGTTGGCCTTGGCCTGAGGATCGGTAGCAGCCCAGGGTACACGACGGATGAGGTCACCATCAGCGAGAGATCCATCACCATCACCAGGCCACATTACGGGGAAGATTTGAGGATAGCCCGTACGGCGAAGGTCAACCCATGCTTCGAAACTGTTGGGGAAGAGGGCGATGTACTTCTGGGTGATAATCTTTTCGAGCTTAGTCTCGGGAGTATCGCCTTCGTTCCATTTTACACCGATGCGGGTGAGTGATTCCCAATCCTTACCATCACCGAACGGATCACGCTGCGTGTAATCGATGGCAGCAGTACGCTCCATATATTCGTCAACATAGTTGTCATAGCCGTCAACACCGTCTTCTTCGTACCATTCACGGTCCTGAGGTTCATCAAGACAAGCATTACGAATACCACGATTATAGAAGAATTCGGCAGTACCGCCCATGTTCCAACCGCGGATAGCACCTTCTGCACGGAGGAAGTCAACTTCTGCCCACTTTACGAGATAAAGGGGAGCGTTGGCCATCATGTTGGGATCGAAGGTAGAAGCAGCGATGTTGGGGTTGGTAGCAATTGCCTGTCCCTGACCGGTAGCGCAACCAGCACGAAGACCGATGATACGGTCGTTGGCGGGAGTAACTTCGCCATTGTGCTTGTTGGTGATAGCGTAAGCGTTCTTCTGCCAGAGCATGTGGGTATAGGGATGATCGAGACTCATCAGGATGCTTTCGAAAGAAGCGTTGAGACGGGTATCAGCCCAAGAACCTGCGATTTCAACCAAAGGATTGGTAAAACCACTGACAGCGGGATAGAGGGCGTGCTGCATTTCCTCGCTTTCGCAAACACCACTTGCTACTGCTTCTTCTGCCCACTTCTGAGCACGAGCGGGATCAACCTTCACGATGTGCATAGCCATACGGAGCTTGATAGAGTTTGCCAGACGCCAGCAAGACTCAACGAAGCTGGAGTAGTCGCCGGTAAGTGCGCAGCGTGCGGTCTGGTAGTCAACGAAGATGTTGAGGAGAGCTTCCTTGTACCAGTCGGGACGCTGTTCGAAGTGCTTCAGACAGTTGATGATGGTGTCAAGGTTAGCCTCGATACCGTAATAGATAGAGTCGAGGGGAACGTAGGTTGTGGGGTTCTCGAGATTCTGCTTGTCCTCATAGTAGGTGTAAGGACCAGAGATATCTGCCACTTCCTGAGCTGCAAGGCAGTAATACAGGAGGTTTACAGCCTTAACTTCAGGAATAGAGTCCACAGAAGCATGGTGGAGAAGGGGCATCAAAGCATTCTTCACAATGGTGTAGTTACCACGAGGACCGCCGTTGAACTGCTCACAAACATTATAGGTAGAGGTGAGGGTGGCGTTACTATAGGGGAAGTCCTGATGGCTTACAACGAAGTAACCAGCGTAGTTATCGGTACCAAGGTTGTACTGATACTGATAAGCGTGGCTACCAGGCATGGAGTTATCCTTACCACCACGGAGAGCGTACTGAGCTGAGAGGCTGACACCGTAGTAGTTCTGGAGATGTTCATTAACAGACTCAAATTCTTCAGGAGTAATCTGGAGCGTATAGTTGAGGCTGTCGATATTACCCTTATGACTGTCCTTTTCAACAACGGTGCGGTCACTGGTAAATTCATCACCCGGCTGGTCGTAGTCAAGACAAGACTGAAGGGTGAGACCCGCCGAAGCGAGCAAGATATAGAATAATGACTTTTTCATATTGTCTCAGGATTTTAGAAGTTGAGTTTGAGATTGAAACCGAAGCTACGACTGCTGGGGAGGTTGAACATTTCGAAACCACCGAGGCTGTTAGCACTTGAGATGGAAACGTCGGGATCAACGGGAGCTTCCTTGTAGAGGAAGAAGAGGTTACGAGCGATGAACGAGAGGCTCAGGTTCTTGCCGTCACCGATGAGGTTGCGGAAGGTGTAACCGAATGAAAGTTCACGCAGACGGAAGTTGGTTGCATTGTAAACATAGCTGGAAGCATCGTTGTAACTGATACTTTCGTAGTAATCCTGGATAGGAACGATGTCACGGCCTTCGTTGATGTACATACCGGGAATAGAAGTAGCGGTGTACTCTTCCCAATAAGGATCGTAAGAACTGTAGGTAAGACCTGTTGCTGCTGCTTCATTACGAGCATCAGCAGTACGCTGGCTTACACCGAGACGATCGAGATAAGCTTCGGTAAGAGAGATAACCTTACCACCGATGCGGCCATTGATGAGGAAGAAGAGGTTGAAGTTCTTGTAAGAGAAGGTATTGCTCCAAGAAAGCTGGTAGTTGGAGTTCATGTTACCCAGATACTTACCGTACTTTTCACCAGCGGTAGAGCGAACGAAGCCGCTTTCATCGATGTACTTCTTCTTACCATTGTAAGAGGGCATACCCTTGCTGTCGATGTAGATGTCGCCAGCCTTGTGAACGAGAGTACCCTGACCTGCAGAATTGAGGTTGCCTTCGTTGTCGCGATAGACGTCGTCCTGCCAACGGTCGAAGTCAGTAATGTACATATCGCCGTACTTCTTGCCCTTGATGTAACGAACGTGAACACCGTTAGCAACAGTAACATCGAGTTCCTTGTCAACGCCATTGGCATCAGTGTAGGTCTCGAGGATCTTGTTGTTGTTGAGACTGAAGTTCACGCTGGTCTTCCAACGCCAACCTCTACCGATGTTCCAGTCATAACCGAGGGTCAATTCGATACCCTGGTTACGAACGCAAGCCGTATTCACAGGCTGAGTCTTACCATTGGTACCAGAGATGGTGATGTAAGCGTTATCGAGACGGGTGTTGTAGTAAGTAACGTCGAAGTTAAGGGCGTTGTTGAAGAACTGAGATTCGATACCGGTTTCGAAAGACTTCATGGTCTCAGGGATGGGATCGAAACTGTTGAAGTTGCTCATCAATACAGCACCAGTGCGGGGGTCAGTAGAAAGACTGCTGAAGACGGTGTTAGGAATGGAGTTACCAACTTCAGAGTAGCTGATACGATACTTCAAATAACTAATCTGCTTCGGCATGTGAAGGAGATTGGTCAGGATGGTGTTTGCACCGAAACCGAAGTAACCGTAGTTGTCGGCAGTACCTGCATTAGCGAACTGCTTGAAGGCACGATACCAGTCACGACGATAAGAACCATCGAGGTATACACAATCCTTCCAACCGAACTGAGCGGTGAAGAGAGCTGCCTTATCCCAGTTGCTGGAGAGAGACTTGCCAGTGATGCCTGAACTACCAGAAGAGGGTTCGAAACGGTCTACAACAGTGGGGAGTTCGGTAACGATGCCGTTCTTTACCATGTCAACGGTAGCGGTAGCATCGGTACTTACTGTGGTGCCCTTCAAAGTATGGCCTACCCAACCTGCGGTAAGGTTAACGAGCCAGTCTTCCTTGAAAGTCTTGTTGTAAGAAAGGAGGTAGTCAGTGTAAACGTCAGTGGTCTGACCGTTGCGGAGCCAATAGCGACCGTAGTCGTTGATGTTGGCGGGATCCATGGTGGTAGCATAACGGCAAGATTCGCTGTTGGACTTGTCGTAGTCAAGAGAAACACGAGCCTGGAAGGTAAGACCGTCAACGATATCAAGAGTACCCTGGAAGTTGCCATAGAAACGGTCGTCGTTCTGAACGCTCGTATTCATGTTCATCAACCAGTAGGGGTTATTCTTCATAGGAGACTGGAATGCCCAGTTCTGCATGGTGCCGGTAAGGAGAGCACGACCCGTAACAGAGGTAATCTGACCGAGGGGGTAATAGGTGCTACCATTGCTGAACCAAGAGCCCTGCATGCTATAGTTTGTGCGATAGTAGTCGAGATCGACGTTACGCGGCATGGTGTAGAGGTCGTAGATGGGGTTCAAAGCGGTACCACCACCGATACGGTTCTTGGTCTTGGTCTGTACGTAGTTTGCATTAGCGTCGATGTGTACGCGCTTCCAAAGGTCGTAGTGCTGACGGAATGCGAATGTGTGACGGTTGTAGGAATTGTTTTCCAACATACCGTTTGCATGAGAATTTGCGTAGCTTACATAAGTACGAATCTTCTCAGTACCGCCGGAGAGGCTGAAAGAGTTGTTGGTGGTAACACCGGTCTTATAGAAATCAGCAATATCATCCTGAGCGTAATTGCGGAGGTGAATGTCGCGGGTAGAAGCAATCTTAGCCTGATTGAGAATCTGGAGGGTGGTCAGATCACTACCGTCAGCATTGGGGATGAGCGAAACGTTGGAGAAATTGGTATTCTTGTTGATTTCACCAGAATAGGGAGTATTGGCAACGTTAGCGGTATAAGTAGTCTTCTGACCAGAGAGACGTTCACCCCAGCTATTGATGCTGAAGGTACCGAGAGAAACGATATTGCCGTCTTCGTCATAACGGGTGTTGACGGCATTAGCACCATACTCGTTCTGGATTTCAGGAGTGAGAAGTGGAGTATCGAAGGTAACGTTACTGTTGAAGGTGATATCAAGACGACCTTCCTTACCCTTCTTGGTAGTAATCATCACAACACCGTTGGCAGCAGCAGAACCGTAGAGGGCAGCAGCGTTAGCACCCTTGAGGACGTTGATGCTTTCGATATCATCGGGGTTAATCTGAGAAAGGGGGTCAGCGCCTTCAGAAGTTGCATTGTTGGCAATGCTCATAGCGTCGGTCTTGCTATGGCTGTTCTGCATAGGAATACCATCGACAACGATGAGGGGGTCATTGTTACCCTGGATGGACTTGTTACCACGGAGAAGAATCTTGGAAGAACCACCGGCACCACCGGCACCTGCCGTAATGGTAACACCGGAAATCTTACCGTCGAGAGAGTTTACGAGGTTGGGGTCTTCTACCTTCATAAGGTCGTCAGCCTTTACCTGCTGGGTTGCATAGGTAAGAGAAGATGCCTTACGGACGATACCCATAGCGGTTACGACTGCTTCACCGAGGGTGTTGTCATTTTCCTGGAGGATGATTTCCAGACTGGAAGTTCCGTCCCAGGTTACCTGCTGAGAGGTATAACCGATAAAGCTGATGTTGATTTTAGCACCCTTCTTCACATTCTTGAGCGTGAAGTGGCCGTCATTGTCAACAGTCACACCGTTGGTAGTTCCGGCAACTGTAACAGAAGCACCTGTGAGGGGTTCACCGGTCTCGTCGACAACGGTACCGGTTACAGTAGAGGTCTGCTGCACGATGTAGTAGTCATTAGCATAGGCTACATTGGGCACGACCGTACCACCGATGAGGGCAAGGGCACCCATCAGCAGATAAACTTTGGTTGTTCTTTTAGACATAGGTATTATGTTTTTCGGATGTGCAAGAGATTTGCTTTGTTGTAAACAAAGACGGATTTTAAGGATAAACGTTCCGTTTTTGTCTATAAAGTGTGGCAAAGATACGGAGTTTTCTTTTATAAAACAATTTTTAATACAAAAATCGTTATGAATCGTGCCATTTTTAATAAGATAGTAACCAATTTTACTTTTCTTTATCTTTTTTTTCATCAAAAAGCGCCCCTTGCTTTGTCTTTACTTAACAAAACAAGGGGCTTTTCTAAAAAAACATCTATGATGTTATAAGTTTTTGATAAAATATGCAAAGCGTAAAACTATTATAGGGCCTGCATATCATTCAGGCGCTTATAATAGCCTCCGAGTTGGAGCAATTCTTCGTGTGTTCCGCTCTCGACGATTTTTCCTTCATGGAGAACAAGAATTTTATCTGCATTCTTGATGGTAGAAAGGCGGTGGGCGATAGCGATTGTCGTTCGCTGTTTCATCAGTCGCTCGAGGGCTTCCTGAACAAGACGCTCGGATTCGGTATCAAGAGCGGATGTTGCTTCGTCAAGGATGAGAATATCGGGATTCTTTAAGATAGCGCGGGCAATACTGATACGCTGGCGCTGACCACCGGAAAGGCGGCAGCCACGATCGCCGACGGAGGTGTCATAACCCTTCTCTGTGGCTATGATGAATTCGTGGGCATTGGCGATTTTTGCTGCTTCAATAACACGTTCGCGAAGTGCCTTTTCCTCGGCTTCATTCTGGGGTTCGGGAACTCCGAACGCAATGTTATGATAGAAAGAATCGTTGAAAAGAATCGCTTCTTGATTGACATTTCCGATGAGGCTGCGAAGGTCGCTCAAACGAAGTGTGCGTACATCCTTACCGTCAATTGTAATACATCCGTCCGTCACATCGTGATAACGGGGGACAAGGTCGACGAGGGTGGATTTTCCACTTCCGCTCTGGCCTACCAATGCAACCGTCTGTCCTTTCTTAACAGAGAAAGAGACACCATGAATAACGGGATTTTCGTTTTCGCCATTCTGGTAGGTGAAATGAACGTCATTGAAAGTGATTTCCTCTGAAAGATGCTGAATCTCCGTAGCATTTTCCTTTTCCTGAATGGTGTTTTCTGCATCGAGAATCTTGTTGATACGCTGCATGGATGCCATACCCTTTGGAATCGCATAACTTGCACGGGAGAAATCCTTCAACGGTTGGATGATACTGTATAGTATCACCATATAGAAGATGAAGGTCGGAGCATCAATGGGGCTGTGATCGGAGAAGATGAGGGTTCCGCCGTACCAAAGGACGAGGATGATTAGACAGGTTCCCAAGAATTCACTGACAGGATGGGCGAGGGCCTGACGTGTTGCTACACGGCTGCAGATGCGACGATATTCATCAATGATGGCATCAAAACGCGAACGCATCTTCTGCTCTGCGGTAAAGGCCTTGATGATGCGCATTCCACCGAGGGTTTCGTCTAGCTGAGACATGGTGTCGCTCCACTTTTCCTGAGCTTCAAGACTCTTTTGCTTGAGTTTCCGGCCAATCTTTCCCATAGCGGCTACCAGAAGAGGAAGAACGACAATGGTGAAGATGGTTAGTTGCCAGCTGGTATAAATCAGAACGCCGAAGTAGCAGATAATGAGAATAGGGTTCTTGATAATCATCTCAAGACTACCTGTAACGGAGTTTTCAACTTCGTTGACATCACCGCTCATTCTGGCAATAATATCGCCTTTTCGCTCTTCGCTGAAAAAGGAGAGAGGGAGACTCGTAATTTTGTTATAGACTGCACTGCGAATGTCGCGGACGATTCCCATACGAAGGGGCACCATAATGGCCACAGAGGCAAAGTAACAGGCGGTTTTAAGTAAGGTGGCAAAAGCGAGGAAACAACCAATACAGAGGAGGGTTGTTGAGGCGCCAACGGAAGAAATCATTTCCGTCGTATAGTAATACATATTATTGACGCCGATATCCTTGATGGACATGCCTGCAGTATCCCAGGGAATAAACGCGTATTTATTCTGGTCGATACCAAAAAGCAATTGCAACATGGGAATGATGCTGACAAAAGAGAATACGTTCAGCACTGCACTCAACACGTTGAAGAGAAGACCGCCGAAGAGGTAGCCTTTATAAGGGGCGACATATTGTCGCATCAATCGCAGAAAGTCTTTCATCAAGGATTTTTCAATTAAGAACTATGAATTATAAATAGCGAATTCACTAATTCTTTGTTGTATCATATTATTTTCTACCAAAGTCAGCAGGGATTTCTCCAAGCTCTTCGGTATTCCACTTCAAGATCGGGCAATTGATTTCGTGGGTATTGAGCCAGTGCTCTGCACGTTCGATGAGTTCGTACAAAGGCTCGGTCTCTGGTGTTCGCTCAAGGGTGGTTTTGCACTTCCTTTTTCTCACCCAGGTCTGGGCCGTCATGGAATCAGAAAAGATACGCATGATATATCCCTTCTGGTGCATCAGTGCCAAAGCATGGACGATAGCGAGAAACTCTCCGATGTTGTTCGTGCCGTGGACAGGGCCGTAATGAAAAACTACTTTTCCCGTCGGTTTGTCATCGCAGAGTAAAACTCCACGATATTCCATTGGGCCTGGATTGCCAGAGCAAGCGGCGTCAACGGCCAAAGCGAAACGGGGAAATGATTGCATAAGTAGTTTTATTTACTTCTGAGTTTTTTTCAACGCTAAAGGAGGTAGCGTCACTCCTGACGGGCGATTATTTGTTTCCGTGGGAGATTTATTTATTTCCGTGGGAGATTTATTTATTTCCGTGGGAGATTTATTTATTTCCGCGGGAGATTTATTTAACTACGACGGAGAAAGAAGTCGTCTCACTGATATGATTCGATAGTTTCACAATAGTGCGGAAATATACTCACGCTTATGAACTGAACGAATCACGGCAGTGAGACGATAAAAATGTCGGAGGTAGAAAACTAATTGTCGGAGGGAAATAATTAATTCCCAGAGTGAGAAAATTAATTGTCTAACAACGATAGGAATTACATGCGCTCGGGCATTTCAATACCGAGGAGGTTCATACCGAGGCGAACGACCTTGGCAACATTTGCGCTGAGGACGAGACGGAAGTCACGTTTTGCACTGTCTTCTTCGCGGAGGATAGAGAAATCGTGATAGAACTGGTTGTATTCCTTAACGAGATCGTAGCAGTAGTTTGCGATAGCAGAAGGACTGTAGTCCTGGCCAGCAGAACGAACTACCTCAGCGAAGTCTGCGGTATGCTGGATAAGTTCTTCTTCCTTGGTGCTGAGTTCCACATTTTCAGGGAGAGCAACGGGCATTTGAATGCCTGCATCCTGAGCCTTGCGGAGAATAGAGCGGATTCGTGCGTAGGTATACTGGATGAAGGGACCGGTATTTCCGTTGAAGTCAATAGATTCTTCGGGGTTGAAGAGCATGTTCTTGCGAGCGTCAACCTTGAGAAGGAAATACTTGAGGGCACCCATACCAACGATGCGGGCAACTTCCTGCTTTTCTTCTTCGCTCATATCGGTGTTCTTGCCAGCCTCATCCATGGTGATGCGAGCCTGAGCAATCATGCCGGCGATCAGATCGTCTGCGTCAACGACAGTACCTTCGCGGCTCTTCATCTTGCCATTGGGAAGTTCAACCATACCGTAGCTGAAGTGCACGAGATCCTTACCCCAATCGAAGCCAAGCTTGTCGAGAAGGATGGAAAGAACCTGGAAGTGGTAGTTCTGCTCGTTACCAACGACATAAACCATCTTGTTGATGGGATAATCCTGGAAACGAAGTTTTGCGGTACCGATATCCTGGGTCATATAAACGCTGGTGCCATCGCTACGGAGAAGGAGTTTCTCATCGAGGCCTTCAGCGGTGAGGTCAGCCCATACAGAGTTGTCGGGACGACGGTAGAAGATTCCCTTTTCGAGACCTTCGTCCACCTTTTCCTTACCTTCAAGATAGGTGTCAGATTCGTAGTAAATCTTGTCAAAGTTTACACCGAGAGCCTTGTAGGTTTCATCGAAACCAGCATAAACCCATTCGTTCATCTTACGCCAGAGGCCGCGAACTTCGGGATCGTTGTTTTCCCACTTTACGAGCATATCATGAGCCTCAACAATGAGCGGAGCCTCGTTCTTTGCGCGTGTTTCAGCGGTTTCTACGTCAACACCTTCAGCGATGAGGCGTTCCTTGATTTCCTTAACTTCAGCGCGATAGTGCTTGTCGAAGGCTACATAGTAATCACCAATGAGGTGATCGCCCTTCTTTCCGCTGGTTTCAGGAGTTTCGCCATTGCCATACTTCAGCCAAGCCAACATGGATTTGCAGATGTGGATACCACGGTCATTAACGATATTGGTCTTTACGACGCGATTACCATTAGCTTCTGCAATCTGAGCCACTGACCAGCCGAGGAGGTTGTTACGAACATGGCCAAGGTGGAGGGGTTTGTTGGTATTGGGAGAACTGTATTCAATCATTACGAGAGGACTGTCCACAGTTGCGGGAACATAACCGTAGGTCTCGTTTGCGTTGATTTCTGCGAGGAGCTGAATCCACTTCGCAGGAGCAATCACAAGATTGAGGAAGCCCTTAACGACATTGAACTTGGAAACAAGATCAGTATTGTCTATGAGCCACTGACCGATTTCTGCACCGGTATCTTCGGGCTTCTTGCGACTTGCGCGAAGGAAGGGGAAAGTGACGAGGGTGAGATGGCCCTCAAACTCAGGACGGGTCTTCTGGATCTGTACCTGCTTGGAGTCAACATCTACGCCGTAGAGCGCCTTGAGAGCCTCTACTGCTGAGGTAGAAAGAAGGTTTGCTATATTCATTGTTTTATATTTTTTCAAATTTGGGCGCAAAGATACGATTTTTACACCGAATTACCAACACTTTATGCAATATGCATAATGTTTTATGCGGATAATGTGGTGTTTACGCTATTTTGTCCATTCGTATGTGACAATGAGCGGGTAGTGATCGCTCCAATTCACAGAGTTTTCAATGCGGGCATTGATGGGTTTGAAATCTTTTGAATAGAACTGGTGATCAATGCGAACGGCGATAGCATCACGGTTGAAAGAGCGGCCCATGCCTTGACCGACTGTACGGTAAGCATCATCGAGTCCTTTCGACTTGATGCGATAGCAACTATAGGAAATCGGTGTTTCGTTGAAGTCGCCGCAGACGATTTTGGGAACGTCGGGATATTGTGCAATGTAGTCCGCGATGGTGTCAGCCATCAAGGCGCGGATCTGAGCGGCATTGGCTATCTTTCCGGCGAGATGACGCGATTTTAGATAGGTTGAGTCTTTCTTTTCGCTGGACTCTTTGGGATTGTGAACAATCTCGCTGTATTGGGTGCGTTCGTCGTAAGACAAATGGTTGGTCTTCAGATGGCAGTTCACGATGAGCAACTGCTTATTGTCAGGCATTCGAATCCAATAGGCTACGGCCGCATTAGTTTCATGCTGGGTGACAATCTGTGTACGCTCAATAGGATAGCGTGAACAGCAGGTGATTTGCGTTGTTTTTGGAGCGATTTCGATATAGGGATATCGTTCTTTGAATTCTGGATGTTGGTCAGCCCAGGTATTAAGACTTCCACTACCCTCTTCGATGCAAATGATATCAGCAAACTGGTTCTGCAAATCGCGGAGTTTTTCGCCTTGCACGGCTTCCGTAGTGATATTTGCAAAGTTGCAAGCATTGAAATTCATCACGCGGAGAGCATTCTTAGAAGCCTTATGGGCAGATTGGAAGAAATTTAAAGGGCAATAGCTTCGGATACTTCCAAAACAAAGGATGCAGCCGAGAAGGGAAATCCAGCATTTTCTGGGTGCAAAGATAAGGCTGAGGAAGAAAACAAAGATCGTTCCTCCGAGTGCCAAAGGAAATCCAAGTCCACAAACTGCGGCAAGGCGGAACGTGGCAGGACTGACATAAGCGCTGGCGGCACAGGTCCATAAAGCAATAACTGAAACCCATGAAGCTGCAGCTATGATGGCGTCTAAGGCAATACGCAAAAAGCCGCGCGGCGGCGTTTTCTTGCTGCTGCGGGCTTTCTTCGCTCCCTCGTTCTTCGGCTTAGGCGCAGAAGTGGGAGTGACTTTTTGCTTGTTATTTGTTATTGTCGAAGAGCTCACGTTTTTCTTCTTCCGTCAATGAATCATAACCAGAACGGCGTACTTTATCCAAAATCTTATCGATACGTTCCTGCTGTTCTTTTGAGCGTTTCTTTTCTTCGTTACGACGTGCATTGTATTCGTGATCAGGGTTATCGTAACGCTTGGAATTCATCGTATTCTTTTTGCCGCCGAAGATACTGCGTATTCCTTCTTCAAGGCTGGCGCCGAGATTTTGGAACCAGGCAGAAATACGTTGTAAAGTACCCATATTGTTATAGGTTCCTCGGTTGTAACCGCGATTCTGCTGCTGGGCATAATTGCTCCAACCTGTGAACTGAGGTCGGCTGGCCTTCTTGCGCCAATAGCGGATTAACAGGAAACCGAAGAACATACCGCCGAGATGGGCGAAATGTGCAATGTTACCGTTGGAGGCAAAGGCTGACAGAAACTCAATGACCGCAAAGGCACATACAAAGTACTTCGCCTTCATCGGAATGGGCGGGAAGAGAAGAACGATGCGCTCGTTAGGGAAAGTCATACCGAAGGCGAGGAGAATACCATACACGGCACCGCTGGCACCAATGGTAGCCCAGGAATTGAGGAAATCACCGGTAGCAAGAACGGACATGCCGGTATTGACCAAAGAATAATTATTGAGGCCGTAGTAGAAGTATTCACCTGTCTGCCACAATTCCTGACAAAGAGCAGCACCGATACCGCAGACGAGATAGTAGATGAGGAACCTCTTCTGTGACATCGTCTGTTCGATGATACGTCCGAACATCCAAAGGGAGAACATGTTCATCAAAACATGGCTCCATGAGCCGTGCAGGAACATATAGGTCACCAACTGCCAGATATGGAAGTTATTGGCAAGATAGAAGTGGAGACCGAATGTTTCTGTCAGTACATCATTATTTAGTGTTACGCCGTAGTGATTATTCACCACCATCTGTAACATGAAAATGATGATGTTGATAAAAAGGAGATTTCGGGTGACAGGGGGAATGTTCTTAAACATATAATAAAGTTTTAGAGAAATAAGATTTAGCAAAATCTTTGCCAAAAATCAATTTCCCCAAAGGGAAACTAAGTCGGACCCAGTATTTACCGGGCCTGACTTAGTATATTTTTCAAAAGATCAGCGTGTCGCTAATTAGAAGATGCACTTTTCGAGCCAGTAGCAAGCCATACCTGCAACGTAACCTACGAAAGCTACCCAGGTAATCTTCTTGAGATACCAGCCAAAGGTAATGCGCTCCATACCCATTACGGTAACACCGGCAGCAGAACCGATGATGAGCATACTACCACCGACACCGGCACAGTAAGCGAGCAACTGCCAGAAGATGCCGTCAACAGCCATATCGCCAGTAGCAGCAATGGGATACATTTTCATTGCGCCGGCAACGAGAGGCACATTGTCAACGATACTACTGAGAATACCAATAGCACCAGTAACAACGTAGTGTTGCAATTCGCCGCAGCTAACGGTTGCCTGGTCGAGCCATTGACCGAGAGACTGGAGAACACCAATTTCAGCAAGAACACCTACTGCCATGAGGATACCGAGGAAGAAGAGGATGGTGGTGATGTCAATGCGTGAAAGCAAGTTTGTTACACGCTTTGCCATTGTATCGTGTTCATCCTTATCGCGATAGAATACATCAGTAACAACCCAGAGTACAGCAAGTACACAGAGGATTCCTACGAAGGGAGGAAGTTCCGTAACAGTGTGGAACGCAGGAACCAAGCAGAGGCCGCCAACGCCAACGCCGAAAATTACACGTCGACGGCCACGGGTGACTGCGCTGGTTGCGAGGTCAGAGGGCTTTTTGGCAACATCGTGGCGTCCGTTCAGGCTGAACTGGAGGATGAAGCAGGGTACGATGAAACTAACAAATGAGGGGATGATGATCTCCATGATTACACCGAGGGCGGTAATCATCTTACCATTCCAAAGCATGATGGTGGTAACGTCACCGATAGGAGAGAAAGCACCACCGGAATTAGCAGCAATGATGACCATGGCAGCATAGATGAGGCGATCTTCACGACTGTCAACCAGCTTGCGGAGAATCATAATCATCACGATAGAGGTGGTAAGGTTATCAAGAACGGCACTGAGAATAGCTGTCATGAAAGCCATACGCCAGAGGAGCTTACGCTTGGACTGACACTTTATGGTATCACGAACAAAGTTGAAGCCTCCGTGCTGATCAACGATTTCAACAATCGTCATTGCACCCATCAGGAAGAAGAGGGTGGTACCAGCTTCACCAAGATTTCTTTCGATAGCATGGCTGAGTTCGGTTGCGCCTTCAACATATCCGCCGATAGCAAAGAGTACCCAGCAACCCACGCACATCAGCAGCGCAAATGCTGCCTTGTTTACTTTAAGAGCGCTCTCTAGGGCAATGCACAAGTAGCCCACGACAAATAGAGCAACAATCAGAGTGGTCATTTTAGTAAATAATTTATGTTGTTTATAAAGTTTATTTCATTCGATTATCAGATATGTGGAACAACGTTCGACTTGATTGTGATTTATACGAAGTCCACATGCGTGCTCCCGTCGGGAATCGAACCCGAATCTAATCTTTAGGAGAGACTTATTCTATCCATTGAACTACAGGAGCGCACTAGATACAAAAAAAGGGATACCGCTGTATCCCAATCTTGTTAACCTTAAATCTAATACTATGAAAAACACGATGCAAAAGTACCGCATTTTCTGGTTAACTGCAAGGATTTCAGCGAAATTTGAACTTTTTTAATAGTTCTACCTTTCTTTTTGATATATCGACTATCCAACGGCGCCTTCAAGACTGACAGAAAGGAGTTTCTGTGCCTCAACGGCAAATTCCATCGGGAGCTTGTTAATGACGTCTTTAGCATAGCCGCCAACGATAAGGTTTACAGCGTCTTCCATGGGAATACCGCGCTGCTGGCAGTATAGCAACTGGTCTTCAGAAATCTTCGATGTCGTTGCTTCGTGTTCGACGATAGAGTCGTTATTGTGAACGTCTATGTAAGGGAAGGTGTGTGCACCGCAGGTACTGCCGAGAAGGAGGCTGTCACAAGAGGAGTAGTTACGGGAACCGTTGGCCTTGGAACCGACCTTTACGAGTCCGCGATAGGAATTCTGGCTCTTGCCAGCAGAGATACCCTTTGAAATGATCGTAGAGCGGGTATTCTTACCGATGTGAATCATCTTGGTACCAGTATCGGCTTCCTGATGATTATTGGTAACTGCAACGGAATAGAACTCTGCCTGGCTATTGTCGCCCATCAGCACGCAACTGGGATATTTCCAGGTAATAGCACTACCCGTTTCAACCTGAGTCCAAGAAAGTCGGGCATTCTTTCCACGGAGTTGTCCACGTTTGGTTACGAGGTTCAATACTCCACCCTTTCCTTCGGAATCACCAGGATACCAGTTCTGGACGGTACTGTATTTTACTTCTGCATCTTCACCGACGACGATTTCGACAATGGCAGCATGTAACTGGTTTTCATCGCGCATGGGGGCGGTGCAACCTTCGAGATAGCTGACATAGGCTCTATCATCGCAGACAATCAGTGTACGTTCAAACTGACCGGTATTGCGGGCATTGATACGGAAGTAGGTCGAAAGTTCCATGGGACAACGGACGCCCTTGGGGATATAGACGAAAGAACCATCTGAGAATACAGCGCTGTTGAGGGCAGCGAAGTAGTTATCACGATAAGGAACGACGGAACCAAGATATTTACGGACGAGTTCCGGGTTCTCGCGTACAGCCTCACTGATACTGCTGAAGATAATTCCTTTTTCCTGCAAACGTTCTTTGAAGGTAGTCTTTACGGAAACAGAGTCCATAACGGCGTCTACTGCAACGCCTGCAAGTGCCATACGTTCTTCGAGGGGAATACCGAGTTTATCGAAGGTCTTCATGAGTTCGGGGTCAATCTCCTCACTCTTCTTCTCACGCTGGCCTTTTGTAGGGTCAGCATAATAGGAAATCGCTTGATAATCAATTTCTGGAAGGTTAACATGTCCCCATGTGGGAGCTGTCTGTTCTTTCCAATAGCGATAGGCTTTCAAACGAAATTCCAGCAGCCATTCCGGTTCCTCTTTCTTCTGAGAAATTAAACGGATGACATCCTCGTTGAGGCCAACGGGGATAATCTCGGTCTCAACATCTGTTGTGAAGCCGTGTTCGTATTTTTGTTCCGCAAGAGAGCGGATAAGTTCGTTATTTTCTGCCATTTTGATAATGTATAACAATCAATGTTTTACATCTACCCAAATCGTGTCGCCAGCTGTTGCAGCCTTGTCTGCAGGTGTGATGGTGTTAACCTCATCCTTCGGTGTAATAGCCCAATCTACCAAAGTGCTCAGAACGCCCTTGACGGGTTCGTAGAGTTTACTATCGGCCGTGCGCTCCTCGTTGAGGATGTGAAGAGCACTCATTGCGCTAAGAATACAGCTGAGAAGAATGGTGAATTTGATGACGCTGACAACGATACCGCCAATGCTGTTAATACCTCCGATAAAGGTATTCTTGAAACATTTGGTCAATACATTGGCTGCAAGGCCGAGAACGATTGGAGCACAAATCCACAAGATAAAAAATGCGGCGATACTCGTAATCATGTTCCCTTCAGAACCATTTACTGCGAGGTAAGAGCCAAAGGTAGAATAGCAGGTAGCAGCGATGAAAAGTCCGAAAAGAAAACCGATAGCTGAGGCGATTTCCTTAATCAGTCCGTTTCTCCAACCACTGAGAACGGCCCAGGCTAGTACGACAAGAATAAAAATATCTAACATAATCTGTTTGTTTATTGTATCAGCAAGACAATCATTTTGAGTGCGAAGTCAAAGAAAACCATTTTGGAGTTCGTGTTCTGCTCGATGTCTTTCTGTGCAGACGATAGTTCTTCCATAATACCAATGACATTCCGCTCGTTGATAAATCGTGCGAAATTGACGGAGAAATCGCTCTCGTCACGTGTCATGTAGTTGAGCTCTGGATTATGGAAATTGTAGATGAAGTTTTCACGAACGAGATGCTGGCAATAATTGAGGAAGGCTTTCTGGCGTTCGCGTCCCCAACCGGCAATCTGTTCTGCCCAGGCTTTCATTTCCTTGATATCTCGCAAGTAGCATTTTCGCATGAGCATGATAAACATGCTGAAGAATTGCGCCTCATCCTCGCTGACTGTGATCTGTTGTAAGGCTCTGGTATAGCTGCCGCCTGCAGCATGAGCGATATAGCGGGCCATATCAGCATCCAGTCCACGCTGTGAGATGAGAGCTTCTTCTATCTCGTTTGTTTTCAATCCCTTGAAATCAAAACGCTGACAGCGGCTGACGATCGTATCGAGGAGTTGCTCAGGATGATTGGAAACAAGAATAAAGATGGTCTGCTGAGGAGGTTCCTCGAGAATCTTCAGAATCTTGTTTGCGCAAGTGGTATTCATCATTTCCGGTAGCCAGATAATCATGACCTTGAAGCCTCCTTGCGAGGAAACGAGATTGAGTTTATGGAGGATGCTTGTGCTCTCCTCAGCGTAGATTTGCAGGTTTTTTGCATCTTTGCTAAGGAAACTCATCCATGAATTAAGATCGAAATAATGCGACTGGCTAAGTATGTCACGCCACTTATCGATAAACTGATCGGAGGTAGGACCGCTCTGCTGACCGCTGGGTTTATATACCGGGAAAACGAAGTGTAAATCGGGGTGCATTAAACTCGCAGCCATACGCTTTCCACGCTCATCAGCATGGAAAGACAACAACGTCTGTGCATAGTCGATAGCCATGGCTAATTTTCCGCAACCCTCAGGGCCGCAGAAAAGCAGAGCATGTGGCACTCGGCCTTCATTGAGCAGCATTTCAAGCCGTTCCTTGATTTCTTTTTGGGCTATGACCATGATTATTCAGATTATTATTGTTGTTGCCTTAGTAGATTTCTTTTGCAATATGAGCAATACTGTCTACGGCGCTGACGGTATAAAAGTGGAGCGAAGGAACACCATATTCCATGAGTTCGCGGCACTGCTGAACAGCCCACTCAATTCCGACTTGTTTTACTTCCTCATCGGTAGTACATTTGAGGAGTTCGTGGGCAAGCGGCTCAGGAAAGTCGCAACGGAAGGTGCGCGGAACGATGGTAATTTGAGACATCTTGCAGAGAGGCTTAATTCCCGGAATTATAGGTACTTCAATACCCAGTTCACGACAGCGTTTAACAAAAGCGAAGTACTTTTGGTTGTCGTAGAATAACTGGGTTACACCATAATCTGCGCCTTGGTCTACCTTCTTCTTGAACATTTGGATATCTTGTTCAAGGTTAGGAGCTTCTTCATGCTTCTCAGGGTAGCAGGCAACGCCATAGCTGAAAGGTTTTCCTGGATTTTTTATGGGCGAGCCATCATCGAAGTAGCCTTCGTTAAAACGGTTTACCTGAAGCTGCAAGTCTGTGGTATGGGTGTGTCCACCCTCTGTGGGACGGTAGAATGAATCTTCCTTGGCTTTGTCACCGCGCAGGAGCAGGAGATTCTCGATCCCAAGGATTTGCATGTCAAGCAGCTGATACTCTGTTTCCTCGCGGGTATAACCGGAGCAAAGGAGATGTGGGACAAGGGGAAGACCGTATTCTTGTTGCAGCATAGCAGCGATGGCAATCGTTCCAGGTCTGCGACGAACACGTTGGCGCACTACGATTTCTGCACTACCCTCTGGTTGGGGGAAAGGAGCTGGGCCATAAACATATTCACTGCGATGGTTGGTGATATTAATATACTTCGGCTCATAGACACGAAGTCTATCGATGGTCTTACGTAGTCCATCGATACCATTGCCCTTAAGCGGGGGTAAAACCTCAAAAGTGAAAGCCGTTTTGGGACCGGCGATAAGTTCAGTAATCTTCATGTTGGTAGTGGAGGCTCCCATTCGAAACCAGCCTGTCTTTCTTGGGGGCCTCTTTTTGCGCGGCAAAGATACGAAAAATAAAGGAATCACACCCTTCCCTTTTGCGAAAATGTGCGTTACTCCTCTATTTATTATATAATATTAATAAGAACAGATAAAAAATCCCGCTGTACATCGATGTGTACAGCGGGATGAATTATTCAGCTATTTGTTATTAAGCAAGTTCGCTAGCCTTCTTTGCCTGCTTACCGATAACCTTGAGGGCGATGGGAGCAGCGAGGAAGATAGATGAGCAAGTACCGAAGATAACACCGAGGATCATCGCAAATGCGAAGCTACGGATTGCATCACCACCGAGGAAGAAGATACAGAGAAGTACCAGCAAGGTGGTCAATGATGTCATGATGGTACGAGTCAATGTGCTGTTCAAAGACTCATTGAAGAGACGTTCAGGATCACGGGTAGGATAGAGACCGATGTTTTCACGGATACGGTCGAATACAACCACCTTATCGTTGATAGAGTAACCGATAGCGGTCAAAATAGCACCGATGAAGGTCTGGTCAACTTCGAGAGAGAACGGCATCCAGCCCCAGCAGATGGAGTACATAGCGATGATGAGGAAGGTATCCACGGTCAACGCACCTACTGCACCGAGAGAGAATGCTACGTTGCGGAAACGGATCAAGATGTAAACGAAGATAGCGAGGAGTGAGAGGATGGTTGCGAGAATTGCACCGCGAGTCATGTCGGCAGCAACGCTTGCACCTACCTTCTGTGCACTGATGATAGAACCGCCAGTCTTGTTATCACGATCCTTGAAGGTTGCATAGTCAGCGTTGATGAGCTTAGCATCGTGAAGAGCGCTCCAGATGAGTTCTTCAACTTCCTGGTCAACTTCCTGACCCTGCTGCTCAATCTTGTAAGAAGTAGAGATACGAACTGCGGGGTTAGAAGTGGTAACGATATCGAGACAGCTTACGGTACCTTCTGCACCAACCTTAGCCTGAACTGCTTCCTTAACGGTTTCTGAGGGAACGGGCTTTTCGAACTCTACAACGTAGTTACGACCACCAGTGAAGTCGATACCCTGCTGGAGACCACGAATACCGAGGCTGGCAGCACCAATCAATACGAGAACACCGAAGATGATAGCACTACGCTTTGCGTGGCTCATGAAGGCGAATTCGGTATTGCTTGCGAAACGACGTGAAAGGGGAGTGGTAAAGGTAAGATTAAGCCACTTTTCCTTATTGATGAAGTGTTCGTAAACGATACGGGTAATCCATACTGCAGTGAAGAAACTGGCAACGATACCGATACCGAGGGTCATAGCGAAACCACGGATAGAACCAGTACCAACGTTATACAGGATGACAGCAGTAATAATAGAGGTAAGGTTAGAGTCGAAGATAGCGCTGAATGCGTTGTCATAACCATCTGCGAGAGCTTCCTTAACCTGCTTGCCCATACGGAGACCTTCCTTGGTACGTTCGTAGATCAACACGTTAGCATCGACCGCCATACCCAGAGAGAGCACAAGACCGGCGATACCGGACATGGTCAATGCTGCCTGGAATGAGGTGAGCACACCGAAGGTAAAGAAGAAGTTGAGCAACAATGCACAGTTAGCAACCATACCGGGGATGATACCATAGTAGAGAACCATGAAGATCATCAAGAGGATGAATGCAACGATACAAGAGATGAAACCAGCCTTAACTGATGCAGCACCGAGGCTCGGACCAACGGTCTCTTCCTGAACGATGGTGGTAGGTGCGGGCATCTTACCAGACTTCAAGGTGTTTGCAAGGTCCTGAGTATCCTGAGCGGTGAAGTTACCACTAATCTGGCTGTTACCACCAGTAATTTCACTCTGGATAGTAGGAGCACTGTAAACAAGACCATCAAGAACGATGGCAACGGGACGCTTGAGGTTCTTCTTGGTAATCATTGCCCAGTCACGAGAACCTTCAGTGTTCATGGTCATGCTGACAACAGGACGGTGATACTGGTCGTAGTCATCCTTAGCGCTTTCGATTACATCACCAGCGAGAGCGGGAGCACCGTTGGTCTTGCGGAGCGCATAGAGTTCGAACATGTTACCACCCTTGAACATTTCAGAGGGCTTAACACCCCATGCAAGGTAAACGTCCTGAGGAAGAACTTCGTGAGCCTTGTCGCTACGGAGGAGTTCACCAACAGCAGCAGTATCAGTGCTTGCTACATAACCTACAACACAGCTGTTGGGGTTGATGAAGCTCTGACCGTTAGCACCCTGCATCAAACGGCTGAGGAGGGGATGAGCAGCAATTGCCTTAGCACGAGCAGCGTCGTCTGCAGCGGTAGCCTTAGCGTCAGCCTCAGCAACGTCCTTACCTGCGTTCTTCAATGCTGCGGTAGCGTCAGCCTTTACGGTGTCAGCCTTAGCAACTTCCTTGGTTTCTACAACAGCGGTAGTATCCTGTTCAGTCTTGCCAGCCTGTGCCTGAGCGAGGCGTGCGTCAAGTGCCTGAAGAGAAGGATTGATTTCGTTTACCAAATAGCACTCCCAGAATTCGAGGTTAGCGCTACCCTGGAGAAGCTTACGGACACGTTCGGGTTCCTTAATACCAGGCATTTCAACCATAATCTGACCCATCTGGCCACGACCTTCGAGAATCTGGATATTAGGCTGAGCTACACCGAAGCGGTCGATACGCTGCTGAACTACCTGATAAGAGTTGCTAACGGCAGCCTTGATTTCATCCTGAAGAGCACTGCGAACCTGAGCGTCGGTGCTGTTAGGAGTAATGTTGGCTTCCTTAAGCTTGAGGGCGAAGATGCCGCCGAGCTTATCCTTACCGGCTTTTTCCTGATACTTGCGGATGAATACATCGAGGAAATCCTCAGTACTCTTCTCGCACTCTGCAGTTGCCTCAGCGATAGCAGCCTGAACATTGGGTTCATTGGCATTGGTACCAGCGAGGTTCTTGATCACATCGGGAACACTAACTTCGAGGATGACATTCATACCACCCTTGAGGTCAAGACCGAGACCAATCTGCAGTTCTTCACATTGCTTGTAGGTATAACCGAGGTATACCGGTTCCTGACGCAAAGAATCGAGATAATTCTTGCCCTGAACTTCACCCATGAGTTCTGCCTTCTGCTCGTAGTGACGAGTTACAAAGCTAAAACTCAGGTAGAAGATACAGATCAACGCCAAGAGTAAGCCAATGATTTTGACAAATACTTTGTTTTGCATTTGATTTGAACTTAATTGTTTTGAGTTATTTTATGATATTATTTGATTGCTGTTTTTGGCCGCCAGCACGGGTTGATTTGTGCCAAGGGCGCACTTTTGAGCGTGCAAATATACTCATTATTTTCAAAATGCAAGGGAGAAAAGGGGGAAAAACACCTTTTTTTATTAGAAAGATGCCCATTTCTGCAAAATAATCCTTAACTTTGCGCTCGAAATGAAGTTTTATAAGTCATTCTATTAGAAATTCTAAAGTTAATTTCCAAATAGGATAAAACGTAAAGAACAATAGTAAAAACAAAACATATTATGTACAACCGCACACTTGTCACTGCCGCTCTGCCTTATGCGAATGGTGGTGTTCATATCGGCCATCTCGCCGGTGTTTATGTTCCTGCTGATATCTATGTACGTTATCTTCGCCTCAAGGGTCGTCCGGTGATGTTCGTTTGTGGCTCTGATGAACACGGTGTTCCTGTAACCATCCGAGCTCGTAAGGAAGGTATCACTACCCAGGAGGTCGTTGACCGTTATCACAAGATCATCAAGGACTCTTTTGCAGGATTCGGTATTTCTTTTGATATTTATAGTCGTACGACAAGCGATATCCATCATAAGTTTGCTTCCGACTTTTTCCGTACTCTTTATGATAAGGGTGAATTGGATGAAATCGTTGAAGAACAGTATTGTGATGAGGTTACAGGTGAATTCCTCACAGACCGCAATATTGTTGGTGAATGTCCTCGCTGTCACGCACTGGGTGCTTATGGCGACCAGTGCGAAAAGTGTGGCGCAACCCTCTCTCCAGATGAACTCATCAATCCCACCAACAAGAACAATCCCGGTCATGGTCTAGTGAAGCGTCCTACTAAGAACTGGTACTTGCCTTTGAACAACTACCAGCAGTGGTTAAAGGAATGGATTCTTGATGGTCATAAGGAATGGCGTACCAATGTATATGGTCAGTGCAAGAGCTGGCTTGATATGGATCTCCAGCCTCGTGCTATGACTCGTGACCTTGAATGGGGTATTCCCGTACCCGTTGAAGGTGCTGACGGTAAGGTTCTTTATGTTTGGTTTGATGCGCCTATCGGTTATGTCAGCAACACCAAGGAACTTTGTGATGCTCAGCCTGAGCGTTGGGGTACATGGCAGACCTGGTGGCAGGACGAAACCACTCGTCTCGTACACTTCATTGGCAAGGACAACATCGTGTTCCACTGCCTTATCTTCCCCACGATGATGAAGGCTCATGGCGACTACATCATGCCGGATAACGTACCTGCCAACGAATTCCTGAATCTTGAAGACGACAAGATCAGTACTTCTCGTAACTGGGCTGTATGGCTTCACGAATATCTTGAAGAATTCCCTGGAAAGCAAGATGTCATGCGTTACGTTTTGACTGCTAATGCACCTGAGACTAAGGATAATAACTTCACTTGGGCTGATTTCCAGGCGCGTAACAACAACGAACTTGTTGCTGTTTATGGTAACTTCGTAAACCGTGCGCTTCAACTTACCAAGAAATACTATAATGGTGTTGTGCCAGCGTGTGGTGAACTTACTGAAACCGATAAGGCTACGATTGCAGAATTCCAGAATGCAAAGGCAGAAGTAGAACGCCTCATTGAAGGTTTCCATTTCCGCGATGCTCAGAAGGAAGCGATGAACCTTGCTCGTATTGGTAACAAGTACCTTGCTGATGCTGAGCCTTGGAAGGTGATTAAGACTGATCCCGAACGTGTGAACACCATTCTTAATCTTTCTCTCCAGTTGACCGCTAACCTTGCGATTGCTTTCGAGCCCTTCTTGCCCTTCTCAAGTGAAAAGTTGCGCGAGATGCTCGGTATCGACCATCTCGATTGGGAACGCCTAGGCGATGTCGATCTCCTCGAAGCTGGTCATCAGTTGGGTGAACCTGCTTTGCTCTTCGAAAAGATTGAAGATGCAACAATCCAGCAGCAGTTGGACAAGTTGGCAGCAATCAAGAAGAAGAATGAAGAGGAAAATTATCACGCAAATCCCGTTCGCGAGGATATTTCGATTGATGATTTTGGCAAACTCGATCTTCGCGTTGGTACCGTTCTTGAGTGTGAACGTTTGAAGAAGAACAAGAAACTTCTGCGTTTCACCATTGCTGATGGTCTTGAGAACCGTCAGATTCTCAGCGGTATTGCTGCTGAATATGATCCCGAAGAACTTATTGGCAAGCAGGTAGTGTTTATAGCTAATCTTCCTGCTCGTACTTTCAAGATTGGTAAGGAAGAATTGGTTAGCGAGGGCATGATTCTTTCTGCTGCTAACTACGACGGCCGCCTCAGCGTTTGCACCGTTGACCGCGAGGTAATGCCGGGTAGCGAAGTTGGATAAACATATCTCATATCAAATAGTTGGGTGACAAATCATTTTTGATTCGTCACCCAATTTTTTGTTAAAGTTTGTTTAGCATTTTAAGCTTTATTTGCTGTTTTTGCCCCAAAAAAGTAATTTTGGAAAAGCAAATTTCTATGCGCAGAGCGTTTCAACTACTCCCGCGAGCGTTTTAATTACCCTCGCGTATTATTTCGACAAAAAGTAGAGAGGATTATTGACCTTTTTCTGGAAATTGCTGAGCATTGACACGTGTGCAATGTTCAAAGAGGAGAGATTGCTGATTCCAGTGGAAAGGTTCAAAGTCATGGTTATAGGTCACCTTATTATTACGGATGGTAAGTCCATCAACACTCTTGGCGTAAATAAGCGGATGGTCGAAAGTGACAAATTTGTTCTTTTCTATCAAGATAGCACCTTCGTTGCCTCCATGGAAATAGGTTTTCGCTTCTTCAAGATGAGGGATTTCCGGATAAATAGAAATGACGGCATTCGTAAACTGGAACATATTCGTCAAGGAGTTTATGAACTTATTCTTGCGAATAATCAGGTTACGACAAGCACCGCTTTCATACCAGCCATTACAGTCACCACAAAGCAGAATAGCGGTACCCGAAGTGTGGTCAAATACATTTTTCTCGCAGAGTGTGTATTTCGGTGAAGAGAACAATGCACCACGAGCACGATTGTTGCGAACCAAACACTTACGGAAAATGACGCTGGGGGTCCAGGTCAGGTTTTCTATGCCATATCCCTCGAGCGTATCGACCTCTGCGGGTACAGCATTTTTTAATGTTATGCGGAACTGCTTGGGTGAAACCTTTTCAATTCGCTCAATGAAATTAGTACCGGAAAGTTGGTCCATCGTAGCAGAACGAATGAAGGAAACTTCATCTCCGACATTACCCCAATCATAACCGTAAGCCTGCTCGTGTTCAAAGTTGCAAAGCAAGGTATGGTCGTTGATACGCTCTCGAACACGAAGATAAACGCCATGAATATTGATGGCATCATCCATCATGCCTTCGTAAAGGCCGTTTTCAACGCGAATTTCGCCTTTACACTGAACGAAGTGGGTAGCGTCTGCCTGTGTAGTGAAATAGCGCCCTGTGCCCTTTCTTAGGCAAACATTGAAACCGTTGAGATGAATATCGGTACAACGTTGTGCTACAAGTCCCATGCCTTCTGCATAATGCACATTTACGTTTCGGAAAGTTATTCGATCATTGTCGTCAAGGACAATAGCAGGTGCGGGACGCCACCAACCACGGAGAGCAACGACTGTTCCTGCAGGAAGGAGATCGTCCTTCCAATTGGGAGCCAGTATTTCACCGTTTCCCTGATCTATGCAACCTCGCATATCGCACCACAAGTCAGAGGTTTGAGGAACGATATGATGTGTATCCCCTTGGAAAGCAATCCCCGAGGGATAAGTCGATTCCCATCCCTCTCCATACGCTGTAAAACGACCTTCTTTGCCAATTTTCCACTGAACTTCTTCAGAAGGACGGAAACGCATGCCGTTCTCGTCGTTAGCAACAATTGTAACTTGAGAGATATGCGGGTGCAAAAAGTCGATGCTGAGATTCTTTATTGTAATGTCCCAACTCTTTGTGATAGCCATTGGAAGCATTCTTCCTTTACAAAGAAAAAGACTTCCGCCGCCATCGATGGTAAGGTTTTGCCAGCCGTTAATCGCGAGTGCAACAGCATGATGAACGACCTGATCATGATTCGAAATGTAGTAATCGCGACAAATAGACTCGGAAGGCGCAAAGGTGTAAGTTCCAGGTTGAAATTTCAGCGTTACGTGATTATCCGTAAAGGCGTAACGAACATAAAGGTCCTCCAATGCGCGAGCAATTCTAATGGATACAGAGTCTGCTTCTGGTGTTACACCATAATCTTTCATCTGTATCGTAATGTTTTTGGCTTCACCGCTCATGCAACAGAGGGTCAGAAGGAGAATGAGTAGCGGTTTCATTAATGAGCAATAAAGAGTACGTCGACACGAAGGCCGACGTACTGATTTCTAACTATTATTTTTCGTAAATTTTCACCTTGGTGCCGTCATAGCCTACAGCCATGATATATTTGGAACCGTCAGGGAACAGAACCTTTGTCTTCTTGTTGGATTTCTGTGAATCACCGAGACCATACATCGAAATGCCTACACATTCATCGTTCTCATTGTAGGTCTCGAAGCCGACACAGCCCTTCCAGTAGGAATGGGTAACGGTTACCCAGTTGCCATTCTTTGAACAGCCCTTACCGAGCGTCTGCGTAGTATCGAGAGCGACTTCATTGCGGAAGTTTTCGATGTTGTAAGCATTGATGTAATTCAATGCGGCGGGAGCCTTAGGATATCCCTTGTTGTCAATGTAATCGCGGAGCGTCTTAATCTGAGCTTCAGTAATCTTCAGCCATCCTGCAGAATAGTCTTCGATGTAAGCATTGATGGGCTTGAACATACCAGCCTTTTCGAAGAAGTCGAGGAAGTCTATCTTCGTAGAGTCACAGAAATTGCGCATAAAATTCAGCTGCTGCTGGCCATTATCGCTTGGATTGTTCTTCAAATTACGATAACCCTGAATGACTTTACCGTAAGCGTTGGGAGACTTTTCGCAATCCTGTGTCCAAAGATTCAGCTGATAGAGGGGAACAACCTTTACGAAGTGGTCGTAGTTACGTGATCCATTGGTGCCGTCAGCAGCGTTTCCGTGATAGTCTGGACCATCTTGCAACTGCCAGCATACGCCCTTGCGGACACCTTCTTCAAGATAGGTTTCAAAACGACCACCGCGCATGCCGGAATAAGCGTCAACACCCGTGATTTCGTCTTCGAGGCGGTGATAGCCGCTTCCCAGTTTGTGTTCAACCCAAGAAGCATAGATGTTATTGGTGGTTTCACCGCAACCTACCCACTTGAAGCCGTTTGTGATTTGGTTGTTGTGGCCTAATTCGTGGCCGATGCCCCAGAAGCCAAAGTCGTCTGCGTTACACCATTCACCGAAACTGCCGAAAGCAGCATAAGCACCTTCAGTAGAGGCAAACATACCGCTGGAAGCAGGACGAGCGAACTGGCGGTTTTTAGGTTCAGGAGTAAATCCGGGAATACCTTGAACAAGACCCATTACTTCGCGTTCACGATAGATGACATTATCGTAAATCTTAGCTAATTCAACACCCTTCTTCGGGCACTTTGAACGAAGTATGCTTACAGGAGCAGGTACCTGCATACGCTTGCAACGAATGTCAAGCACATCGCTCGTGGCATTGGCAAGAAGTTCTACCCAGTCTGCGTTTGTATCGCCACGTTCAAGATCGAAATAGCCATTCTCCGTTGCCATTGCGAAGTGGATCTTGACGTTGGGAAGGGTTTCCCACTTATCGCTGTAATACATGATATAGCCATTACCGCGAGTAGTTGTAGAAATGACATTCACGCCATTAGAGAGTCCATAGGTACTGCTCGTTTGGAAGTCATCGCCTTCACCGAAGCAATAAATCTTGAGGCTGGGGCTAACATCTGTGATGCCTTCAACGAAGATGGCCAAAGTCTGGCCCTTTTCGAAGTAGATACCTGTGGGATTCTCGTATTGGCTGTAAGGAGAAGAATTCTTCAACTCATCGCGGAGCGTCCAAACATCTTCGTAAGGCTCAAACTCACCCACACGGTACTTTGTTGAATACTCTCCGGTAAGCATGTAAGTTACCAACTGACGGATGAATCCGTTCTCGATTTTTGCAGCCTCTTCGAGGGTTACGCCATCAGCGAGTTCTGTACAGAGATCATTCTTGAAATACTTCTTGACGAGCGAAGCAAATTCTTGATTACGCTGATAGAATCCCATTTCGGAACAGCTTGCAAAGTTGCCTTCACCGCTTTTTACGGTAATCTTCACCTTGATAACATCGTCAATACCTTCTTCTCCGAATTTAATCTGTGAAGAAGAACTGCTACCGTTGAGATTCTCGTTAGAAAGCGTCTTGAAAGTATTGGGGCTGGCGCTTGTAGCGTAAGCAACGGTAATGCTCTTGAAATTACCATTTGTATTACCATCCTGACGTGGAGTGTAAACCATATAATCGACGTGGCTGCCCTCTTTAAGCGTATAGGTCAGGGTAACTGGGAAGGTTGTTGTTGTGCTACCCCAGGGCGTATGCCAATAGGTAGAGGTGCTATTGTCGTATGTGTTTTTGATAGGATAACCGCTTTGGGTTTGGTCAGCAGTAGCAGACGCGATGGTGAGTTTAGTGTCACCTTGAATTTCATTAGCACTCGTGTTGCTATTCTGAGTTACATATAGATTACGGCTAAAAGTACCGTCTGTAGAAGTAAGTGTGAGGCTACCTGTACGGTTTTGGGTCAGATATGAATAAGCACCATTAACCACAAGACCGCCCTTGACCAGTTCTGCACTAAGCCAAGCGTCGTTGGGAGTAACGGTATAGTCCGTATTACCCATAACTCCGACAAAGGTATTTGCATCGTTGTAGCCAACCTTAATGGTATCCTGAATCGTTTCAAGATAAACGGCTTTACGACTATCATTAGTCAATACTTCGCGGCCCACATTTTGGGCAGAAATATTGATGAGGCTCATAAACGCCAGAGCCACGGTGAGAAAGAGAGTCTTTTTCATAATTTTTCTGGTGTTATGAGTTATTTAAGAATGATTTTTTTACCGTTTTGGATATACACGCCCGGAGCGCCATTTTCGAAAAGAGCCTTGGTATCGATGCGACGGCCATTGAGGTCGTACATGGTCTGTACTCCTGCATTTACCGCACTTTCAATCTCGTCAATAGAGGAAAGATCGGCGAGAATGGCGAAAGGCTTGGTAGATAATTCGAGGTCAGGATACATGGCAGAAGATACCGTAGCTATCACACGATTATGTTCGGTATTGAAGGTGTACTTATAGCTACCGCTCATGGTGTAGTCCTGAGGATCGGAAGTACTACCCTTGACGAGTTCGGTACCAGTTTCGTTGTCCTTGATAACCGTGGTGGGAGAAATAGCAACACCCCATGCATTGTAACGGATGAGATCGCTCAAATCGTACTGAGTACCAGGATTCAGTCCGTATGTATAATAATAAGGAGATTGCGGAGCGAGAATGCAAGCAACTGTATAGGTGTTCTTTGTCTTATCAAAAACTGTGGGGAAAGAATTAAAGAACAAGTTGTTTTCAGAAGCATAGAAGAACTTCATAGCACTCTTTGCGGAAGTACTGTTATTCAGATTGATCTTGTCCAGATTGTTGTTGTCAACAGCAAGACTATGGAGCTTTTCTACCGTTGAAAGGTCAAAAGTACCAGCGATTTCATTACCATCAACCCAAAGATCAGTAAGTTCGTTTGAAGCCAGGGAGAGTGAAGTCAGATTGTTATCGCTTGCGTAGAGTTTACGAAGAGACTTCTGCTTTTCAAGGTTGAGAGTCTGGAGATGATTACGGCTGCACCAAAGTGTACTGAGAGCAGTGAGTTTCGTGAGTGTAAGAGTGGAAATCTCGTTGTCATTGCAGTCCAGCGCCACCAATTTTGTAAGATTACTTACGTTAAGTGCCGTCAGGCTGTTGTCATTGACGTAAAGGCTCGTAACAGAATTGTTAGTCGAAACGGTCAGACTGGCATCCTTGACGGTAGTCGTCATAGGGGTGCCGTTACTAACAAAGGTTTCTGTGGTACCATCACCCCATTTGAGGGTAGCGGTAATGCCATCATCCATTGTTAGTGTGAAGTTACTGCCAGTAGGTAGCGCAGTTGTCAGCGAGAAGCTGTCAGCCATCGCACAACCACCTGCCAGTAGCAGCGCAGAAAGAATAAGGGTTCGTTTCATATTATTAGTGGTTTTATTCTTGTTTTCGAATTTGAGCTAGCATGGGTTTATAGTTAAAAGTCAACGTAATGTTTGTGCAAAACGGGACTTTCCCAGTGGTAGAATTCTGAGCCGAAATGCAGTTCGCGCTTGGGTTTGAAAATGAGAGGCATTTCAGGCGCAGGGATTCCTTCTTCAAGTGAAACCGGGCTGTGTTCCTCCCAAGCCTCATCCCAAAGGTCACGTTCGATGAAAGATTGCAGTGTGGCTGCACCGCCTTCAACAAGGAGCGATTGGATGCGTTCACGTCGAAGGCCTTCGAGCAGAGAATCTATATCAGCGTACGCCTGATAGCCTTCGTTCAGCGCCTCCTCCCCTACTCCACCGAGAACGCAGCGAAGGGGATTCTTACCGCCAGAGTTTCGTACGGTCAGTGCAGGGTGATTAAGTTCGAACGTCTTTCTGCCAATAAGGATTGCCTGATGTGACGCACGCAAATGGTGATTGAAAAGAAGCGTCTGAGGAGTTGAAAGTTCTGCAGGTCTTTCTTCCGATGAGGTTCGATGTCTATCTAGGAAACCATCGGTGCTTGCCACCCACTTTAAGGTGATGAATGGACGGTGAAGAACCTGTGTGCAGACATAGTGACGAATGAGCTGGAGGCATTCGTCACGAAGAATGCCAACTTCAACGTTAATCCCTGCTTCCTGCAACAATTCGATGCCGGCCCCATTTACCTTTGAAGATGGATTCAGACATCCCACCACTACTCTACCTATCTTGTGACGGATAAGGAGTTCTGCGCTTGAAGGTATACGACCATGTCGCGGATTTGGCTCTAAAGTAATATAAATGGTAGCCTTTGGAAGCAATGCCAGATCTTGTGGAGCAACACTCTGCAATGCATTCATTTCGGCATAGTTTTCGCGGGGAGCGTGATGGTAACCCTCTCCGAGTATGCGGTTTTCGTAAACAATGCAAGCGCCAACCATGGGATTGGGGTGAGCAGAAAGTTCACCATTCATAGCCAACTGGAGGCAGCGGCGCATCCAACATTCATCGATATATTGCTGTGTCATTTTTTGTAATTTTCAAAGTGCTACAGAGATCGTTTTCGTTTTTTTTCTTACCTTTGCAGCATGAAAGAAGAACTTGATAACGTTTACCGTCGTATTCGCGAGTTGCTAAGTCCTCGCTACGGAACCCAAGAGGCGTCGGCCTTAGCCTTTGCTCTATTGGAAGATAAGTATGGTATTAGCCGTACAGAAGTTTTGTGCGGTAAAGCGAGAGCATTTTCTTTGGAAGAGCATCAGGAATTAGAGGCTTTTCTGCAACAACTTGTAAAAGGAGAACCTTTGCAGTATGTTCTTGGTCAGGCTCCTTTCTTTGGTCGTAGTTTTAAAGTCTCTCCTGCAGTGTTGATACCTCGTCCTGAAACAGAGGCTTTGGTTGAAATCGTTATGCAGGAATCACCGGAAAGCATTCTTGATTGCGGTACCGGTAGTGGCTGCATTGCAATTAGTATTGCAGCAGAATTACCTGCGGCTCATGTTTCTGCTTGGGACATCTCTGATGAAGCTCTGCTTATTGCTCAGGAAAATGCAGTGGCATTAGGAGCAACAGTAAGTTTTCGAAAGAAAGATATTCTCAAGGAAAGCACTCTTGACGATGCTTTGGACCGTTATTCCTGTATCGTTAGCAATCCGCCTTATATTTGTGATAGAGAGGCCAGCGAGATGGAACAGCATGTGCTGGACTATGAACCCCATTTGGCTTTGTTTGTTCCAGACCAGGATCCTCTTCTCTTTTACCGTGCTTTGGCGGAATTGGCATCACGAAGGCTCCTCGAAGGAGGACTTTTGTGTGTAGAAACAAACCGTGCCTACACGCAGGAAACGGCAGAACTGTTTGCTTCCTACGGCTTTGGAGAGATTGAGATTATCGAAGACTGCTTTAGCGTTCCTCGTTTTGTAAAGGCGCGTAAAGCATAGCCTGTCGCATAACTTCCCACATGACGATTCCTGCTGTGACAGAGACATTCATAGAGTGTTTCGTGCCATATTGAGGAATTTCGATAACGTGATCGGAGACATCTACTACATCTTGTGCTACTCCTTTCACTTCGTTACCCATGATGAACGCATATATGGGTGCTTTCTCGCCGTCTTCTCTTTGTGGGAAAGCCTTCCATTCGTTCAGCATGATACTGCCATGGCACTGCTCTATGGAAACAATCGTATAACCTTCTTTCTTGAGCTTTTCAACGGCTTCCATAGTCGTTGCAGAATAGTGCCAATCGACGCTTTCCTCGGCGCCGAGAGCCGTCTTATGGATTTCCACCAAGTTCGTCTCAGGAGTTGCCGTAATGCCACAGAGCCAGACACCTTTCAGTCGGAAAGCATCTGCCGTACGAAGTACACTTCCTACGTTATGGAGAGAGCGCACATTATCAAGAACCATGACGAGCGGGAGTTTATCTGATGTTTTGAAAGTATCAACATCAATGCGTCCCATCTCTTCAACGGTTAGTTTTGTATTCATTTATTATTTCATTAATCCGAGTGTCATGACTTTCTTGAAAGTGATGTCACGTTCGAGTTTTGTAATGAATTTGCCGTCTGTAATCTGCTCCACAGAGAGCGGGATGTACATTTCCGTATATGCAGCTCCAGCGCCGTAGGTCTCTTCTTCATAGAAGAATGCAATACGTCCGTCAGGCTGGAGACACATCGTGGAATACGCACTATTGATATCGCTAACGAGGAAAGGACCTTGCCAGTCAGAGGCAAAGTTAGCAGCGGTTTCGTAATTGTATTTTGAGTGGAGCGGTTTATAATAGATGCCGACATTGCTGCGTCCGGGACCTAATGGTACACTTTGAAGTGCCAGAGGAACCGTCTTTCCCGCAGTATTGTCATAAACATCTACAATAAGAATTTCTCCATTGCAGCTATTCTGCTTGGCAATTACACCACCCTCTTGCTCGTTACTTGCAACAGCAGTCTGCCAGACGCCGGTAGCCTTACGACGAGAGATGTAGTTGTAAATGTTATAATGGCGACCACCCCAGGCACGACTGGAAAGAACAACATCACCATTGGGAAGTTCTTCAATCTTGGGTTCATCACCCTGAGGAGCGGGAGAGGTATCGACGTTGCCTAAAGCTTTCCATGTACGTCCGAAGTCGTCGGAATAGACAACGCGGTTTCCGCCAGGGCGAGCGCAGAGAGCAGCATAGATACGATAATACTTGCCATATTTTATCTGGCGGCTCTGACAAATGCGGCCACTGCCAAAGAAAAGGCTCTGTACGGGGCCTAAGGCACTCTTGTCAAAGAGACTGTAGATGTCTTCGGTAATTTCTTCAGGTGCATTCCAGGTTTCGCCATTGTCGTAAGAACGAAGAACTGCCACGCGGTTAGGATTTTGACGAGTCGTGGTAGAATGACCGTACACAGTATTTCCTGTTACGCAGACTACGAGGACCTCGTTGCTTTTAGCATCAGCGACAATAGCAGCATCACCATAACCACAACGGGTACTGCCCTGAACGCCGTCTCCTTCGACCATTGTCTGTTCCTTCGACCAGTTCTGGCCGTTGTTGTCTGATATGCGATAATGGAGATCCACGCGGCCAAAGCCTATATCAGCACCGCAGTAGCGATAGTCGGAAATTGCAATGAGATTGCCGTTCTTTGCTGCTGCTATGGCTGGGATACGATAGGGAATGCTATCTCCACGATGCGTCTTGAAAAGAGGTTGTTCAACGGTCATCGTACAGATGCTCTTTTTCTGTGTAGTGGCTTGAGCGTTGGCTGTAATGCTGGTGGTCAAAGCCAAAAGAGATACAATGAGAAGGCGTTTCATAAGCGTTATTTTAGGGTCAACTCACCGCGACGTATGGCATCCATGATGTCGGCGGGAGCTTCGTTTTTATGGAGTTTCTGCTTCATATAGTCCATAAAGGGCGCTACATGGGCGAAGAATTGACGATAACCGGCGCAGAGGTAATTCCATCCGTCTTCACCCTCGGGAGTGCGGCAGAAGCGATTTCTGGGACATTCACCATTACAAGTGAACTTCCACTCGCAGTCTTTACAACGCTGAGGGAGTTTCTCCTGCTTGGCGTTTCCGAATTTTATCTGGCGTTCGGAATTCATCATCTGGAGGAAACTCGTCGTGTTGAGATTACCAAGGAGATATTCCGGGAAGACAAAGTGGTCACAAGAATAGACATCGCCGTTCCATTCCATGGCTCCAGCGTGGCCGCAGGTTTCTGCAAGCGAGCATACACCTGGAGGAACGCCCATCCAGTTGGCTAAGGTGGCATCGAAAATCTGCACATAGTAGTTGGCGACGTCGTTCTGTACCCATTCATCAAAGATGGCACAGAGGAAATCACCCCACTGCTTGGGAGTCACAGAAAAATCTGTGATGGTTGAGGCGTCACCCTCATGAACAGCTGCCAGCTGGCGCCCGTCTTCGTGAGAGAAAGTTCGTTCTACTACAGGAGTGAATTGGATGTAGTGGCACCCGATACTTTTGAAGAAGTGATAGAATTCAAGCGGATAGTCTCCGTTGAAATCATTGACAACGGCCAGTGCATTCCATTCTACACCGTGGCGGTTCAGAAGATGGATGCCGTTCATTACCTTGGTCCAGGATGGTCCACCACCCTTCATACGACGGAATTCATCGTGGAATTCTTGAGGGCCATCAATGCTGACACCCACTAACCATCCGTTTTCCTTGAAAAAACGGCACCAGTCATCATTGAGAAGTGTAGCATTGGTTTGGATGCTGTTGTCTATGATATGATCTCCGGCATAGCGACGCTGGAGTTCCATGACTCTCTTGTAGAAGCTCAGTGGTCGCAAAAGCGTCTCTCCACCGTGCCAGGTAAAGAGAACCTCGCGGGTACTTTGCGAGTTGATGTATTCCCGGATATATTTCTCGAGAAGTTCATCACTCATAAAGTGTCCACCACTACCCTCTTGTGCATGGCTGTACATCTTGTCTTTTTCAAGATAGTAGCAATAGGTACATTTCATGTTGCACAGCGAGCCAGCGGGCTTCGCCATGATATACATCGGCCTGGAAAAGGGGGAAATGGTGGACACGAGGAATGAGGATTGAAAGAGTTATAACGAATTTACTTAATGATTTTCTTGCCGTCACGAGAGATTGCGATGCCTTTGAAAGAATCACTGATGCGACGACCTGAAATATCGTAGTACTGACGGGTGTTGTCGTTGGATATGTGCTGAACACCATCGATTACGGAATTCTTAGCAAGAACGATGTACCATTTTGCGCTGAGTTGCGTGTTGTCACCCGTTGCAACGAGCTTTTCCGGAGTCAGCTGGAGGTAGGGAGCCTTACAAGTTGAAGCTACGTTCTTGATGAGAACCTTGCAGCCAGCCTGAATGTCGAACTGGAAATAACCGGCACCGCTTGCTGTTGCACTACCACCAACGGTACTGCCTTCAGAGGTTGCGGTCTTAAGATATCCGGAAGCTGCTTTGTTCAAAATGGAATAAGCACTCTTGTTCTCGTTAAAGGTCATTACCCAAACGTCTTCGGGACCATATGATTCGAGAGTTGCACCAACGAACATCCACTTGGAGGGGTCCTTCTGGAGTGTCTGGAGTGTTTCTACATTAACCAAAACATACTCTACCCCACTCTCTACCTGACGGCAGGAAGAATTGAAAGCTTCATTGAATGCTGCCTTGAGATCGAGGTCTGAGGGATTGGCAACGTAAGCTTCATAGGCAGCCTTTACATACTCTTCGGTACCTTCAAGGCCTTCACCTACCATTTCGTAAGGAAGGGGATTTTCGCCATAGAGGCCTTCCACCTTTGCTTTTGCATCTTCGATGTCAGCGGCAAAAGGACTGTATTCCATATCGATGCTGTACTTACCTTCGGTCAGTTCTTCAAGTTTGAAGGGATGATAGACGAGGGTATAGCCATTATTATTTGCTCCAAAAGTATCTTCTTCATAATAGAAAGCAATTCGGCCGTCTGCCTGTATGCACATTGTGGAATAAGCGCTGGCCTTAGTACTAACCTGAAGTGGAGAATTCCAATTGGAAGCAAAAGTGGTAGGATTAACATAATCAGCTCCGGTAAGGGCCTTATAATAGATGCCGACATTGTAGCGTCCACTACCGAGAGGAACGCTCTGGAGAGCGATAAATGCCTGACTACCGTCTTCAATCTTCTTTGCGGGAATCACAAGGATTTCTCCATTGGTAGAATTGCTGACAGCCTTTACACCTGTTGAAATTGAAGAAGAGTTCGCCACTGTACCCCAAGTACCTTCTGCGTTCTTTTTGTCGGTATAGGTAAAGATGTTGTAATAGCGGCCTCCATTCATACGGCTGGAAAGTACCACATCGCCTGTAGGAAGTTCTTCAATTTTAGGCTCATCGCCATCAGGAGCAGGACTCTTGTCGATGGTACCGAGACTATGCCATGTATGTCCAAAGTCATCAGAATATAAGACTCGGTTACCATTGGGACGAGCACAAAGGGCAGCGTAGAGACGGAAGTATTCACCAACCTTAATCTGACGGCTCTGGCAGATACGTCCACTACCAAAGAAAAGACTTTGAACGGCTCCCAGTTTGCTAGCATCAAAAAGAGTATAGATGCTTTCTGTTATTTCTTCAGGCTGTGACCAGGTTTCGCCATTATCAGAAGAACGAAGAACGGCTACGCGGTTTGGGTTAGAACGTGTGGCACTACCATAAGTGGTATTACCTGTAACACAAACAACAAGAACTTCACTACTGTGGGCATCGGCTACGATAGCTGCGTCGCCGTATCCACAAGTGGGACTACCGCTCTTACCATCACCCTCAACGAGAATCTTTTCTTCTGACCAGTTCTGGCCGTTGTCTTCTGAGAGTCTGTAATGAAGGTCTACTCGTCCGTAGCCAATATCATTCTTACAGATACGGTAATCGCCAATGGCAATGAGACGGCCATTGCTTGCTTTTGCAATAGCGGGAATACGATATGGATAGGGATTGGTTTTATTCTCAAAGATGTATTGAACAACATTCGTATTGTCTTCATCATCAACAGCGGTTACAGCCGGTGCTGTATTTACTGCTGCAAATGAACTCATAGCACAGACGGAAGCTATGGCAAGGAGTAAAAATTTCTTCATAGTGGAGATATTTAGGTTTATATTTGATTACGAGGTTTTTATGAAAGCAAAAGGGACAGGCTGGGAGGATTGTATGAACATTCGTCCTACGACGAACATACATTCGCCCTACGACGAATATTCTGTCGTCCGCGGACGAATATTCTGTCGCCCTAGGACGAAGGATAATCGTCCTTATTCTGATGTGCAAAAAGTTCGTTCAAAAATGCAGGAAATCTGCTTACGCTTTTCTGTCGCTCTCAATAAGTTCCAGCAAGCGCTCTACAGCATGTTCTGTGTCGATGTTCTTTTCCACACATTCCTTTCCACGATAGAGACTGACCTTTCCGCGAGCTGCGCCGACGTAACCGTAATCAGCGTCTGCCATTTCGCCGGGACCGTTAACAATGCATCCCATTATACCGATTTTGAGGCCGGTAAGGTGGCTTGTTGCAGCCTTGATGCGGGCGATAGTTCCAGGAAGATCGTAGAGGGTACGGCCACAGCCAGGACAAGAGATGTATTCTGTCTTTGTCATACGCTGGCGAGCGGCTTGGAGAATGCTGAATGCCGTGTCAACAACGGTTTCGTTCGGAAGTTTCTCGTTAATCAGCATGAGGCCGTCAACGAGTCCGTCGAAGAGTAATCCGCCAAGATCGGCTGCAGCAGCGATTTGAAAATCTTCCTTATTATCCATCTGGGAAGTCAGGCAGATATCAACGCGGTTGTCGATTCCTTCACGCCAAAGTTCATGAACGAGAGCACGGAGTTCGCCTGTGGGATTACGGTGGGCGCTCTGAGCAATAACGGTGATTTCGGGAAGATGACGAAGTGCAGCACGAACTTCATCCGTCAATTGAGGATAACTGAGGAATAAGAATTTCCGGACTTCCTTAAAGGCTGGGTTATTGGCATTTGCAAGAGTAGCAAACATCAATGTTTCTGCGGTATAGGCGGGATAAGTTCCCGGTTCGCCTTTCCAATAGGGAGCATCGAGGATGTCGCGGCCGTAAACAAGATCAGCCTTTTCGCTCTTATCGTGTCCGAAACTGATAACTTCCGGTACGACATTATGACGACGCTTGGGATGAGAATAGTCGAATTCGGAGCTGGCAACAGCAGGAATGTGAGAATGGCCGGAACGGGTTTCTGCGATATAGGAAGCCAGTTTGTAAGCCACGGGAATTTCGCATTCGGGTTCTTCGCTGAGGCTTACACGAATAGTGTCGCCAATGCCATCAACCAAAAGAGCACCGATACCGACTGCACTCTTGATACGACCGTCTTCGCCTTCTCCAGCTTCGGTAACTCCCAAATGGAGCGGGAAGGTCATCCCCTCTTTTTCCATAGCTTCAACAAGAAGGCGAACACTTTGTACCATAACAACGGTATTGCTTGCCTTGATACTGATAGCAACGTTCTTGAAGTCTTGTTTCTGGCAAACGCGGAGGAATTCCAGGCAACTCTCAACAATACCCTCGGGAGTATCGCCATAGCGGCTCATAATGCGGTCGCTGAGGCTACCATGGTTGACACCGATACGAAGAGCTGTTTTGTGCTCACGGCAAATATCGAGCAAACGGGTGAAGCGTTCTTCGAGGCGCAGAAGTTCTGCAGCGTATTCTTCGTCAGTATATTCAAGACTCTTAAAGGTTCTGGCAGGATCAATGTAGTTGCCGGGGTTGATGCGTACTTTTTCAACAATGGCAGCTGCTACATCGGCTACATTGGGGTTGAAGTGAACGTCTGCCACAAGGGGAGTAGCATAACCTCGACGACGTAGTTCTGCCTTGATGTTTCGAAGATTTTCAGCCTCGCGGGTTCCTTGGGTGGTTAGACGAACGATGTCTCCTCCAGCTTCGATAATTCGGATACATTGTTCAACACAGCCTTCTGTATCTGTGGTGGCTTTTGTCGTCATGCTTTGCAAACGAATGGGAGCACCACCACCGAGGGTCATACCGCCTAATTGGATGACATGGCTTTTGCGAGGAGTATAGTTAAAAAGATCTTGCATAGCAGTATTAGCACTTGAAATCGTACTGAACAGCAGCGAGTTCTTCGTTGGCTTTTACGATTTTGTTTTTAAGAGACTCTTTGTAGGCTGCAACGCGCTCGGCGATTGTTTCATCGGAGAGGGCCAGCATTTCTGAGGCTAAAATGGCTGCGTTGAGGGCGCCATTAACTCCAGTGGTAGCAACGGGGATTCCAGGAGGCATCTGGATGATGCTCAACATAGCATCGAGACCGTCGAGCATGCCCTTAATGGGAACACCGATAACGGGGAGGGTAGTGTTGGCTGCGATTACTCCGGGAAGTGCAGCTGCCATACCTGCACCGGCAATGATAACCTTGAGACCACGTTCCTTTGCTGTACGGCTGAATTCTTCCACTTCACTGGGTGTGCGGTGGGCAGAAAGAGCGTTCATCTCAAAGGGAATCTGCATATCGTTAAGGTACTTTGCGGCTTTTTCCATGACGGGCAGATCGCTAGTGCTGCCCATGATAATGCTTACAAGAGGAGTCATATTTAGATTGTTTTAGTTTCAAAAGTTAAACGAGAAAGACCATTAACAGGCCACTGACTATGCCGATGACAACACCTAAGAAGAGTTCGTGGTAGGTGTGTTGGCGAAGAATCATACGCGCAGTACATACGCACCCGCATAATAACACACAAAACGCTATCCAGTTGATAGCATTGAAGTTAGATATGTATGAGAAGGCAAAGAGCATACCGATGACGCCTCCCGATGCTGCGGCATGAGTGGAGACTTTAACCCATTTGTTGACGACGGCGCAGATAATCTGGATCATCAGTGCAGATGAAATTATGGACGAGACAAAGTCTGCCATATTGAAACAAGCCAGCATAATCAGCAGCAAGGTGTAACACACGATGCTGATGATATACGGCGTGTAGCGTCGATGTCTCAGGCTCATTTCCTTGCTGCTCCAACCATTATGCTGGCGATAAGCGTAGATAATGGTGCGAGGCAGGAGGACGGTGAAGATAAATACCACAAACACCAGTTGAACATGGAACAGGAAGGGTAGGGTTCGCAGATAGGTGAAGGGTAGTACCGCAATGAGCGCCACCGTCGGGAGATAGAACGGTGTAAATAGGGTTGAAATGATTTGGGCTGAGAGAATGATGTACTTGTTGTTCATTCGGTCTTACTGCGTTTAGAATTGCAGGTTTATTGAATCTCTGTTTTGCCCTTTCAATGAAAGGATGTGGTTTATCGGCGTCTTTGGGAAGCGACGGAGTAGCCGAGGCGATCGCGGTACTTGGCTATAGTACGGCGGGCAACGGTCAGGCCGTCTTCTTTAAGCATATCTGAGATTTTCTGGTCTGAAAGAGGGTGGTGTGAATCCTCATTTTCAATGATTTCCTTAATGCGGAGAAGGGCCTCGCGCTGGGAAACACTCTCGCCATCAGCACCGGTGAATTCAGTTCCGAAAAAGAACTTCAAGGGATATGTGTTATATTCCGTCTTGACGTATTTTGAATTAGCGGCACGGGAAACAGTGCTGACATCAACCTGAGCGTAGTCGGCGATGTCTTGCAGCACCATAGGCTTGATGCACATTTCATCGTCTTGGTTGATGAAGAAATCCCTTTGTCTTTTCACAATACCTTCCATGACGGCCTGGAGCGTATGGCGTCGACGGCGAATATTCTCAATGAAAGCCTTTGCAGAATCTACCTTATGGCTGGCATAGAGATAGGCTTCTTCCTGACGTTTGCTGAGGGAGAGCGTCTGACCTGCCTTCTGGGCTTTTTCCTGGGCATTCTTGTAGTCGCTAATGATGTCTGTAAACGAATCGCTGACGCGGAGTTCGGGGATATTTCCACGAGACTGAATGACGCTGGGTTCGTCATTTTCATCAACATACACGTAGAAATCAGGGATTACCGTCGGAGCAGCCGTCTGAATACTTTCGTTGAGGCCACTTCCCGGCTTAGGATTGAGATGATGAATGGTATGCTGTATTTCTTTGATTGCCTCGTCGTTGACATCGAGCGCATTCTGGATTTTCTCCCATCGGGAATGGCTGAGATCATCGAACATATCGCGAATGACCTTGTGCGCCAATCGCTTAGCCAAAGAAAGATGTTGCTTTTCTGCCGGATCCACTCTCATCTGAAGCAGTAAGCAGTCCTGAAGATTGCGGGCGCCGATACCAGCCGGCTCACAACTTTGAAGGATGTGGATGAGGTGGGTTAGTTCATCGTGCTCGATTTCTATGTATTCCTGGAAGTTCAGTTCGTCAATGAGGGTGTCATCGTCCTGAATAAGGTAGCCTCTTTCATCCAGCGAACCAATGAGATAAACGATGACTTTCTTTTCATCATCGGTCAGTTTGTAGCTTCCAATCTGAGTGATGAGGTCTTCGTAACTTGTAGTGCCGGTATCAGCAATAACTCTTTCTTCGTCACCGTCAAACTGTCCGCCGCTACTATTGCGGATTGACATCTCTCCGTTAAAGCGGTTGCGTAAATCTTCTGGGACTTGGTCTATCGTGAGATAGTCGTCGTATTCTTCGTTGCTGGTGTGGCTGTCTCGAACGCCATATTCATCGTTTTTACTGAAGTCGTAAGCTTCGGCAGGATCGTCGTGAATGAAGTCATTCTCGTCTGGCGACTGTTCTAATGCGTCATTACTATCGATTTCGTTTTGGACGAATTGCTCGAACTCTCCAATAGGCATCTCCATAATGTTTGACAGCATAACTTGAGCAGCAGAAGTTGTAGTGACTTGCTTCTGCTCCTGTTTCTGTCCAAGTGTTGTTCTGTTTGCCATTTTTACAATTTTGTTTATTTTGGCTGCAAAAATACAAAATAAGTTCAAAAGTTCAAAGCCAAAGGCCCTAAACTTTTGAACTTTTAAGAAGTTTTTTCAACTTGGAAAGTTAAAGAATATAGATTTTATCTATAAATATCGCAAAATGGGGTAGAGTGGTCTGCGTTTAATGTGCTTCTAACCAGTTCTTGCCTTCGCCACATTCTGCGATGAGAGGAACCTGCATCTTGTAGGCCTTTTCCATTTCTTCAACGACGATAGAACGCAGTTTTTCGAGTTCGTCTGTATAGGCGCTGAAGTTTAATTCGTCATGTACCTGAAGGATCATTTTACTCCGCAGTTTTTCGGCACGCATTCGTTTGTCTATGCCAATCATTGCCAGCTTGATAATGTCGGCTGCTGTGCCTTGAATCGGGGCATTAACGGCATTTCGTTCGGCATAGCCTCTAACGGTAGCGTTTTGGCTGTTGATGTCTGCCAAATAGCGGCGGCGTCCGAATTCTGTAACGATGTAGCCATTCTCACGAGCGCGCTCAACACTGGCGTTCATGTATTCTTTTACCTTGGGATAGGTTTCAAAATAGCTTTCAATGAGCTCCTTGGCTTCTGTACGGCTGACTTCCATTCGTTCAGCGAGACCGAAAGCGGAGATACCATAGATGATGCCGAAGTTAGCGGTCTTGGCTTTTCTTCGTTCATCGCGGCCTACTTCGTCAATATCTTTCTTAAATACTCTGGCAGCGGTAGCAGCGTGAATGTCGGCACCGGCATTGAAGTCTGCAATCATCTTTTCATCGCCGCTCAGGTGCGCCATGATGCGAAGCTCGATTTGAGAATAGTCGGCACTAAAGAAGACGCATCCTTCTTCGGGTACAAAGGCTTTTCTGATTTCTTTACCGTCCTCCCCACGAACAGGGATGTTTTGAAGATTAGGATTGCTGGAAGAAAGACGGCCAGTTGCTGTAACTGCTTGATTGAAAGAGGTATGAATTCTGCCTGTCTGAGTCTTGACGAGTTTTGGAAGTGCTTCGATGTAGGTGGAGAGAAGTTTCTTTAAGCCGCGGTGAAGAAGGATCTTTTCTATGATAGGATGTTTTGTACGGAATTTCTCCAAAACTTCCTCCGAGGTAGAGTATTGGCCGCTCTTGGTCTTCTTGACTTTGTCTGAGATTTTTAGCTTTTCAAAGAGGATAACTCCAACTTGGCGAGGAGAAGTCAATAAAAATTCTTCGCCTGCCATTTCGTAAATTTCCTTCTCGAGATTCAGCATGCGTTCACGGAATAGATTTCCTGTTTCTTCGATGGCATTGATGTCTAAGGTAACACCATTTCTTTCCATGCGTGATAGAACGGGAAGCAAGGGCATTTCGATATTGTCGAAGACTTCGCGAACCTGGAACTTCTCCATTTCTTCTTCCAACGGTTTCATAAGACATAGCGTCACGTCTGCATCTTCGCATGCATAGTCAACGATGGCTTCAGGCGCAAGATCGCGCATGTTCTTTTGGTTGCGTCCTGACGGGCCGAGAAGTTCGTCGATATGAATCGTCTGATATTTTAAATAGATTTCGGCGAGGTAGTTCATGTTGTGACGCAATTCGGGCTGTACCACATAATGGGCCAACATGGTGTCGAAGATTGGGCCTTGCACCTCGATGCCGTAATTTGCGAGTACGGTCATGTCGTACTTCAAATTCTGTCCAACCTTCAAAATTACGTTTGAAGTGTAAAAAGGACGCAAGGCATCCAAAATTTCATGGACGTCTTTTGTTTCCCGTGAAACATTGACGTACCAAGCCCTGTGTCCCTCTACCGCGAAGCTCAAACCGACCAAATTTGCCTCGATGGCGTCGATTGAAGTCGTTTCGGTGTCAAAAGCGACAACGGGGAAAGTCAATAAGGTTCTACAAAGCGATTCTGCATCCTCTTTGGAATCAATCAGTTGGTAGTCATGAGGCCAATCTTTTAAGGTTGCGAGATGAGCCTCAAAAGTCTCAGTTTGACCATCTGCCGGCATATTTCCAAATGGATTTTTGCTCATTTCTCCTGTATTTGTGCTTTGGGAGAATAAGTCGGGCTCAGAGCTGCCGGAATTCGCTGCTGAAGAAAACAAGTCGGGTTCTGATGCAAAAAGATCGGGCTCTGCATTTCCTTGTCGCGGTGAAGTTGATTTTTTTCTTGTCGCAGTTTTGCCTTGTGACGGATTTTGTCCAGCGGAATTTTCTGCAGTTCCAAACATGCGGTTGATGAAAGAGCGGAATTCGAGTTCCTCGTAAATTTTGCGAAGCTCATTTTTGTCGGCTTCCTGTTTTGCAAAAATTTCGAAGTTCACATCCTTACTCCCCTCGACGAGACAGTCGCAGGATTCGAGAGGAACATCGGTTTTGATTGTTGCAAGGAATTTTGAGAAGCGGATTTGTTCCACGTTCTCTTCAACCTTTTTCTTTTGCGCGCCTTTCAGCTGATCCGTTGAGGCGAGGAGATTTTCAATGCTTCCGAATTCCTGGATTAATTTCGCTGCCGTTTTTTCTCCAACGCCCGGACATCCGGGAATGTTGTCTGCAGTGTCACCCATAAGGCCGAGCAAGTCAATAACCTGAGAAGGATCTGAGAGGCCGTACTTTTCGCAGACTTCTGTAACCCCGAGACGTTCCATGCCGGCAGCTCCATGACCAGGACGGCACATTGTAACATGTTCACGAACCAACTGTGCGTAGTCTTTGTCAGGCGTAATCATTTCTACTTCCAATCCTGCATCAGCGCTCAGCCATGCAAGAGTACCGATAACATCGTCGGCCTCATAACCGGGAACTTCCAGTATTTTTATATTATAGGCGTGGATAATATCTTTGATGTGAGGAACAGCCCAACGGATGTCCTCGGGCGTTTCCTGGCGCTGTGCTTTGTATTCTGGATATGCCTCATGACGGAAGGTGCCGCCTTTAGGATCAAAGGCAACAGCGATATAGTCAGGTTGCTCAGTCTTGAGTAAATCTTCAAGGGTATTTACAAAGCCAAAAACGGCAGAAGTATTCTGCCCTTTGGAGTTGATTCTGGGAGTTCGGATAAGTGCGTAATAGGCTCTAAAAATAAGAGCGTAGGCATCAATTAGAACTATTTTTTTCATGATTTGTAGAATTTGCCGTCAAAAGTACGAAAAAAAAGCGAGACCTAAGCAAATTTTTCGTACTTTTGCACTTCGAAGGCATATGAATGCAACATTGTTAGACATTAGACGTCCCGTTGAAGCTGAATTGGCGCGTTACACGCAGCTGTTCGACGAGGTCCTGACTCATAAAGAAGGTTTTATGAATCAGGCTTTGGCGTATGTACGTGGCCGTAAGGGCAAAATGATGCGACCTATCCTTGTTCTTTTGATTGCAAAGGAGCTGGGAGAAGTATCTGAATCGACTTTGAGAAGCGCTGTTACGCTTGAACTTCTTCATACAGCATCCCTTGTTCATGATGACGTGGTGGATGAGAGCAACGAGCGCCGCGGACAGGCCAGTGTCCATAAGATATATGATAACAAGGTTGCCGTCCTATTAGGCGACTATATGCTTGCCAATTCTCTTCATCAGGCTGCGCTCACCAATAAAGTGGCGGTTGTGGAACATGTTGCACGCCTGGGAGCAACCCTTTCTGAGGGTGAAATCTTCCAGTTGGCGAATGTTGAACGCGAAGAAATCTCAGAAGAAGCATATTACCGTATCATCCGCAACAAGACAGCTGCTCTTTTTGCCACTTGTGGCGCCCTAGGAGCGCTTTCTATGGATGCTGCGGAGGATTATTGCTCTAAGTCCGAGAAACTCGGTGAAATCATCGGAATTTGCTTCCAAATCCGCGATGATATCTTCGATTATTTTGATGACGCAAAGATTGGTAAGCCTCGAGGCAATGATATGCGAGAAGGAAAGCTTACATTGCCCGTTATTTATGCCGTTAATTCAACGCAGGATCCGCAGGCTTTGAATTGGGCTATGCGTGTGAAGATGCATGAGGCGTCAGCCGAAGAAATATCTTCCTTGATTGACTTTACAAAGCAGCACGGCGGTATTGAATATGCAGAGGATGTGATGAAGCAATTAGCCGACGAAGCCCGTGACTTGCTGAAAGATTATAAAAATCAGGAAGTCAAAGCTTCATTAGAGGCTTATATAGACTTCGTTATCCGTAGAGATTATTAATTTTTCTTATAGTTATTATAGGGGGTTGCACCGTGATAGTGCAACCCCCTATACTGTATTGATGTGCCTGATTTGGCAGTATGTTAGCTGAAGGGCTTAATATCTTCGCCTACAATAGCGCTGGCAAGGAGATTTGCCAATCGGCTTGTACCGATACGGAAGAGGCCTTCCTTGATATAATCTTCACCGAGGATCTCTGCTACGATAGTGTAGAAGTTTACAGCCTCGTCAACAGTCTTGATACCACCAGCAGCCTTGAAACCGACCTTGTTACCCGTCTGCTGTTCGTATTCCTTGATAGCAGTACACATTACATAGGCAGCTTCGGGAGTAGCGGCAACAGCAACTTTACCGGTCGAAGTCTTGATGAAGTCCGCACCTGCATACATTGCCAGGATACTTGCTTTCTTGATGTTGTAAGCGGTTTTCAGCTCACCGGTTTCGAGGATAACTTTGAGGGGGTGTTCTTCACCGCAAACAGCCTTCATTTCTTCAATTTCATCAGCGCAGGTTTCGTAGTCTTCGCTGAAGAAGGTACCGACGCTGAGAACCATGTCGATTTCGTCAGCACCGTCACGTAATGCGAGTGCAGTTTCTACGGTCTTTACTTCGAGGAAAGTTTGGCTGCTGGGGAAGCCGCCGCTAACGCAGGCAACCCTTACGCCGTCAGCTTCGAGATTGTCGCGTACAATGCCTGCAAAGTTGGGATAAACGCAAATGGTAGCGAGAGGGGGAAGCTCAGGATGTTCATTTGCCCAGCGGTTAACATTTTCCGTGAAACGCATAACGCTTTCGTTGCTGTCGGTAACGGTGAGTGTTGTCAGTTCAACGGTCCCGAGGAGTCTTTCCTTAACTTCCTGAGTATTATATTTTTCGCGATTGTTTTCGATAAGAGTGGTAACGGCAGCCTTTACCTGGTCGTCACTCATAGTCAAGTCGAACTTGTCGAACGCTTGCTGATACTTGTTTGTGGAGTCTTCCATATTGATTTGATTATTCGGGGGTTTGTAGAGTTTTTTATTATTCTTTATTATGGGTGTCAATGATAATGGTTACAGGGCCATCGTTCAGCAGAGAAACCTTCATATCTGCACCGAAAATTCCTGTTGGAATAGGCTTGGATAGGGTAGAGGAAAGGTTATTTACAAAAGCCTCGTAAAGCGGTATTGCGATGTCGGGCTTTGCTGCTGCAATGTAGCTGGGACGATTTCCTTTCTTTGTGCTGGCATAGAGAGTGAACTGGCTGATTACAAGTACCTCTCCATCGATGTCCATTACGCTTTTGTTCATGACACCGTTTTCGTCGTCAAAGATACGTAACTGACTGATTTTCTTAACCAGCCAATCGATATCTTCTTGTGTATCTGTGTCGTGTATTCCGAGAAGACAGAGGATGCCCTGGCCTATCTCGCCGTTTGTTAGACCTTCGATGACAACATTGGCGTGCTTAACACGTTGTAATACTACTCGCATTCGGTTGCAAAATTAGTGATTTATTCTGAATTATCGTGCAGTTGGTCGTAAATATTTTTACCTCTTGCTGCACCAAGAAGATTCTGCATATCTTCAAGGGTGGCTTCCTTTATTCGCTTAACGCTTCCGAAGGTCTTGAGTAGCAGTGATTTAGTCTTGTCTCCCAAGCCTTTTACTTGGTCTAGTTCGGAGGCTTTCTGGCGTTTTGAGCGCTTGTTGCGGTGGAAGGTTATCGCAAAGCGATGAACTTCGTCCTGCATTTGCGTAAGGAGTTTAAACAGTTGTGAATCAAGGGGTATTGCGACGCTTACGGGGGGATTGCCGAAGAGCATTTCGCGTGTGCGGTGTTTGTTGTCTTTTGCAAGACCTGCGATAGGTATGTTCAGATGCAATTCATCCTCAACGATCTCGCGAATAGACTCCATTTGACCTACACCTCCGTCAGCAATGATCAGGTCAGGGAACTGCCCCTCTTCTTCCTTGATTCTACTGTATCGTCTTCTAACAACCTCACGCATAGAGGCATAGTCATCTGGTCCTACTACGGTTTTGATGTTATAGGTACGATATTCCTTCTTGTTAGGCTTTAATTTATCAAAGACAACACAGGCGGCAACGGCATCTTCACCTTGAATATTACTATTATCAAAGAGTTCAATACGAAGGGGAAGTTTGGGGAGTCCTAGCTGGTTTTGGATTTCCTTCATCAGACGCGTCTGGCGCTGTTCAGGATTCAGTTTTTCTGCTTGGTTGATGCGGTCTATTCGGTGCTGTTTGACGTTGAGCTTCGAGAGTTCCAAAAGCTTCTTTTTTCCACCCATTTGCGGTACAAACTGGGTGGCATAGTCTTCGGGAAGGTCCACATCAAAAGGAACGATAATCTCCTTAGAATGACTATCAAAACGGTCTCGCATCTCTACTATACCTAAAGCAAGAAGTTCGCTGTCACTTTCGTCCAGTTTCTTCTTAAATTCGAAGGTAAAAGACTGTGTAATGGCACCATTTACAACATGAAGGAAGTTGATGTAGGCCTCTTTTTCGTCACTCTCGATATTGAATACATCCATATCGTAGTTGACGTTGCTGATCACTTCAGAACGAGCAACGAAATTCTCTACCAAATCCAATTTCCGCTTTAGTTCACCTGCCTCTTCAAAACGCATTTCTTCTGCCTTTTTCATCATTTCTTCTCGTAAATGACGGGCAACTTCGCGCGTGTTTCCCTTCAATATTTCGCGGCATGCCTCGATGTTAGCGAGGTAGTCTTCACGGCTCTGTTTCTGGCAGCATGGTGCACCACATTTGTGGATGTGATAGTCAAGGCAAACATCAAATTTTCCTGCCTTCACGCCTTCCTCGGACATAGGAGTTTTACAAGGCCTTGGATGATATAATCGGTTGCAAAGATCGAGTAGGGCGTACATAGTCTCAATGTGTGAGTACGGACCATAGAAAGTAGCACCTTTTAAGGTACGATTGCGTGTCTTGAAAATTCGTGGCAGGTATTCTCTTGTGATAGCAATTGACGGGTAAGTTTTGTCGTCTTTAAGCAGAACGTTGTAGCGTGGCTTGTATTTCTTGATCAGTTCGTTCTCGAGAAGGAGAGCATCTTCTTCTGTGTTAACAACAGAATAGGTGATGTTGCGAATCTTAGAAACCAGAACCTTAGTCTTCGCGCTCTGTTGGTTTTTGACGAAATAGGAAGAAACGCGACTTTTGAGCTTCTTGGCCTTTCCCACATAGATAATCGTGCCCTCATCGTCGTAATACTGATAAGAGCCTGGTTTTTCGGGAAGACTAAGAACGATGCCTTTCAAATAAGCATCTAATTCCTCGCGTTCTTGTTTAGTCATTTACTTTTTTAATAAGACGAAGTTAGGTAGGAGATTAAATTCCTTGTAGTAGGCACTTCCATTATTTCATTAGTCAATGGTAAGAAGGCTGTAGATTTCCGCAGCGTCCCCGATGAATTCTCTGCCTTTAAGACCCTCGCAACGAAGTTCAATAATGAAGTTACAGTAAATCTTCTTAACATTGAAAGCCTTTACCAGATCGATGGCAGCCTTTGCAGAACCACCAGTAGCGAGAAGGTCGTCCTGAATCAGAACTACATCGTTTTCATCGAGAGCATCTGTATGAATTTCAATGATGTCTTTACCATATTCCTTGCCATAAGCTTGCTGTTTGGTTTCTCCAGGGAGTTTACCAGGTTTACGACACATTACGAATCCGGCATCAAGGCGATCAGCGAGAATAGCGCCCATCACAAAGCCACGGCTTTCAATTCCAACTACTTTAGTGATGCCCTTTGATTTGTAATATTCTTCCATTTCATCGGCCATTTCCTTGATACAAGCTGGATTCTTGAAGAGCGTACTTACGTCTTTGAACTGGATTCCGGGAATAGGGAAGTCGGGGATGTTTCGCAGATTAGCGAGAAGTAATTCTTGATTCATAACTATTTGATAATATTTAGGTTAAATCGATTTTGTTTCACGTGGAACATCGTGTTTTGTGCGGTTTCAACGGATAAAACGGGACTTTGTAAGTTTTCGAAACGCTGTAGTTTTCTTGGAAACAGGTGGGAAGGATATTCCTTCACCTTGGCTGATATCTATTCAATTCACGAGATTTCAGGCCTCAACGTCCAAGAAGAACAAGGAGCACGCTGATGTCACTCGGACTGACACCTGGTATACGAGATGCCTGCGCCAGTGTTTCTGGGTCTATATTTGTTAATTTCTGACGTGCTTCTGTTGAGAGGCTTGACAGCGTAGAATAGTCGAAACGACCGCGGATTTTGATATTTTCCAAGCGCTGCATTTTATCTGCCAATGCTCTTTCGCGGGTAATGTAGCCGTCGTATTTTATGAGGATTTCTGTTTCTTCCAACGTTTCAGCTAAATCAAGTAGCTTGGACTCCTTTTCAAGTTCTTCTTTCGGAAAATGATCTTCTGTAATTTTCGCGAAATCATCTAAAGTTTTAAGGGTATCCGAAAGACGAATCTCTGGACGTGCTATGAGTTCAGAAAGTTTTACGCCATGACACAGAGGCTGGCTTCCGCGTTCTTCAAGTAAGCTGTTAACTTCCTTGGGAGCGATATTTCGGTTGCGAGAGTATTCGATGAGTTCTTCGATTGTCTTCTCCTTGCGACGATAGCGTTCCAGACGCTCCTCTGTTGCAAGACCCAGTTTTTCCGCATAAGGAGTCAGACGGGTGTCTGCATTATCCTGGCGCAAGAGAATGCGGTATTCTGCCCGAGAAGTGAACATACGGTATGGTTCATCAACGCCTTTTGTTACTAAATCGTCTATAAGTACGCCTATATAACCCTCATCTCTGCCTAGGGTAAATCCTTCTGCATTACTGCACTTTAAAGCTGCGTTTATGCCTGCCATCAAGCCCTGGCCTGCTGCTTCTTCGTAGCCTGTAGTTCCGTTTACCTGTCCGGCAAAGAACAAACCGTCGACTTTTTTGCTTTCCAACGTATGATATAGTTGCGTCGGCTGAAAGAAGTCGTACTCTATAGCATAGCCCGGACGATAAACCTTGATGTCACGGAAGCATGGCATGGCTTTGAGAGCCTCGATCTGTACATCCATAGGTAAAGACGAAGAGAATCCGTTTAAATATAGCTCGTTGGTGTCCAAACCTTCTGGTTCAAGGAACAGAGGATGACTGTCTCTTTCTGCAAAAGTCACCAGTTTTGTTTCTATCGAAGGGCAATAGCGAGGGCCGATGCTCTGGATCTGCCCATTATAAAGAGGAGAGTCTGCAAGGCCGCTTTTGAGGATACGATGAACCTCAGCGTTGGTGTTACAGGTCCAGCAGGGTAGCTGAGGCAGCGGTCGAAGAGGAGAAATATAAGAGAAACGGTAGTGCTCGCGATGTGCGGCGGCACCAAGTTGACGAGAGCGTTCAACAGCCTCCGCTAACGACATTTTCAGTCGGACAGACTCAGTGCTGTCAGCGCTTTGGACAAGATTTTCGTAGTATTTATCCGAAACTGCATCGTCACCGAGCTGTACTTCCATATCTTCGAAGTGTACGGACCGGGCATCAATACGAACCGGCGTACCCGTCTTCATCCTTTCAAAAGAGATGCCCTGCTCAACGATGGACTGGGTAAGAAGGGTAGCGGCAGGCTCAGAACAACGTCCGCCGGGTACCATTTTTCGGCCGATGTGCATCAGGCCATTGAGGAAGGTGCCTGCAGTAATGATAACACAGCGGGCACGGAATTCTGCTCCCCAGATCGTTCTAAGACCACAAATCTGTCCGTCTTTCACTAAAATTTCTGCGGCCTCATCCTGCCAGATGTCCAGATTGGGCGTGTTTTCAAGTTTCTTTCGCCATTCTGCGATAAAGCGCATGCGGTCACACTGAGCACGGGGACTCCACATAGCAGGTCCCTTTGAACGGTTGAGCATACGGAATTGAATGGCTGCAGCATCCGTAACCAAACCCATCTGTCCGCCGAGAGCGTCAATCTCTCTGACAATCTGTCCTTTGGCAATACCACCAACAGCAGGGTTGCAGGACATCTGGGCTATCTTGTTCATGTCCATCGTGATGATGACGGTCTTCGCTCCCATGCGAGCTGCTGCAGAAGCCGCTTCGCACCCGGCGTGTCCCGCGCCTACCACGATAACATCATAGGAAAAGGTACTCATTTAATTTTCTTCAAAATTTTAGCGACTGCAAAATTACGGAAAAAAGTTCAAAGTCAAAGAAATATTCTCTAAAGATAGAGAATTATTCCACTACCACGGAGAATTATTTAATTCCCTCCGTGATTTATTTCGATTTACATTTATACGACAATAATATCACATTTGTGAAGCAATAGTCCTACAATTATGACAATATTGCCTTACGTTTGTGAAAATAGCGAATCACAGCTGTGATACAACAAAAAACTTCCGTGACAATTATTTCTATGTCCGCAAGAGAAATCTATTCCTCAGCGATCGTAAATTATTTGTTGCGATGCAAATCGGTGCTCCGTTGAATTTGGAAGAACTTGACTATGGCTTTTTGAGATAAGAAGCGCCAAAACGGCAACGGAGGCAGTCCTTTCGATCACAGTAGCGCGTTTTTAATTCAATCAGAGCCTGGCTGTCTGCCGCGTGCTGCGATGCTATTCCCGACAAAGCCCACGAACGAATAATGTGATTGTGTTCTGGTTTAATCTTCTCCAAAATCTCGAAAGCTCTTGCGGTCATTTCTTCGTCATTATGACTACGACCATAAGCAAAGAGAATAGGAGCAATGGCATTGATTAGAAGCAGATCCACACTGTCAGGTGATAGTGTGTATTCTGCTCCATAACTTGGTAAAGTTTTGGCAGTTAACAATGTACGCAAATCATTGATATCTTTGATTTCCCGAACCTTGGAGAAATCCAGACGCTGAGAATAGTATAGTTCTGCCAGCTGGGACAGCCTGACTTCCGGTGAATTCTGAGGGCGAAGCCTTCCGAATTTCCATGACTTTCTGGGAATCGGCTTTATTCCAAATTTTGTCTGAAGAAAACGATACTCCCTATACAGCCTTTCCCTATGAGTATGGCTGTCTTTTGAAGAGAAAGGCTTTGAACTCATCTCCGCCTCTTTTTCCTCCGCTTCCAGTAGTCCTGCTTGCCCAAAGAAGAAAGCTTCCACCTGGAAAGCATCGTCTCTGTGCTTGTTAATTTGTTGAGGATGAATGGTCGATGCCCACAATTCAAAGGCATCAGAATTTGTTCCAAAGCCAAAAGACCGTGAAAGCGTGATAAAGAACACACGCTCCCAATCTCCCGCAGTCCGCTCCAACCAACCATTGATGCGTTCTGTTTTCGCTATGAGACGTTCAACGGTTAAAGCACTGAGCCACGAGTGGACAAAAAGTGGTGAAAGTTGAGGAATAATGCGGTAACAAGGAGGATAAGCCTCTTCCGAAAAAAGTTCACGGTAGTTTTCTTCAACTTTTCGCGGAATCTCAAGTTCCATTTGTGGCGGTCGTCGCTTGTTCTCCGTCTCCACGGCACAATCTTGCAGTTGCACGACATGGAGGATAACATTGTTGTACGCCGCATCCGTATCATGGTGATGACGATACCAGTCCGAGGAGCGAAGATGAATCTCCACATTCCCCATCCAGAGTTGTCCGCCGATGCGGATTTTTGCATTGAAAAAATCAGGTCCTGCGCCGAAGTTGTGAAGCCCGGTGTCGATAACCTCAATCGTCTGTCCGTCTGTTGATCTCAATTCACCGAGAGGAAACAAGCGGTGCTGCCACACATAATGCAGTAGTTTTTCCATAATTTCATTCATATGCCGATAAGTCACGTCAAAAACGGTCAGTTTGGCGCGCCTATCCTGTTTAAACTCGCAAAGGTAAGGCCTTTTTTCTTTTCTGCAAATATTTCTGTATGATTATTTTCAAATTATTTTGGTAAAACCAAAAGAAATTGTAACTTTGCGCCATTAAAATGCATTTTTATTCTTAATACATGAAAATCAACTATTCCCCCTTGTTTTTAGGAGCAATGTTTATTTTCGGTCTTCAGATTCAGGCCGAAAACCGTAGTATGGAAGCTATGCGCGCTGAAGCACAGATTGTTTTACAGCAGACTGGTGCTTGGAAAGCCCCTGCAAAGCATAGTATTAGTGCTTGCGAACTTCTTCGCAATGATAGCCAGATGGCAGCATTTGGCTATGCAGATGGTGGCTTTGCCTATATCAGTAAGGACGATCAGGTTCCCGCCGTACTTTTCTATTCCAATGGAAATTATGCTGAGGTCATGAAGATTCCTTCACTTCAGTCCTATCTGGAAACGCTCAATGGTTATCTTGAGTACTGTGCAAGTTCTAATGTCCGTCCGAGCTTCGTTCAGGAAAAGGTGACTTGGGCAAATCCCAACGGTGTTGGTCCTATTGCTAAGACCATGTGGAGCCAGGGCGAACCTTATAATATTCTCTGCCCCACCTACGACGGAAAGCGCACACTGACGGGTTGTGTGGCTACCGGTGCTGCTATGGCTGTTCATACTCTGGGTGTTCCAGTAACCCTCAGTGGTATGAAGAAGTACACCTTCATGAATGACGGCGACAAGATGCAGACTGTTAATCTTGATTTCAGCACCCTTGCCGTTGATCATGAAAACCTTCTCGACGAATACGGTTCATCAGAAAACTATCTCCAGCGAAAGGCCATTTCAGAGTTGATGTACGCTTGTGGAGTTGCTGCTTCCATGGATTACGGTGTAGATGCATCAGGTGCTTATTGCTCTAAATTGGACCGTGGTATCAATACCTATTTCCATGGTATGAAGAGTGTTTATTATGGTCAGCCTTCTGGTCATGAGCAGGAACTCTATGACGAACTTGACGCTGGTAGAGTAGTAGTTTATTCTGGCTATACCGCAGACAATGCAGGCCACTGTTTCATTATTGATGGATACGATAAAAAAGGTAATGTCCATGTGAATCTCGGTTGGGCTGGCAGTGGTGACTGCTATACCTCTTTGACTAATATGGCAGGTTATGGTACCTGGCCTTCCTATAATTTCTTCCAGCCTGGCGATGCAGTTCTGCAATTCAGCAAAGAAGAGCCCCTTCCTGAAATTGAAGAGGGCTATCTCCGCATGGACTATAATCATCCTGCTACCCAGATAGAAGAAGGCAAATGGTATGGTCTTTACAGTGTAGGCCGTGGTGTTTTGGCTTATTCTTCTGGTTTGGGAGACGTCATTGGCAATACAAGTTATGTTCCCACCAATGATGCTACTTCAATTGCTGCTCCTTTGATGGTTCGTTTCATTGCTCCTGAAAGCGGTGATGGCTATTATATCCAGACGGGTACTGGTGATTATTTTGGAAAATTGAAGTTTGGCGGCAACTACGGTACAACGGAAAGTGCTCAAACTGCATATACTTGTGGAAACATCGCGGCTTCCAAGACTCAGCAGTATTTCTGGTTTAAGAACAACGGTTACACAATGGATGCCAATGGCGATGATGATCGTTCAGGCGGCATTAGCGGTTATGGTTCTGTTACTCCTTCCGACACTCTCGGAAACAATTCATGGCAGTTATTCCCCGTAGAATTCAGTGCCGAAAAGTTTGAACAGGTGAAGCCCGATACCGAGGCAGCCCAGAAGTTGTTCAATCCTACCCATGAGTACCAAATTCAGTTGGTGACCGGCAATACCTCTAAGTTCTATGTCTGCACCACCTATAGCGGAAATGTCGATGATGTTCCTGCTCCTATCCGAATTTCCAATTCCGAAAAGAAGTCTGCTCGTATTGTCTTCGAATGGAATGGCTATGGTTGGGAAATGAAGGATACCGAAGGCCGTTATATCGGTGTCGGTACCACTCTTTATTCTATGGGTACTGAGATTCCTGAAACCTGGTTCTTCACAGAAACCGAAACTCCGGGTGAATATCGTATCAATAACGGTATGGGTTATCTCGGTGTTGACAAGCGTGCCATCGGTGCTGCACTTTATCGCAATAAGGCTGCAGACTGGTCCTATGGTGTTTGGAGAATCATCGATCTCACCGAACCCGACGGAATCCAGAGTGTTTCCCGTGAAACACAAGAAGATACAAGTATTTTTGACCTCCAGGGCCGTCGTATTTCTGCTCCTCAGCAGGGTCAGGTTTACATCCAGGATGGACAGAAGATGGTGAAGTAAATGCGCTTTTTGCAACTCTCAGATACTACTCACATGAAAAATTATATTTTGACGAGCCTCGTTGCTGGTCTTGCTTTAGCTTACAGTCTTGAGGCTTCAGCTCGTGAAAGAAATTTTGACGAACTGCAGATTGCTGCGCAGCGAATACTGATTCAAAACGGTCCCAATAAGGTTCGAGGTTGGATACAGTCCCCTTTGAAGGTTTTGGACAGACGCAATGGCTTGAGCGTTCTCGGTTATACAGACGGTGGCTTTGTCTTGATGGGAAATGATGACCAGATGCCTTTGGTTCTCGGCTATTCTGATGACATCTTTGATGAGGCTGTTCAGACTCCCAACTTAAGCAGCTATCTTGAAATGCTGGATGGCTACATCAATTTCTGTTTGGAAAATGGTCGCGAATTTGTGCCCATTCGTCGTGCTGGTGGGGCAAATGCCTCGGTTGCTCCCATTGTGAAAACCAGATGGGACCAGACGATTCCTTATTATAATAAGACACCGCTTTATAACAATCAGCACTGCGTAACGGGATGTGTGGCAACAGCTGCTGCCCAGATCCTGTATACCTTGCGCATGCCCCAGACCATGCATGGTTTGAAGACTTATTCCTTTACGAATGCAGGAAACATGCGTCAGCAGATTGTCTATAATTACGATGACGTTGTCTTTGACTTTGACAACATGAAGACAGCCTATGTCGGCAATACTTCTGCGGCTTCTCGCGATGCGGTTGCAGAACTGATGTATTGCTGTGGTGTGACCTCCAACATGAACTACAAACCAACGGAGAGTGGAGCATATCCTTCCGTAACTTCTGACGGCATCAACTGGTTTATGGATGGAATTCGTTCCAACTATATGGGCTTGAGTGGTAACGAACAGGTTGTTTACGACGAACTTGATGCAGGTCGTGCCATTCTTTATTCTGGCAGTACCGGTGAAGCCGGTCATGCATTTGTTGTGGATGGCTACAACGAACAAGGCCTTGTCCATTGCAATATGGGATGGAGTGGTGGTGGTGACGGCTACTACACCCTTGCCGATATGAACGGATACGGCGTAGCCAATCAGGACTTGACGACGATTTTTATTTCTGAAGAAGAAAACTATAAGGCAGCACCTTGTGCGGATGTTCCTTTGGGAAATGTAACCGTTAAGTTCGAGCCTGTAACCGAAATTGTTCCCGATACTCAGTGGTATGTGCTCTTTAATGTAGGCCGTAACTGCCATGCTTATTCTCAGGGCAAAGCAAAGACTTTGATGAATACCAGTTATTATCCCGTCAATGCAGAACCGGAAGTTGCAGCGCCCCATTTGGTTCGTTTCGTAACCTCTACGAACGAAAAGAAACCAGGTTATTTCATTCAGACTGGTGACGGTTTCTACTACGGTTCTTTGACTCAGGGTTCTAACAAGGGAACCACGACGACGAAGACCGCTAATTATTCTTTCGGAAAAATCAAACCAGGTTATTTCTGGATTCGCGACGACAAGAACAACTATGTGATGGACAGCAACAATTCTGGTGCTGCGCTTTGTGGCTGGGGACAAACCCTTCCGACGGATACGGTGGCCAATGCATCTTGGAAAGTATTCCCTGTTGAGTTTACCGTTCCTATCGGCATTGAAAAGATTGCAAATGAACAGCCAGAATCACAAGTTACCTACGATCTCCAGGGCCGTCCTGTTCAACACCCACAAAGCGGACAGCTTTATCTGAGAAGAGGAAAGAAAGTATTGTACAAATAACACGCATAATCTTCTCTAATCTCAACACGCATATCCTAATCTCAATACATTATCCAAAACTCAACACACATGAAAAACTTTTTACTTCCTTTAGGCCTTGGCCTTGGCGCTTTCTTCATCAACGGTTTGGATGCTTCAGCACGCGAACGTAGTCTTGATGAAATGAAAATCCTTGCACAGCAGATTCTGCTGCAGAAAGGTCCTCGCAAGGCTAACAGTTATGTTTCAACTCCTTTGAAGGTCCTTGATGCTCAGACTCAGATGAGCATTCTTGGCTATGCAGAGGGCGGTTTTGTCGTTATGAGCAACGACGACGCAATGCCTGCTGTACTCGGTTATTCTGATACCGCTTATGACGCTGCTTCAACGAATCCCAATTTGAACAGCTATTTGGAATTGCTCAATGGTTATATGGATTACTGTTTGGAAAACGGCGTTGAGTTCCGTGTGATTCGTCATGCTGGTGCAAGCGAAAAATGCGGTCCTTTGATGACGACCAAATGGGACCAGGAATCGCCTTATAGTGACATGTGTCCTACTTACAACGGCAGACATTGCGTGACGGGTTGTGTGGCAACGGCAGCTGCTCAGATTTTCAATTATCTCCAGCTTCCCAACTCAATGAGCGGCCGTAAGATTTACACCTTCGAAAATGACGGTAACCAGCGTGAACGCATTGATTATACCTACGATGGTGTAGTCTTTGATTGGTCAAAAATGCAGAACACCTACAATCAGTCTTCATCAGAAGAAAGCCGCAAAGCAGTGGCAGAACTGATGTATTGCTGCGGTGTTTCGGCAAGTATGGATTATAGTACTGGTGTAAGTGGTGGCTGGCCCGACATTGTGGTTGACGCCATGACGTGGTTTATGGAAGGTTTGACTGGTGAAACCAGTTACATGCAAGATCATCCCCAGCTTGTATACGATGAAATCGATGCCCATCATCCACTTCTCTATACAGGATATACTAAGCAGATTTCTGGTCATGCCTTTGTTCTCGATGGTTATGACGAAAAGGGCTACATCCATTGCAACATGGGATGGAGTGGCGGTGGCGATGGTTTTTATGTCATGTCTGACATGAATGGTTATTGCCAGACTCAGAAAATAACTACCATCAATCCTTCAGAAGAACCTATATACACTGCAACTCCTTGTGCAGACGTTCCTTTAGGAAATGTTAAGGTTGACTTGAATCCTGTGACAGAGATTATACCTGACACTCAGTGGTATCTCCTTTATAATGTAGGTCGTGGCAGTCATCCCTTCAGTGCTGGTAAAGGTAAGAAGATGATGACCACTTGCTTCTTGCCTATAGAAGTTCCCGCAGAAGTTGCTGCTCCTCACATTGTTCGTTTTGTTACTTCTACGAATGATAAGAAACCGGGATATTTCATCCAGTTTGGTGACGGCTTGTATGTCGGCTCTTTGGCTGATGATGATAATAAGGGTACTACAACTTCCAAGACCGCTAACTATTCTTACGGAAAGATTAAAACGGGCTATTTCTGGTTCCATGACGAAAAGAATGATTTCATTATGGACAGCGACGGCCCTGGTGGTGCTCTCTTAGGTTGGGGACAGACTGTTCCTACTGATACTACCGGAAACAGCAGTTGGCAGATATTCCCCGTAGAATTTTCAATTCCTGATGCTGTTCAGCAGCTTCCTGTAGAAGAAGAAAAGGTTTCTGAGCTCTTTGACCTTCAGGGTCGTCCCGTGGCTCGTCCCGAACGTGGACAAATCTATATCCGTTCTCGTAAGAAGGTAATTTATTAATCCATCCCCTAAATACCATATACACCTATGGCTACAACTCTTATATTTTTGCAACTTGCGATAGTACTGGCGTTAATATTTATTGGTGCCCGTGTAGGAGGCATTGGCTTAGGCGTATATGGTATGGTGGGCGTTTTTATCCTGGTTTTCATTTTCGGATTAAAACCAGGAAATCTGCCCATCGATGTGATGCTCATTATTGTGAGCGTCATTACTGCTGCTGCAGCCTTGCAGGCCGCAGGCGGTTTGGATTATCTGGTGGGTGTTGCCGCTAATTTTTTAAGAAAGCACCCCGAACACATCACATACTACGGTCCGTTGACGACCTGGCTGTTCTGCCTCGTTGCAGGTACGGCCCATACAAGTTACTCGCTGCTTCCCATTATTTCAGAGATTGCTACGGCGCAGAAGATTCGTCCCGAGCGTCCTTTGAGTGTGGCAACGGTAGCGGCTTCCCTTGGTATCACGGGAAGTCCTGTTTCAGCCGCTACCGCCGCCATTATCAGCACGGACTTGTTGGGAGGAAGAGGTGTCGAATTGAAGGATGTACTTCTGATTTGCATCCCTGCTTCGTTCATCTCTATCCTTATCGCATCTTTTGTGCAGAACCGCATTGGAAAAGAACTTGAAGAAGACGAAGAGTACCAGCGCAGAGTCGCAGCAGGAACAATTAATCCGGAAAAAGATGCAGCCATCATTGAAACTTTCCAGAAATCTCCTCGTCCTGGTGCAAAAGCCAGTGTATGGGCATTTCTCTTCGGCGTGGCGCTTGTCGTATTTTTCGGTTCTTTCCCAGCCCTTCGTCCTTCTTTCCTCGTTGAAGGCGAAATGAAGAGCGTTTCCATGCCGGAAATCATTGAAATTATTATGATGAGTGTGGCCGCTTTGATTCTTCTTGTTGGAAAAGCAGATGTTAAAGAGGCTGTCCGTGGCAATGTTTTTGGTGCGGGAATGAATGCTGTTGTAGCAATTTTCGGTATCGCCTGGATGGGAGATACTTTCTTTAACGGCCACATGGATTTCTTCCGTGAACATATCGCTGACATTGTCCAGCAGTACCCCTTCCTGTTTGCTGTAGCGCTCTTCATCATGAGTATTATGCTTTTCTCGCAGGCAGCAGATGTCCGGACGATGTATCCGTTAGGCATAGGTCTGGGTATCGCCCCGCTGAGTCTTGTCGCAATGTTCCCTGCCGTCAATGGCTATTTCTTCCTTCCGAACTATCCCACGACAGTTGCGGCTATCAATTTTGACAGAACGGGAACTACCCGTATCGGTCGCTTTGTCGTTAATCACTCTTTCCAATTATCAGGCTTCATCACAACGATTGTCAGCATTGCCGTGGGTTATCTGATAATTACCTTCTTGTATTAAACAATAGCAATTATATGAAACGCATCTTCACCTATGCCTTTATCGCTGCCGCCCTTTTGACGGCACAGGCATCTTTTGCCCAGTCAGCACAGCTCAGCGGCTATCAGTATGACACCAGCATTACCGCTCCTGATGGTAAGGAGTGGAATGATCCTACTCGTGTGGCTCTCAACAAACTTCAGCCGCATGCCTGGTTCTTCAGTTTCAAGAATGCTGAGGAGGCAACGGGAGTGCTTCCTGAAAAGTCAAGTTTCTGGAAGAGTCTTGACGGCGAGTGGCAGTTCAATTGGGTAGGAAACCCCGAAGAGCGTCCTTTGGACTTCTTTAAGACTGACTATAAGTTGGGCTCTGACGGTTTTACCTGGGACAATGTTCAGGTGCCGATGAACTGGCCTGTCGTTGGATTACAGCATGATGGTACGCAGAAGTATGGCATGCCGATTTATAGCAATCAGCGTGTGATTTTCCAGCATCAGGTTGCTGTTGGCGACTGGAAGGGTGGTGTGATGCGCGAACCTAAAAAGGATTGGCTGACCTACAAGAACCGTAATGAGGTCGGCTCCTATCGCCGTACTTTCACAGTTCCTGCAGACTGGGACGGTCGTGAAGTGTATGTTGACTTCGACGGTGTGGATTCCTTCTTCTATCTGTATATCAACGGACACTATGTAGGTTTCTCTAAGAACTCTCGTTCTACGGCTTCCTTCGACATTACTCCCTACCTCGTGGAGGGTGAAAACCTTATTGCCTGTGAAGTATATCGTCAGAGCGATGGCAGTTTCCTGGAAAGCCAGGATATGTTCCGCCTTCCCGGTATCTTCCGTGGTGTGGCACTGACCAGTAAGCCCAAGGTGCAGGTTCGTGACTTGGTTGCTGTTCCTATCAGTACGACTCAGCTTGCGATTACTGCTGATATCCAGAATCTCAATCCTGCTCCCAAGGCAAACAAGAAGGGAAAATCCAAGGCAAGCAAGAAGGTGGAGACCGCTTCCACCGTCTCCTATTCTTTATATGAAAAAGAACTTTACGGAGAGGCTGTAACCCCTGTTGCCAGCACTTTCGAGGACGGTGTTCTTACTTGCCCCAGTGCAAAGCCCTGGAGTGCTGAGGCTCCTCATCGTTATGTACTTGTTGGTGAACTCAAAGATGCCGATGGTCAGGTGCTTGAAACGGTTAGTACCATCGTTGGTTTCCGTACTTGTGAAATCAAGGAGACAGCTGCTCAGGATGACGAATTCGGTTTGGCTGGTCGCTATTACTATCTTAACGGCAAGCCCGTGAAGATGAAGGGTGTCAATCGCCATGAAAATTCTCCCGAGCGCGGTCACGCTGTCACCCGAGAGCAGATGGAGCATGAAGTCATGCTGATGAAGCAGGGCAACATCAATCATGTCCGCGACTGTCACTATCCCGACAATCCTTATTGGTATTATCTCTGCGACAAATACGGTATCATGCTTGAGGACGAGGCAAACATTGAAAGCCACCAGTATTATTACGGTAAAGCTTCTTTGTCATGGGTTCCAGAGTTCCTTGATCAGCATGTTGCCCGTAATATGGAAATGGTACACCAGCATGTTAACCATCCCAGTATCTGTATCTGGTCTTTGGGTAATGAAGCTGGTCCTGGCGACAACTTTGTAAAGGCTTACCAGGCTATAAAGGCTTTTGATAAGAGCCGTCCAGTTCAGTACGAGCGTAACAACAACATCGTCGATATGGGTTCCAACCAGTATCCTTCCATCGGTTGGGTACAGTATGCTGCCAAGGGTACGGACAAGGGCATCATTTATCCTTTCCACATCTCAGAATATGCTCATTCCATGGGTAACGCTGTGGGCAATCTCGTGGATTATTGGGATGCTATGGAAAGCACGAACTTCTTCGTTGGTGGTGCCATCTGGGACTGGGTGGATCAGGCCATCAACAATTATACCCCCGATGGAACAAAGTATTGGGGTTATGGTGGCGACTTCGGCGACAAACCTAACGATGGTATGTTCTGTATGAACGGTATCATGCGTCCCGATCTCACGCCAAAGGCACAGTACTTCGAGGTCAAGAAGGTTTATCAGAATGTTGCTGTTACTGCCGTTGACCTCAAGAAGGGCCAGGTGGATATTTTCAATAAGAATTATTTTGAAGATCTTTCAAATTACAATGTGATTTGGAGTCTCTTTGAAGATGGTAAGCAGGTTGCCGTTGACAATCTCGGCAGTAGCTGCCAGAAGATAGGCCCTCGCCAGCATGCAACCGCTACTCTCGGTTATACTTCTTATAATTTCGATCCCCAGAAGGAATACTTTGTAAAGGTACAGTTCGTCCTTGCCAAGGATATGCCTTGGGGTAAGGCTGGTTATGTCCAGATGGAAGAACAACTTCCTTTGGCACAGGCTGCCCCCGCTCCTGCTATTGCTCAGGAAATGGCTCCCGCTGCTAAGGTGACAAAACCCGTCGTTGAGGGCAATCTCCTCCGCGTAAACGGTGAAGGTTGGGAAATGGCCTTTGATACTGAGAAGGGTTGCATCGACCAGCTCCGATATAATGGTGAAACCATCATTATTCCCGGTCATGGTCCTGTCCTCAATGCCTTCCGTGCTCGCACAGATAACGATAACTGGTGCGACTATAAGTGGCCGCAGGTTGGTTTGCACAATTTGAAGCACCACGCGACTGATTTCACACAGTTCCAGCGTAAGGATGGCGCTCTTGTTTTGAGTTTCACCGTAGAAAGTCAGGCTCCCAACGGCGCGAATGATTATTATGGAAATCGTGACCGTAATCCCGAGACGGCGGATAAGATTGTGGAAGAACCTGATCGCGTTTTCGGTGCTGATGATTTCAAGTTTATCACCAGCCAGATCTACACGGTTTATCCCGATGGTTCCGTAGAACTCGAGGCTGCCATTTCTGCCAACGACGATAAAGTGGATCTTCCCCGTATCGGTTATGCGCTTGAATTGCCCAAGGATTACGACAACTTCCTCTATTATGGTCGTGGTCCCGTCAATAACTATAACGACCGCCGTACTGGCCAGTTCATTGAACTACACAATGGTCGTGTAGGCGAGCAGGATATCATGCTTCCCAAGCCTCAGGAAATGGGCAACCGCGAAGAAGTTCGTTGGTGTGCTCTCACTGATCAGTATGGCCATGGTGCAGCGTTCATTCCTACGACGGCAGGTTATACGCACGATGCACCTGCGGGAGAATTGGATAGCGATGCCAAGGTTATCTCAACGGTGAACAGTATGTCCGTCAGTGCTCTTCCTTGGAGCCAGCGCGAATTGCTCGAAGCGGCTCATCCTTATCAATTGCCCGAATCTACGGGTACTCACCTGCTCCTTGATGCCAAAGTAATGGGTTTGGGCGGTAACAGTTGCGGTCAAGGTGGTCCTCTTGATCCCGATCGTGTAATTTCTACCAGCTATGACTTCGGTTTCATCATCCGTCCGTTTGCTGAGCCTCAGGAAACGAGTGTAGCAAGTGGTGAGGATATGATTGCCAAGACCGTTAAGGTGACGGGTAGCGGTGAACGTCCTATTATGATTCAGCGCGATCGTAAGGGTACTTTGACCATTTCCAGCTTGGCTACCGACAAGACTATTCTTTATAGCATTAACGGTGGAAAGAAACAGGTTTATTCTGGCCCTATCAGCTTCCGCGAAGGTGGTTCTGTAAAAGCATGGTATAAGGAGTCAAAGCAGATCAGTCTCACGCAGAGCTTTTCAAAGATTGAAAGCGTTCCCCTTTCTGTTGTCTTCTGTGATAGTCAGGAATTCGGTGAAGGTGACGCTGTAAACCTTGTCGATGGCGATCTCAACACTATCTGGCATACGATGTACAGCGTGACAGTAGCTCAGTATCCCCACTGGGTTGATTTCGATGCTGAAGAAGTCAAGACGATGAAGGGCTTTATCTATACGCCGCGTCTTAATGGCGAAAATGGTAACGTTAAAGACTATGAAGTTTATGTCAGCCAGGATGGAAAAGAATGGGGCAAGGCTGTTGTAAAGAGCACTTTCCCCCGCGATAGTCGTGCGCAGCGTGTTGAATTTGATCAGCCCGTTCAGGCTCGCTATATCCGCTTCAAGGCACTTTCCAGTCAGAATGGTCAGGACTTCGCCAGCGGTGCAGAATTCAGTGTAATCGCCGAATAGTAATAATTTTCACATTAGCGCTCAGCGCTCACATCTATATAATATATGACATTCCAAGAATTAGGCTTGAAGGAAGAAATCCTTTTGGCCATTAAAGAAATAGGTTACGAGACACCGATGCCCGTTCAGGAGGCAGTAATACCTTATCTCCTCGGAGATCACAACGATGTCATCGCTCTCGCCCAGACTGGAACGGGAAAGACTGCAGCTTATGGTCTTCCCGTCCTCCAGAAGGTTAATCCTGAAGATCGTACCACACAGGCAATAATCCTTTCTCCGACTCGTGAACTCTGCTTGCAGATTTGTGATGACTTAAAGGATTACAGCCGTTATGTTGAAGGCCTCCACGTTGTGGCGGTTTACGGTGGTGCAAGCATAGAAACTCAGATTCGCTCTTTGAAGAAGGGCGCACAGATTATCGTAGCAACTCCCGGTCGACTTATCGATTTGATGAAACGAGGCGTTGCTAAACTTGATCAGGTGGTGAACGTCGTTCTCGATGAGGCTGACGAAATGCTGAATATGGGTTTCTCAGAGAGCATTGACGAAATCCTTTCCGGTGTTCCCGAAGATCGCAACACGCTTCTCTTCTCTGCAACGATGGGCCCTGAAATCGAGCGAATCGCTAAGAGCTATCTTCACGATTACAAGGAAATTGTTGTCGGTTCCCGTAACGAAGGTGCAGAGAATGTTAACCATGTTTATTACCTTGTTAAAGCACAGGATAAGTATGCGGCCCTCAAGCGTATCGTTGACTATTATCCCCGAATCTTTGCTATTATCTTCTGTCGTACCCGTTTGGAAACCCAGGAGGTAGCTGACCTCTTGATTAAGGATGGTTACAATGCTGAGGCACTCCATGGTGACCTCTCTCAGGCACAGCGCGATCTCACGATGCAGAAGTTCCGTCAGCATCGAACGCAGTTGCTGATTGCTACGGATGTTGCTGCCCGCGGTCTCGATGTAGATGATTTGACCCATGTCATCAACTATGGTTTCCCCGATGATATAGAAAACTACATCCATCGTTCTGGTCGTACCGGCCGTGCAGGTAAGCGTGGAACGAGTATCTCTATTATCCATGTTCGCGAAAAGTCCAAGATTCGTACTATCGAGCGTGTGATTTTTACGGGAAACAATAGTGGCAAGAAGTTCGAAAGTGCTCAGCTTCCTGAACCCAACGAAATCTGTACGAAGCAGCTCTATCATGTTATTGACCAACTCGAGCATGTAGAGGTGGATGACGAGCAGATTGCAGCTTTCCTCCCCGAGGTTTACCACAAGCTTGAATGGCTTTCCCGCGAAGATTTGATCAAACGTATCGTTACCTCCGAATTCGGCCGCTTTGTCAGCTATTATGCGAATGCTCCTGAAATCATCCAGCCTTCTGATAAGGCGAGTGCAAAAGACGAGCGTGGTGATGGTAAGGAACGCAAGCGTGGTGGTAAGGGAAGTAAGGCTTCTCACGAGGCCGAAGAAGGCTATAAGCGTCTCTTCCTTAACTTTGGTAAGCGTGATAACTTCTTTGCCCGTGAAATCATCAACCTCGTCAATCGTTATGTGAAGGACAAGGTGGAAATCGGCCGTATTGACTTGCTTCCGAGCATTTCCTTCTTTGAAGTTCCCGAAGAAGACGCTGATATGGTTATCCAGCGCATGGCAAAGGCCAAGGTAGGTGAACGTCGCGTTGTTGTGGACTGGGCGGAAAAAGAAGACGGTAGTGAGGGCCGCGATGCTGCTCCACGCACTCGCAAGCCTCGTCGTCAGCAGGAAGACGAAGGATCTGAACGCCCCCAGCGTGAACGCAAACCTAAGGCTTTTGATCGCAGAGATCGTAAGCGTGAGGATAAATTCTATAACAAACTCAATGGAAACGTTGAGGAACGTCCCGCTCGCGGTCGTCGCGGACGCGGTGAAGCTGCCGCTGAACGCCCCAAGCGTGACCGTAAGAAGAAGGACGGTGCTCCCGCTCCTCAGAAGAAAACCAAGAAGTACACAAAAGACGATTGGAAGCAGTTCTTCCAATAAGTGACAGGGCAAAGCCCGAATAACTTTACTATGCGAAAGTATATAATCTGTTTACTTTTCCTTTTCAGCCTGTCTGCAAGCGCTCAGAGCGTCTTTATGAAGATTGGTGGAGGTCTTGCTAGCCAGTGGGGTGCTTCGGCTCCTGTAGGCGCTGCAAAGATTAGTTTTGGCTACGAATATGAATTCAGCCAGACCCTTGCCATCGCTCCCAGTATCGGTTTTGCAGCGCGTGGCTGGAAAGTAGAAGATATGGACACTCCCGATATGCTCTTTGATGAGCAGGGAAATCCTTTGGATCATAATGGTAATATCGTTGATATTACTCACCAGGCACAGCGCTATACACAGGATTCAGAAGGCAACAATATCTCTCCGATGTACAGCCGCATGCATCGTACCTTTACGACTAACTATCTGCAATTCGACCTCCCACTGAACTATTATATCCGCACTGGCGAGCATCGCTATATTACGATGACGGCTGGCGTATGGGGTGCAGTGGGTGTTGCTGGAAAGCGCAAGGTGGAAGGCGACGGCTTTGCTTCAGGAAACAATAAGATTCAGTATTCCGAAAAGTTCTTCTCTCTCGATGGTTCAAATCGTTTCGACTGCGGTCTGAAGGCTGGTTTTGGCTATCAGTTCCCTTCCAGTCTTACGATTAACCTCGAAGGTGAGTTCGGCCTGTTGAAGACGAACCGCCTTAGCGATGCCAGCAACTTCACAACTCCTTTCCCGAAGATTATAGATAGCGACGCCTATTTCCAGGCAAAAGATCCCTTTGCAGCTCGTTCCGGCCGTAATTTCTCCGTAATGCTAACTCTTAGCTACAAGCTTAACAAGATTAAGTGGCGTGGCGAAGACTAAAAAACAATCCCTATGAAGAAATTCTATCTCTCCCTCCTCCTTCTTGCAGGTGCTTTGAATGCCTCTGCAGACTCCGTTGTACAGATTCCTGAAGGCGCAACTCGTTCTGTATATTGCTTCGATGCTACTTATAGTAGTATGTATGGATGGATGCCTTACTATGGTTTGAGTCAGTATGTTTACGAATACGAGGATAGTCTCTATTTCAGTAATTTGTTCCCTATCCTTTTTAAGGAAGAAACTCCCGTTAAGGCAATAAAGAAGGGTGATGTATATGTTATTCCCTCTAATCAGATGCTGGTTAAGGGTTTCACCATTGGAACTACCCAGTATAAAGATACCGAACTCTATACTTCTTCCATGATGGATAGTGACGATGGCTATTCTTATCTCTCCGATGATGATATTATTCTCTATCCTACAGACCAGGGTGGTTTCTCTATGACTCAGAATTCTTATGATGTGGCATACTTTGCCTTAAAAGACCAGAAAAAGAATCTTTGGGCGGCTGGTGTGAACTTCAGTTTTACGCCTTATACTCCCGTTTCTGATGCTGTTGACCTTCCTTCTGGAGTGGTTCCCAATGAGTACAGCTATTCATATTCTGACGATCTGCAGATTTATACTCATGACTACAGCGTAATTTCGGGCTATTACCAAGACGGTAATCATGTTTATCTCTCAAAACTAACTCCGGATGTTAATTCCTGGGTCTTGGGTGAGATTGTCGACGGCAAACTCATTGTTCCCACAGATCAGTTCCTTGGTGCACATAATCTTCGTCTGTTGACTTTTAAGGCACTTAAGAACTACAGCCACCATTTTGAATGGATCAATGAGGCAAAGGTACAATATGATGAATACTATGACTTCGATTATGCCGACGCATTGACTTTTACCAGGAAGGGTGATAGCTGGATCCTTGACGAGGGACAAGCTATCATGGAACAAATGCCCGATGGTTCCATGTACCATATTTATTATGGATTTAAGATCAAGGCATTCCAGGGTTTTGACGTCGCTGTTCCTGATGATCCTGTCGATCTTCGCCTCGAGGACTTGACCTCATACTTTGGTGCTTATTCTTTCTATTTCCATATTCCTTTGAATGATACAGAAGGATCACCTCTCGTTCTTGAGAATCTCTCCGTTGGTTTCTATATCAATGAGGAAAAGATTGCGCTCGATCCCAAGGACGGCTATCAGATTAATGAACCGATGGATTGGATTCCTTATGGATTCGTTGATAATGGTTCTGTTCACGACATCATGTTTAACAAAGCCAATCCCAACTTCTATATCTATGGAAAGAACGTGAAGTCAATGGGTGTTCAGATTCGTTACACTTGCGACGGTGTTTCCAAGTATTCAAACATTGTCAACATTGACACCAAGGGTAATATCTATACGATTGAAGCCGATGAAAATACGGGCTTAAGCACTACGATTGGAATTGCAGATCCTATCATCTCTTCTCCATCTGACGGCGGCGTTTACAGCGTTAGCGGCCAGCGAATCGCCAAGCCTTATACTGGTCAGTTGTACATCCAGAACGGAAAGAAATTCTTAGGGAAATAAGACGCATATTTGCACACATTCCACTTTATGAAAAAAAAGTTTTCAATTTTTATTTTTGTACTCTCTGCTCTGGGCGCTCTGGCTCAGGAGATGAGTCCTCGATATCAACAGGAGAGAAACTTCAATAATCAGCAACTGGAAATACAGCAGATTCCTCTCACTCCCCAGCTGGAGGCAGATATTCAAGCACAGATTGCCCGTAAAGCTGTAACCACGACATTGATTACAGAGCCTAAGGGTGAAACCTTGGACTATGCCATGACCTTTTACTATTATGCGGGCCAGTATGTTGGTCTTTATGATGACTACGACTGGAAGGTTAAGCTTGTTTTTGGCGAAGACGGCAAAACGGTCTATTTCCCGCCTCAGTTGGTTCCTGGCTATATGCAAGGCTACGCAAAGGGAACGATTGATGGCGACCTTATTACGGTTGAGTCCGGTCAGTATGTCTATAACTATAACAACACCTCAAAGCTCTATCTTATCGTATTTACAGCGGATGCCAATGGAAATATGTCCCTTGTTGATAAGATGACTTATAGTTTAAAGGAAGACCTGATTGCGACCAAGAGCACGGAGTGTTATTATGGCATTTACCAATATGGAACGAACGGAAGTGATGGTACACTTGCCAGTTATTCTTGCGCTCATTCCTTTGCTCTTGTTTCCGGAGAATCCGCTCTTCCCGACGAAGATGCCGTCATTGAGAAGTACCGACTTTCTTGTTACGACCGTTGGAGAGACGGCGAAATGTCTTACGTGGTAAATGTTGCCATTAAAAACGACCTGATCTGGATTAGCGGTCTTGCTCCTGATGCCCAGGACAGCTATATCATCGGTAATTTCGATGGAACAACTGCTACCTTCGAGTCATGCCAGTTGATTGACGGTAACGAATCCTACTATTTGGGTGTTACCGGTGCAAACATCACCAGCAGCGACGAGACGAATGGCGATAAGTACAGCGTTCCACAGGATATGAAGTTTACGCTCACACGCGATGCAGACGGCGTTTTCCGCATGCCTGACAAGACCGCTCTGATTGAGAACTACTATACCCATCCCAACTACTTGTATGATGCGATAAAGAATGTCGTCCTAACTCCCTATGACGGTGATGTTCCCGCTGTTCCTGCTGCTCCTCGCGAGGTTACTTTGACCCGTGATGATGTGATGGGAGACAGTTTCAAGTTCATTCTTCCTACCGAAGATATTGACGGAAACTACATCAATCCCGAAAAACTCTATTATCGTCTTTACATTGATGATAAGCTTTATACCTTCTCCAAGTCCCAGTATCTTCGTTTGAAGCAGGACATGACCGATGTTCCTTACAATTTCTACGATAACTACGATTTCTCTGACAATTACGAGAATGGTTACAAGCTCTTCTACTTCTACGAGACTGACTGGCAGACCGCAGATCTCCAGAGTGTCTATGTGGTAGATGGTGAAACGAATGTATCCACCAAGACCCGTGTGTATGCAGATCCCGAAGCAGGCATCAAGGATGTTTTGAACAAGAACGAAAGCACAGGCCATTGCTACGATCTCCAAGGTCGTCGTATCACTTCTCCTTGTTCTGGCCTCTACATTCAGGACGGAAAACTTAAATTGAACAAATAGAAAAGAGAGATATGAAAAGAATTCTCACAATTATAGTGGCTATCTTTGCATTGGTATTGATGGCAAAAGCTGAAACCATTGAAGTAGGAAACTTTGGAAATGGTGCAGCTACCAGTACCAGCACGCCTATAAATTTCCGCTTTGGTTCATCTTCTGCTACATATTCCCAGTCAGAAAGTCTCTATCAGGCCGCAGACCTTGCCGCACTCGGTGCAACCGCTGAGGCTCCCGTTGAAATTTCGGCATTGGGTTATGAGTACTCCTGTTCCTACGAATCTGCTTTCACTTCGGGCAATATGCGTCTTTTCCTGGTGAACGAGGCCGCAGATACCGAATATGATGGCAGTACCTTCACCGATATGTCCGAAATCACTCCTGTATGGACGGGAACGATGACTATTAATCCTGGTGATACGAATTTCAAAGTTCAACTTTCCACCCCCTTCGCTTATACGGGCGGTGCGCTCCGCGTTGTTTGGATGGTGGATGATATTTTCTCTTTCGACCTTCCCAAGCCCCGTTGGACCTGTGGCTATCAGGCTGTTTCCCGCTATAAGGACACCACTGACCCCAAGGGTGCAGTGACCGGTGTGACCGCTTCTATCCGTCTGGAATATGAGGCTACAGAACCTGAAGATCCTCAGCCCAAAGACTGGATGATTGGAACACCGAATACTGCTGATGACTATGGTTGGTCCCAGATCAATACCCCCATTGATATCAGTTACCCGACGAGTAAGTACGAGATTATCTATCAGAGTAATGTCATTCCTTTCAAGGGCGCTTACACCATTAACCGCATTTCCCTGCCTTACTACCAATCTGAATACTGGCATTCCAAGCAAGGTGACTATACCACTCATGTAAAGGTTTACTTGCAGAATACAACGGATACCGAGGTGGCAGATACTCACTTCGCAGACGTAAGCGGTCAGACGCTTGTCTATGACGGTGATGCAATTTTCAAAGGCGGAACCCAGGCAGATTATCTCTGGTTGGATTTCGGTATTCCTGAAGGTTTCAAGTATGAAGGCCGTAATCTTCGTATTACTTTCGAACAGCAGAGTGATATTTATTCTCAGTGTTACTTCGGCAGTGACGGAACTCTCGCTCGTACAAAGGTCGTTTCTTCCCATACCTTTGGCGAAGGATATTATGATGACTTGAAAGTATTCTATGCTACGACTCCCATTGTGAAGTTCAACTGTACTTCTCTGGGTCCTGTCACCACTTTGCTCGCTGACAGTTATGCTTGGGAGGCTGGCGAAGCCTATATCGGTCAGAGCTATACCAAGGAGATTCGTCTGCAAGGAAAGAATCTCATTAGCGATGTGGAAGTTGCTGTTTCCAAGAATAGTGAAGTCTCTGTGGATAAGACCCGCTTCTCTGCTGATGAAATCAAATCCGGTGCTACTTTAACCTTGACTTTGTCTCCGCAGAATGACGAAAACGAGCATGCCAGCATCGTCATTTCTACTGATAACACGAGTCCTATCACCTATAATATTAATTGGACTCCGCTGTGGCCCGCTCCCGATGGCGAGATGGTACTCGATAGTTACAGTTGGGAGGCTGGTGAGGTCCTCATGGGTGATGTTTTGACCAAGGTGGTTACCGTCAAGGCTGACGGCATTGACCAGGATATCAAGGTCAGCGTTCCCAATACCTCTGCAGTCAGCGTTTCTCCGCTGGTTGTTACCGCTGCAGAACTCAAGGCGAACAACTATGTGGCAACCTTTACCGTCAAACTTTCTCCGGTTAATCGTGATGATAACCGCGATGTTCTCAAGTTCTCTACCCGCGGTCTTGCTCCCATCGAATATCCTATTACCTGGACGCCTTCTTTGGGTTATGTAGAAGAAAACCATCAGGTAGGAACCATCAACGACTATTCGCAGTTGGAGCCCCTCTTCAACAGTTGGGAAGCCAGCGAAACTGAAATTGTCTATTCTGCTCAGGACCTCGGTCTGAAAAAAGGTGCTAAGATCCGCCGTCTTGCCTGGCCCGTTATCTATAATCTTGTAGATTACAATGCAGAAGTAACGGTTTCTTTGGCCAACACAACGGATGCAGAGGTTGGCACTGATTTCTGCGATGAAATCACTCAGGTGGCCAAGATGCAGCGCACGATCCCTCTTGGCGGTAATCTCTATTCCAATACTCCTTACTACTGGTTGGAAATGGAACTCCCCGAGGCATTTGTTTATGACGGTTCAAACCTTCGTGTCCGCTTGAAGGCTGTTTCTGACAAGACCAGCGATTACTGGTATTTCGGTTGTGATGGTACCCGCCGTGTTGCCGCTTTGATTCGTATGGCTGGTGATGAGGCTGGTCTCAGCAAGTGCTCTTACGAAACCGACAATCTCCGTCGTACAATTGCTTATTACCCTGTAGTGAAGATCACTGCTGCCGATGAGACCACAATGGATGCTCGCATCAATTTGGCGTCTTACAGCTGGCTCCAGGATGAGGCTGTTATCGGAAAGACTTATACCAAGGAAATCAAACTGACTGCTACTGGTGCTACTGGCGATATCGTTTTGAGTACTCCCAATAACAGCGCTGTAACTGTTAGTCCTTCAAAGATTAGCGAGGTAGAGGCTCAGGCTGGTGCCGTTATTACGGTAACTTTGGCTCCAACGAATTTGGAAGATGCCTATGCAAGTTTCATGATTTCTCCTGCAACGGCTGATGCCATTGAATTCCCTGTGTTCTGGAAGGCATCGCAGACGGAACCTTATGATGACCTTATTACGGGTAATCTGAACAATTGGAGCCAGTATGCTCCTTTCAGTTTCAACTATCACAATAGTAAGAACGAATTCGTCATCACTGCAGATCAGTTAGGCTTCGAAGGTCGTCCTCGCAGCATCAAACGTCTGGCCTTCCCCTACTATCAGTACACTCTCTATGGCGATCCCAAGGCATTTACGGCTGCTGTAAAGCTTTCGCTCGAAAACACGGACGATGACAATGTCGGTAATACCTTTACGAACGAAGGTCGTCTGACTACGGTCTTTGAGGGCGATGTAACGCTCTTTGGTGGTGATAAGACGAATTATAAGTGGCTTATTCTTGATTTCCCCAAGGAATTCGTTTATACAGGTAAGAACCTCCGTATTGTTGGTGAACACAGTGCTGATACTCATGCTGATTTCTTCTTCGGCGATGATGTTGATCGTAAGACCAACGAAGGCAATCAGGCTCGTGTCCTCCTTGCTGACAATCCTGAAGCAGATGGTACAGTTTACGATAGCAACGAACTCAATATCAAGCGTGCCCCTGTTGTAAAGGTTTATACCAGCAATCATCCTGTTATGGCCCTCGATGATGACTATTATGATTGCGGCGAGGCTCTTCTCGGTGAAGCCTATTCAAAGGAGATTACGCTTTATGGTGTGAACCTTACGAATGATGTGGTGATCAGTGCGCCGAAGACGAGTGCTGTAAGCCTTTCTTGCGGTGCAGAAACCCTCGTTGGAGGTTCTGGTAAGACCATGACGCTTTCTAAGGAAGCAGCTTGTGATGGAACTTCTTTGAAGATTACCATTAACCCAGAAAATCTCAGCGCTTCTCGTGACCGCATTTCTATCACTTCTGAGGGTGTGGACGATATCCTCGTTTACACCATCAGTTGGAGTCCTGTTGATGGTATTATCACCATCCAGGCAGAAGGCACTCCCTCTGAGGTTTTCGATCTCCAGGGCCGCCGCAATTCCTCTTCCCAGCGTGGCATTTTCATCCTCGACGGAAAGAAAGTTCGTAAGTGATAGATGGGTGAAGTGTTGTGAAAGATATCCTTCACCAAATTCTATACTGTGTATCAATTGGTTATGATAAAAAGTGAAAGGTGAAAGATGTTTTTGCAATTCCTAAATAATCATTAGAGATTCACAAAAATGCCCTCAATCTGCTTTGTAAAAAAGTAGAACGGCATAACAAAAACTACCGCGGACCTAATTTGAACTAGGTCCGCGGTAGTTTTATTTACCTCCGCGGTAGTTTGAACTACCCCGCGATAGCGTTTTGATAGCCTGGAAGGCACTACATTGACCCCAAGGGTCAAAATGTACATAAATGCTTTGTTCTATATGTGTTTTCTTTATCAAATACACTGTATTTCAGTTTTTTTCAGTATTTTTGCGCCTAAAAGATAATTGGTTTAACGATTGAGACATGCATGACTTTATAAACAATTTCTGGGTTTTCATCAGATTGTTCCAAGAAAAACTTATCATTTGCATTTTAGCCTCCATGCTTCCTTTTTTTACAGTAATGGCACAATCTTCATTGCCTGTCATGGAGGTAAGCGCTGACCGCACGATAATTTATCCGGACAGAATGGAGCTAACGGGCGAAGAGTCATTGCTTGATGTACTGTTGATGTATCCAGATTTAATGATTGCTGGATACGAGGACTTAATCAATGGGTACAATTTAAGAATGGATAACTGCCCCATGAATGGTGATACTCGCCTTATATTAACTCGGATGAAGGCCAAAGATATCGCCAAGATTCAGGTTTGTGATAATGTCGGTGTTTCAAAAGGAACGATTGGCGAAGGTCGCGTACTCGATATCAACATGCGCAAGTATGATGAGGGAACTCACGGTTTTGCTCAAGGTGAGTTCCTGGGTGTTCATGATACTAAGCAGTATGGTGGTTCGGCTTTGGTCAATGCATTGATAGGAAGCAAGAAAACGGACCTATATGCAAACGAATCATACCGTTATGACGAAGGTCACAAAGAGTTTTTGACGCTTCACATGACGAACAAATTTAACAGCAGGAATAAACTGTTGTCATATTTTACACAACAGTATGTTGATGGTCGCGAAAAATATATGGGACGAGCACGTTTCTTCCATACCTTCAATGACATGGGTACAGAATTGCTGCTTGTGGGTGGATACCAGTATGCGACCAATGATGGAATAGATAGTAGGTTGCCTTTGGGTATTGTTGAACTGAACACACCTCTTTTTACAAAGGACATTTCCTTTATGCTGGGCTGGGAAGGCGAATTCTTGATGAACAGGAGTTGCACAGAGTCTTTAGGGTACGATGAGTTCAACAATGATTTTTATGTGCAGGTAAGTTGGAAATTACCTGGCAACAAAGTGAAACTGACGGCCGGAGAGCGTGTGATGCTCTATAATTACAGGTTAGATAATAAGGATATTGTCGAGCGCAAGCACAATGATGTGAGACATAATGCAAATGCTGTTGTAACTTATGCACTGACATCAAACCATCAGTTGCAGGGCGGTTATTATCGAAAGTATATAAATCCTGCAACTTCTGCCTTGATGGATGTTCAGAGATATCTGACAGATGATGAGTGGCAGATCACCAAGGGACAGTTGGTTGAAAATAATATTAACGAAATAAAGGTTGCCTATGTTTATAGCACCCGCAAGGTTACTACCAAGTCCGAGGTCAGCTACAATTTGCTGGAACATGGCGCAAACTACTTCAAGATGGGTACAAGTGCCAGTATGAGAATTGGCAAACTTTCGGGTGTAAATGCATTGCTGAATGGCGGAATAAACCTTTATTCATCAGCAGAAGCAACCTACGCATCGATTTCGTTTTCTCCGCTGCTTTACCTTCCAAAGCGATGGAATATCAACACAAATGCCGTTTACTATACATCAGATTCGCCAAGATACAAACAATTGGATACACCAATTTATATGGCAGTGGGTGTGAACAAGCAGATAGGCCGTGCATTTGATGTGGGTATTCAATGGCACGACATCTTCTATCATTATGGTGGAGTAGAAGCACGGCTACTATATAAATTCTGATCAAAATAGCGAATGATTGCGAAAACATCTTTCATGCTTTGTTATTTTGGAAAAGCACAAAGGGAAAAGGTCCACGATATCGGGTGTGATATTGCGGACCTTTTGCTTTTAAGTTAAACGCTTACGAAACGAGTTGAGCGTACAACAATAGATTTATTTCTTGATGATTTCTATGGCTTCGGTGATGGTGACCTTGGTCTGCTCACCAGTAACCATGTTCTTGAGGGCGATGACACCTTCCTGCATTTCACTTTCTCCGACTAGGGCAACAAAAGGAATCTGGCAGGTATTGGCGTAGTTCATCTGCTTCTTCATCTTGGTAGCATCGGGGAAGACTTCCGTAGCGATGCCTGCTGCACGAGTCTGACGAGCAAGACCGAGGCAGTGTGCGGCTTCTGCTTCACCGAAATTGATGAAGAGCAACTGAACGCTGCTGTTGGTGTTTGCGGGATAGAGCTCGAGCTGGTTGAGGACATCGTAGATACGGTCAGCACCGAAGCTGATACCAACACCGCTGAGGCCGGGCATACCGAAGATACCGGTAAGGTTGTCATAACGGCCACCACCCGTGATAGAACCGATTTCAACATCGAGAGCCTTTACTTCGAAGATGCAGCCGGTGTAGTAGTTCAAACCGCGAGCGAGGGTAAGGTCGAGTTCGATGGCGTTGTGGAGACCATCACCAAGAGCGTGGAGAACGAATTCAACTTCGTCACAACCCTTAAGACCAGTTTCGCTGGCAGCGAGGACAGAACGCATGGTTGCAATCTTTTCATCGTCGGTGCCTGAGAGGTTGATGATGGGCTGGAGCTGTTCAATCTGCTCAGCGGAAAGACCGTTGGCAGCAAGTTCAGCGTTAACATTTTCGAGACCAATCTTATCGAGCTTGTCGATAGCAACGGTGATGTCAACAATCTTGTCAGCAGCACCGATGACCTCTGCGATACCAGTGAGGATCTTGCGGTTGTTGATCTTGATGCAAACGCGGATACCGAAACGGGTGAAGACCTCGTCGATGATCTGCATAAGTTCAACTTCGTTGAGGAGAGAGTCAGAACCGACTACGTCAGCATCACACTGATAGAATTCGCGGTAGCGACCCTTCTGGGGACGGTCAGCACGCCAAACTGGCTGAATCTGATAACGCTTGAAGGGCATCTGAAGTTCCTCGCGGTGCTGAACGACATAGCGAGCGAAAGGAACGGTGAGATCATAACGGAGACCCTTTTCGCAGAACTTTGCAGCAAGGTGAGCGGCAGAAGCCTCTTCATACTGCTCGGTAGATACGGAACGGGTGAAGTCACCGGAATTAAGAATCTTGAAAAGGAGTTTGTCACCTTCTTCGCCATACTTTCCCATCAAAGTGGAAAGGTTCTCCATCGCGGGAGTCTCAATCTGACGGAAACCGTAGAGACGGTAAACAGAACGGATGGTGTCGAAGATATAGTTGCGACGCGCCATTTCAACAGGGCCGAAATCGCGTGTGCCTTTGGGAATGCTAGGTTTTTGTGCCATTATTTTTGGTTATGTGAAGATGTGTGTAGAGTTTAGAATTCCTTGATTAAGTAAACCTGGGTGGGAAGGTGGTCAGAATAACCGTTCATCCAGGAACCACCAGCGTGGGTACGGAGAGGATTACCCTTGTATTTTCCTTCCTGCTGGAAGAGGAAGTCACGCATGAAGATGACATGCTGGTAGAAGGTCAAGCCCTTACTGAGGTCAATGTTCTTAACCTCGGGAGCCTTCTTGAGATTATAGGTGGGATCGACAGCATTGGCAGAAATGACAATCTGGTCGAAGAGGTTCCACTTGTTGTTGTAGAGAAGTGTACCCTGACCCTGCTTGCGGAGTGTATAGTACCAGGGATTGAAGAAGTCGGTAGGACCATCGAGTTTCTTTGCCTCGAACTTACAGCCGAGAGACTTCGTCATAGAGAGGTTATCTGGGTCATCGTTCAAGTCACCCATAACGATGAACTTGATATCACCGTTGTACTGAGCGTAGAGAGCATCGACAATCTTGCGAACCTGATAGCCGGCACGCTCACGAGCGGGACTTTCTGCACCACGGCTGGGCCAGTGATTGACGATAACGCAGAGGCGCTCGCCAGCTATACGGCCGATACCGCAGAGGAAGCCACGGGTGATGTGGGTAAGGTCGCCGAAAAGAGGACGGGGGGTAACCTTTCCGTCTTCAATCTTAAAACCAAGATCGTCGGTGGGATCTTCCTCGCTGGGATAGATGTAGGGAATATAAAGGCTGTCTTCGAGCTCGAAGAAGCGGGGATTATAGAGCATAGCACAGTCTACACCACGGCGGTCATCCGTGTCGTAATGAAGAATCTTGTAGCCACGGTCGCAGAGAGCAGGCTGACGAAGAAGGTCTTCAACAACATCGCGATTCTCAATTTCGGAAATACCGATGACTGAAGCACCAGCCTTGATCTTGTCCGTGCAGAGCATGGAAAGAACCGTTGACATGTTCTTCAACTTTGCATGATATTTGAGGCCGCCCCAGGCATAAGAACCATCGGGGAGGAATTCATAGTCATTCTTACCAACCGCATGGACGGTGTCGAAGAGATTTTCGAGGTTATAGAATGCAATGCCGTAGAGCGCGAGCTTCTTTTGTTGCTGCGTCAGTTCGATGCCTTCGGTCTCAGAAGAGGAGGCAGAAGAGTTTTCAACAGAATAACTGGAGGTCAGGAAAAGACCGCAGGTCAGTGCAGCGAGTGCGAAGAATATCTTTTTCATAAAATGAGGAAAAACACCACTTGTGAAGAGTGCGTATGTATGGAAGTTAATTTCGGGTGCGAAGTTACAGAAAGTTAACGAAACGGCAAAAGAACCTGTCCGTTTTTATACAAAAACGCCACTTTTTTTAAAGTCGAGTTGAAAAAATCGAGATATAGTCTTTACAAATGCAAAAAAATGTCTAACTTTGCGACCTAAAACGCAAAATAAAAATAATTATCAATAAATTTTCTATGAGTAAAGGTGTATTCCTGGTAGCTTCCGCCCTCGCTTTTGCGATGCAAGCATCAGCACAGGCTCCTGTCGACTCCCTTGTAGTTGACAATGCTGACTTTACCTTCACAGAGAGCCAGCTTGATGAGGATAATGACGCGTCACAGTCCGTGTCGTCCATTACCTCCAAGAAGGACCCCTATCTCAGTGAAGTAGGTTATGCTTTCAGTGCTGTCCGCTTCCGTGTGCGTGGCTACGACAACATGTACAGCAACTCATATCTCAATGGCGTAATGATGAACGACCTTGAACAGGGACGTTTCAGTTACAGTATCATTGGTGGTATGAACGACGCAGTCCGTAACAAGGAAGGTGTCAGCCAGATGGATTACAATATGTTCGGCGTTACCGGTATCGGCGGCGGCGACAATGTGAACATGCGTGCTGGCCAGTTCGCTGCGGGTAACAAACTTGCATTAAGCGGATGTAATCGTAATTACACCGTTCGTGCAATGTTTACCAAGGCAACAGGTTTTAACAAGAACGGATGGGCTTTCGCTGGTAGTATGGGCTATCGCTGGGCTGATTACAAGACGGCTTACATTGCTGGTACTTTCTACAACAGCTTCAGCTACTTCCTTGCTGCCGAGAAGCGTTTCAACGAACAGCACTCCCTGAACCTCTCTACTTTCGGTGCTCCCACCGAGCGTGCTCAGCAGAGTGCTGCAACCGAAGAAGCATACTACCTTGCCAACAGCCACTACTACAACAGTTACTGGGGTTATCAGAACGGCAAGGTTCGTAACTCTCGTGTTGTTCACGATTTCCAGCCTACTGCAATCCTTACCTGGGATTACAAACCGGACAATCAACGCAAGTTGACGACCAGTGCTGCTTTCAAGTACTCTATGTATTCTTCCAGCGCACTGAGCTGGGGTGGTAACGCTTACGACCCCCGTCCTGACTACTACAAGAATCTTCCCTCCAGTATTTTCAATGTCTATAACAAGGACAAGAACAATTCTGAATACCTGGGCACCAACGCCTTCCTTCTCGATCAGTTTAACTATCTGACCGATTATTGGCAGACTGAGGAAAACCGTCAGGTGAAGTGGGATCAGCTTTACTATGTGAACAAGCAGAATAGTCTTTATGGTACCGGTGAATCTCTCTACTATGTAGAACGCCGCCATAACGACCAGATGGTATTTGCCCTTAATAGCGCTTGGAACCACACCCTCAACAATCGTCATAAGTACGGCACCGGTCTTGAACTTAACCATACCGTTGGTAAGCACTACAAGACTATGGACGACCTCCTCGGTGGTGCCACCTTTACCGATGTTGACAAGTACGCTGCTACTGATTACGGTGATTACAGCAAGGAGGCTCAGAACGACCTCAACAATCCCAATCGCCAGATCAAGCAGGGTGACATCTTTGGTTATAACTACAACATCCTCGTGAACAAGGCAAAGGCTTGGGGTCAGTACCAGTACACAGCTAAGCACTTTACCTTCAACGGTCAGGCTCACATCGACGGTACGACCATCAGCCGTGACGGTAAGATGAGAAACGGCCGTTACGAACATAACTCTTATGGTCATGAAGGTTCTGAGGATGGCACGACAGCTAAGTTCCTCGGTGGTGGTATCAAGGGTCAGTTCGTTTACAGCCCCACCCGTAACCACAGCCTGAACCTCGGTGTCAGCATCTCCAGCAATGCTCCTCTCGCCCGCAATGCTTTCGTTGCTCCCCGCGAACAGAATAACTTCGTGGATAATCTTACCAACGAAGATATCCTCAGTGGTGAACTCGGTTATACCTTCACCTTCGGTAAATTTACCGGTAAGGTGGACGGCTACTACACCATGTTCCGTCACGGTGTTGAGCAGACTGCTTTCTACAACGACCAGCAGGAACGCTTCACCTATCTGACGATGACCAATGTCGAGAAGCGTCACTATGGTGTTGAGGCTGCACTCAGTTATGCTCCTGACAGCCACTGGACCATCAACCTCGTTGGTACCTATGGCGATGCTTCTTACACCAATAATCCTTATGCTCAGGTTAACTACGATGGTATGGACGGCGCTACCAACGAAAAGTTGAATGCCCTCACCAATCCTGTTACCGGCAAGAGCGAACAGCTTCAGGTTATCGCAGACGGTATGAAGGTAGGTTCTACTCCTTTGACCGCTGTCATGCTTGGTGTGAAATATAACATCAACTACTGGTTCTTTGAAGTTGACGCAAAGTACTACGACCGCGTTTATTGTGGCTTCAGCCAGTATCGTCGTATGACCAATGTCCTCAAGACCTATGCTCCTTCAAGTTTCGATGCTGACGGTAATCTTGTTTATGATGTTACCCAGACTGAACTTGAAGAAAACGGTGGTGTTCTCTTCAATGCTGACGGTACCTTCAACAAGGCTTATTCTCCCAAGCAGGAGAAATTCGATGGCGGTTTCATGTTGGATGCCAGCATTGGTAAGAGCCTCCGTTTGAAGCGTGGCAAGACTTTGAGCATCAACCTCCAGCTCCAGAACCTGCTCAACAATACCAACTTCCGTACCGGTGGTTACGAGCAGAATCGTGACGACTTCTACAATACAGGTGAGGAGAAAGCTTATCAGTTCTCCAAGAATTCCAAGTATTACTATGCGAACGGATTTAATTTCTTCCTTAATATCGGCTTCAAGTTCTAAGCCCTCTCCTATAATATTATTATGAAAAAGATTCTTTCTATTATATTTATGGGCGTTGCAGCTTTCACCATGACGAGCTGTTTCAACGACTTCGACGATGCCGATACCAGTAATTTCTCTGTAACGGCAACGAGTATCGGAGAACCCAATACTACGATTTACGATATCAAGAATATGTACTGCTCCAACAGTACCAAGGCCGGCACGAATGTGAACTCCAGCAACTTCTGGAGCCTCATTAGTGAAGACCTCATCTTCGAAGGCGTCGTAGTGGGTAACGATATCTCCGGCAATCTCTATCAGCAGGTGTATCTTCGCGATTTCGGTACCGGCGGCAAGGCAGAAGGTAAGACTGACCAGTGCATCCAGCTGGGTATCAAGAATCCCTGTCTCCATCCTTATTTCCGTCTTGGCCAGAAAGTTCGCGTGAACCTCAAGGGTCTCTATGTCGGTGTTTACTCTAAGACTCCCAAGGTGGGTACCCCCTACTTTACCAGTAGCGGTAACAACCGTCTTGGTCCGATGCTCTTCGATCTATTGAAGACCAACGTCCAGTTGATTGGTGAGCCCGATCCCAACGCTCCCGAACTTGTTCCTATGGACAAGACCACGGCTACCGGTTTGAATTGGATTAAGGCAAACAGCAATCAGACTTGGGAAAACAGCCCCATCCTTGCTACTGTAGAAGGTAAGATCAAGGAAGTCCAGGGCGGTGCTGCCAAGGCTGCTGAGGCTGGTACACAAGACAGTTGGAACGGTGTTTATGAAAGCATCATCACCTACTACGAAAATGGTGAAAAGTGCTATTCCAAGATGTACGCTCCTGAGTGTCTCCGTGATGCCGGTTATGCTGTTGACCGCACTATCCAGTGCAGTAACGGTTCTACAGTAACCCTCCGTACCGGTACCGGTAATGACATCTCTTTCCTCACTATTCCCAAGGACAGTCGTAAGTACACGGGTATCATGAGCTATTACAGCGGCTGGCAGATGCAGTTGCGTGATACCAAGGACATCTATCCTCAGATTGATCCCAAACTCGGTACTGATAGCGACGAAAACAAATAAGTCCCAAGAGGAATTCCAGTAAAAACAAATAAAACAAAGATATATCCATGAAAAAGATTTTTTCATTTATCGTTGGAGCGTTGGTGCTCGGCTTTGCCTCCTGTGAGGATGTCCCCGCTCCCTACGAACTCTTCGCCGGAGACGGCCAGAAGGAAGAGGTGACTTCTATCTATTATACCAGTTCCAATCTTTACACAGGTTGGTCACTCGTTGCAGAAGGTGAAAACCAGCCTTGGAGCCAGGGTTCTTCCTATACCCAGGCTACTGGTTATCAGGCTTGGGGTGGTGACACCAAGAGCAACAAGGAAGTTACCGGTTACCTGATTTCTCCTAAGTTCAATACCGTTGCACAGTCCGGCAAGGTAAAGATGTACTTCGACCACACCCTTCGTTATACCAATAACGTAAGCGGTTGGAAGGATAACCACAAAATCTTCATCACCAAGGACTGGGATGGCGATACCAATAACTTCAATATCCAGAATTGGACGCAGATTGACTACACTCCCGCTGCTTCTACCTATACCGACTGGACTCTCTATTCCAGCGGCGAAATTCAGATTCCCGACGAATTTGTGAATGTTGACGGCGTTTATGTATGCTTCTACTTCCATGCACCTGCAACCGCTTCTACCACCTGGGAACTTATGAACTTCACCATCGAAGAAGGTGAGGCACAGGCAAGCACCGGTGGTGGCGGTGATGATACTGGAGACGTTAAGGCTCTCGGTTACACCAGTGCAAGTTTGAGCGACTTCGGCCTCTATGCTGTTAAGGAACAGCCCTGGAGCCAGGGTTCTTCTTACACCCAGGCTACTGGTTACCAGAAGTGGGGTAGCGATACCAAGAGCAACAAGGAAGTTGAGGGTTATCTCATTTCTCCCGCTATCAAGACCACTTGTACCAGTGGTAAGGTAAAGATCAACTTTGATAACACTATCCGTTACACCAACAATGTCAGCGGCTGGGAACAGTATCATAAGATCTATGTCAGCGACAACTACGATGGTAGTGACTTCAGTAAGGCAACTTGGACTCAGGTTAACTTTACTCCCGTTGCTTCAACCTATACCGACTGGACCCTCTATGGTAGCGGTGATATCCAGCTCCCCGATGCTTATGCAAACAAGGAAAAGGTTTATGTTGCCTTCTACTTCTATGCTCCTGCAACCGCTTCTACGACTTGGGAGCTTACCAACTTCAAGATTGAAGAAGGCGTGGCTGCTGACAACGGCGGTGGTAACACTGGCGGTGGCGATGACAATCCTGGTGGTGGTGAAACCAACAATGGTGGTGTAACCCGTTCTGTAAGCGGTGTCAATGTAACTTGGACCGTTGACGGTGTAACCGCTGGTAGCACTACTGACGAAGTTGATTTCAGCACTCTCGGCTACGAAAATGGCCAGGAAGTAGTTGAAGTTAAGTTGGATCATTGTACCATTGCTTTTGACAAGGGTACGAACAAGAATGGTCCTAAGTATTACACTGCAACGAACGGTATTCGTCTCTATGCTTGCAATACGATGACCTTCAACAGCACCCAGCCCATCGCACAAGTCGTTCTCGTTTGCGATAGCTACAGTGGTACTGACTATGTAGGTAATGCTGAAACCACCTTCACGGTTGACGGCAACACCCTCGTGATGAATAACTACAATGCTGCTGCAGGTGTTCAACTTCGTATCAAGACCATGAAGATTATTTACGCTGACGCTGCAAGCCGTCGCAAGTAATCCCCTTTTTGAATGAGATATATTCATCATCTATCCCTTCTCGTTGCTGCGGCATTGTCCTTTGGGTTCTATGCCTGCAGCAGCGACGAGGAGGAAGAAAAACCCGTTGTTGAGGAGCATTCCGACTTTACGAATGCCAACGACAACAAGGAAGGTTCTACCTATGTCAATACTGAGGCTGGCGTCCCCAGTAGCAAGTTTGTGAGCCGCATGGAAATGCCTAAACTCCAGAGCGGTGACATCTTGATTGTCCATCAGGCTACCGATATGACGGGAAGTCCTGTGAACTACAGCGTTGGCTATTCTCCTACCGATCATCACAGCCGTTGGGTAGCTTTCCGTTTCGATAACGATATGAAAGCCCGCAAGGTGGCTCGTAAGGATTATAACATTCGTCCTCAGTATCCCCAGGATCCTCTTTGTGCTGCTACGGTATCCAGCGATGCTTCGTTCAACGGTCATGACCACGGTCATCTTTGCGCCTCTGCCGATCGTCTTTGTTCCCGCGAGGCAAACGACCAGACTTTCTACATGTCCAATATGAGTCCTCAGATGGGAAACTTCAACCAGGACTATTGGACCAACTACGAAGGTTTCGTTCAGACCCTCGGCCGTTCCTGTGGTCCTAATACGAGCAGTACGACTAGTTGGGCTGATACGCTTTATGTGGTAAAGGGCGGTACGATCAATTCCGGCAATATCCTGAAGACCATCAAGGTTGACGGCTACAACATGCCCGTTCCCAAGTATTACTATATGGCCCTTTTGAAGGTGAAGAACGGCAATTATACTGCTATAGCCTTCTGGATAGAACACAAGGACTACGATACCAAAAATATCGCGAACGTAAACGCGGATATTGCGGCTCATGCTATTACGATAGATAAACTGGAAGAATATACTGGCATCGATTTCTTCTGCAACCTTCCCGGATCTGTAGAAAAGTCTGTTGAGGCCGTTTGCCTTCCTTCTGCATGGGGATTGTAATCCTGGCGAATTTTTGGCAAAATCAGGCCTTTGAAAAGGTCGCTTCTAACGGCTTTTTGTCCTCTTAAGGGTGCATCCCCACACAAAAACACGAAAAAAGGCGAAATAACCGCGTAAAAATGCGGTTATTTCGTATTTTTTTTGTACCTTTGCCTCGTTAAAAACGAACCATTTTATAGCAATGGAAGAAAACAAGACAAACCAAGCTAATTATTCCGCATCAAACATCCAGGTGCTCGAAGGCCTTGAAGCCGTTCGTAAGCGCCCGGCAATGTATATCGGTGACATCAGCGAGAAGGGTCTCCACCATCTCGTTTATGAGACTGTCGATAACTCTATCGATGAGGCGCTCGCCGGATACTGTACCCATGTTGAGGTAACGATTAATGAAGATAACTCTATCACCGTTCAGGATAACGGTCGTGGTATCCCTGTTGATATCCACGAAAAGGAAGGCGTCAGCGCTCTCCAGGTCGTTATGACCGTTCTCCATGCCGGTGGTAAATTCGATAAGGGAAGTTACAAAGTCAGCGGTGGTCTCCATGGTGTTGGTGTTAGTTGTGTAAACGCACTTTCTACCCACATGTTGAGCCAGGTGTTCCGTGATGGTAAAATCTACCAGCAGGAATACGAAGTTGGTAAACCTCTCTATCCCGTTAAGATTGTTGGCGAAACCGAACTCCGTGGTACCCGTCAGCAATTCTGGCCCGATGGTGACATCTTTATCACCACCGAATATAAGTATGATATTCTCGCTAATCGTATGCGTGAACTCGCATACCTGAATGCTGGTCTTACTATCAAGCTCACCGATATGCGTGAACTCGATGAGGAAGGCAAGCCCAAGAGCGAGACTTTCTACAGCGAACATGGCCTCCGCGAATTCGTCCGTTTCCAGGACAGCATGCGCACTCCGCTCATTCCCGATGTCATCTACATCAATACCGAGCGTGACGGCATCCCCGTGGAAGTTGCTATTGTTTACAATACCGGTTACAGCGAAAATCTCCATTCTTACGTCAATAATATCAATACCATCGAAGGTGGTACCCACCTCGCTGGTTTCCGCGCTGCTATCACCCGCGTCCTCAAGAAGTACGCTGAAGAAACTGCAGCAAAGCAGATTGAGAAGGCTAAGATTGAAATCTCCGGTGAGGACTTCCGCGAAGGTCTTACCGCTGTTATCAGTGTTAAGGTTGCTGAACCCCAGTTTGAAGGCCAGACCAAGACCAAACTCGGTAACTCCGAAGTTATGGGTGTGGTAAACAGCGCCGTTGGTGAAGCCCTCAGCAACTATCTTGAAGAACATCCCAAGGAGGCTAAGGTCATCGTTGACAAGGTCATCCTTGCTGCTACCGCTCGTATTGCTGCCCGCAAGGCTCGTGAGACCGTTCAGCGCAAGAACCCCATGACTGGTGGTGGTCTTCCCGGTAAACTCGCTGACTGCTCAAGCAAGGTTCCCGAAGAATGCGAATTGTTCCTCGTCGAGGGTGATTCTGCAGGTGGTTCCGCAAAGCAGGGCCGCAGCCGTGCAACTCAGGCTATCCTTCCCCTCCGTGGTAAGATCCTGAATGTTGAAAAGGCTATGTGGCACAAGGCTTTCGAGAGCGACGAGGTTAACAACATCATCCAGGCACTCGGTATCCGTTTCGGTGTTCAGAAGCCCGGTGAAGAGGAAGTTGACTCCAAGGAGGCAAACATCGACAAGCTTCGTTATCACAAGGTCATCATCATGGCCGATGCCGATGTCGATGGTCAGCACATCGCAACTCTCGTTATGACGCTCTTCTACCGCTACTTCCCCAAGGTGATCGAAGAAGGCCATTTGTTCATCGCAATGCCTCCTCTCTATCGCTGCAAGAAGGGTAAGTTCGAAGAATATTGCTATACCGACCGTGAGCGCGATGCCTTCATCGAAAAGTATGGTGACCCCGAAAAGGGCGAACAGAGTATCACGATGCAGCGTTACAAAGGTCTTGGTGAAATGAACCCTACACAGCTCTGGGAAACCACTATGGACCCCGAAAGCCGTATGCTCAAGCAGGTAACTATTGAGAGTGCAGCAAAGGCTGATTACATCTTCTCCATGTTGATGGGTGACGATGTTGAGCCTCGCCGCGACTTCATCGAAAAGAATGCACAATACGCAGAAATTGACGCGTAAACCCGTCAATTTGTGCACTTTGCTTGCACAATTTTACCCATAATGTGCAGTTTTAGGTAAAAAAAATTGCAAATGCTTGCAAATGTTGCAGATATGCACTAATTTTGCACCCGCAAATAATCCCGTATAAATTATTAATCATTTAATTATATTACAATGTCTGAAATTTCTGAAAAGGTAAAGCAGCTCATCGTTGAGAAGCTTTCCGTTGACGCAGCTGATGTAAAGGACGAGGCAAGCTTCGCTAATGACCTCGGCGCTGATTCACTCGAAACCGTAGAACTCATGATGGATCTCGAAAAGGAATTCGATATCACCATCCCCGAGGAGGAGTCTGAGAACATCCACACCGTTGGTGATGCTATCGCTTACATCGAGGCTCACGTATAATTTTCCCTTACGATAAGTCTCTTGAAGTAGCCGTGAGGTTACAGAGAGAGACCTTCCGCAGGTAAATGTGCTAATGTGCTGCTTCTGTCTCTCTCATTCGTGAGGGAAACGACAGGAAAGCATATTAGCACATTTGACGCATATCTTTATTTATATATATATTTATGGAATTAAAAAGAGTAGTAGTTACCGGCCTCGGTGCCCTTACTCCCGTAGGAAACAATATTGAGGAAACTTGGAATAACCTTGTAAATGGTGTTAGCGGTGCCGCTCCCATCCAGGGTTTCGATGCCTCCATGTTCAAGACACAGTTCGCATGTGAAGTAAAGAACTTCAATGCCACAGATTTCATTGACCGCAAAGAGTGCCGCAAGATGGACCCTTATGAGCAGTATGCGCTCGTGGCAGCAATGGAAGCTGTGAAAGACAGTGGTATGGATCTCGAAACCGTTGACAAGAACCGTATTGGTGTTGTTCTCGGCGTAGGTATCGGTGGTATCCACACTTTCCAGGAGCAGATCAGCGAATATGCGATCAATGGCGCTGAGAAGGGTCCCCGTTTCAGCCCCTTCTTCATCCCTAAGATGATTGCTGACATCGCTGCTGGTCAGATTTCCATCCAGTATGGTTTCCATGGCCCTAACTACACCACAACTTCTGCTTGTGCTTCCAGTACCAACGCTATCGCTGATGCGTTCAACCTTATCCGTCTCGGTAAGGCTAACGTAATGGTTACTGGCGGTGCTGAGGCTGCTATCACCACTGGTGGTGTCGGTGGTTTCACCGCAATGCACGCTCTTTCTACCCGCAACGACGATCCCACTCGTGCCAGCCGTCCCTTCAGTGCCAGCCGTGATGGTTTCGTAATGGGTGAAGGTGCTGGTGTCCTCATCCTTGAAGAACTTGAGCATGCAAAGGCTCGTGGCGCCAAGATCTATTGCGAACTCGTTGGTGTTGGTATGAGTGCTGATGCTCACCACATCACCGCTTCTCATCCCGAAGGCCTCGGTGCCAAGCTCGTGATGGAAAATGCTCTCGAAGATGCAGAAATGAAGCCTGAAGATATCGACTACATCAACGTTCACGGTACTTCAACCCCCGTTGGTGATATCTCTGAAGCAAAGGCTATTGCTGCTGTATTCGGTAAGCACGCTTACGAACTCAACATCTCTTCTACCAAGTCTATGACCGGTCACCTTCTCGGTGCCGCTGGTGCTGTTGAGGCTATCGTTTGCTGTCTTTCTGTGAAGAACGACATCGTTCCCCCCACCATCAACCATGATGACGATGACCGCGACGAGAACATCGACTACGATATGAACTTCACTTTCAACAAGGCTCAGCATCGTACCGTTCGCGCTGCACTTTCTAACACCTTCGGTTTCGGTGGTCATAACGCTTGCTGTATCGTAAAGAAGTACGAAGCATAAGAAACTGTTTCCTAACGCATTTCAGTTAGGTTGAATAACACAACAACATAATGCGCTTAGCAGTCCTCTCTGGGATTGCTAAGCGTACATTCAGTATTATATTATGAGCAATTTTATCGATGGGGTGAAGCTCTGGTTCTCAAGGGACAAGGAGTTTCGCTCTGCCCTTTTCGATATTATGGGGTTCTATCCTCACAATGTCGAATTCTATCGCATAGCCTTTGCCCATAAGTCGCAGGAATACAAGTCCAAAAAGACGGGTGACCGTCCTTTGAATAATGAACGCCTCGAATACCTTGGCGACGCTGTTTTAGAAACCGTGGTCAGCGACATCGTGTACCACCATTTCCAAAATAAACGCGAAGGATTCCTTACCAATACTCGTTCAAAGATTGTCAGCCGTGAGTCTCTCGGCAAGTTGGCCAAAGAACTTGGCATTGACCGATTAATTCAAAGTAACACTTATAGCAAAGCCCATAATTCCTTCCTTGAGGGAAATGCTTTTGAGGCTTTGATGGGCGCAATCTACCTGGACCGTGGCTTTGACTACGCCTTCCGCTTCATTGAGAAGCGCATCATCGGGCAACTTCTCGATCTGGAGAGCGTTGCCCATAAAGAAGTGAACTTTAAGAGTAAACTTCTTGAATATTGCCAGAAGAACCGCCTGCGTATCGATTTCAAGGATAAGCAGACCGGTACAAGCGGCAACAATCCCTCTTTTGAGGCAACGATTATCATCGAAGGTCTCTTCGCTGGTGACGGCCGTGGTTTCTCCAAGAAGGAGGCCCATCAGAATGCCGCTCGTGAGGCTTTGACCCGTATGCGCCGTGAACCTAAGATGGAAGATGAAATCTTCCGTTCTAAGGAAAAGCGCACAGCCATGGAGGCTGATCCCTGCTTCGTTCTTCCTGTCATCGAAGAGATTGAACAAGATCTCGCTCGTGAGGCAGAAAACAAGCAGAAGGAAACTCCCGTTCCCCAAGCTGCTAAAACTCAGCCTGCAAAGCCCCAGCCTGCGAAGTCCCAGCCGATGAAGCCTGTAAAGCCTGAGGCTCCTAAGGCCAAGGAAACAGAACTCAAAGTTGTTGAGGCTGCTCCCGTTGCAGAAGAAACTCCTGCTCCTACTCCTAAGAAGAAGCATCGCGTTCGTGGCAAGCGCCAGAATGCAGAAAGTTTCACCAACACGGAACCCGTTGCAGCAGAGACTTCACACCGTGCTGAAAAGGCCGCAGCAAAGACTGAGGAAATAAAGCGCGAGGCTCGTCGTCGCAGAGCTCACAAGGACCTGAAGAAAGCTACCGAGGGCATGGATCTTCCCGAAGATATGGCTCCGGAAGAAACGCTTGCAGAAGTTAAGGCGTTCATTGCAGAAGCAAAAAATGCTGCAGAGACTCCTGCAGATGCTCCTGTAAAGAAGCCTCGTCGTACGCGTAAGCCTGCTAAAAAGTCCGATGAAACCAAGGAAATTGTAGAAAATGATTCCAAGGAAGTACCAAATGTTGTAGAGGAAACTCCCAAGGAAGCAACGGAGACTTCGGCAGAAACTCCAGTAAAAAAGCCTCGTCGTACACGCAAGCCTGCGACTAAGAAGAAGGCAGAAACTCCTTCTGAGGCTCCTACAACCGAAGCTCCTGCAACCTCAATTTCTGCAATCGAAGTTCCCGCTGCAGAAACACCCGCAGCCGAAACTCCAGCAAAGAAGCCTCGTCGTACGCGTAAGACGAACAAAACAGCAAAAACCACCAATTCAGATGCTCCTGCAAAACCCGTAGAGGCACCTGTTGACCATGTTATCAATACAGAAAAATAAAAGAAAACACTATGGCATATATGACCCAAGAGGGCTACGACAAGAAAGTAGCTCAACTCAAGCATATGGAGCAGATCGAACGTCCCGAAGCATCTGCTGCTATTGCAGAAGCCCGCGACAAGGGTGACCTCTCTGAAAACGCAGAATACGATGCTGCTAAGGAAGCACAGGCTGTTCTCGAAACCAAAATTGCAGAACTCAAGGCTGTTATCGCCGCTGCAAAGATCATCGACCCTACTAAACTTCGCACCGATGTTGTTCAGATTCTCTCTACCGTTGAGATGAAGAATGTCAAGATGGGTATGAAGATGAAGTACACCATTGTTTCTGAAAGCGAAGCTGACCTCCGTGCTGGTAAGATTTCCAGTGCAACTCCTATCGCTCAGGCTCTTTTGAACCACAAGGTAGGTGATATCGTTGAGGCTCAGACTCCCCGTGGCAACATTGAACTCGAAATTCTCAGCATCACCGTAGAATAATCTGGAACTGCCAGCCAATCCGGTTTCATCGAAAACCAAAGATTACTGGTTCTTCTAGTTTCACTAGAAATATCTTAAAAACTCCTGCATTTCCTTTGTGGGAGTTTTTTTTATGCGTAACTTTGCCCACGCAAATTCTAAATTCCCCATACTATGAGTATTTTCAGCAAAATCGCCGCAGGCGAAATACCTTCTTACAAGTGTGCAGAAGACGATCGCTTCTATGCTTTCCTGGATATCAATCCCGTAGCAAAAGGCCACACCCTTGTGATTCCTCGCGAAGAAGTGGATTATATCTTTGATATCGACGATGATACTTTGGCAGACTATCATGTTTTTGCCAAGAAGGTTGCTGTTGCCATCAAGCAGGTACTTCCTTGCATCAAGGTTGGTGTTGCGGTGCTCGGCCTTGAAGTTCCCCACGCTCACATCCATCTTATCCCTATGCAGTCAGAAGGTGATATGGACTTCCGTAAGCCCAAGCTTCAGTTGCCCGCAGAAGAAATGCAGGCTATCGCCGACCAGATCTACGCTGCTTTCAAGGCGCTTTGATAAGTAGTTAAACCTTACCTTCCTTTCCCCATGAAACGACTCACCGCATTAATCTTCGCGATGCTCTGTTTGACCGGAGTATATGCACAAGTTCCGGCGGGCCATACCATTTGGTTCGATACTCCGAGTACCAGTGACTCGGATTGGGAAACGCGTTCATTGCCTATTGGTAATGGTAACATTGGTGCCAATGTTTTCGGCAATATCGCTACTGAATACCTCACGCTGAACGAGAAGTCTCTCTGGCTGGGAGGTCCTAATTCCAAGATTGGTACGAAAGCCTATTGGGATGCCAACAAGCAGAGCGCTGCTGTGCTGAAGGAGATTCGCCGTGCATTCCTTGACAAGGATTTTGAAAAAGCTGACTACCTTACCACGGAAAATTTCAACGGCAATATTCCCTACGATACCGTTGCCTTCGGAGGATTTACCACCCTCGGTGATCTTCGTATAGAGACAGGTCTGAAGCCTGAGGGCGTCAGCCAGTATGTTCGTGCGTTAAGTGTAGATAGTGCTTTCACAACGGTGAACTTTGTCGCTGATGGCATTCGCTACGAACGTCGTGCTTTTGTCTCTTATCCCGACAATATGCTCGTCCTTCGCTTTACGGCAAATGCTGCTGGCAAGCAGAACCTTTCCCTCCGCTATAATCCGAACACAACAGCAACCGGAACGACCGTTGCTGAAGGAAAAGACGGTATTGTCTATCGCGGCACCTTGAACAACAATGGCATGGCCTTTGTGGTTCGCATCAAGGCTATTCTTCGCGGAGGCTCCCTCCAGAATTCCAACGGAACGCTCGTTGCCAAGAATGCCGATGAGGTGATGTTCCTGCTGACCGCTGATACGGATTACAAGATCAACTTCGATCCTGATTATAATGATCCCAAGTCCTTTGTCGGTGTTGATCCTGACAAGACCACAGCCCAGTGGATAAAGAAGGCGGCAAAGAAGGATTACAATAAACTGTTTGCTACCCATCTCAAGGATTTCAAGGCATTGTACGACCGCGTTGCTCTTTCTTTGCCAAAAGATAAAACGGCTAACGCTGCCACTCCGACCTATGCCCGTTTGGAGAACTACCGTCAGGGTGCCAGCGACTTCGATCTCGAAGAGACCTATTTCCAGTACGGTCGCTATCTGTTGATCGCCTCTTCCCGTCCCGGCAATCTCCCTGCGAATCTTCAGGGTATCTGGGCCAATGGTCTTGATGGCCCCTGGCATGTGGATTATCACAACAACATCAATATCCAGATGAACTACTGGCCAGCACTGACCTGCAACCTTGCAGAATGTCAGGAACCACTGACCGATTTCATCGAGATGCAGCGCAAGCCCGGTGCCGTTACCGCTAAGAAATATTTCAATGCCCGCGGTTGGACAACGAGCATCTCCAGCAATCCTTTCGGTTTCACCGCTCCCCTGATTGACAAGGCGATGTCCTGGAACCTGAATCCCGTTGCAGGTCCCTGGCTGGCCACTCATCTTTGGGAATATTACGCATTTACCCGTGACAAGAGTTTCTTGAAGAATACGGCCTATCCTATTTTGAAAGAAGCAGCCGATTTCTGTTGTGATTTTCTTTGGCAGAAACCTGACGGCACCTTGACGGCCGCTCCTTCCACCTCTCCTGAACATGGAACGGTTGACGAAGGAACAACCTTTACCCATGCCGTTATCCGTGAAGTCCTCGGCGAAGCTATTGAAGCTGCTAATATCCTTTCGGAGAACACCAATGACATCGCAACCTGGAGCAGCAATCTGGCAGCTCTCGCTCCTTACAAGATTGGTCGCTATGGCCAGTTGATGGAGTGGAGTCGCGATATCGATGATCCCGACGATCATCACCGTCATGTCAACCACCTCTTCGGTTTGCATCCGGGCAGCAGTATTTCTCCTGTATTGAATCCCGATCTCGCTGAGGCCTCCCGTGTTGTTCTTGAACATCGTGGTGATGGTGCTACAGGCTGGTCAATGGGTTGGAAACTCAACCAGTGGGCACGCCTTCAGGATGGCAATCATTCTTATACGCTCTTCCAGAACCTGCTGAAAGACGGAACGGCTGATAACCTTTGGGATATGCATCCCCCCTTCCAGATTGACGGAAATTTCGGTGGCACTGCAGGTATCGCCGAGATGCTTCTCCAAAGCCAGTCCCTCTGCGTGCAGCTTCTTCCCGCTCTCCCCGACGCTTGGAGCGAGGGTAGTGTGAAGGGCCTTTGTGCAAGAGGCGGTTTCACCGTTGATATCACCTGGAAAGACGGAAAACTTTCAGAAGCCACCATTACCTCCCGCGACGGCCAGCCCTGTTCTGTCCGTTATGGAGAAGAGACATTGGAATTTGAAACATCTGTTGGAAAAACCTATAAAATAATCAACTATAACAATTACCTGAAATTGCAGTAATGAAACGATTTCTAACCTTTTTGGCTATCACATTAGCCGTTTTGACAGCTTCGGCTCAGGTTAATTTCTCCGTAAACTACAAGCGCGTCAGTCCTACTGAGATTGATGTCATCTTTACGGGAACTGCCGCTCCTGGCTGGCACATCTATGGTACCAACATTCCTGATGGTGGTCCCACTCCTGCCTCCTTTAATATTGACTCTGCCAAGGGCGTGAAGCTCAAGGGTGGTCTCAAGGGTGGTCCTGGTCTTAAGAATGTCGAAGATCCTATTTTTGAGATGCCGGTAAGTTTCTATGAAGGAAAGGCTACTTTCACCCAGCGTCTCGAACTCACCGAAAAGAACTACGATTTCAAGGGTTATCTCAAGTTCGGTGCCTGCAACGATGAGAACTGCCTTCCTCCTACCAGCGTAGATTGCGCTGTAAAGGGTGCTGACGGTCCTGACAAGGCTGCTGCCGTAGAAGAGACTCCTGCTGAAGAAGAAACTCCCGTAGAGGCTGCCGTTGATTCTGCTGCCGCTGTTGTTCCTGTTGTGGTTGACAGCGCTGCTGCCAGCAAACTCTGGACTCCCGTTATCAAGGAACTCAACGATTATGGCAATGCCAACAATACCGCTGGTAAGAGCCTTTGGGTTATCTTCGGTCTCGGTATCCTCGGTGGTCTCGTTGCCCTCCTCACTCCCTGTGTATGGCCCATCATTCCCATGACGGTAAGCTTCTTCCTGAAGCGTGCCAAGGACGACCGTAAGAAGGGTATCAAGGACGCTATCACTTATGGTATCAGCATCGTTGTTATCTATGTTGCACTTGGTCTTATCATCACGAGCCTCTTCGGTGCTTCCGCTTTGAATGACCTCTCAACGAATGCAGTCTTCAACATCCTCTTCTTCCTGATGTTGGTAGTCTTCGCAGCAAGCTTCCTCGGTGGATTTGAAATTACCCTCCCCAGCAGTTGGACTTCCGGCGTTGACAGCAAGGCAGAAAAGACCACCGGTCTCCTCAGCATCTTCCTGATGGCCTTCACCCTCAGCCTCGTCAGCTTCAGCTGTACCGGTCCTATTATCGGTTTCCTCCTCGTTGAAGTAAGTACCAGCGGCGGTACTGCCATTGCTCCTACCATCGGTATGTTGGGCTTCGCTATCGCTCTCGCTGTTCCCTTCACCTTCTTCGCTATGTTCCCCAGCTTGCTGAAGAAGACCAGCCGCGGTGGTAATTGGATGAACCAGATCAAGGTAGTTCTCGGTCTCCTCGAATTGGCATTTGCCTTCAAGTTCTTCTCTGTTGCCGACCTCGCTTATCAGTGGCATCTCCTCGACCGCGAAACCTTCCTCTGCATTTGGATTGGTATCTTTGCAACTCTTGCTTTCTATCTCTTCGGCTGGATTCGCTTCCCCCACGATGAAGTTGATCCCGATGAGGGTTATAAGACCAGCGTTCCCGCTTATTTCATCGGTCTTGCTTCCTTCGCTTTCGCTATCTATATGATTCCTGGTCTCTGGGGTGCTCCCTGTAAGGCTGTCAGCGCTTTCGCTCCTCCCATGAATACTCAGGACTTCAAGCTCGTTGAACTCAAGGTTGAACCCAAGTTCCTCGATTACGAAGAAGGTATGGCTTATGCTAAGGCTCATAACAAGCCCGTCATGGTGGACTTCACCGGTTATGGCTGTGTAAACTGCCGTAAGATGGAAATGGCTGTATGGCAGGATAGCAAGGTTCGCGACATGCTCAACGATGACTATGTTCTCATCTCTCTCTATGTTGATGAGAAGAAGCCTCTCGCAGAACCCATCGTCGTTCAGGAAAATGGTCAGGAAGTGAAGCTTCGTACCGTCGGTGACCGTTGGAGCTATCTCCAGCGTTCCAAGTTCGGTGCAAACGCTCAGCCCTTCTATGTTCTCCTTAACAATGAAGGTGAGCCTATCGGTCCTTCTCGCAGCTACGACGAAGATATCGATGCCTACGTAAACTTCCTGAAGGCTGGTCTTTCTGAATACAAGAACCAGGCTGTAGCTGAATAATCCCTCCTTTTTAAATATATATTTGCACTCTCCCTTACCTCTCCCTTGAGAGGGATAAGGGAGAGTGTTTTTTGTGCTCCTTGCGTTGTGCTTGGAGTGCTCGCTCCAAGTTTATTATGCTTTCAACAATCCATAGTGTAGCAATTAACGGCCTGCAGGCAACGCGCGTGTTGCTGGAGGTAAATATTGAAATGCTGAAACAGCAGCGCGAACCGACCTTCGTGATGGTAGGTCTCCCCGATAATGCCGTAAAAGAGAGCCGGACGCGAGTACGCTCGGCCCTCCTTAACAGCGGTTATCCCATTAAGGGAATGTTCGATGTTGCCGTGAACTTTGCCCCTGCCGATGTCAAGAAAGAGGGTAGTGGCTTCGATTTGCCCTTAGCCATCGGACAGCTCTGTGCTGTTTCCAACGATCTGACGATGTTTCAGGGGATGGCCGAAGGAATAGAAAACTACCTTTTCCTCGGTGAACTCGGTCTGAACGGCGAACTCCGTCCCGTCCGTGGCGCCCTGCTGGCTTCAATCCTTGCCCGCCAGATGGGTTATGAAGGCATCTTCGTTCCGGCCGATAATGTCCGTGAAGCCGCCGTCGTCAATAACCTCAAAGTCTATGGCGCCCATAATTTAAAAGAGGTGGTGAACCATTTGCTCGGAAACGCGGAAATTCCCCCCACGGAAATCAATACCCGCAGCCTCTTCGCTGCCGCCCAGAACCACTACGATTACGATTTCGCTGATGTCAAAGGCCAGGAGAATGTCAAGCGTGCCTTTGAAGTAGCCGCTGCCGGAGGCCATAATGTCCTTCTCGTGGGAAGTCCGGGATGTGGTAAGAGTATGATGGCAAAGCGTCTGCCGACGATTCTTCCTCCCCTGACGATTGCAGAGAGCCTCGAGACTACGCAGATTCACTCTGTAGCAGGAAAACTCAAGCGCGAGGATACCCTCATTGCCACCCGTCCTTTCCGTGCGCCGCACCACACGATATCTGAAGTCGGTCTCTGTGGCGGCGGTGGTTCTTTCCAACCCGGAGAACTGTCCCTAGCGCATAATGGCGTCCTCTTTCTCGATGAACTGCCCGAGTTCAGCCGTTCCGTTTTGGAAGTCCTCCGTCAGCCGCTGGAAGACCGTCAGATCACTATTTCCCGCAGTCGCTACAATGTCACGCTCCCTTGCAGTTTTATGCTTGTTTCTGCGATGAATCCGTGCCCTTGTGGTTATTATAATGATCCCTACCACGACTGTACCTGTCGTCCAGGGCAGGTTCAACGCTATCTGGCGAAAATCAGCGGGCCTCTTCTCGACCGTATTGATCTCCAAATCGAGGTAACGCCATTGCCTATCCGCGAACTCAATAACGCTCCCACAGGAGAATCGAGTGCCGAAATCCGGAAGCGTGTGGTAGCGGCCAGAGCCTTGCAATACGAGCGTTTCCGGAGTTATAATGAGGAGCGCCAGCAGACCTCTGAGGAAAATAGCCATCCCTTGCCCCAGGTCCACTGCAACGCCCAGATGAATGCGCGGCTGTTGACGCAGTATGTAGCCTTGGACGAGCAGGCGAGTACGGCCATGGAGAAAGTCGTCGAGCGCTTGGGGCTTTCCGCCCGTTCCTACGAGCGCATCTTGAAAGTTGCCCGCACCATTGCCGACCTTGATGCCGTCAAGAGCATTGACTACGACCTTACCCCCGAAGTCCTCGCTACCGTCGTCAACTCTCCCGTCACCGTCGCCCACATCGCCGAGGCCGTCAGTTACCGCAACCTCGACCGCAATACGTGGGGAGAATGATAAAGATGAATTTTGGTGTCTGGTAAGCGAAACTAACTGTTGGCCATCTCAATAGTCTTATGACTACAATCCCTTTCAGTTAAATCGTTTACCAGACACCAATGTATTTGATAAATCTTATTCTATTTGATGTTTAATACTTTAAATTTCCTCTCGAGATAATGATTTCTTCAATTAGAAGCGGAAGCGGATACCGAACTGGAGCATACCGGCCTGACCGAGACCGAGTTCAGTGAATGCGCGGACGTGGCTGGAACCTGCTTCGATACCGAAGGGAGAAACCTGCATGTTCAAGAATGCGTCATCGTTCTTGTACTCAGCCTTTGACTGGTCTGCATAAGTCATGTGGTCGTGCTGATAGGTCAAACCGAGAGAAAGACGGCTGTACATGGTAACGTGTTCGCGACGGAACCAGTTGAACTTGGCGGTGGGCAAAACGGAAAGACTGTGGATCTTGTCGACGCCGTAAGGGGTGTTGTCCTGGTTGACGCAGTCGAACTTTGTTCTACCGTAGTTAACGAGAACACCGAGGTTCAACCACTTGTTTACGCGACGGGTATAATCAACATTGAGGGCAACAGAACTTTCGATATCACCATCCAAGTCGCATGATGCGAAAGCCAAGGAGTTGGTGTAAACATCCAGTATTGCGGTTGCGGGCAATTCACCGAGGCTGACAGAAATTTCATTCTTGGGTTCATCCTGGAAGTCATTGGTACTTGCATTGGAAGTTGCGGGAGCGAGGAATAATGCGATAGCGATTGCGATAGTGTTAAAAAAAGCTTTCATAATTGTAATTTTTTATTTGTTGTTTTTATTATTTGATTTATTTGAAAATTTCGTTTTGTTTTGATTTCTGGTGCAAAGGTACGGCAGTATTTTCCGCTATGGCGTGTTTTCTGTGAAAAGGTTTTGGACAAAATGTGAAATTCACGCACTGTCCGTTTTATTCATAATCTGTACGCAAAATTCAAAGAAAAAACACTAAAAAAGATTGAAATAAGGATGTTTTTTTTAAAGAAACATATACAATTGGGCACAGAGGGAGATACAGCCTTATCGTATATAACCTCCTAAAAAATTATAGATTCCTCCTTATTTATTATTATACGCACGAAGGCAGCGACCCATTTCGGACCGCTGCCTTCGTAGAGTTTATAAGGTTTATTATAGGGTTTATAAGGTTTATAAACTTTTGAACCTTCCCTTGAACCTTCTTGAACTAGGCGAAGCCTTAAAACCTATAAACCTTATAACCCTTTACAGTCTTACGCTAACCTCCTTGCCGTCATAGGTGACTGCGGTGCCGGAGGGAGAGGTGAGATTAAGAGCACGGGGAGCGTCGGGGGTGACGAGGACGACATTGAAACGGCGGGTCTTCAGCATGCCGTCGAACTTGCCCTTGCGAGCACCGAAAGTGACGGTACGGCTGGCATCATCGTAGGTGATGTCGATGGTGGCGAACTTGCCCTTCTCGTAGTTGTAGTTCGTTCCCTCATCTTCGTAGAGCTGGAAACTGCCATCACGACCGGCATAGACGTAGAGGTTGATGAGCTCTGCCGCCTTTTCGTTGCTATACTGCATCTCGGGACCAAGAGGAAGAATGGCACCCTCGCGAACGAAGACGGGAATTCTATCGTAGGGAGCATCAACGCTGATGGTCTGGCCACCCTTGACGCACTTACCCGTGTAGAGATCGTACCAAGTGTTGTTCTTGGGGAAATAAACCTCGCGGCTGCGGGCCTTGTATTCGCTGACAGGACAAGCCATAAGAGCGGGACCGAACATCCACTGATCCTTGATGTCGTAAACTGCAGCATCATCGGTGAAGTCCATCGCCAGGCCGCGGAGCATGGTGTAGTCGTTGAAATGTATCCAACCTGCCATAGAGTAGAGGTAAGGCATCATGTGATAGCGGAACTTATCGTACCATACGATGGACTGATAAGCAGGGTGCTCATCGGGAGCAATGTTCCAAACCTCACGGAGCGGCCACTGGCCATGAGTACGGTAGAGGGGGAGGAAGCAGCCGAACTGATTCCAGCGCGTCTGGAGCTCGCGCCACTCCTTCAGGTCATCATTCTCCACACCCGTCTCGTTAAAGAGTGTCTGGGCAGCCTGATAACGGCTTTCCACGCAGAAACCACCCTGGTCCATTCCCCAGAAAGGAACACCCGCCATAGAGAAATTCAAACCTGCGGTCATCTGTGCACGCATATCTTCCCAACGGGTACCGATATCACCACTCCATGTTGCCGTGCTGTAACGCTGTTCACCGGCGAAACCACTACGGGTGAGGAGGAATACACGCTGGTTCGGATTCACCTCGCGCTGGCCGTTGTAGATCGCGTCAGCATTCACGACGCTGTAAGAGTTAAAGTATTCGTCGCTGGTACCGAGAGCGGTAGGTCCGCAGAGTTTCTTGCGATAGTCGATGGGCGTACAGTCACGGACATTAGGTTCGCTGGCATCCATCCACCAGGCATCCATGCCCTTGCCATACTTTGTGTAAAGATTCTCGTCCATATGGCGCCAGAACATCTTACGGGCACCGGCACTGTAGGCATCATAGAAAGAACCCATATAGCCGAGCCAGTCGTAGATGCTGTCGGTAACAGCCTGATGGTACATCCAGCCGTTCTTGTCGAGTTCCTTGTAGTTATCCGTGTTGCAATAGTACTTCGGCCAGCAACTGATCATCAGACGGCCGTTGAGGTCGTGGACCTTATCGTACATACCCTGAGGATTGGGGAAACGCTTCGCATCGAAAGCAAAACTGCCCCACTGGTCATCCTCCCAGTAGTTCCAGTCCTGGACGATGACATCGACAGGAACATTGCGCTGACGGAATTCCGCCATCGTGCTTTCCACCTCTTCCTGCGTCTTGTAGCGCTCGCGGCTCTGCCAGAAACCGAGACTCCACTTCGGCATTACCTGGGCCTTTCCGGTCAAGGTGCGGTAGCCACTCATAATCTTGTCCATCGTCTCGCCGGCGATGACATAGTAGTCCATATCCTTGTCCATTTCAGCCCAGATGCTCACCTTCTGCTGCTCTTCGGGGAGCATGGGAGGAGCCACGCGGAGACCGCAGTAGCTGACATCACCGTCGGGCTGCCATTCAATGCGGATAGGCGTCTTGCGGCCTTTCAGCAAAGCCACATCAAACTTGTAGGCATTGGGGTTCCACGCTGTACGCCAGCGCTCGGGAACGACGAGATGGCCGTCGATATACACCTTCATATAACCTGCGTAATACAGGATAAACTTGTACTCGTTGGACTCAGGAGCCTCGAGATAACCTTCGTAGGTCACATGGCTGCCGTTGAGGGCGAAGTCCTTGGGAAGATTGACGATTTCGCGGCTGTTCTCGAAGTAAAGGGTTTCCTCCTGGCGGACAATCTGCTTGCCGTCCTTATCGGTGTACGTTCCCGTCAGCGAACCCTTCTCCTTGTTCTTGTCGAAGAGGGTGAAGATGCCACCGAGCTGTTCGTAGTTCTCGGGATTTCCCCAACGGCCATAGCTGTAGCTGTCCCAGAGGAGACCGTAACCGGCAGTACTCATCACGAAAGGAATGGAAACCTTGGTGTTGTACTGGAACAACTCCTCGTTGCGGCCCTTATAGTTCATTTCCTCGCTCTGATGCTGACCGAGACCATAGATAGCTTCGTCCTCAGGGCTGTCAAAGCGCACGTTCCAACTCCATCCGCTGCGGTCTTCGAGAGAAATCTTGTTCAGATCCTCTGTGATGCGTCCCTTGTTCGCCTTGAAGATGTCCCAGTTCAGTTCATCGGGAGCGGTGGGGTGGTAGCCTGCGGGAAGTTCCGTCTGGTCGCTGACATATTTAGCGAAAGACTTGCTGTTTTCGCTGATGAGGCGTTTGCCGTTAGCGTCGAAGAAAGCCACATTTCCCGTCGTCTTGTCCACGCGGGCTGTGATAGCGGGAGCCTTGACAACGATCTCGCCACCCTCTTCCGTAACCGTATAGTTAACCTTTGCGGTCTGGGGGAGTACGATGAGGCTCTTCTTTTTATTCGGTATCTGGGCTTCGGGAGTTTCTTCAACACGGATAATATTGTCAGCCACCACCTGGAGGCGCAAAGTCTTGGCATTACCGCCGTCGGGGGTTATCGTCACAAAATTTCCCTTTTGGGAAAAGGATGCTGCCGATGCTGCTGTCGCCATGCAGAGGCAGAGGGCAGAAGAAAGAATTCTGGAAGATTTCATAGAATGATTGATTTGTTTTGCCTACAAAATTAGCGCATAATTTCCATCCCGCCAAAATTCAGCCGTGAAAAGGCAAGAAATGGGTTGTTTTGTATAGGGTGATGGGGCTCTCAAGTTCGTTAACTCAACAATACGAGTATAAAAACATATAATAATATGAAAAGAATTATTTTTGCCTAAATCATAACGGTATAATTGATAATTTCTGCGTATGTATTATTCGTTATTTTTCGCATTCGTACAAAACACAAAAGCATCCCAAACGGGATGCTTTTTGTGTGGACCAGCTAGGGCTTGAACCTAGGACCTCCAGATTATGAGTCTGTTGCTCTAACCAACTGAGCTACAAGTCCAATGGGGGGCTATATCAACGATAGCGGGTGCAAAGGTACGGATTTCTTTTGATTCTACAAAATTTTTGGGAATTTTTGTTGGGAGACTATATCAAGGTACTGCCCTCCAGGCAGGAAGAGAAGATGTATTTGTGAAATCCGAGGGCGATGCCCCCGGTTTCTCAGATACAGCCTTCCAGGCTTTCTATTGGGGTGTCCAAGCTACTCCTCGAGGACCTTCAGACCGGCTTTGACGATGTCGGACTTGGTGTTGATGATGCGGAAATATTCGTTACGGTCCCAGACGTCGTAGGCAACGAGGGCCTTGAGGATGAAACGGACATCGGGGAGGGTAGCGGCAAGCTCGTCCTCGTCCTTGGGCTCAACACCTTTCTCCTTCGCCTGGGCGATGATATCGTCGATGACATCCTGGGGGATCTCGTATTTGGCGAGATAATCGTCGAAGTTCTTATACTGCTTCTTCAATGTCTTACGCTCACGGTCAACGAGCTTGAGGGAGATGCTGTTGAAGAGGTTGAGACGACGGAGGGCAAGGTAGTACTTGCTGTAGGTCGTGGTGTCGAGGGGAACGAAGATGTCGGGCATGATGCCACCACCGCCATAGACGGTACGACCTTCCTTGAGGGTGTGGTAAACCTTCGTAGAGTCGAGGTGAATGCTGTCCACACAGGAGAGTTCACCGTGGGTGAAGCGGTTGTTGAGGTCCTGGCTGTATTCGTCCTTCTCACCCTTGACATAGGGTTTCTGGATGCAACGGCCGGAGGGGGTGTAGTAGTGGCTCACGGTGAGACGGATCATACTGCCGTCGGGGAGGTCGATGGGACGCTGGACGAGGCCTTTGCCAAAGGTTCGGCGACCGACGATGGTGCCGCGGTCATGATCCTGGATGGCACCGCTGACAATCTCCGCTGCCGATGCGGTGTATTCGTCTACGAGGACGACGACACGGCCGTCGGGGAACATACCGCCGCCTTCAGCGTTGAAGACCTGCTTGCCGGAGGTGCGGCCTTCGGTATAGACGACAAGATCGCCCTTCTTGAGGAACTGGTTAGCGACTTCAAAGGCTGCGCCAAGGTAACCGCCGCCATTGTTGGTGAGGTCGAGGATGAGGTCCTTCATACCTTCCTTCTGGAGCTCCTTGATGGCATCTTCGACTTCCTTGCCGGAGGTGGCACCGAAGCGGTCGAGTTCGATATAGCCGACGGTGGGAGTTATCATATAGCTGGCACCGAGGGTGTTCACGGGAATCTTGTCGCGCTTGATGGTGAAATAGATAAGGTCGGGATTACCACGGCGAGCGACACCGAGGGTGACCTTCGTTCCCTTGGGACCACGGAGGAGACGCATGATGCTGTCGCGTTCCAGCTTGACACCGGCAATGGTCTGGCTGTCGCAGGTGACGAAGCGGTCACCGGCAACGATACCGGCTTTCTCGCAGGGACCCTTGGAGATGGTCTGGATGACGACGAGGGTGTCTTCGAGGATATTGAACTGCACACCGATGCCTTCGAAATTGCCTTCGAGGGGCTCGTTGAGCTTCTTCGTCTCCTTGGCATTGGTATAAGAAGAGTGGGGGTCGAGCTTTGACAGCATACCGTTGATGGCATCTTCGGCGAGCTTGTTCTGATCGACGCTGTCGACATAGAGCTGGGTGATGGCCATCTGGGCTATCTGGAGTTTGCGGAGCATGTCGACATCGATGTCCCCGAACTCGGAAGCGTTCTTGCGCTGAGCGGAGGCACCGGATACTATGGTGATAAAGAGGAGGAGGAGAAATACTATTCTTTGCATATAAGTCTAATTTTTGGGGTGCAAAGATAAGGATAATTTTTTGTAAATGGTGTTTTTTCGGAATTTCTTTTGTCCTTTTTAATAATATTAATAACTTTGCGGACGAAAAAAACGAATCTCTGCCTATAAGGCAAGGTAGCGTCTTCCCAACTTCCAGACTTTGAACTATGAAACGAATTGTAACGCTTATTGCTCTCTTTGCTACTCTTTCCTCCTTTGCCCAACGACTGGTGACGGGAGATAAGGATGTCGATGCTGCCTTTGATCTGGCGGTATGGACCGTTGACCATAACACCGAGAATATGCTGCTGAAGGCTGGCGGCGACTACGGCGGCGAATGGACGCGCGATTGTGCGATGAATGCGTGGAATGCGGCTTCCCTTATCCGTCCTCAGGTGGCGGAATATTCCCTGTGGAGCGTGACGAACCAGCGACAGACCATCGGCCACCAGTATTGGGACAAGATTATCTGGGTCATCGCCGCCTGGAACCATTATCTCGTCAACGGTGACCGAAAGTTCCTGAGGACGGCCTATGATTGTTCGGCAAAGACGATGGCAGAACTCCGCCGTGACTACTACGACAGCCGTTACGGTCTCTTCACGGGTCCTGCGGTTTTCCAGGATGGTATCGCTGCCTACGATGAACCGATGTACGAACCTGCCCGCCATGACCGCTCGTATGTCCTCGAGCATCCCCGTGCGCCGCAGATGAAGTGTCTCTCGACGAATGCCGTCTATTATGAGGCTTACCGCATCCTGACGCTGATGGCCCGTGAACTCGGTGACCATGGCCGCTATGAGGCGGAGGCAAGGGCGCTGAAACATGCTATCCGCCAGCACCTCTATGATGCCCGCAACCATCGGTTGTATTTCCTCCTCGATGACCACGGCCGTAAGCACGATGAGCAGGAGGGTCTCGGTGTGGCTTATGCCGTGATGTTCGATATCCTCAGTGCGAGCGAGGCTCGTCAGGTTCTTCAGAATTGCCATATCACGGAACATGGCATTCCCGCAGTCTGGCCCTGCTACATCCGTTTCAGCGAAGATAAGCCCGGCCGTCACAATGTGATGATATGGCCCCAGGTCAATATGTACTATGCCTCTGCCTGTGCGCATGTGGGTGAGCGGAGACAGTTCTGGTTTGAGGTCCGCAATCTCGCCGATCTGGCCCTCCACCACAGTGTTGACGGTAAACCGAATTATCACGAGATCTACACCGAGAAAGGTCGTCCTTCGGGTGGTTGGCAGTGTGACCACGAATGGGCTCCGCTGAACCACCAGACCTGGGCGGCAACGGGTTTCCTCCGTGCCATCATCACCGAGGTCTTCGGTCTGCATTTCGAAACGAACGGTCTCCGTCTGGAGCCTCTCGGTATGGACCGTATGGGAACGGCAACGCTCAGTGACATCCGCTATCGTGGTGCCAACATCACGGTGAAACTCTCTGGCACTGGTGGCCGAATCGCTTCCTGCCGTATCAACGGCCGTCCTGCCAAGCCTTTCATTCCTGCAGGAGCCAGGGGCAACTATGTTGTCGAAATCCAGTTCCAGGGTGGTAATACTGCTGTCGGAGGTACAACGGTTGCCGGTGGAAGAAGATAATCTTTTTTGATACTATTAAAGAATCCGCAATATGAAGAATTGGAAAATGTGGAGTCTGGCGCTGGTGGCGTTCGTACTCCCTCTCCTCGCTTTTGGCGATGTGAGTAAATCCGGTTATAAACTGGTGTTCTCCTCTGAGACTCCGGCAGCGGCAAAGGTGGCGATGCCGAACCTGACGGACGAAGAACTGGCGGCCTGTACGGGTTGCTTCGAGAACTATGAGGCCCTGGAGAAGGTCTGGGACTATTGTTCCCGCGAAAGTCCGACGTGGAAGAGGTTAATGGGAACGACCCTCGCTGAACAGCGCCAGATGGTGGACTTTACCGATGGTGTCCTCAATCTCCATGCCAAAAAGGTGACGAGTGCCAGCGATGGTACGGAGAAGTTCCTGACGTCAGGTCTGCAGATGAAACAGGGCTATACCTACGGAATCATCGAGATTAAGGCCAAGAACAATCCCTTCACCGGCAATTTCCCCGCCCTGTGGATGATGCCTGTCGACAACAGTGCCGGTTGGCCCTATGGCGGTGAAATCGATATTATGGAGATGATTGACAATTCCTATAGAGTCTATGGAACGGTCCACAACGGCAACTGTACCTGTATTGGTAAGACGGGCTATTATAGCGGAAACACCATGGCGAGTGAAGGCTATCATGTCTACACCCTCCTCTGGACGACGAACAGCCTGACCTGGTATTGCGACGGCAATCAGTTCTACCAGTTGAGCAAGCCGACGAGCAATGCCGATGTCATCTATCCTTTCGACAAGGATTTTTACATCATCGTCAATCAGAGTGTCGGTAACGGCAGCTGGGCAGCGAATGTGGACGAAAGCCATGCCTACGAGCAGGATATCGAATATGTCCGTATCTATCAGCCTACGAATGATATTTCTCTGGATACCAGCACGTATTATACGATTCAGTGCGGCTACAGTGGCTGGCCTCGTTATGCGGTCGGCGAGGGAACATCCGTTGTTCCCAAACTTACCACGCTTACCTCGGGTGATAATGCCCGCTGGCAGTTTCTTCGTCAGACCGACGGCACTTTCCTGATTCGCAACAAGGGAACGGGTTTGTATGCCACCACGGGCGCCGAGGTGCAGGAAGGTCCTGTAACTCTCTCCAGCGAGCCGTATTATTGGACGATTAAGCCTAACGCAAGTGATCCCAGTCTGATGCAGATTTTCACCAAGGAGGGCAATCTCTGCTGGTATACCAATCCGTCAGCATGGTCCACGGTAATCCTCCAGCCGAAGGAGTATGGCGCAAGCATCTGGAATTTCAATGCCATCAGCGATGACAAACCGTCTTTCTCCCGCGGTGACGTCAACCGTGACGGCAAGGTAGACATCGCCGATATCACCGAACTCGCAGAAATCCTCTTGGGGAGATTGAAGGAGTGAGGAGGTTATAAGGTTTAAGGCTTCGCCTGGTTCAAGAAGGTTCAAAAAGGTTCAAAATTAAAATTAAAGAATTTGGAAACACAATATTTGATTATAGTTATTGCTGCCGTAGCGGCAGTGGTATTTCTGGTGATTACCATGTACAACGGTCTGGTATCCCTTCGCAATAAGGTCCGCGAGGCATTCTCGACGATGGATGTGTATTTGAAGAAGCGCTTTGACTTGATTCCCAATCTTGTTGCGGTGGTGAAAGGCTATGCTTCCCATGAGGCAGAGACCTTGGAACGCGTGACGGAGATGCGAACGAAGGCAAAGGGTCTGAGCAGCCAGATTGAGGGCGAACAGCAGATTACCGAGGCTTTGGCGAAGGTGATGGCTGTCGTTGAGGCTTATCCTGAACTCCGTGCCGACAAGCAGTTCCAGGAACTCCAGCAGCAGTTGGTGCAGATCGAGGAGGATATCGCCAGCGCACGCCGTTATTACAATGGTGCGGTCCGCGAATTCAATAATCACTGCGAGACGATTCCCAACAATATCATCGCATCCATCGCAGGTTTCAAGCCCCAGCCGATGTTTGAGGCCAAAGCCGACGAACGCACTGCGGTGAAGGTGGAGGTGTAATAGGTTCCGGTTGTTCCAGAGGTTCCGGAAGTTCCGGAGTGCCCCCCCAATAGAAGATAAAAGAAAAACATGATGAAGATAAGAATACTGTTGGCTGTACTCTGTATGCTGTGCAGTCTGACGGCTTTCGCTGACCGCGGAGGTATGGTCTATAACGACTATAAGATCCAGGCGAAGGTGCAGAAGGATAATGTGTGGGATGTCACTGAGACCATCACCATTACCTATAACGAGCCACGCCACGGTTTTTACCGCTATATCCCGACGAAATATTCCCGCTTCCTTCCTGTGAAGATGGCGGATGGCAAGGACAGCCTGATGTGCTTCCGCTATGCCATGGAACTGACAGATATCAGCGTCAGCGAAGAGGCGGTGATGGAGGACGACGGCGACAACCGCGTCATCCGTATCGGCAGTGAAAACCTCGAGATTACCGGTACCCATACCTACGAGATCAGCTATCGCCTGCAATATCCCGACGATCGCTATACCGCAAAGGATTTCCTTTTCCATACCGTCCTCGGAGCCGATTTCAACGCTGAAATTGAGCATCTCTCCTTCGATGTTGCTTTTGAAAAGCCTCTTCCCGCCTCTGCTCTCGAACAACTGAAGATCTATAGCGGAAAGTACGGAAATACCGATGAATCCGTGCAGGTTGCGTTGGAGAAATCAGCAACACACCTCGTTGGAACTGCCGATACCATCGCTCCGAACCAGGCTGTTACCCTCTATGCTGAAATGCCCGAAGGCTATTACGAAGGTGCGACGAAGACCCCTTCCTTGCCCTGCGGTATATTCTTCTGGCTCGCCGTTATCTGTGCCGTGGTGATCATCGTTATGGCGCAGCGCATGCATGCTCCCAGCATCACCAAGCAGATAGAATTCTATCCTCCCGAAGGTATCTCGCCGGCAGAGGTAGGAACGATTATTGACAACCAGGTTGATGTCATCGATATGGCGGCCCTCATTCCCTGGCTGGCAGGAAAGGGTTATCTGAAGATTCAGGAAGAAAGCGAAGGCAAGATCTTCAAGAGTGAGACCCTCCGTGTCACCAAACTCAAGGAGCTTCCCGACTCCCTGCCTGTATATCAGCGCAAATTGATAGAGGCCCTTTTCGGTGAGGAGAAGGAGATAGTCTTCAATGACCTCGAACCGAGACCGGCAACGATGAAGGCTGCCTTCAACGGTCTTGGCGATGTCTTCAAAGGCGAGAAGAATCTGATGAGTTGGAGCGGCTGGTCTGGCCTGTGCTATCTCCTCCCCATCTTTGCGTTCTGCGCCCTCTGGTTCTCCTCCAGCGTGGAAATGTTTGACGGCGACTATCTGCTCTTTGCCATCTTGTTTGTGGCCATCCCTGCAGCCCTCCATTTCTTCCTTGAATCCTGGCAGAGTAATCGTCAGGAACTGATGTCTAACGGAGCGAAAATCTTTTTCAAAATTGCCTTTGCAGCCATGTGGGCTGTGGCCTGCTTTTTATGGATTGGCTGCAGGTCTTATGGCGACTACCTCCAAGTTGCACACATTGTGCTTATCTACGCTTTGCTATGGATGGCTATCGGCTATCTGAAGTCCTTCCATATCAACAGCGAATACCGTGCGAAGATGATGGGTAAACTCCTCGGTCTGAAGGAGTTCATCGAGACTGCCGACGAGCCTCGTCTGAAAACTCTCCTCGAGGACGATCCCGAATACTTCTACCGCATTATGCCCTATGCCATGGTCTTTGGTTTGACTGACAAATGGGCCGACCAGTTCCGCAACCTTAAGATAGAGCAGCCAGACTGGTACAACGGCACGAATTTCAATTCCAATTTCATGGCAGCGAATATGGTCCACTCCCTGAGTTCATCCGTTTCCGACGCCATCACGACGGTGAGCCACGATCCCAGTTCATCCACTGGCGCTGGTGGTGGCGGCGGTGGCTTTTCTGGCGGCGGAGGCGGCGGCGGAGGCGGCGGCAGCTGGTAAGCAGGAACTACCGGAACATCCGGGACTAACAATGGCGACCATCCATGAGGGTGGTCGCCATTGCTTTTTCGTGATTTTATTAATTATTATTAATAGCGGTTCATTTTTAAGGGAGAATTATTGGCGGGTTCAGTTTTTTTCGCTAATTTTGCCGCGCAATAAAAGCACAGCGGCCGACGACGGAGAGTTGCGGCCTGATAATCAAGCTTTTTGGCAAATAACCTATGATTCGTAAATTTGATTTTCTCGTTATTGGTTCCGGTGTTGCCGGAATGAGCTATGCCCTCCAGGTAGCCGCCTCGGGCAAAGGAAAGGTGGCTTTGATTTGTAAGACGACCATCGACGAAGCGAATACCGCAAAGGCTCAGGGTGGTGTGTCCAGTGTTACGAATTTTAAGGTGGATACTTTCGAGAAGCATATCGAAGACACCATGATAGCCGGTGACTATATCTCCGACCCCGCTGCTGTCGAGCAGGTGGTGAAGGGCGGTCCCGACGGTATCAAGCGCCTCGTAGAGTGGGGCGTTAACTTTGACAAGAAGGAGGACGGCACCTTTGACCTCCATCGTGAAGGTGGTCATTCCGAGTTCCGTATTCTCCACCATGCCGACGACACCGGCTTTGAGATTCAGCGCGGTCTCATCGAGGCTTGCCGCCGTCATCGCAATATTAAGATTATGGAGAACCACTATGCCGTTGAGGTCATTACCCAGCACCATCTCGGCGTAGAAGTCAATCGTCAGACCCCCGATATCGAATGCTATGGCGCCTACGTTCTTGACCCCGATACCGGCAAGATTGATACCTACCTCAGCAAGGTCACCGTGCTTGCCACCGGTGGCTGCGGTGCCGTTTACAGCACAACCTCCAATCCCAACATCGCTACCGGCGACGGTATCGCCATGGCCTACCGTGCCAAGGCAACCGTTCAGGATATGGAGTTCGTGCAGTTCCATCCTACCGTTCTCTATAATCCCAAAGAGACACACCCTGCCTACCTCATTACCGAGGCTATGCGCGGTTACGGCGGTATCCTCCGCCTTCCCAATGGTCAGGAGTTCATGCAGAAGTACGACAAGCGCCTCTCTCTGGCTCCCCGCGATATTGTAGCCCGCGCCATCGACCGCGAGATGAAGATCCACGGTCTCGACCATGTCTGCCTCGATGTTACCCATAAGGATCCCGAAGAGACGAAGCACCATTTCCCCAATATCTATGCCAAGTGTCTCTCCATCGGTATCGATATTACCAAGCAGTACATCCCTGTTGCTCCCGCAGCCCACTACCTCTGCGGTGGTGTCAAGGTAGACCTTAATTCCGAGAGCAGCATCCACAGGCTCTATGCCATCGGCGAATGTTCCTGCACCGGTCTCCACGGCGGTAACCGTCTGGCCTCAAACAGTCTCATCGAGGCCGTCGTTTATGCTGAAAAGGCCGCACAGCACAGCCTTGCCCATATTTCAGAATACGATTATAACACCAAAATCCCTGAGTGGAATGACGAAGGCGTGATGACGAACGAAGAGAAGATTCTCATCGCCCAGGATGCCCGTGAAGTTTGCCAGATTATGTCGAACTATGTCGGTATCGTCCGTTCCGACCTCCGTCTCAAGCGCGCGTGGACGCGCCTCGATTTGCTCTATGAGGAGACCGAGGAACTCTTCAAGCGTGTGAAGGCAACCCCCGACATCTGCGAGCTCCGCAACATGATCAACGTGGGTTACCTCATCACCCGCCAGGCTATCGAGCGCAAGGAGAGCCGTGGTCTTCACTACACCATCGACTATCCGAAGCACGCGCTGGACTAAGGGGCCGGCGGTTCCGGAAGTTCCGGATATTCCGGCGGTTCCGGTCAAACCAAGAAAAATTATTAACAAAACATATCAATGAAACAGTTCAAGCTCATTAACAACATCGTAGGTTGGGTGGTATTTGCTATTGCCGCCGTAACCTATTGTATGACGGTAGAGCCCTCAGCACCCTTCTGGGATTGTCCTGAGTTCACCACTACCGCAGCGCGACTTGAGGTGGGACATCCCCCAGGCGCACCCTTCTTTATGCTCACGGGCAATTTCTTCAGTCATTTTGCCTCTGACAACTCACAGATTGCGTTGATGGTCAACATTATGTCGGCCCTCCTCTCCGCATTCTGTATCCTCTTCCTCTTCTGGAGCGTCACCCACCTCGTTCGCAAATTGATCTGCAAAGACGGTGAGGCCATCACGCTCAACCAGACTTTGATCATCATGTTCAGCGGTATTGCCGGTGCTCTGGCATACGCCTGGAGTGATACCTTCTGGTTCTCAGCAGTGGAAAGTGAAGTGTACGCCTACAGTTCCATGTTCACCGCCCTCGTTTTCTGGCTCATCCTGAAGTGGGAAGACCAAGCCGATGAACCCCATGCGGACCGCTGGCTCGTTCTCATCTTCTATCTGACAGGTTTGAGCATCGGTGTTCACTTGCTGAACCTCCTCTGCCTCCCTGCCATCGTCCTCGTTTACTACTATAAGCGCTATCCCGATGCGAACCTCAAGGGTTCCCTCATCGCTCTCGGTGTTTCCGTAGTCCTCGTGGCAGCCGTTCTCTATGGTGTCGTTCCCGGTATCGTAAAGGTCGGCGGTTGGTTCGAGTTGCTCTTCGTTAACCAGCTCGGTATGCCCTTCAACAGCGGTATGATCATCTATCTGATTGTCCTCGTCGCTGTCGTTCTCTCTGCTATCTGGGCCACCACGAAGAAGGACCGCAAGCTGATCAATATCCTCTACCTTGCTTCCGTAGCCTTGCTGGGTATTCCTTTCTACGGAAAGGGTTACGCCATGCCTATCGCTATCGGTATCGTCCTCCTCGTTGCCTTGGCTATTCTCCTTACCCGTAAGGACAAGAAAGGCCAGTATATCCTCCGCAAGCGTGTGCTGAATACCTCTCTCCTCTGCATGCTCATGCTGATGATCGGTTATTCAACCTATGCTGTCATCGTCATCCGTTCTACCCAGAACACCCCGATGGACCAGAACTCTCCTGAGGATATCTTCTCTCTCGGAACCTATCTGAACCGTGAGCAGTATGGTACCCGTCCTCTCTTCTATGGTGAAGCCTATACCTCTCGCCCTGTTGCTCTCGACAGCGATGAGCGTATCCAGCGCCATGAGAATACCCTCGAGGAACAGCAGGCAGGAAAGAAGGATGTCTATGACATCGTTCCTATCCAGGGTGGCTATGTCTATCCCAGTGCGATGAAGATGTTCTTCCCCCGTATCTATGACCATTCCCATGCCCAGGCTTACGAAGACTGGCTTGGCGGCGTTGATAAGCACGAGGTAAGTTTCAGTGTTGACCAGGACGGTGAGCATTACGACGGTATTACCGGCGAGATGCCTTCACAGTGGGACAACATCCGCTTCTTCATGTCTTACCAGGTGAACTTCATGTACTGGCGCTATTTCATGTGGAACTTCGCCGGTCGTCAGAACGATATCCAGGGTAACGGCGAATATGAGCACGGCAACTGGATTACCGGCTTCAAGTTCATCGATAATGCGATGTACGGTAATCAGGAACTCCTCCCCGGCGAACTCAAGAACAACAAGGGTCATAATGTCTTCTACTGTCTGCCCCTCCTCCTCGGCCTCCTCGGTCTTTTCTGGCAGGCTTACAAGGGAAAGCGCGGTATCCAGCAGTTCTGGATTGTCTTCTTCCTGTTCTTCATGACGGGTCTTGCCATCGTTCTCTATCTGAACCAGACTCCCCAGCAGCCTCGTGAACGTGACTACGCTTATGCCGGTTCGTTCTATGCCTTTGCCATTTGGATTGGCCTTGGCGTTGCTGCCATCGCTGATCTCCCCCAGATGGTTGCAGAATACTTGAAGAAGAACTGGAACCACAAGTACGATCTGCCTTTGATCTGCCTCGCTGGTTTCGTTGCCCTTGCCGTTCCTCTTCAGATGGTCAGCCAGACCTGGGATGACCACGACCGCAGCGGCCGTACCGCTTGCCGTGACTTCGGTGGCAACTACCTCTATACCCTCGATGAGAAGGGTAATCCTGTCATCTTCACCAATGGTGATAACGATACCTTCCCCCTCTGGTACAGCCAGGATACAGAAGGCATCCGTACCGATGCCCGCGTCTGCAACCTCTCCTATCTCCAGACTGACTGGTACACCGACCAGATGCGTCGTCCGGCTTGGGACAGCCCCGCACTCCCCATCACCTGGAACCGTTATGAATATGTGGACAATATCAAGCGCTTCGGTCCCAATGGTGACCAGAGCCATGATGTCTTCTATGTTCGTCCTCAAAAGGATATCCTCGATGGTCTCAAGGCACAGATTGCTGAAGATCCCAAACTTGCCAAGGAATATGGCGGCAGCGATCCCTACGAACTCCAGTTCATCATCGATAACTTCGTCCGTAATCCGGAGATCAGTTTCATTCCTACCGACTCCCTCGTATTGTCCATCGACAAGAACGCCGTTATCGCTTCTGGTATGAAGTTGCCCAACGGCAAGGACAGTATTCCCGAAAAACTCTTCATCTCCCTGAAGGGAAAGAGCATGGTGACCAAGTCTGAAATGATGGTGTACGAACTCCTCGCTCACCACAACTGGACCCGTCCTCTTTATATGAGTGTCACCCTCGGTAGTGAAAACTATGCCGGTCTTGACAACCATCTCATTCTTGAAGGTCTTGCTTCCCGCGTTACTCCGTTCAACGTTGGAACTCATGCCATCGACACCGAAAAGATGTTCGACAACATGATGCACAAGTTCAAGTTCGGCGGAATCGATAAGGACGGCATCTATCTTGACCAGACGAACATGCGTATGTGCTACACCCATCGCTCTATGTTCACCCAGCTGATCGGTGCGCTCCTCGCAGAAGGCAAGAAGGACAAGGCCCTCCAGGCTTTGGAATACTGCAAGAAGGTCATTCCTTCCAAGAATGTTCCCTACGATATCATGTCTATCGGTGTAGATTATGCCGAAGATGGCAGCATTGTCTTCAACCTCCCCTACTACTGGCATATGGTCGGTAAGGACAAGGAAGCAGAACGCGTTCTCGTTGAGGTTGCCAGGAACAGTGCAGAATACCTGACTTGGTATAACTCCCTCTCCGCTTCCCGTCTTTCAACCTACGGTCTCAGTGCTGAGCGCCATTTCCTCTTCCTCCAGGCAGCAATCAGTGGTTTGAGGGAATGTGGCAGCAAGCAGGCAGATGTTTACACCAAATTCCTGAAGAGTCTGGCTAACGAGCCCGTCGGCTATCTCATTCTCTCTCGTCAGCAGCAGCGTCAGCAAATGCAGGCAACAGGAGGTGAAGGTGAATACGGCGATTACGAAGACTACGAAGAAGAATAGCGATTAACTCATGTTAATTGAACAACCTCCCCGCCTGCTCCGACGACTCTATCCCCGTGCATTCTGGCGGATGGATTCGTCAGAGCGGGCGGTGTACCTTACCTTCGATGACGGACCGATTCCCGAAGTAACCCCGTGGGTGCTGGATATTTTGGACCAATATGGTGTCAAGGCCACCTTCTTCATGGTGGGTGATAATATCCGTAAACATCCCGAGGTCTTTCACGAAGTCGTCCGTCGCGGACACTGTGTGGGCAACCATACCTTTCACCATATCTCCGGCCATATCCACGGCGATTTCCATTTTAAGAATGATGTGGACGAGTGCCAGGCGATCATTGAAAAGGAGATGGGGCCCGTCAGTAGTCCTGTATTTCGTCCGCCTCATGGCTGGATGAAAGTCAATCAGTACCGCTATGTGGCCAAGCGCTATCGTATTGTGATGTGGGATCTCGTCACCCGTGACTATTCCACCCGTCTCAATGCCGACGATGTTTTGGCCAATGTCAAGCGTTATGCCCGTCCCGGCAGCATCATCACTTTCCATGACTCCTTGAAGAGTCAGGAAAAAATTCGTACCGCACTCCCTGCCGCCATCGAATGGCTCAAAGAACAGGGATATTCATTCAAGACATTCTGAAAGGAAGAATTCAGATTCTTAAAGAGCTTTTACAATGTTAAGCGCCTCCCTCATCAAGCAGAAGGCAGAGGATTTGGGTTTCTCAGCCTGTGGCTTAGCCCCCGCTGAACCGATCAGCGAGGAGCGGGCTGCTATGCGGGAGTGGATGCTGTCCCACGGCCATCATGCCGATATGAATTATCTGGAACGAAACGAAGAGAAACGCAGAGATCCGAGGCTTCTCGTTGAAGGAGCACGGACTATCGTTTCTCTTGCCGTTCCCTATTCTCCTCGCTCTGAGGATGCTCCCCCCATTGCTGCCTATGCTCTTGGTCCGGATTATCACGACACCGTTAAAGCCCTGCTGTTCCAACTGGCAGAGGCGATAGGCGCTCCCGAAGGAAGCCGTTGCTTCGTGGATACCGCTCCCATCGACGAGCGCTATTGGGCCTGGCGTTCCGGCATCGGTTTCATCGGTCGTTCGGGAATGCTGATTGTTCCCCGTCAGGGCAGTCGCCTCTTTCTCGGTGAACTCGTATTGACCGACGAAGTGGATGAATACGACGCTCCGCTGACGCCCGATATCCTCGGTTATAAGAACTGCGGAACCTGCTACCGCTGCATTGAGGCTTGTCCGGGAAAAGCACTCCGCGAATTCACTTTTCATGGTGAATCCGGCCAGGACCGTACCGCCGATGGCTTCACGGATGCCCGCCGTACCGCCTTCTGTCTCGATGCCCGCCGTTGCCTCTCTTATCTGACCATTGAGAACCGTGGCGAACTCCCCGCCTCCGCTTCCGAGTGGATGCATGCCTCTCCTGGCACACCTCTTTTCTATGGCTGTGACCGATGTACAGAGCTGTGTCCGTATAATAAGGTTCAAGAAGGTTCAAAAGAGGTTCAAGAAGGTTGGGCCGTGGACTGGGAGCATCTCACGCAAGACGAATACCGCGAACTCTTCCGAGGCTCTGCGGTTAAACGCGCCAAATACGAAGGCCTTATGCGCAATATCCGCGCTTTTTACGATGCACCGAAATGACTGAAAGCCTTCCAGGCTTATACACCCAATAACCCCTATAACCTTTCTCCCCACTATGAAACGCATCTTTCTTTTTGCCCTCATTCTCTTGGGAAATCTCGCTGCTATGGCAGGAGAAGTCTATCGCGACAACCATGTCCGTTTCACCGTCATCGACGAAGGAACGGTCCGCATGGAGTATGCCCCCGACGGCCGTTTTGTAGATAACAAAAGTTTCGTCGCCGTCCAGCGCGAATATCCCAGTGTTCCCTTTACTGTGAAGGAAACCAGCAAGCAGGTGACGATTATTACCAGCAAGATGAAGCTGGTCTATAAAAAGAGCGATGCTCCATTCTCCGCTGCCAACCTCACCATCACCGCTGCCAAGAACCTTGGTACCTCCTTCGTCTGGAAGCCCGGCATGAAGCAGCAGCACAACCTCAAGGGAACCTACAGAACCCTCGATGGCTACGATGGCGAAATAGGTCGCGACAATCAGCCCATTCCCCTCGAAGACGGTCTCCTCGCTACCGACGGTTGGACCCTCCTCGACGATTCCCAAAGCCTCCTCTTCAATGGCGATAAGGATTGGGACTGGGTAACCCGCCGCGAAAGTGCGGAAGGCGCTCAGGACTGGTACTTCATGGCTTATGGTCACAACTACAAGGAGGCTTTGAAGAGCTATACCAAATTTGCCGGTAAAGTTCCTCTTCCTCCCCGTTATACCTTCGGCTACTGGTGGAGTCGCTATTGGAGTTACAGCGAGCAGGATTTCCGTTCGCTCATCGACCATTTCCACCACTACAACATTCCCCTCGATGTCCTCGTCATCGATATGGACTGGCATCCCATCAGCCCCGAAGCTGGTGGCGGTTGGACCGGCTGGGACTGGAACGAAAACCTCTTCCCCAACTATAAGAAGTTCCTCCACTATCTCGATGAGGAAGGCGTAAAGACTACGATGAATCTCCATCCAGCTGAGGGCGTTCGTACTTACGAAAAGAAATATAAAGAGGTGGCCGAAGATATTTTGTCTCAAGAGAGCAACACAGTTCCCGCCCTCTCAGCAAAGGCTGGCGAACACATCGAGTGGCTCGGTAGCGACAAGGTGATGATAAAGTCCATGTTCAAGCACTATCTCCATCCTTATATGGAAGATGGTGTGGATTTCTGGTGGCTCGACTGGCAGCAGTGGCTTAACGATAAGCAGATTCCCGAACTCAGCAATACCTGGTGGTGCAACTATGTGTTCTTTACCGATATGGAGCACTCCGGCAATAAGCGCCCCATGCTCTATCATCGCTGGGGTGGTCTCGGCAACCATCGCTATCAGATCGGTTTCAGCGGCGACGCCTATATCACCTGGGAAAGTCTGCAATTTCTTCCTTACTTCAATAGTACCTCTTCCAACGTTCTCTATGGTTATTGGAGCCATGATATCGGTGGCCATCAGAGCAGAGACGATAAGTGGGGCACAACGATTGATCCAGAACTCTATACCCGCGCCATGCAGATGGGAGCGTACCTTCCCGTCATTCGTTCCCATAGCACGAAAGACCCTAAGATCAATAAAGAACCTTGGTCTTTCAACAGAGAAACTCAAGAACGTTTGATGAAGGTAATCAATGATCGTTATGCGCTCGTTCCATATATCTACACCATGGCGCGTGAAGATTATGAAACCGGTATTTCTCTCTGCCGCCCTCTCTATTATGACTATCCCGAAGCTCCCGAGGCTTACGAGAATAAGACGCAGTACCTTTTCGGTGACCGCATGATGATTGCCCCCGCTGTTACCCCCGTTGATTCTGATGGTTTCTCTAATGTCAAGGTATGGCTCCCCGCTGGCAACCAGTGGCTCGAATACGAAACCGGAACCATGTTCGATGGCGGTCAGACCGTAGAGCGTTCCTTCACCCTCGATGAATATCCCGTTTATATCAAGGCCGGCAGCATTCTTCCCTATTATGGCAAACTCAAGAACCTCAGCGGTACAAGCCAGGCTGTGACCGTTCGTGTATTCCCTGGTGGCAACGAGGGCAAGTTCTTGATGTATGAAGATAATGGCGAAGACCGTGAATATGCTGAGCACTATGCGACGACTCCGCTCTCTTACCAGCGAAACGGCCAGCAGCTTACGGTGACAATCGGTCAGCGAAAGGGAGATTATAAGGATATGCCCGCTGAACGCGAGTATTCCATCGCCCTTCCTTGCCAGATGGCTCCCGCCAAGGTGGTAATGAACGGCAAGGAACTCGACTTCGAATACAACGGCCAGCAGCTGGAGACGACCATTCATCTCGGTAAACTCAATTGCGCTGCCGGGGCTACGGTTGAAATTACCTTTGCTACAGAAACTCCCGAACTCACCGCTGGTTTGAAGTGCCAGTTCCACCGCATCCAGACCGCTGTGGCTGACTATAAGCAGAAGGAAGCCGGCATGGTTTATACCAAGGCCGTAGGTTTCCTCGAGGCTGCTCCTCTCCGTCTTTCCTACTTCCCCGACGAGCAGTCCGCTATCGTTGATCAGTTCAATGACTACATCTCCCGTCTCCCCGAAGTCCTCGAAGAACAGATGGAAGACCCCGCTCATCGCACCGCCTTTATGACGAAGCTCGGTTTGAAATAACCCCATACCCCCATAAACCCTATACACCCTATAAACCTTTCCCCTATGAAAAAATACTTCCTTTACGCAATCACATTGTTTTCCTTCTTAACGGCAAAAGCACAGATGGTAACCTCACAAATGGAACAACAGGCTCGCGACATCGTCAGCAAGATGACCCTCCGCGAGAAAATCGACTATATCAACGGTGACCGTAGTTTCTATATCCGCGCCATTCCCCGTCTCGGCCTCCCCGAAATCCGTATGGCCGACGGTCCTCAGGGTGTCCGCAATGATACCCAGAGCACGATGTACCCCGCTAATATCTGTACAACGGCAACCTGGAACCGTGAACTTGGCTACGCGATGGGGCAGGGTATCGGTCTCGACTGCAAAGCCCGCAAGGTGAATATGATTCTCGGCCCTGGTGTGAACATCTATCGTTCTCCTCTCGCAGGCCGTAGTTTCGAATACACCGGTGAAGACCCTTATCTCGCTGGCGAAATGGCCGTTCAGTATGTAAAGGGCGTACAGGACCAGGGCATCATGGCCTGCATTAAGCACTACGCTGCCAACAACCAGGAGTGGGACCGCTATAATGTTTCCACCGATGTTGACGAGCGTACCATGCAGGAAATCTATCTTCCCGCTTTCCGCAAAGCCGTTCAGAAGGCTGATGTTGCCGCTGTCATGGATTCCTACAACCTCATCAACAGCGTATGGGCAACAGAAAACGCATGGCTCAACAAGGAAGTTCTCCGTAATCAGTGGGACTTCAAGGGTATGGTGATGAGCGACTGGGGCGCTGTTCACGATGCTATTGCTCCCATCGAAGGCGGTATGGACCTTGAAATGCCCGGCGGAGATTTCTTGAAATATGATGCCATCGCTCCCGCCATTGAAAGCGGTGCCCTGGCAGAAGAGAAGATTGACCTGATGTGCCAGCATATCATTCAGGAAATCATCAGTTTCGGCTGGTTGAATAATCCCCTCCAGGCTGATACTTCCATTGCCCTCGATAATCCTGACAACTGCCAGCGTGCTCTGGATATTGCCCGCGAAGGCATCACCCTTCTAAAGAACGAAGGCAATGCGCTTCCGTTGAAAGGTAAGACCCTCGTTGTCGGCCAGAACGCTGATGTTCCCGTGATGGGCGGTGGTTCAGGTATTGTTCATCCCCTCCACAATGTTACTGCATGGCAGGGTATTAAGGCTGCTCTCGGCAAGAAGGCGTTCCGTGGTACCGACGAGAGTGTCCTCGAGCGCATTGACGACAGTTGCTTTACCCGCAAGGACGGTAAGGTAGGTTTTGATATTGTCCATTATCTTAACGAAAAACTCGAAGGCGTTCCTCAGGGAATCCTCTCTCGCGAGCGTATTGACAAGGCCCTCATTGATGAACTCGCAGCTAAGCAGCCAAACGGCTTCAGCCTCGTTGCAGAAAGCCGTTTCACCGCTCCCATAACAGGCGACATCCTCTTCCGTGTTTCCGGAGACGACGGCTATCGCCTCTATCTCGATGGAAACAAGATTATCAGTGACTGGTTCGATCATTCCGTTTCTACCCGTGAGTCCATCATCAAGGTTGAGGCCGGCAAGACCTACGACGTGAAGATTGAATACTATCAGGGTGGTGGAGAATCAGAGCTGGCTTTCGAGCCTCTCTATCTTGCTGACACCAACGAATGTGACGCCAAGCTTGCCGCTGAGATGAAGGGCGTAGATAATGTTATTGTTTGCCTGGGTTGGAATTCCGATTCTGAATATGAAGGCGCTGACCACGAGTTCTCACTCTCCGGAACCCAGCAGAGACTTCTCAAGGAGTGTGCAAAGTTCGGAAAGAAGGTCGTTCTCGTTCTCAATGGCGGTGGCAATCCCGATATAACCGCCCTCGAACCCTATGCCGATGCAATTGTGATGGCATACTATCCTGGTCAGGAGGGTGGTACTGCTCTCGCAGAAATCCTTACCGGTAAGGTCAATCCGAGCGGTAAGTTGCCTTTCACCATGGAAAAGCGTTGGGAAGATAATCCTTGCTATGCCACCTATCATGATACGACCCACGAAGACCACCAGCGCGTTCGCTATGCTGAAGGAATCTTCATGGGCTACCGTGGCTTTGACCAGCAGAAGACGGAAGTTGCTTATCCCTTCGGCTTCGGTCTCTCCTATACTACTTTTGAATACTCCGACCTTCAGGCTGAGGTTGTTGGTAAGAACGAAGTTCGCGTCAGCTTCACCGTGAAGAATACCGGTAAGGTGGACGGTAAGGAAGTCTGCCAGGTTTATGTTCACGACCAGGAGGCAAGCGTTCCCCGTCCCGTCAAGGAACTCAAGGGCTTCGAAAAGGTTTCATTGAAGAAGGGCGAAAGCCAGCGTGTGACCCTCACCTTCGACGCTGAAGCCTTTGCTTTCTATGATATCCATAGCCATGATTTCGTGGTAGAGCCCGGCACCTTCGATATCCTCGTCGGTGGCAGTTCTGCCCACCTGCCTCTCAAGGCTTCCGTTAAACTTTGAACCCTCTTGAACCTCCCTTGAACCAGGCGAAGCTTTGAACCAGGCGAAGCCTTAAACCCTATAAACCTATTAAACCTCATATAATGAAGAGATTCCTCACCCTTCTCACCTTGGGCCTCTCTGCCCTTGCTGCCTCAGCGCAGGTGATGGTTCCCGTGGATACTAAGAAGTTCCCGGACTATCGCAGTGGAAACTTCAATCCCGATCCTGTAGCAGCCCGCTTCGTTGAGCGTTACAGAGCCGCAGCCGCTGAAGGCCGTCATGGTGCCCAGGTTACGGGTCGTCCCGACCACGTCAACAATGCTGCCACCCTCTACTTCCCGCCCGTTTTCAACCAGAGTGCAGGTTCCTGTGGTTCAGCATCCCGTATTGCCTACATGTTCTCCCACGAGCAGAACTCCTATCGTAATACCAATGGTTCGCTCCCTGAGAACTATTATCCCACCCATTTCGTCTGGCTTTTGACCAATGGTAACTCCGGCAAGGACGCCTTTGTGACCAACGTCGGTGTTCCTTCAGCCAAGACCTATGGCGGTCAGACCTATTCCAGTCTCTTCGGCTACAACGAGGAGACCGATAACTGCTTCGGCTGGATGACCGGCTATGACAAGTGGTTCGAGGCCTTCCACAACCGTTGTACCTCTCCCACCTCCAATGTGGCCAGTGTCGGTACCGAAGAAGGTATGGAAATGGCCAAGAACTGGTTGTGGAACCACTGCGGTGATGAGAGTTTCCATTCCGGTGGTCTCATCGGTCTCGGTGTTGCCTCCGGTGGTTCTTGGGGTAAGATTCCCTCAACGGCTGCCAATGATGAGGCCGGTGTCAGCGGAATGTACTATGTGCAGAAGTGGGGTACACAGGTGGACCACGCACTGACCATGGTAGGTTATGACGACCGCATTGAATTCGACCTTGACGGCGACGGCATTTATGGTGAAGCCAGTGCCAACGAAAAGGGCGCTTTCATCATCGTAAATTCCTGGGGTGGATGGTGTAACAACGGTTTCATCTACTGTCCTTACGCTTATTCCGGTTCTGCTTTCACCAGCGACGGCAAATTCAATGGCGACTTCTGGTGGGGTGAATTCTACCATGTTCGCAAGGACTACCGTCCCTTCCGTACCATTAAGCTCAAGATGGACTACAGCCACCGTTCCGAACTCATGCTTCAGGCCGGTGTCAGCACCGATTTGACTGCCACCGCTCCTTCTTCCATTATTTCCATGGACCACTTCAAGTATGCCGGCGATGGCGCTAACGGTAATACCTCTCCCGCTCCCGAAGTTCCGATGCTTGGAAAATGGGCTGACGGCAAGATGCATACGGAACCGATGGAATTCGGTTATGACCTCACCGATCTCTCTGCCGGCTACGACCGCAACAAACCTTTGAAGTATTTCTTCATTGTTAACCGCAAGAAGGCAACGAATGCCGGAACCGGCCATATCTACGAAGCCAGCATCATGGACTATGAACATGATATCGACGGCGTAGAGACTCCCTTCGACCTTGGCGAAACCGGAAACGTTGAGATTACGACCTCTGGTAAGCAGACTATCATCAGCGTTGTTGTCTATGGCGCTGGCTATAATGCCGTGAACAATCTTGCCTATACTGACGGCGAAATCACCTGGTCCGATCCCGATAAGTCCAGCCACAAGGTTGACTCCTATAATATATATAAGGAGGGCGCCCTTCTCGCTTCCGTTGACGCTAAGACCTATGCCTATGCGCCCGGAGAAGAGACCGGAACCACGTCTTATGCTGTTGCTGCTGTTTATTCCGATGGTCAGGAAAGCGCTCGCAAGAGCGTGACTTCTACGATTACCCTCCCCGAAAAGAACAAGACATACTCCTTCTCAAAGGCTGGCTTTACCATTCCTGAGGTCTTCGACAATGCTTACGAACAGGCGACTATTGAATTCTGGATCAAGCCCAATACGCTCGCTAGTTGGAACAATGCTGCCGGTCCTGGTTGGGGTACCTGGTATCAGCACTGTGACGCCAGTGGTTACTACACCTGCGGTTGGAGCACCTCAGACCGTGTGACTTCTACCAAGTCTTTGACTACCGGTGATTGGCATCTCGTCAGCATCGTGGTCAACAAGAATAAGTGTACGGTCTATATCAACGGTGCTGCTGCCGGCACTTGCTCTTCTTCAAATTACAGCGGTATCGGTGGCTTCGGCGATTACGTCTTCAGTTCTTCAAGCGGTAACAATGCTTATCAGCAGTGCCGTTATGATGAGATCAAGATTTGGAACTACGCCCGTTCTGCTGCCCAGATCAAGGCAGGCTACACCGCTGCCACCCGCACTGAATATTACGGCGATGTCCTTCCTGAAGGCCTCATTGCCTATTTCAAGGGTGATTCCTTCCAGGGTGAAGATGGCATTTGGTATATGCTTGACTGCGCCGGTGGTCATCATGCTCCCGTAAGTACTGCTACCAACCGTACTACGAATTCTACCACTCCTGCTTATGTTACTCCTGCTGAAGCCGGAACGATTTCCATCGCTGAGCCTGGAACGATCTACGCTGGCCAGCCTGTTACCCTCAAGGCTACCCGTAATGACTATGTGAACCGCATTGTCTGGACGCTCCCCGACAACAGCAAGACCTCAACGCTGACTCCGACCCTCAACTTCTCTGCTCCCGGAGAATATACCGTTACCGTAACAGGTACCGACTATGCTGGCAATGAAATCACCGACCAGCGCGTGCTTACTGTTCTCGAAGCTCTGCCTCTCGACGCTTCCTTCGTTTGTACCAAGACGAGTGTTGCCGCTGGCGAACGTGTCAGCTTCAAGCCCAACACCTGCGTTAACGGCTACAGCTATGTATGGAGTTTCCCCGGTGCTGAAAAGGAAATCGTGGAAAGCGTAAGTGCCGCTGCTGCTTATGAGGCCTTCGGAACTTACACGGCAACCCTCACCGTTACTGATGCTGCTGGCAACAGCGCCCGTTCTTCCGTGGATATTATCGTTCAGGAAGTTGCTCCTGAATCTGCTTTCACCGTCAGCGATGCTGTAGTCATGAAGGGCCAGCCCATCATTCTGACCGATAAGTCCAAGTACGCTCCCAATTCATGGCAGTGGCTGTTGAATGGTACGGGTGGTAATGTGGTGATCAATGGCCAGAGCACAGTCTTTACCCCTGAGAACAGTGGTGTCTTCGATATTTCTCTCGTTACCCGCAACAACGCTGGTTCCAGCAAGGCTACCCAGGAACGTGCTCTCGTCGTTGTAAATGCTGATTCAAAGAACGGTCTCTCTTTCTCTCAGCAGGCTGCAAAGGTGACCACGAAGGAAATTCCTCTCACCGTTACACAGCGTTCTTATACCTTTGACTGGTGGATGAATCCTTCCAAGCTCGCTGATTATTGCGAGGGTATCGGTGCTACCGATGCAACCTTCCAGATTAAGGTCGCTTCCGATGGTTCTCTCTGCCTGACCAATAAGGGCAAGACCGCGAAGTCTACCGCCGGAACCGTTGAAGCTGGAAGCTGGCACCACTACGCCATCGCTGTAAACGGCACTTCCGTTGTTTTCTACAAGGACGGTGTAAAGGTGAACAATGCCACCACAACTTCCGGTTTTGCTGATGTTCCCTCTTTCAGTATCGGTACAACCTCTGCAGACTGGAATGGTTCTATCGACGAATTCCGAATCTGGGATACCAACCTTACGGCTGCAAAGATTCAGCAGTATGCTAATCAGCCTATTGAAAATCCCGCTTCTGTAGAAAACCTCGTGCTTTACTACGACTTCAACCAGACCGGTGGCGATGTTCAAGACCGTGCAAACCGCATGAATGACGGTGTCCGTTCCGGCTTTGGTCCTGACGGCGATGCCTGGGGACTTTCCAAGGGTGTCTTCTGTCTCAATTTTGAAAATGTCGAGACCCAGGATGTTACGAGCACTTATCTCACGAACTATAAGCGTTCTTTCTCCAAGACCAGCAAGACCGTGAACAACACCACGGCGAGCCGTTTCTATGAAATTGCTGACTGGACCCTCGAGAATACGGTTAAGTCTGGTGATATCACTACGGGTGTTCATGTGGATACCAAGAAGAACTATGACTTCACCTGTACTACGGGTTGGGATAGCTTCGGTAATTTGGAAAACCACAAGGCTTTCCAGGTTTGCGAACTTGAACCGGGTATCTACACCCTCCATGTTGCCTTTGGCCAGCATCCTGCCATTGATGGTGTTTATCTTGTTGCCAATGCGGGTAAGACACTTCCTGATGCTGCTGATCTCAATTCAGCGCTCAGCTATGTCAAGCTCTCTGACGCCACCATCACCTTCGTTGTTTCTGAAAAGCAGGAAGTGGCACTCGGTGTCCTCGTTGCTTCCATGAGTGGCCAGAACATCTTCACCATCCAGAAGTTCCAACTGACTTACGCTCCCCTCGATGTCCGCGAGCCTGTTGATCCGTCTGGAATGACGGTCATCCCCGCTACAGCTCCTGCCTCTGATGCTGTCTACGATCTCTCCGGTCGCAGAATCACAGCACCTCAGTCCGGCCAGCTCTACATCCAGAGCGGTCAGAAACGCATCCGCAAATAAAGAAACCTGAATAAAGACGAAGCCGTCGGCCCGAAAAGGCCGGCGGCTTCGTTGCGTTCGGAGGGACCGGGCTTTCCGGCGGTTCCGGAGTTTCCGGTAGTTCCGGTAGTTCTGGCTGTTCCGGCTGTTCCGGTCTTTTCTGCCCCCGATATTTATGTTTTCTCACTTATATGCAATAGTTGTGCCACAAAAGTGGAACTATTATTCTACAGTTGTGCAACGATACTCCTACACTCGTGAAAATACTATGCCATAAAAGTGAGTAAATTACTTCCTCCGTTGTAGTTTTTTATGGATCGGGACCAGGAGACTATGCCTCAGACCTACTCCTATAATATTAAATAGCACGCGCGTAAAGGTCCGTTATAGTAATGACTAAAAGACAGCACTTTACGGCTTTTTGCTTAAAGCGTTGGAGCAAACCGGAAGACGGGCAAATGCAGACCGTTAGCGTAGAATTTTTGCATTTTTTAATTTTTTCTTGACTTTTTCCCCTGCTTTGAGGACTTTTTTTAGCAGAAAAAGGCTTTTTTCTCGCTTTTTTCGCATTTTTTTCAAAATTTCCTTGCACATTTGGAAAAAAATGTTGAATTTTGCACCTACTTATAGTATAGTGTCCGCATTGTGCCCGTACGTGATGTGCCCCGCAATAGCGTCCACAAATGCGGATTCGTTCCGTTGCAAACGACAAAATCTATATATCAATCATTAATTAACTTTTTAATTTTATGAAGAAAGTTGTACTTTATTCAGGCGTTCTCGCTGCTGGTTTGGCAGGTATTGCAACCACAGCTAACGCTGCTGCACCCATGTCTCCCAAGGTGAATGACATGAACGCAGTAAACTACAGTTCTGCTCAGCGTAGTGCTTTGATTTCTAAGGTTACTACACTTAAGGCAGACGTTGATGCCGCAATTACTGATCTTAACACAAAGATCAATTCGGTTAAAGCATCACAAGCTTACAAAGACTATGACGTTGACAACACCAACGCTTATTGTAGCTTGGCTCGTCTTTATTGTGATGAGTTGGAAAACCAGAAAGCTGACCTCGTAGCACTTCAGACTTCTGCAGGTGATTTGGTTACTTATGCAAATGATTTGTGGTCATATTCTTACTGGGATGATACTAGTGCCGGTTTCGGTTATGCTGGTAGTTACAATGGAATTAATGCAACCTACGCTAAGGATCTTGCTGCGCTCAATGCAGCTGTAACTAAGATTGGTGCATTGTATGGTGTTGCAGATGGTGCTAACAAGCTTTATACTTCTGGTGGCACTACTCCTACTACCGACCTCGTAAACGAAGCTTATTGGAATGAAACTCTCCGTAGTCTTAACATTATGGAGACTTACATCGATAACCTCAAGAATACCATCAATGGTTATACCACTGAGCCCGATCGTAACGCAGCAACCGAGTATCTCCAGGCTACTATCGCTAAGAACCTTGCAGCTGGCTCTACTAACTACACTGACGTATTCAAGGGTGCTACTCCTATTACTGATGTGGATGGTGCAAATGACGCTGTTACTGGTAAGGCTATCGGTCCCGATGACTACCTTAAGGAAGTCGTTATTGCTAAGCAGGAAATCAAGAACCTTATCGACGCTTCTCATACCGCTGGTACCTCTGAGGCTGATATCGATGCTCACGTAGCTAAGATCAACCAGCTCATCACTGATATCGCTGGTATCGATAACGCTGTTAAGACCAATCAGGCTACCTACGATGCAAATAAGGCTACCTTCGGGGATGTAACCGACGCTATGACTGAAGCAGAAAAGCAGATTGGCACTTATCCTGCTAATGCTGACACTGCTACCAAGTTGGCTACCACCAAGGGTGATGTTAAGACTGAAGGCGACCAGATTGAAAGCGACTACAAGAATGGTCTCTACTGGGATGGCGAACCTGTATTCGATAGCACTGCTCTCCTCGCAGAAATCGCTACTCTCCGTAACGAAGCTGCTCACAACGCATCTACCGACTACCTCAAGGAACTCACCGACCGTCGTACTAACATCCTCAAGGAAATTGAAGAACTTGAGAAGAATGCAAGCTCTCACAATCCTGCCATCACCAACGATCCTGACCTCTGCAACAATGCACTCTACACAGGTAAGGAAGCTGGCTACTATGAAGAAAACGTTAACGGTAAGGACCTTGCAGAAAACGTAGCAGCTCTTGAGGCTATCAATAACCGCATCACTGCTCTCACTGCCAACATCGCTAAGTCTTACACTGACAATAAGTCTGAAGCTGACCTCCTTAACAAGTACTATGCTGAAATGGGCGTAGTTGTTGAATTTGGTCGTACCAGCAAGACTGTTGAAGGTGGCCTCCGTGCAGCTCTTGAAAGCTATCTCGATGCTGTTAAGGAAGCTCAGAAGGTTCACGAACAGACTGAAGCTGAATACGCTAAGAAGTTGGTAGACGAACTCGCTGCAGTTGAATCTGCTCGTCAGTCTCTCGTCACCACCATCGCTACTACTAAGGATGAGTGCGAAGATACAACTCCTCATGCTGGCAACAACTATAGCACCAACATCGCTGCTAACAGCAATAAGGATGAAAAGGATGCTCTCCACGAAGATCACGAGTTCGAATACGATGGCAAGACCTTGACTTATGGTTTGACCAATGTTGTTAAGGGTCTCGATGATAACGAAGCTATCGACCTCGCTCATGATAAGGTGGCAAACAATAGCATTCTTGCTAAGGATCATCACACTTCTAAGGGTTACTACAACCAGGTAGCTGCTGCTGAGCTCGCTAAGATGAACGAAGAACTCGCTCGTACAAGAGCAGCTTGGGAAGACAACCAGAACTCTCATAAGGGTCACGTTGCTACCATCAACGATGTTGCTGATGCTTTGACTGCAGCTGACGGTTATATTAAGGCTCTCCCCTTCTATAAGGATTGGGAAGCTGGTCACGATGCTAACCTTTACTGCAACGAAGACTTCAAGTATGATACTCCCGTTTACGCTGAACTTAACGAAAAGGTAGCTCAGGTTCCTGGTATCATCAAGACTTATATCGATGCTCCCGGTGCTCCTGATCTCGAGAAGGACTTCACTCTCCTCGGCATCATGGAATTTGCTTACAACGGCTTGAAGAGTTTGACCTCCAAGATCGATACTCAGATCAATGGCGTTAAGGGTGAAATCGCTACCCGTTATGCTGCAGGTACTTCTGTAGAATTCATCTATGGTCCCGAACAGGCTCAGGAACTCTACACTCAGATCAAGAACCTCGAAAACCTCGCTGCATTCGCTCAGACCTGCCACGAAGGTTATACTTTCGCTCACAAGGCTCACCTCGCTTCTGTAGCAATGACTGCTGCTGATGCTGTTTGCGAAGAATCATTCGATGCTGACGAAACCAAGGCTACTCACGGTACTAAGACCGCTGCTAACGCTGATAACTACAATGCCCTCAACATCCACCTTTCTGCTAACGACAATGGTAAGGGTATCTGGTACAGCGAATGCGATCAGTTGAACCCCTGTGGTTTCCACGATGCTGCAGTTAAGGATCTCCACGATGCACTCCGTGCTCAGATCGTTGAAGTTTGCCAGCACATCGGTAAGTCTCTCGCAGACGTTGAGTCTAAGCAGAATGCTGCTACTCATACCGCAGAAATCGCTGAACTCCAGGCTAAGCTCGACGCTCTCGTTGCTAAGTTCAACGAAGTAGACAAGGCTCACCAGCAGAAGGAAAGCGACTACGCTCTCCGTAACGCTGCTAACGTTCAGACCACCTATCAGGCTCTCAAGGATGCTGACAACGCATTCGATCACTACAGCGCTGAAGGTCAGGCTTCCGCTAACACTTGGGCTAAGGATGTAGCTGCTGAAATCGCTAAGGAAACTGGTAAGGAAGGCTTCGCTAACGTTACTACTTTCAAGGAACTCACCAACTACCTCACTCAGGGTTACTACACTTACCTCGCAGATTGGGCTGCAGATGCTGCACAGCTCCACCACTCTGTAAGCGACATGAAGGCTATCCAGGATCTCTGCGTTTACGTTCAGAACGTTCTCGTTAAGGTTCAGGAAGTAGTTGACGATAACGATAAGGCTATCGCTGCTATCACCGCTACCAAGTCTGCTCTCGATGCTATCCTTCCCGCTGCTGAAAAAGTAATCGATGATTACAGCGGTGAAGCTCAGGCTGCAGTTGCCGCTGACGAAACTGCTCTCGAAGCTGAACTCGCTGCTATCGACAAGGCTATCAACGACGCTATCGCTAACGGTACTTCTCTCAAGGACTTCTCTGCAGGTTCTTCTACCGTAACCAAGGAAGCTGACGCTGACGGTAAGTTCTCTACCGAACAGGTTGACAAGACTCCTAACTTCGTATATAGCGACGAATGGAAGACTCGTATCACCAAGTTCTACAACGACGTCCTCTCTTATCGTGAGAAGGCAGCTCAGGCTGAAGCTGATCACAACCAGGATGTTCTCGAACAGCACTTGACCGATACCGATGCTGCTGTCCTCGCTCTCGAACCCGGTAAGGAAAACTTCCCCGCTGATGCAGACCTCTGCAACAACGCTGCTTACACTGGTGCTGATGCTGAAGCTTACAAGGCTAACGTAAACGGTAAGGATGCTGAAGCTGGACAGCGTACCGAAGTTGGTACCCACGTAGCTGACGAACGTACTGTTGTTGACGACACTAAGACCTTCGACCTCACCGACGTTGAAGCATTCGATACCGCTGCTGCTGACTATCAGGCTGCAATCGAAGCTCTCGACAAGGTTGTTAAGAACCACGTAGAAGTTGTTATCCCCGGTCTCACCGATGACGTTGACGAATACCTCGCAGACGTTAAGACTGCTCAGGCTACTCACGAGACTAAGGAAATCGAAGCTAACGTAGCTCTCGACACTCACGATAACACCACCAAGACTACTCTCGCTGGTGTTGAAGCAATGACTGGTGCTGATATCTATAAGAACGCTGATGTAACTCTTACTTACGAAGGCGCTACTGAACCCACCACTGTTACCGCTTCTAAGACTATCGATACCAACCTCAAGACTGCTGAAGATCGTATCAAGTACGCTAACGACCTCCACATCACCGTTGGTCTCAAGGACGCTATCGACGCTGATCTTACCGCTGTTGACGATCTCACCGCAACCCTTAAGACCGCTATCGAAAAGAACGAAGAGGCTAAGAAGAACTTCAACGACAACGTAGTTCCCGCTATTGAAAAGTGTCTCACTGACATCAAGGCTGAAACTGGTTGGGCTATCTTCACCTCTGATATCGATCAGAAGGACGGTCTCGAGAAGCACGTTCATATTGTTAAGGGTTACAACACCATCGAAGGTCTCGTAAATGCTCTTAAGAACTACGAACTTGCTCAGTACAACGCTGGTATGGCTGCTGATAAGGACGTTCTCGCTAAGATTAACACTGATAAGGAAGAAATTGCTACCCTTACCGCTAAGCTTATCGAAGAAATCCAGCTCAACGAGTCTACCAATACTACCAACGTTGGTCTCATCAACACTCTCGAGAACACCACTCTCAAGGATGCTGTAGACTACATCAACGCTACCTATACCAACACCGCTGCTGAAAATGCAACTGCTATCGCTGCTATCGAAGGTCAGATTTCTACCCTCAAGGCTGATAACAAGAGCTGGTATGAAGCAGGTAATGTTGTTAACTTCGATATCGCTTCTGCTATTAAGACTATCGAAGACGCTATCAAGACTCTCCGCAACGACGCTGCTAACAAGGAAACCGCATTCCTCGGTGAAAAGTATCGCGATGCTGTTGAAGCTCTCTCTACCGAGCTCGCTGGTCTCGATGCAGTTTGCGAAGAAGCATTCGACGAAACCAAGGTTGCTGGTACTCGCACCGGTATCACCTATGACGACTGCGACACCAAGAATCCTTGCGCTTACGAACTTACTAGCGAAGCACGTGCTCAGCTCGAAGCTGATGCTAAGCAGTTCAAGGAGGACGCTGAAGCTGCATACGCTGCAGGTACCGCTGAAGAATTCTTCAAGAGCGTTGCTACCACTCTCGCTGGCTACAAGACCCGCGTAGATGCTATCAAGGCTGACTTTATCGCTAAGGATACCGAACACAAGCGTCTCGAAGACG
>DCHS01000030.1:0-5873 GCA_002314875.1 Prevotellaceae bacterium UBA1746
ATTCTTATAACAATCAAGTATAATAGTATATATATAACAATCAAGTACGCGCGCCCGGGAAAGCGAAAAAGACAAAAAGACAAAAGACAAAAAAGACTTTTTATTTTCTGACCCACGAACTTCACGCTCCATCAACTAAAACCCTATACAATGTTAATGTTGTTTCTGTAACTACAACGGACCTAAATAAAACGCTCACACGGGGTAAAAAATTTTTCCTCCGACTCCGTTGAAATTACCTCCGACCTAAGTTTCCCTCCCTCATTTCCCCGATGTTTTTTGAACTAGTATCTTTAAGTTACGAAAATAATCCGAGATATCCAAATAAGGTCATGTTAAAAACCTTAACGGAGGTTAATTTGAAATAAAATTTCCATTTTTAAAAAATCGGCAACTTTTTCACCAAAATCCTTGTTTTCGCCTCTCACATTTCGTAACTTTGCATTGTAATCAAAAATTACTATCGGCGCTTCTCTATGTCGCTCCAGCGGGTCGAAAGGTTAGTCCGGCCAACATAAACCTTATAAACCCAATAAACAATATAAACCCTTTAAAACATCACAGAACTATGATTTCATTCAACAAAACTCAGCGTCAGAACATTCAGATCGGTTCAAAGACATGGTATCCTCAGATCTTCAATAACTCATCCCTCCCTTATTTTTTCAGGAGATTTATTCTGGATTGCAATAATAACCACTTGGAGAGATAAAAAAGAGCGTACCGCTGTCTCTCGACAAACGATACACTCCACAACTGAAAATCAAAAAATACAGTTAGATATTAACCAAACATTTATTATAAAGATACCTTAATTACAATGGCATTATTTCACACGAACTGCAGTAGTGGGAACTGCGAGAAGGAACGGAAAATCAGCAGCATTATAGTGTTCCTGAACAGCGTTCAAAGTAAAGCTGCGACCATTCCACTTAGCAAAAGTTAAAACGTTCTCATCGTTACAATAGGAAACTGAATAGGCATAATCAGGAGTCCAATTGCCATCAGCGCCCTTGAAGAAATGAACCTTAGCAGTTACTCGACCCAAATCATCGGTATAATACTTCGTCTTGGAGTTCATATCCTGTTTGCTATAAACAGCATTGCTTTCTGATACACGTGTATAATTAATAGTTGTGGCCAACGTAGAAGCGAGAGCGTTTACAGGCTTGATAACTGAAGCGTTAGCGTTGAAAGAAGTAACGAGAGCAACAGCGAAGGTTGCGAGAGTTTTCAAAGTTTTCATGATAAAAAATATAAAGGTGAAATTTTGTTGTTTGTTTACTTGTTAGACGATGGATGGTTACGGCTTACTACAGAAAAATTCAACTTTTTTGAAAAATTTCATTTGGGAAGATTCTCTGGTTTTGGAACCGTTCATCCTGTATCGAGCTAATCTGTTGTTGCAGACATCCCGATTTCGATGATGCAAAGGTACGACAGGTTTTAATAGTTTCCAAATTATTGGGATATACGCAGGCATTATGGTACAAAGTGCAGTATTTGCTGGTATGAACTGCATTTTCTGGGATGAATGACATAGAAATTATTCCCGTCAAAATAATAGAAACCAAAAAACTTCTGGGATAATTTGTACCTTTTGAATCTTTATCGTAACTTTGCTCTTTGAAAGGGTTCACTAATAAGAATAGATCAGAAAAGAATGACACAAACCAAAGATTCCTATGTTCGTTTACATCTGGCCATCCTGCTGGCTGGAGGAACCGGACTTTTCGGCAGACTGATCTCCATCGGTGAACTTCCACTGGTATGTCTCCGTGTCATTGTTTCTGCGATAATCCTGGCGTTCGTCCTTGGTGCCCAGAAGAAACTTCACGCTATCCCACGAAAGACTCTCATGAAGATTATGGGAACAGGCGTCCTTCTCTCCGTCCACTGGGTATTCTATTACGGTAGCATAAAAGCAGCAAACATTTCCATTGGCGCTGTCTGCTTTGCCCTCGTTGGTTTCTTTACCGCCATCATCGAACCCATGATCGATCGTAAGAAACCGTCTGTCCAGGAAATTCTGCTGAGTATATTCACTGTGGCAGGTATTCTCCTCATCTTTGGATTAGATCCAAGATACCGTCTTGGAATTGCCATCGGCATTGTCTCTTCTTTAATATTTACGTTCTTCAGCATCAGTAGCAAACGGGTTCAAGCCTCTGCGGGGCAGAGTAGTAGTACGATGTTGCTGTACCAGATGACAGGAGGCGCGATAGTTCTCAGCCTTTGTGTTCCTCTCTATTCAAAAGCGTTCCCGGAAGTTGGCATTGTCCCAACCAGCAATGATATCTGGTATCTCCTGCTCTTTTCCTCAGTATTCACCGTAGCACCATTCCTGCTGCAACTTCAGGCCTTGCGACATATCTCGGCTTTCACGGTGAATTTGAGCTATAACCTGGAACCCGTCTATACGATTCTCCTGGCCATGATCATTTTCAATGAAGCCAGCGAACTCAACCTCTCCTTCTGGATCGGCATTTCATTCATCATTCTCTCCGTCGTACTCCAGACCATAGTATCCCTTAGAAAACAAAATAAACAAACAAAATAATACGACTATGACAATTGGTGACAAAATTCCCGAAATCCTCGGTGTAGATCAGAATGGTAATCAGATTAAGAGCAGCGACTATCGCGGACGTAAGATTGTTCTTTACAGCTATCCTAAGGCAAATACCAGTGGCTGTACCGCAGAAGCCTGTTCTCTTCAGGCTCACAAAGAAGAACTTGCCGCTGCTGGATATGATATTATCGGTGTAAGCAAGGACCGTGAAGCACTCCAAAAGAAGTTTGCCGATGCTCAAGGCCTCGAATTTCCCCTTATTGCCGATACGGAAACCACACTCCTTCAGGAATTGGGTTGCTGGGGTGAAAAGGTAGCCTGTGGCCGCCGTACCATCGGTATTCTCCGTACAACCTATCTCGTTAACGAAGAAGGTGTCATCGAAAAGATCTTTACGCCCAAGGAAATCAAGACCAAGATTCATGCAGAGCAGATTCTGGCATACATCAACGGTTAGAACAATAAAACTGTTATGAAGAAAGTCTATTTTGCAGGTTCTATCCGTGGAGGTCGTGTTGATGCCGCTCTTTACGAACGTATGATTCGTTACATCCAGCGAACTGCTGTGGTGTTGACAGAACATGTAGGATGCAGCAACCTCAATTTGCTGGAGCAGGGCAAGAAAGACGAGACTATCTACAACCAGGATACAGCTTGGCTAAGAGAAAGTGAAGTTCTGATCGGTGAATGTACCTGTCCTTCACTTGGCGTAGGCTATGAATTAGCCTATGCAGAACGCTACAACAAACCTTGTCATATCTTTTATGATAAGACCAAGACCCAGCTCTCCGCCATGTTGACTGGTAATCCCTACTTCCATATTCATCCTTATGAAAAGGAGGAGGACATCTATCCTGTTCTTGATAAAATCCTAAGCGAATGAAAGCAATTATTATGGGCGCCACTTCCGGTATGGGAAAGGAAGTTGCATTGCGCCTTTTGAAAGCAGGTTATACTATTGGCATTGCTGGCCGCAGGGCAGATGCATTGGAAGAAATTCGCCAGACTGATCCTGAGCATGTCTTCACTAAGGTCATTGATGTTACCAGCAACGATGCTGCTGACCATCTCCGCGAACTCATCAATGATATGGGAGATATTGACCTGTACTTCCACAGTTCAGGCTATGGTAAGCAGAACGACGCACTGGAACCGGGTTTTGAAAACCAGACCGTATTCACAAATGGTTTGGGCTTCACCCAGATGATTGACGCCGCTTTCAATTATTTCAAAACTTCAGGCAGGAAAGGCCATATTGCCGCCATCACAAGTATTGCAGGAACAAAGGGACTTGGGGCAGCACCCTCCTACGCTGCCACCAAACGCTACCAGTGGACCTATCTGGAAGCCTTGGCCCAGTTGGCTCACATGCAGAAGTTGGACATCACTTTCACTGATATCCGTCCTGGATTTGTTTCTACGGATTTTATTCCTGCAGGAAAATATCCCATGCTCCTTGAAAAGGAATTTGTTGCTGACCAGATTATGAAGGCCCTTCGTCAGCGTAAGCGTAAGGTCATCATCGACTGGCGTTATCGCATTGTCTGCTTTTTCTGGCGCCATCTCCCAGCCTGTCTTTGGGAAAGAATGATAATTACAACATAAGCCACAAATTTATGAATCGTCCCTTTGATGTTCTAAAGAATCAGCACGAGAATCTGCACCTTGATTCTCGTGCTGATTTGGGACGCACAGAACTTAACAATGAACAAACAAAAGCATACGAACCGGAAAGCGCTTCAGACTTTTTTGCAGAACTTGAAAATGCACTGACTCTATTGCCGGATTATACGAAGGTTTATGATGCGTTCAACAGGGTATTTATCCGATGCGTCAATCAACGTATTGCAGATACTCAGCTGAATTTCGGCGGTACCTTTGCCAAAGTTGATTATTTGCTGAAGGAACTCAAAGCCTCCAACAGTCTCACCCGTAACATCAATGACACCCGAATTTTCCTTCGCAAGCGTCATGAGATACTTCTAGACGAAAAAGAACAGCGTTGGCGCAAGGATTTGAGAAACATCTGCGAATTCATCTCCTTTATATATTATAGTGAGGTGAGTGCAGCACTTCGGTCTCAATGGAAATCAACGGAGGAAAGGCAGACAGAGGCAACAGAACATGTTTCCCCCGAACTTGCCAAGGTTCAAACCATCAGGATGATTGTTTCGCATTGGGATGCAGAACAGGTTTATGGAACCAGCGATAACGGTGCATCTCTCGTTGTCAATTATATCAAAAACCATACCTACGATTTCGACTGGTCCTATCTGCGCACGATGTTTTACAAGAATGCGCAGTTGAACCTCGTGCGTCCTCGTGAGATTGACGGCGTCTATTTCCCCGAACTCATTATCTTTGAGCCCGACTACCTCGTCGACATCTCAACCGTTGCCAATTGCTTTACCGATCATGGTGACTCTGCTTTCAACAGCCTAATCAACAAACTGAAACCTTCTGTAAATAGTGAGGCCATCGTTCTTGGTAATTTTGCCGGTCAACTTCTTGATGAAGAAATCCACCAACTTTCTGATTCCCATTCCTATCAAGACAGCGTAAAGGACTTTTTCAAGGATAATTCCATTGCTTTGGCAACGACTGAGATTAGTACAGATTTCCACAAGAATGCTCTCGCTCAGAAAAAGAACATTCACCGCGCCATTCATGAAACACTGCCGCAATATGTGACTGGATTCAATTCACGGGAGGGTATCGTTGAGCCTTCTTTCTTCTCGGAGATGCTCGGTCTGCAAGGTCGAATGGACTATTTGCAGTTAGACTTCAAGGTGCTCATGGAACAGAAGTCTGGAAAAGGAGCCTATTTTCGCGGTGATGACTTAACGACACCTCATGCCAAAGAGTCAAACTACGTCCAGCTGCTTCTCTATATGCTCCTCATCCGCTATAACCACAGCGAGATATACGAGAAGATAAAGAACGACTTCCATGCTTTTCTGCTTTATTCAAAATACCAGAATGCGCTGTGCCTGATGTCTTGGGCTCCAGAGCTGACTTTCCGTGCTTTCAAGGTAAGAAACGGAATTGCCTGGTCAGAACTTCTCTACACGACAGAGGAGGGGATTAATATATTGAATTCTCTGTCTGCCGACCAACTGAATACGAATAAAGTGAATGGTCCTCTTTGGGAACGATATACAAAGCCACAGCTCGATGAGTTCTTTTCTCAAATCCACAATGCATCAGCACTCGAGCAAGCTTACTATTTCCGTTTCCTTACGTTCATCGCCAAAGAACATTCGTTAGCGAAATTAGGGAATAAGACAAAAGAAAATTCAGG
>DCHS01000030.1:5976-87881 GCA_002314875.1 Prevotellaceae bacterium UBA1746
AGGACGGCAACATATCCTTCATAGAACTGAGTTTTGAAGAGAAGGTCAGCAACGATATGTCCAATTTCCGTATCGGCGATCCCGTTATTCTCTTCCCTTATGCAGATGGTACAGAGCCAGACCTTCGCAAGGCTGTTGTTTTCCGTGCCTCAATAGCCAACTGCACTAGCGATATGATTACGCTTAAACTGCGTAATGTGCAGACCGACGCCCGTGCCTTCCGCTTGGGATTAGGTAAAAAGTGGGCAATCGAACATGACTTCATTGACTCTTCGGACGCCTCTCTTTTCCGTGGTATGCATGCATTTCTCAGTGCGCCTCAGAGCCGTCGTGACTTGTTGCTTTTCCAACGAGAACCACAGATTGATGAAAGTGTTTCTCTGGTTAATGATTACGGGGATTTCAACGAACTCTCTCTGCATGTTAAGCAGGCCCAGGACTTTTTCCTCATTATCGGACCTCCGGGAACAGGCAAGACCTCCTTTGGTCTTGTGAACACTCTGATGGAGGAATTGTCAAATCCTCAAAGTCAGGTGCTCTTGCTGTCTTATACGAATCGCGCCGTTGATGAGATTTGCAGTAAACTGGAAGAAAAGAACCTTAACTACATCCGCATTGGTAATGAATTAGCCTGTGACGTACTCTATCGCTCACATCTTTTGAGTAACCAGGTTCAGCATTGTTTAACATTAGCCGATCTTAAGGCAAAAATACAGCGTACACACATCTTTGTGAGCACTACAGCCTCTCTCAATGCCAATATCGCGCTGTTTAGTCTTAAACAATTTGATCTAGCCATTATCGACGAGGCTTCACAGATTCTCGAGCCACACCTTATCAGCTTGTTGAGTGCAAAGCAGGACGACCAAACCCCTTCCATCAAGAAGTTTGTAATGATTGGCGACCAGAAGCAGTTGCCAGCCGTCGTTCAGCAAACAAAACAAGAATCGCGGGTAAGCCAGAAGGAACTCAACGATATCCTACTCACTGACTGCCGACTCTCGCTCTTCGAACGCCTGTTGAAAAAGTACGGTAACAACCCCACTGTAACCTTCATGCTCCACCGCCAAGGACGCATGCACGAAGACATCGCGCAATTCCCAAATGTCTACTTCTACGAGAACAAACTTCGTATCGTCGGTGCTCCCTATTGTCCACATCAAGACAAGGAACTACCTTCAGCAGGCGAGGGTAGTGATGCACTTTCAGACATTATCACTTCTCAGCGTATTGCCTTTATTGCTGTTGGCGCACCTAAGAATTCTCCTTCGGACAAAGTGAATCAGAATGAAGCAGATCTTATTGCCTCTCTCGTGGTTAAGATTTACCAACACGAGGGCAAAGACGCGTTCGATGTCAACGAAACCATCGGAATTATAGTGCCTTACCGTAATCAGATTGCGACGATTAGGAATACCTTGGAAAAGTATGGAATACCCGAGATCGTCAATATCGCCATTGATACCGTTGAGAGGTTCCAGGGAAGTCAGAGAAAATTCATTATCTACGGCTTTACAGTTCAGAAATATTACCAGCTGAATTTTCTGACGAACAATACCTACACAGACAGTCATGGGTACATCATCGACCGTAAATTGAATGTTGCCATGACGCGTGCAGAAGAGCATCTCATCCTGGTAGGAAACCCGGAATTGCTTTCCAGAAACAAGGTTTTTAACAGCCTTATTGAGTATTCACGCAGTCGCCAATGCTATTACGATTTTACCAAAGAGTAAGCGTATTATGACACATTTTCTGATGAATCCTTGTATTTGTGGGAATTAGTGCGTACCTTTGCCATACAAAAATGAAATATATCAACGAAATAGCAACTAAACTAAATCTTATGAAGAAAATTTTACTCTTCCTCTCTGCACTGTTCTTAGCAGGTAGTGCAAACGCACAAGTACAGCAGATCAACCAGAAGGCATCAGCACGTACCCTCAAAACTGTTCAATGTGTTGAAAAGCAATCCCAAAGCACTTCCCGTAAGGCTCCTGCCCGCGCTCAGGGAGTTGTCGTTCCCGGTGAAGGAACCTCAAAACCATATTCTTTAGGCTGTTATGCTCAGGGCTGGTTTGGCCTTACCTGGAGCAGTGGTCTCAGCACGTCCATCATCTGGAGTAACGATGGTAAGGATGTATGGTTCGGCAACCTTTTCCCTGCTTCTATGGCAGACGGTGAATGCTATATTCACGGTAGTGTTGAAGGCAATACCATCACCGTAGAAAAGCAGTATGCCTATGAAGGCTTCTACGAGAACTATGGTTATACCGGTATCAATGTAACTTGTTGTGCTGTTGAAGCTGATGAAGATGGCAATGTAACCAATGTGCTTGATTCTTTCACCATGAACATTGAAGAAAACGGTAACATTTCCATGACGAATCCCGACCTTTTTGTCTCTCTCTCAGTTCTTGACGAAAATGGTAATATTACTACTGACGATGCTGGTAACCAACAGGTATGGGACTATTGCATGGGCTATGTATTCATTGCACTGAATGAGTCCGACTTGCAGTTGGTAGAACTACCTGAAGGTGCAGAACCCAAAGAGTATCTTGTTTCTATGACAGACTCGTATGATGCAACGAGTGTTTCTATTGGAAACATTGCCTTTGTTGGAAATGAAGCTTATATTCAGGGCCTTTCTACTATGATGCCTGAGTCATGGGTAAAGGGTGAAGTCAGCGAAGACGGCAAAACCATCAGCATTCCTTCTGGACAGTATGTCGGCCTTGCTTACGATCTTTACATGATTTCTTTCTCCGGTATCGGCGGTGGTGAAGAAGATGAGGAAGGTAACTACACCTATTCCTTTGTAGACACTACTCACTTTGATCTTGGCGAGGACGGTGTTTGGTCTCTTCGCATGGGCGAATACTTTGGTGATGTGGCTATCGACGGTGACGGTATCTACAGTCTTTCAATGGCAGCAACACTTGCTCCTTATGCCGGTGATGTAGCAGAAACTCCCGAAGATCCTACAGTAGCGATTTATGACTATTCGGCCTATTCCAGTGGCATCTATCTCGACTTCAATTTCACTTTAGTAGGTGTTAATGGTAACTACATCAATCCCAAGAACCTTTACTATCGTCTCTATATGGATGGTGAGCCTATGGATATTGCTGACTACTATCCTGAAGTTTACAATGAAGTAGGAAGTGACCTCTTCAATGTGCTTTACAACAGCACAGACGGCAATTTCTATGGTTCTGCGGCAATGTGTGAAATTACGCTTAATGATGATATGTGGAATACCATCGGTGTTCAGCTTATTAACATTGTTGACGGTAAGGAATACCGCTCAAATATTGTAACGACAGACATTGACGGTAATGTTGATACCATCGACGGTATCAAGAATATCAACTCAGATAGTGTCAAGACTTGCTGGTACGATCTCTCAGGCCGCAAGGTTGCCAAGAACACCAAGGGCATCGTCATTGCCAATGGCAGTAAGATGAAGATTAAGTAACAATTTATCATAAAATAAGGTCCGAAGTTCTGATTGAATTTCGGACCTTTTATTATGTTCAAGAATTATGCTTAACCAATAGAAAGTTTAGGGTTTGAAAGAGGTAACACTGGTTGTTCTCTGAATTTAATTGTTTGCGTTTCCCAATCCATGGATTCAACAATGGCAATGGACTCAACATGATAACCTTCATCACGGAGAATTCTACCACCTTGCTGCTGCCCCTTTTCGATTGCTATGCCAATACCTGAAACTTTTGCTTCTGCCTGGTGTACAAGGTCTATCAAAGCATGTGCAGCCTGGCCATCAGCCAAGAAGTCATCAACAATCAGTACTCGATCAGTAGCGTTCAAATAAGGTTTTGAAATAAACACATTATTCATTTTCTTATGTGTAAACGAATAAGCCTGTGACATATACTTATCATCGGTACTGTTTGCTGTCACACTTTTCTTTGCAAAAACAACAGGAACATCATAAAGGTCTCCCAACAAAGTTGCAATAGCAATACCGCTGGCTTCTATCGTCAGGATTTTATTTACTTCCACACCACGAAAACGACGTTTGAATTCATAAGCCATCTGGCGCATGATATCAATGTCTATCTGATGATTCAGAAAACAATCTACTTTTAAGATATTGCCTTCTTTTATGCTTCCTTCAAGCAATATCTTTTCTTCCAGGAAATTCATATTGTATATTAGATTTATTTGAAAACAAAATGACCTTAGTAGGCAAAGTAATTGCATTCTAAGGTCATAGAATATTATCTTTTTCTCTTTTTCTTTGTGTTTCCACCAAACTTGCGATAAAGCTTATAGCCAAAGATAGCGATATCAGCTATAGACCATGCACGGCTTGCAGCATTAACGGCTTGCTCGAAACGGTTATTGGCCTGAGTTGGAGGGGCGAGAAGGGAAGAGTAGTCATCGGCTATAGCCTGCTCGAGTTCAGCCATCTGCTGTTTCGTAGGTGCAGGATCTGCGGCTTTCTCTGCAAGGAAGACATCAGCGAGCAACGCATTAATGGGAATTGAAATCCACTTCTTGCGGTTTACCCATATTACAATGAGTAATGTAAGATGAACCAAGCCTACAATAAGAGATGCTATGGCATAACCGCCGACATAAGGTGCAATACCGAAGACAACAGCAGCACTCAGAAATATTATTATCAGAATAATGAAAAGCATAACAACGGCTCCTAAGATAATTCCCGTCAACACGGAAGTCATCTTATCAACGGAACCACGCTCGAAATTCTCGAGACGCATCTCACCATACTTCTTTGCATTTGCGAGCATGCCCGCAATGAGATTCACATTTTTATCTGATGAAAACATAAGGTAATTTACAATTTTACCATTTACAATTTACCACATCTTTGGAGTTCCGAAGCATGGCAATTGTAAATGGTAATTTTTAAATGGTAAATGCCATTATTCTGCAATAGGAGAAAGTTCCTCTGCAATGTCATCAACGAGGTTTTCAAGTTCCTTGCCAGAAAGCTTGATACCACGCTTACGGATAATGTCAGCAATGCGAGCACGAGTGTCATCACCCTTTTCTGGAGCGAAAAGAAGACCAGCAGCAGCGCCTACTGCAGCACCAGTAAGGAAAGCGAAAAGAATATTTACACCTTTCATTGTTTCAGTGAATTTATAGATTAATAATTAGTGATTCTTGTTTTGATGTTGCAAAATTAGACATTTTCAATGAGAAAAACCAAGAAATACGCACTTTTTTTTCGTCTTTAAGAATTTTTTTCATTAATATCCTATGATAAATGCGATTTTCATCGTAAATTTGCAATCGAATAGGGCTGAAAAGGTTGAGGAATGTCTTTTCTTCTCACTTTTATACCCTTTGAAATTAGAAATAATCACTAAAAACTCGATACACGCTTTATGAAAAATCATGTAATCGCTTGCATGGGTCTTTGCACTCTTGCTCTCTTTACTGCCTGCAAATCACAGGAAAGTGCCTACAAGGCTGCTTATGAAGCTGCTAAGGCTAACGAAAGTTCTGAAGTAGTTACCATCGCTCCTCAGGAAGAAAAGACTGCTCCCGTTCCTACTACTACCGTTAACAACTATGACGCAACTGTTGACAACACTCCCGTTCGCACCATCCAGGGTGGTCTCACTGTTATCAAGGGTGATCCTCTCAACCAGTTCAGTGTTATCGTTGGTAGCTTTATGAACCAGACCAATGCTGAAGGTCTCTACAGCACTCTTACTAATAACGGCTACAATGCTCGCGTCGTACGTACCAACGAAACCATCAACGGTCACACTGGTTGGTATCGCGTTGCTGCTTGCTCTTATGACAGCAAGGCAGAAGCTGTTAATGTAAAGACTCGCCTCAAGGGTTCTTATCCCGATGCATGGTTGCTGAACAAGTAATCTCTTACTCTTAAAGATATAAATCCCCGACCTTCACAAGGCCGGGGATTTATTTTATCCATGTAGCAAAGGATTCACCCTTTATGCTGGGGTGTGCCTTTGTAGTAATCATTTAGCTTCTACCCTGAAGCGTTCTGGTAGAGAAGTAATTCTGAACAATGTCCTTATAAGAATCAGAGATGGGAATGTGCTTTTCGCCGAAAACAATCTGACCGCGTTCCAAGACATTCACCTGATCCATATTGACGATGAAAGAACGGTGGGTACGCAAGAACTTGCCAGCAGGTACAACAGCCTCAATGGCACGCATGGACGTAAGAGACAAAATTGCCTTTCTTTCGCCTTCAAGATAAATCTTCACATAATCCTTCAAACCCTCTATGTAGAGAATCTGGTCAAAACGAATACGAACGAGCTTATAATCGCTTTTTACAAAGATACTGTCACCTGTAATAGTCTGGGGAACATTGGCTTCACCAGCAGACTCGTTGCTTTCGCCTATAACGGATTCATGCGGCAATCCCATAGCAGTTGGTGACTTTTCAATAGTATCAAGCATCTCAAACCATTTGAGGGCTTTATTAACTGCCTTGATGAAACTGGGATAATCAATGGGCTTAAGAAGGTAGTGCAAGGCATTCACCTCCCAGCCTTCAAGAGCATATTGATCAAATGCTGTTGTGAAGACAATACGACTTCTGCTGTGAGACATAATCTGTGCAAACTGCAATCCATTCAAATCGGGCATTTGGATATCACAGAAAATGAGATCCACCGATGAAGTCGTTATATAATCTAATGCAGCAACGGCACTGTTGTAGGATCCAACCAATTTCAAGGAAGGAGTCTTTTCTACATAACTTTCCAATAACTTGACTGCCAACGGCTCGTCATCAATAATAAGACAAGTGAGCACCATAATTCTTATAGAGTTATTATAATATTAGAGGTGTATACGTTTCCGTCTTCAGAAACACCTCGTTTCCATTCATATTTTCCCTTATAGTTGAGTTCCAGCATCTGAGCAACTTGCTGCAAACCAAGACCTCCGCCAGATTTATCAACATTGGGATTCTTTGGGTAATTAGAATTTTCGCAGCAGAGAGAAATCTGGTTGTCATCAGCATTAAGTACAATCCTGACAAAAGATTTATCCGTTGGACTTACACCATGCTTAAATGCATTTTCAACAAGCGAAATCAATATATTAGGAGCTATGAGAAGGTGTTTGGATTCGTCATAGCTGAAATCCGTGGTAACCTCAGTATTATCACTTAAACGAATGCGCATTAAAGAAATATAGTTTTGCAAAAACTCAATCTCTTTAGAGAGCAGAACTTGTTTTGAATTACTTTCGTATAACTGATATCGCAGGATTCTTGAAAGTTCTACAAGACTATTTTGGGCCTGTTTAGTATCAAAGGAAATCAACGAATAGATATTGTTAAGACAATTGAGAAGGAAATGAGGTGAAACCTGATGCTGGAGAACCTTGAGTTCTGCATCAGCACGTGCTGCCTCAGACTTCTGATGTGCTGCCTCAATTTCAGCACGAGCCGCCTCTGACTTCTGAAAAGCCAATTCAGACTGATGCCAACGAAGAGAAAGGCGAATACAAACTGCTGCGATGGCAAAACCAAGCATCGTAACACTGTTCCGTACAAAGCCATAAAGCGGCAAAATTCCCTTGGGAGGATGATGTCCATGCGGATGACCCATTCGATGCATACGTTTAGCTATATGGTTATTTACCTCACCACGACCATGGCCTCCACCTTCCATTCCTGGTAGTAAATCCATCGCATCACCTGCAGAATTAGGGTCTATTGGAGGCATAATGAAATGAATAAACATTTCGAATCCAAAAGCCATCACCAATGCCATTAACAAATTGCAGACAATGAACATCTTAATCTTGCGTTTGTCAACCAATAACAGTTTAGGGACTAACACAAAATAGTTCAGATAGAAGACAAAGAACGTACCCAGCGGAATGACAATATAGCGAAAAAAATTCGCCCAATCCGGCACTTCATTAGAATGCCTGAAGAGTAATGGTGACAAGAAGAAATAGCACCATGCTATCACATGCACCAGCACTTCCAAATATTGCTGAGATGTTATTTTTTTCATGGATTATAGTAGGTCAAAATAATTATTCGTGACGAATGGCTTCGATTGGGTCAAGATTTGCCGCACGACGAGCAGGGAGATAACCGAAAAGAACGCCGATAGCAGTACATACAGCAAAACTTACTCCAACAGACCACATCGGAATGCTCGCCGGGAAATGTATTACTGTTTTCACTGTAAATGATACTATCCAGCCAAAGAGAATGCCTATTAAACCACCAGTTACACTGATTAAGATAGATTCAATCAGGAACTGCAGAAGAATATCCATTCCACGAGCACCAACGGCCATACGGAGACCGATTTCCTTGGTTCGTTCTGTTACGCTTACAAGCATGATGTTCATGATGCCAATTCCTGCTACAAGCAAAGAGAAACCTGCAGCCACAACGAGAATAATAGTGACGGTATCCATCGTAGAAGACATCGTCTCCATCATTTCCTGTTGAGATCTAATTGTGAAATTGTCATCGTCATCTTCTTTCAATTTGTGATTGGCACGAAGCAATTTTGTTACTTCATCAATAGCTGCATCGCTTAAGTCTTCAGTCAAAGCTGAGCATACAATTGTCGAAAGATAAGTCTGTGCTTGAATACGCTTCATCACAGTGGTATAGGGAGCAATGATGACATTATCTTGGTCCATACCCCAACTGTTGTAGCCTTTTGAAGCAAGAACACCCACAATACGGAAAGGAATGCTCTTGAAGCGGATGGTCTTTCCGATAGGATCAATATTTGAGTCTTCACCAAACAACTCTTTCACAATAGTTGTACCAACGACACAGACTTTTGCACTCTTGCGAATATCCTCTTCGGTAAAGCATGCTCCGCGTTCAACAGTCCATTGCTTGATTTCAAGATAATCCTTTGTTTCACCATACATCGTTGAGGTTGTATTGTTGGAACCAAGAATTACCTGACCAGAAGCATTCACCTCAGGACTAACATGCGAAATCAATTTGGCATGATCTCGAATTGACTCATAATCCTCAATCTTCAGCGTTTGCATTGAAGAAGGATCTTGGCGAACACCACCACGCATATCAGAACCCGGCTGAATGTTGATGAGATTAGTACCCATCTTGGATATTTCGGATCGGATGTTCTCCTTCGAGCCTTGACCTATAGCCATCATGATAATGACAGCAGCCACACCAATAATGATACCGAGCATAGACAATATGGTACGGCTTTTATGGGCTAGAATTGCTTTTATAGCGGCTTTAAATAGATTTGAATAATTCATAATGAATCTTGTTTAGTCACTTAGTCGTCCTGGGGAGCAGGAAGAGCAGCCAATGCTTCTGCAGCAGAAAGAATATTATTGTTCTCAATATCCTCACGGATTTTGCCATCACGAAGCATGATAGTACGACTTGAATATTGGGCAATTTCGGGATTATGCGTTACAAAGATGATGGTACGGCCTTCTGCATGGAGACGTTGGAAAAGAACGAGCATTTCGAATGAAGTACGGGTATCGAGGTTACCGGTCGCCTCGTCTGCAAGAAGTACTGCTGGGTCGTTCACTAAAGCACGGGCAATGGCCACACGCTGCATCTGACCACCTGACATCTGGTTACTCTTGTGATACAAGCGCTCACCGAGTCCCACAGCTTTAAGCGCTTCAATTGCTGCCTCACGACGTTGTTTGGCATTATAACGCTTATTATACATAAGGGGTAGTTCAACATTCTCAACAGCCGTGGTGTTTGGTAACAGATTATAATTCTGAAACACAAAACCAATTTTGCGGTTGCGAAGTTGAGCACGCTGACTACGGCGCATCTTTCGAGCGGGTGTTCCGTCAAGAATATATTCTCCGCTGGTCGGCGTATCCAAACATCCCAACTGGTTCAGAAGGGTAGATTTACCAGAACCTGATGTACCCATGATAGTCACAAACTCACCTTCATAAATCTTGAAGGAAATGCCACGGAGAGCGTGTACAATTTCATCACCAACTACGAAATCACGCTTCACGTCCTTGAGTTCGATGACAACTTTACGGTTATCGTTTTCTGACATGGTAATCTGTTTTTATAATCAATAACAAAGAAGGAGCAAAGTCTCAGTAAATGAGTTAGAGGATTGCTATCTTCCTTTTTACTTACTCTTTGACTTATCGTTTTTCTTGCTTGATGGTGGTTTGGGCATGAAAGGATTAGAACTTTCCTCACTTGCGCTTTGGCCTTCTTCCACGCTGAACTCTGTAATGACCTGATCGCCAGCCTTAAGACCGTTCTTGATTTCAGTCAAAACACCATTGGTCTCGCCAATTTCAACTGCAATGGCCTTGAAGACCTTACCGTTCTGAATCCAAACCTTGTGCTCAGCTTTACAGTCTTCAACGGTTTCGTCTTCGCGGAGAAGATTTTCGTTGGGAGAGAATGAGAGAGCAGCAACAGGAACAGCAAGAACATCAGTTACTTCTTTAGTGATAATAGTTACATTAGCGGTCAAACCGGGTTTAAGTTTCAAATCAGGGTTAGGCGCACTGATAACTACTTCATAGGTAACAACATTGCTTTCAGTCGTTGCTTCCTGGCGAACCTGAGTCACACGGCCTTCAAAAACATCATCGGGATAAGCATCAACGGTAAAAGTCACACGCTGACCTTCTTTCACACCACCTATGTCTGCTTCATCGATATCAGCGATCACGCGCATATCGGTCAAGTCCTTTGCAATAGTAAAGAGGGTAGGGGTGCTGAAGCTTGCTGCAACAGTCTGACCTTCTTCTACTGCCTTATTGAGGATAACACCGTCAATAGGAGAAGTAATGGTAGCATAACTGAGATTTGTCTTGCAAGTCTTTACATTTTCAACACGCTGAGCGTAAGTAGCTTGTGCCTGTTGCAAGGAAAGACGAGCCTGATCAAATTCATTATCGCTAATGTGTCCCTTATCATGAAGGCTCTTCAAACGATTGTAATTAGTCTTCTGATAATCAAGATCACTCTGCGCTGAAGACAATTGTGCCTGGGCTGTTGACAACTGAGAGTTGAGGTTCTCGCGGTCAATTTCTGCGATAACCTGTCCCTTCTTAACAACAGAATTGTAATCTACATATATTTTACTGATGATACCGCTGACCTGCGTACCAACTTCTACAGAAGTTACAGGTTCAATCGTACCCGTAGCCGTAACACTGCTGCTGATGGTTTGACTTTCAACCTTAGTGGTAACATATTTAACGCCAACCTTTTCGCTGCAACTGCTAAGGAATGCTGCGCTGCAAACAATGGCAGCGGCTGCAAGAATTTGTAATTTCATATTGCGATTTGTTTGTTATTTATTTTTTGCGGAGAAACTAAGTAGCAATTAGAGAGATAAAGTCTTTCCGTTATAGAAATCAAGGAGAAGCATGTTCAAAACAGTAGAGTACTTGTCCTGTAGATTAGACTGCTTTGCACTAAGCAAATTATTTCGTGCCTGAGAAAGATCGACATTGGTCTTCAAACCACACTTGAACTGATCTTCTACCAAATCATAATTGGTCTGAGAACTCTTGACATTCACCTTGGATGAAATATACTTCTGCTGATAGTTCGTAGCGTTCAACCAATACTGCTCAATGCTCTGATAGAGTGATTTCTGTGCATCTTGGAGATCAAGACGAGCAGAGAGTTCTTGAACTTGTGCTCGCTGTACCGCAGTCTTGGACTGACGTTGATCAAAGATAGGAATACTTAGACCTGCAGAAAGCGCACCTGCCAAATTATTCTTCAACTGGGTGCCAAAACTGTTACCACCTGACATGTGAGAGTCACTGAAACCAGCACCAACAGAAACGCTAGGAAGTCGCTGAGCCTTTGCTATCTTGGTATTTAACTGACTTTGTTCAATGGCCTTCTCACTACTCTTGATTTCGGGACGGTTTGCCAATGCAAAATCGTAAACATCCATCTTGTCAGGAATCAATGACATGGCTTTTTCGTCAGTAATCTCATTAGCAACAACCTCAACATCATCTTCAGGAGCAAGTTCCAAAAGTTGTTTCAAAGAGAGTTTTGCTTGAGCAATTTGAGTTTTAGTATTGACAACGTCATACTCACCTGAAGCAACTTGCGCTTCCAGTTGTGCAAGGTCAGAACGAGACATTTGACCATGTTCCACCATGTCTTTACCTCGTGAGTAAACGGTCTTGTCATGTTCAAGCAACTGTTCATTAACCTTCACCGCTTCTTCCATGTAGAGAATTTGAACATATAACTGTGTGATTTGTTCAGCAATGTTGTTGCTGCTTTGGTCAACAGCAAGTTCAGCAATCGTCTGGTTCAATTCGGCATTCTGAATGTTCATTTTATTACGACCGCCATTCCATGCCGTCCATGAAGCATTTACGCCATAACTACCGCTATAAGTAGCATGATTTGAAGAAGACGAGGTGATACCGTTATTCACAAAGTTACTTGCTGATTCCGTCAATGGTCGCCAGTTCAAACCTTGCTGAACACTGGCAGAAACATTCGGTAGCAATTGGTTCTTATTCTCTGCAACAGAAATCTTTGAAGTCTCTACATTAGCACGGGCCTTCTGCAACGAGATATTGTTAGCCAACGCATACTCTATACACTCACTTAGAGTCCATGTCTTCTGCGCAAACATCGAACCCGATGATAGGATTGCTGCAAGAAGAACAAAGAATTTTGTATTCATATATAATATAATTAATTATCCTAATAAAGGCGTTATTCTCCTGAAGAGAATTCAGCGGAACTAAATCTTTTACTGCTGCAAATTTACGAACATTTTCTTGCTTGCATAGTAAATGAAAGAAAAGAATAATTAAATTTTAGACGAAATTAAGCTTTTTCTATATAGAAAAAGAAAATGTTAAAAATATTAGGGAAATCTTCTCGCTATCTAGCAAAAATTTGTACTTTTGCAGTTGAAATATGAAAAAGCAAGAATTATTCAATAAAGTCCTGGCATTCTTTGAGAAGACGATGGACGCTACGGAGACAGAGTTAGACTTTGGCTCCAATTTTCAGTTACTTGTTGCCGTTGTACTCAGCGCCCAGTGTACTGACAAGCGCATCAATATGGTAACTCCGAAACTATTTGCTGACTATCCTGATGCAGAGACTATGGCAGAAGCCACTCCCGAGGTAATCTATGAGTATATCAAGAGTGTCAGTTATCCTAACAACAAGGCTAAGCATCTTGTTGGGCTTGCTCAAGGCCTTGTTAAGAACTTCGGTGGAGTAGTACCTTCTACGCTAGAAGAACTGACCACTCTCCCCGGTGTAGGACGCAAGACGGCAAATGTCGTTCAGGCTGTTGCCTTCCATAAGGCAGCGTTGGCAGTTGATACTCATGTATTTCGTGTCAGCCATCGTCTCGGTCTCGTCCCAAAGCGTTGCACGACACCCTATTCTGTAGAGATTGCATTAAAGAAGTATATCCCTGAACATCAGGTTGCTGCAGGCCATTACTGGATTCTATTACATGGACGATATACTTGTATGGCTCGTAAGCCGCTTTGCTCAAAATGCGGTCTCGCAGAACTCTGTCCCTCCAGGAAACAATTCCTTGATTCCTAATCATAAAAAAGGCTCACCCGCTATGGATGAGCCTTTATTCTTTAGTCTTCGAAATCGTCACCGAAAGAGAGGTCAGCTTCTGCAACGAGGAGGAGATCATCGGCATCAAATTCACCGACACCTTCCTTTGCTGCATGCTTCTGCATAAACTTTGCAATTTCCTCCATATCGATATTGACGAAGCCCTCAGAATCGGGTTCTGCATCGAGAGCACCGCTTTCTGCGAGGTAATCTTCGATCAAGTCATGGAAATAGTAAAGAAGATCTTCATCAAATTTCTCTTTTAATTCCTGAGGAATCTGCTGCTGCACGTAAGCAATGACTTCTGCGTCTAACTGTGCGTCTTGCAACAATTCGTCGTCTAAAACTGCCATGGTCGTTGAAGATATAAGTCTACAATAATATTAGCGGAATGATCTGATTAGCCAAGGAGAGCATTGATCTTCTCAACGAAAACACTCTTAGCTGCAGCACCAGCCTGCTTGTCAACTACTTCACCATTCTTAATGAAGAAGATAGTGGGTACGTTACGTACCTTGTATTCGATAGCAAGGTCTTCGCACTCGTCAACATCAGCCTTAGCGATGACAACCTTGCCTTCAAATTCTGCAGAAAGTTCGTCGAGGACAGCGCCTACTTTCTTACAGGGTCCGCACCATGTTGCACCGAAATCGAGTACAACGGGAAGTTCTTGTTCGAGGATGCTCTGGGCATTCTCGGGAGTAACAACTACTGCCATAATAATCTATAATTAAAGTTTTTAATATTGACTTTTGAAATAATTGAGTGCAAATATACACTTTTCTCTGCGAATCTCCAAAGAAAACCGTATTATTTACTCAAAATAAGAGTTTCAACCTTCATTTTTATAAGTTGAATGCTCTTATTCCTTCGGTAAGGTTTTCCATGTCAGACCTTCACCTGCTTCTTTTTCATGAAGAATAAAGGAGAAGAGATAACCAGTAAGCACGCAGACAACCATACCGATAGCTCCATAGAGAAGGAAGGAGGCATCGGTGAGATTCTTGGTTGCAAAAACTGCAGCAACACCTGAAATGAAACCGATCAAAGCAGCCTTTCCACCTATACGTGGGAAGAAGATTCCCATAAGGAAAAGACCTCCGAGTCCGCTGGAGAGAAGACCGAGAATTTCCTGGAAGAAATCAAGGAGAGAAAGAATATTCCATGTTGCCATAAGAAGAGCAATTAACATGCCGATAACTCCACTTATAATACACGTATAGCGCGCGCACGAGAGAACGCTCTTTTCAGAAGACTGAGGACGGAAGCGTTTGTAGAAGTCAACAGAAAATGCTGTTGCCACAGAATTGATGTTGCTGGAAATGGTACTCATCGTTGCAGCAAAGATTGCAGCTATAAGCAGACCGGCCAAGCCTGCGGGCAACTGACTCATCATAAAGAACGGGAAAATGATATCGTTCTTAGCCATGGTAATGTCCATCTCAGCGGGATGAGTCTTAAAGAAAGTATAGAGACCGGCTCCAATGGCAAAGAATGCGACACTGACGAATACACTCATCACACCGTTAAGCATAATGGATCGGCGGGCTTCTCCTTCATCCTTTGTAGTCAGATAACGCTGGATTACTGTTTGGTCTGAGGTATAACTGATGAGGTTGTTGGCCATACCACCGATGATGATGACCCAGAATGTGGCACTCTTGTAAGAAAGACTCCAATCGAAGAGGCGAAGTTTATCATCAGCAATTGCAATATCCCAGAAGCCGGAGAATCCTCCTTCGGTATTCACAATGAGATAAATAACAGCAAAGATGGCACCTCCGACAAGGATGAATCCCTGAACAACATCGCCCCAAACAACGGCCTCAACACCTCCCATTGTGCAGTAAACAATGGTAATAGCAGCCATAAGGACGATACAGATATAGATATCAATGCCAGTTACCGCTGTCAGCGCCAGAGACGGCAGGTAAAGCACGAGCGCCATACGAGCCACCATGAAAATAATAAACAAGGCACTTGCCATCAAACGGGTAACAGCATTGAAACGACGTTCGAGGTATTCGTAAGCCGTAGTAACGTTGAGACGACGGAAGAAAGGCAGGTAGTAGTGACAAACGGGGAAGGAAACGATGAGAATCGTTATTAGCATGGGGTAGTAGGTCCAGTCAGTCGCAAAGGCTTTGGCTGGGTAGGCCATATATGTAATGGCACTAAGCATAGTCGCATAGATGGAAATACCAGCAGCCCACCATGGAATGCGGCCACCGCCTTTGAAGAAATCTTCAGCTCCACTTTCTCTCCTCATAAAATAATAGCCAAGAGCAATCATTCCGAGAAGATAGAGTACCAAGACGCTCCAGTTAAGCCAACCGAAATCTGCTTTGGAGCCAATCTTTACTGCGGTGACATCCGTACTGCGGATACCTGGCATTGACTCACCATTTACCATCCAGATCTCATCACCATATTTATCGTCATGGACTTTGGCAACAGCAGCACCAGCACGAGCCAGACGAGAATCGTTGGCAATGGTACTCCAAGCACCGGTAATAGTGTTGTACACCATGATTTCCTTACGGAACTTATACCATTCCACTTCATGGCGAAGATAGTCATTGCCATATTTCTTCTGGATGGCATTGTTGAAGATTTCCTTATTAACACCTCCAAAGAAGAGAATATGCTGGGAACCTGAAGCCATAGCAGAAGCTCCGACGAGGCAAGCTTTACCGTTGAGAATAGCGCTGGTCTTGCTCCATTCCTTCTTTACGGGGTTGTACATCAAACCTTCATCGGAAGAAGCAGCATCTGTGTCGTTTGCATGGTAGCCACCGAAAACATAGAAACATGACGTCTGATTATTGTTTTGTACTACGCCACAAGGCTGAACGCGAGGTTCTCCCGGCATATCAGGGAGTATTTCCCAGGTCTTACCATCGGGATAGTGAAGACGCCAAGCCTTATTTGAAGTACTACCATTGCTCTCACCACCAGCAACATAGATGTAACCCGTCGTTGCATCATAAGCTGCAGCAAAGTTCTGAAGAGGATGGGGTAGTGCCGGAAGTGTTACCTCTGTCTCGCCTTTTACAGAAACAGCATCATAGGATTGAGAACCATCAAAACCGCCAAGCCACACTGTTCCATCTGGAACCTGTACAGAAGCACCATAAGCCATGGCAGTAATTGAGCCGTCGGTTTTCAACAAACTCCATGCACCATTTTCATACTGATAAGTTTGGTCATAGAACATCTTCTGACCACCTTCAGCAGCAGAAACATCGGGAAAATTACATCCACCAAAGATGCCTACTTTTTGAGGGGTAATACAGATATAGGCACCCGCGAGCCCCTGTTCTCCAGCAGAAAACATGGAAGGGAGAGTACGGAGCGTCACCGTGTTATACTTGCTATTTTCTGCATAGGTCAGTGTAGAAACAAGGCAGAAAAGCAGAAGGAGAGTGAGTTTCTTCATAGTATTCCAATTTTGCTTGCAAAAATACAAACTCAACGCGATATGACCAAACTTTTCTGGCACAAAAAATCTCCCGACTAATTAAATAGCCGGGAGATGATATGTTATGAGCTTCTAAGATTAGAGAGCTGCCTTGATACGATTAGCGAGAGCGTCGTTAGGATCGATTTCGAGAATCTGATTCATGTAGTTCTTGCACTGGTCGGTATCGTCAGTCTTGAGGTAGTAAATCATAAGATAGGTAAGAGCAACCTTCTTGTAAGAAACAGCACTAGCTGCATCTTCTGCACTCATCTTATTGATGATATCAAGAGTCTGCTCGTAGTACTTCTTAGGTTCAGCCTCAGCCTTACCACCATCGCGAACCCAAAGCTTAGCGCGGTAGTAGGGACCCTGGTACTTGTCGGGCTGAGCGTCCATATAAGCCTGGAAGTAGGGATCACCCTTTTCAATGATAGCGAGACGAGCTTCTTCGTCAACACTGCCATCTTCCTTAGCGGGAACAGCATCCTTAACAGCGGTATAGTAGTTACCAAGACCGAGCTTATCGAATTCGTCAGCCTTTTCGCCCTTGAGTTCTACATACTTAACATAGTAGGGGAGACCTTCAGCAGCCTGCTTGTTCTTACGATAGAGATCTGCAAGAGACTTGTAGCCACCAACCTTGTCAGGAGCAATTTCGAGACCCTTCTTATAGTATTCGATAGCAGCAGGAACGTCTTCGATCACTTCAGTTGCATAGTTTGCAGCATAAACATAGTCGAGATAAACATAGAGGCTGTCATCATACTGCTTTTCGGTTAGATACTTGATATGTTCACTTGCGTTAGCATAGTCGAAGGTTTCCATATCACCGAAGAAGAGCATACGGCGAACAACGAGGTCATTTGCATCGAGGGGGAGAAGCTGGTTAGCAACATCCTTCATAGTGTAAACATCCTGCTGGTTCATCAAAGAGAGGAGGTAGTTTTCACCAGAGCGGAGGTCAGCAATTTCCAATTTAGCATCAGGAGTAAAGAACTTCTTGTATGCTTCAACTGCATCCTTGTATTCTTCGAGCTGGTAAGCGATATCACCCAACTGTTTGTAAGCATCGAGGTTACCGGGTTCCTTTTCGATGATCTGGTTGAGAATGTCCTTAGCAGCATAGGGGTTCACATACTTGTAAACACGTGCAGAAAGACGGAGTGCTTCGATATCGTTAGGATCGGTGTTGAGGATTTCGTCGAGCTTTGCACCTGCTTCACCATAGTTCTTGCGGAGGAGGCAAACACCTACACTGAGCTTAAGACCGGGAACATAGTGAGGGTCAACAGTGTAAGCAGCGTTAGCCAACTGCTTAGCGCAAGGATAAACATTGCGGTCGAGGAAAAACTTACCTACAGCAACAGCCTGTTCCTTATTCTTCTTAACCTTACCGAAGAGCTTGCTGAAAGCCTTGTTAGCACCGTCGGGGTCAGTCATCTGCATATCCATAACCTGCTGAGCCATGGCTGCAAATTCAGGCTGCATTTCTGCGGTGGAGAAGTTTACGGCAATCTGTGCCTTAGCGTTGGATGCACCAAAGAAAGCACCAACTGCTACGAGGATGGAGAGAAAAATTTTCTTCATGGTAATATAATAAATGTTTTTAGTTTTCAGAATTCGTGGACAAAGTTACATTAAATTTTTTAGAACTGTCGATTTTTCAACTGCAAATTTAGAAAAAACTTATGATTTTTCCAATATTGTCCTAAAAAAACTTGCGATTTCAGCAATTTTTAAGATTTTTAAACGGATTATTTATCAAATCGTATAGTTTGTACCACTAAAAATCCGTAATTTTGCAGCGGAAAAGTAATCGAATACTTTTACGAACCTATATAATCCGTATATATACATGAAGAAGAATGTATTGTTTTTGGCAGCGCTTTCATTAGCAGTTGCCTCTGGTTGCGCAAAGAGCAACGCTTCCAGTAATGATGATAAGCCTCAGCAAGCCATGGTTGCTCAGGCACCCGAAAGCAAGAGTGTTGTGAAGACCGTTGATAGTAAACTCAGCGGTGTCGAAGCTTTTGATGTTATCAAGAAAGCTTACGAGGGAAAGGTTGTTCTCGTAGATTTCTGGGCTACATGGTGCGGTCCCTGCCGTAATGCTATGAAGCAGATTGATGCTATCAAGCCTGCCCTCATTGAAAATGGTGCTGCCTTTGTTTACATCACCGGCGAAACATCTCCCGAAGGAGACTGGAAAGCTATGATTCCCAGTATCGAAGGTGATCACTACCGTCTCACCAACGCACAATGGCGTGAACTTTGCCAGACTCTTAACGTTCCTGGTATCCCCGCCTATGTTCTTTTCAACGCTGATGGAACCGAAGCCTTCTCTAACCTCCAGCAGGGTGGTTATCCCGGAAACGACATCATCCAGAACGAAATCGAAACTGCTCTGACGAAGTAATCTTGGGGCTAAAGTCTCACACTGAATTAAACTCCACAAATATAGTTTAAGATCAGTGGTTACTCCTCTAATATATATATAATGCTTTTATCATCATATCTTCACGCATTAGGCCGTTACCTCATCTTGATGGGACGCGTTTTCTCGATTCCCGAGCGCTTCAAGATGTACCTACGCCAATATATAAAGGAAATGATTAAATTGGGAACAGACTCTATCGTCATTGTCCTCATAGTCAGCTTCTTTATTGGTGCGGTAATCTGTATTCAGATTAAGGTGAATATCGAATCGGCGTGGATGCCTCATTGGGTGAGCGGATATGTTACCCGTGAAATCATGCTTCTCGAATTTTCTTCGAGTATCATGTGCCTGATTCTATCAGGAAAGGTGGGTAGTAATATCGCCACAGAAATCGGTACCATGCGTGTTACCCAGCAAATTGATGCCCTTGAGATTATGGGTGTCAATAGTGCTTCCTATTTGATTCTCCCCAAAATAGCAGGAATGATAACCATGATGCCTCTGTTGGTGATTCTATCTACTTTCAGCGGAATCATGGGTGCATACGCTGCTGCATATATCGGCCACATTCTGACACCAGCCCATCTGACGGAAGGTCTGCAATATGACTTCCATCCTTGGTTCTTCTGGATGGGTGTGGTAAAGAGTCTATTCTTTGCCTTCATCATCACTAGCGTACCGGCGTACTATGGCTATCGCGTGGAAGGTGGTAGTGTTGAAGTTGGTAAGGCTTCAACGGATGCCGTTGTGGCCAGCAGTATGCTCGTTCTTTTCTCTGATATCTTCCTTACAAGACTCCTCTCATGATACAGTTGATCGATGTAAAGAAAACCTTTGATGATGGTAAGACCGTCCTCAAAGGCATCAGCACGACTTTCGAAGCAGGCAAGACCAATCTCATCATCGGTCAGTCTGGTTCCGGAAAGACTGTGCTCATGAAGTGTATTGTAGGACTTTTCGAACCGTCATCTGGGCAGATTCTCTATCATGATCGCGACTTTGTGACCATGAACAAGAAAGATCGCATGCTCTTGCGCCGCGAGATGGGAATGATTTTCCAGAGCGCCGCTCTTTTCGACTCTATCTCTGTTCTCGAAAATGTGATGTTCCCCCTCGATATGTTCTCCTACGATAGTTATAAGGAACGCCGTCGCAGAGCGCAGTTCTGTCTTGACCGCGTAAACCTCAGCGATGCCGGCGAGAAGTTCCCAGGAGAAATTTCCGGTGGTATGCAGAAGCGTGTTGCAATAGCCCGTGCTATCTCGCTGAATCCAAAATATCTTTTCTGCGACGAACCGAACTCCGGCCTTGACCCCAAGACCTCTCTCGTCATCGACGAACTGATTCATTCCATTACCCAGGAATATGGAACCACAACGATTATAAACACCCACGATATGAATTCTGTAATGGGTATTGGCGAGCATATCATCTATATCTACGAAGGTAACCGCGAATGGGAAGGAACGAAAGACGAAGTGATGACTTCTGATAACGAAAACCTCAACAGTTTCATCTTTGCCTCCGACCTCTTCCGTAAGATTAAAGACGCTAATAAATAAGTGTTTATCTCGTAAATAAGCCACAGATAATAATATGATTTTCGATCATCCCATCACACTTTCTGCTCTCTTTATTGCAGCGCCATTGGCCGTAATGCCGTTGTTGGACAAGAATGCACGTATGGATATGGTGGATCTTTACGAGGCAAATATCACTGCGACGGTAGGAAACCGCTATGGAGGTATCAGCGAACTGACAATGCTTTCCGATACGCTCATTGCCGTAAACCTTACAGAAAGCAGCACGATGGAAATTCGCCTTACCGCCGATTCTCTCATCGAGGTCAAGCACAATGTTGCAGCCAAGAAGGTGAACACCAAAGTCCGCTATTACGACCTCAACTGGAGTGAAATAAAGAACTAAAGTCCTCACATCGGAATGGACTAACGAAACGAATCAATAATAACGCATTAAGCGTACTAACACAATACAAATATGTCTGAATGGTTTGAATGTAAAGTCAAATATGAACGCACCATGCAAGATGGTGGTTTAAAGAAAGTTTGTGAACCCTATCTTGTTGATGCTATTAATTTTACCGAAGCAGAACGCCGCATTATCGAAGAAATCAAGCCCTTTATGATGGGTGAATTCGAAGTCAGCAATATCACTAAGGCGCGTTATGCTGAACTCTTTGAAACTATCGATGACAGCGCAGATCGCTGGTTCAAGGTAAAACTACTCTTCATCACCCTCGATGAAAAATCCGGCAAGGAAAAGAAATCCAGCCATAATGTCCTCGTTCAGGCTTCTGATCTCCGCGATGCTATCAAGCGTCTCGACCAGGGTATGAAGGGCAGTATGATGGATTACACCATCGCTTCTGTAGCTGAGACAGCCATCATGGACGTCTTCCGCTATAAGGCTGATATTCCCGAAAAGGCAGAATGATCGCCATGACAGATTTACAAGAAAGACTGATAAGCGTACGTGACGAGCTCCCCGAAGGAGTTCGTCTCGTTGCCGTTTCTAAGTTCCATCCTGTCAGCGCTTTGCTCGAAGCCTACGATGCCGGACAGCGCATTTTCGGCGAGAGCAGGGTACAGGAATTACAAGAGAAATATCCACAACTTCCCGCTGATATCGAATGGCACTTCATCGGCCATTTGCAAGTCAACAAGGTGAAATACATTGTCCCGTATATCACCATGATCCACGCTATCGACAGTTACAAACTGCTGACGGAAATTGACCGCCAGGCGGCACGCTTTGCAGAAGAACGCCAGATAAACGGCCTGAGTCCCAAGGTTAAAGTCTTGCTTCAACTTCATGTAGCCCAGGAGGAAACAAAATTTGGATTCACACCTGCAGAATGCAAGGCTTTCCTCGACAGTACAGACTGGAGAAATCTAGAACATGTGGAAATTGCTGGCATTATGTGCATGGCCTCATTCACCGAAAACCAGGAGCAGATCCACCAGGAATTCCTGACGGCACAGGATTTCTTTGCTATGGCAAAAGAACGCTATTTCAAAGATAGCGATACTTTCTGCGAATGTTCATGGGGTATGAGCGATGATTATCCTATTGCCATCGAACACGGTGCTACACTCGTACGCGTCGGCAGCAAAATCTTTGGCCCGAGAGTATATTAATTCTTTGACGGAAACTCCCCAACAACTTAAAAGAATCGACGAACTTATAGATTATAAAGCGAATAAATACTAAGAAATAGGTAAATTTTACACTTTTTAAGATGGAAAGTGCTAAAATGTAACATTTTATTCGCCAGAATTAGCAGATTATTACTAAATTTGCAAAGTATTATGGACCAAAAACAATCATCACACCAGGAAAAGGCCCAGGAATTCTATCTCGCAGGCTTGGAACATGCTCACCACGGAGAGTGGGGAAGAGCAGCGTCCTGCTTCCGGAAAGCCCTGGCACTGGACCCCGATAGTCCGGCAAAACAGAGCCTTGAAATGGTAGATGATATTCAGGCCTATTATTACAAAGAAAACTTTAACCCTTAAGATCATTGAAGAACCGGCGATACTGGTTTTCCAAAATAATCTTGAAAAATAATAGAACAATGGGAAAAATACATGGTGCTGTCGTAGTTGACACCGAACGCTGTAAAGGTTGCAACCTCTGCGTTGTAGCCTGTCCCACCAATGCCATCGAACTCACCCAGACCGAAGTGAACCACAAAGGTTATCCCTTCTGTCACGATGTCCGTCCTGATGCCTGCATTGGCTGCGCATCCTGTGCTATCGTCTGCCCGGATGCCTGCATTACTGTTTATAAGTTGAAAGAAGAATAAAATCAGGAGTTCACTCCTTCATAACAATATGGAAAACGAAGTACTTCTTCTCAAAGGAAATGAAGCCATCGCTCATGCAGCCATCCGCTGCGGTTGTGACGGCTATTTTGGATATCCCATCACTCCTCAAAGTGAAGTTCTGGAAACGCTTGCCCTCATGAAGCCCTGGGAGACCACAGGAATGGTCGTTGTCCAGGCTGAGAGTGAAGTTGCCAGCGTTAACATGCTTTACGGCGGCGGTGGATGTGGAAAAAAAGTTATGACATCTTCCTCATCAGTAGGTATCGCCCTGATGCAGGAAGGTATCACCTATATGGCAGGTGCTGATGTTCCCTGTCTCATCGTTAATGTTCAGCGTGGCGGTCCCGGTCTTGGTACCATCCAACCAGGTCAGGCTGACTATATCCAGGCAACACGTGGTGGTGGTAACGGTGACTACAATGTCATCGTACTCGCTCCCAACAGCGTTCAGGAAATGGCCGACTTCGTCGATCTCGGTTTCGACCTCGCCTTCAAATACTGCACACCTGTTATGATGTTGGCTGACGGTGTCATCGGTCAGATGATGGAAAAGGTGGTTCTCCCTCCCCAGAAGCCCCGTCGTACCAACGAGGAAATCGCAGAACAGTGTCCGTGGGCAAGTCTCGGCAAACCCAAGACCCGTGGTGTAAATGTAATCACCTCTCTCGAATTGCAGCCTGAAAAAATGGAACTCAAGAACCATAAGCTCCAGGAAAAATACCGCAAGATCGAAGAGAACGAAGTTCGCTACGAACTCACCGGCAGTGAGAATCCCGAAGTCGCTATCGTTGCTTTCGGTTGTTCTTCACGAATCTCTCAGAAGGTGGTTCAGCTCGCCAAGGAAGAGGGTATTGAAGTAGCTCTTCTTCGTCCTATTACCTTGTGGCCTTTCCCATACGATGCCGTTAAGGAATTGTCAAAGAAGGTGAAGAGCATCCTCGTCGTTGAGAACAATGCCGGCCAGATGGTTCACGATGTTCGCTATGCCATCGAAGGTCGTATCCCCGTTAACCAGTACGGTCGTTTCGGCGGTATCATTCCTACACCGATGGAAATTCTCGAAGTATTGAAAAAACAACTTTAAGATCACTCTGTTATGATAGAAACAACGGATAAATATGGAAATCCCCTTTCTGAGAAGGAAATCCAGCGCCAGATTGACGAGCAGAAACGTGCTCGCAAAATGCTGACCATCCGCAACTGGCTCAACGGCATCTTCATCGTACTGGCGGTTATCGCTATCGTCGGTGTCCTGATGTTCAAAGGTGGCGAACCCGGATTGTATTATTCCTACGGCATCGCTGTCCTCGCAGTCATCATAAAAATGGTCGAAGCCATTTTTCGTATGCCGGGAATCGCAACCAAACTCTAATCTTAGGGCTATCAAACATTGAAGTTTTAGCAATTATGACAAAAGAAGAAATAATTGAGAAAGGTACGGTCGTTTACCAGAAAGCTCCTCTGATGAACGATAATCCTATGCACTACTGCCCCGGTTGTAGCCATGGTGTAGTTCACAAACTCATTGCTGAAGTCATTCAGGAGATGGGAATGGAAGAGAAGTCCATTGGTATCAGTCCCGTTGGTTGTGGTGTGTTCATCTATAATTATATTGATATAGACTGGCAGGAAGCTGCTCACGGACGTGCTCCCGCTCTGGCCACAGCCATCAAGCGTCTTCTTCCTGATCGCCTCGTCTTCACCTATCAGGGTGATGGTGACTGTGCCGGTATCGGTACTAACGAAACCATCCACGCCCTCAACCGCGGTGAAAACATCGTCATCATCTACATCAACAATGCTATCTATGGTATGACTGGTGGCCAGATGGCTCCTACCACTTTGCTCGGTCAGAAGACTGTTACCTGTCCTTATGGTCGTGAACCCAAGCTGAACGGTTTCCCCTTGAAACTTACAGAAATCGCTGCACAGCTTGAAGGAACGAGTTATGTAAGTCGTCAGAGCGTACAGTCTGTTGCCGCCATCCGCAAGGCAAAGAAGGCGCTGCGCCATGCTTTCGATGTCAGCATGCAGGGCAAGGGTTCCTGCTTCATTGAATTCGTCAGCACTTGTTCTTCCGGTTGGAAGATGATTCCCGAGAAGTCCAACAAGTGGATGGAAGAGAATATGTTCCCCTATTATCAGCTCGGTGATTTGAAGGACGAATAAAATTTGATTATTATGACACAAGAAATTATAATAGCCGGTTTCGGCGGTCAGGGTGTTCTTTCCATGGGAAAAATCCTCGCTTATGCAGGATTGATGGAAGACAAAGAGGTATCATGGATGCCTGCCTATGGTCCCGAACAGCGTGGTGGTACGGCAAACGTTACTGTCATCGTCAGCGACGAGAAGGTCTCTTCTCCCGTTCTGAGCAGTTATGATACCGCCATCGTACTCAATCAGCCTTCACTCGATAAGTTCGAACACATGGTAAAGCCTGGTGGTACACTCATCTATGATGACTTCGGTATTCTGAACCATCCGACCCGTACGGACATCAACATCTACCGTATCCAGGCTATGCAGGCAGCAACCGAAATGAAACTCATGAAGTGTTTCAATATGGTTGTTCTCGGTGGTTACCTTAAGGTCCATCCCATCGTCAGCATCGAAAGCGTGATGAAGGCACTTCGTAAGACGCTCCCGGAACGTCACCACCATCTCCTCCCTACTAACGAACAAGCCATCCTTCGCGGTATGGATCTTGTCTAAACAAAGACAATTAACGATATGTTCCAATCCCTCTGTCAGACTATATTATTCAAGTGGATGGGGTGGAAAATGAATGTTACAGTCCCTGTAAGGGATAAGTGCATTCTTTGTGTGGCCCCCCATACTTCAAATTGGGATTTTATCATTGGAGAACTTTTCTGTACTTCACAAGGACGCACCGCTGGTTTCCTGATGAAGAAAGAATGGTTCTTCTGGCCTCTTGGTCGCATTTTCAAGAAGATGGGAGGTATTCCCGTTAAACGCCAGAAGAATTGTTCGTTGACGGATATCCTTGCCGAAGAGGCCAAGCAGGCTGACTATTTCAACCTCGCTGTGACACCGGAAGGAACCCGTCAAAAGACAACAACCTGGAAACGCGGTTTTTATTACATTGCCCTCAAAGCGAATCTTCCCATTCAGCTCTACGGCATCGATGCGCAGTCGAAGACCATCGTATGTACGAAGGAGATTATTCCCTCTGGTGATGTTGAAAAGGATCTTCGAGAAATTATGGAATACTACCGACCCTTCAAAGGTCGTGGCATAAAACCCCAACTCTTCGAAGTTGAGGAAATCTAAACTATTACCAATGCGAATAAGATATCGCCATATCCTATCCTTGCTCTTTGCCCTTGCACTTTCCCTGCAGGGGCAAAGTCGTGCTTTTATGTCACCTCTTCCAGAGGCCAAGAAAGACAAGGTAACCTCTGATAATCAGCCAGGAAAGCTTTCCTATGAAGGCCGGGACTTTTATGGAAAACCTTGGATGCTCCGCACGTCTCATCCCTTTACAGCCACCCGCGGTCTTGCCGGAAGGCACCTCAGCGTGTGGGCAAGCCATGGTCGTTATTTTGACCATGAAAAGGCTTCGTGGAAATGGCAGCGTCCCTACCTTTTCTGCTCCACGGAAGACATGCTCACCCAGAGTTTCGTCTATCCTTTCCTCATTCCCATGCTGGAAAACGCAGGAGCCGTTGTCTTTACACCCCGTGAGCGCGACTATCAAAAGAACGAGGCTATAGTCGATAACGATACACCGGCACGCTATGGAACCTATTCCGAAACCGGAATGTGGCAGACGGCTCGCGGTCCCATCGGGTGGGGTACAGTATCCTATGATCCAGAGACGGACTTTGAAGAAATCCTCCCTGGCTTTGGGTTGAACTATGCCGTTCTCAACGACACAGTGATGCCTTTCCGTCAGGGTACGGCAAAGATGATCAATGCCAATACTCCAGAGGCTACAGCTTCGTGGATGCCCCAGATTCCCGATCGTGGACGCTATGCGGTATATGTCAGTTATATGACATTGCCAAACAGTGTAAACGACGCTCATTATACGGTATATCATGCTGGCGGCAAATCCACTTTCACCGTGAACCAGCAGATGGGTGGTGGAACCTGGCTCTACCTGGGAACCTTCCTCTTTGACGCCGGACAGTCAGAGAATAACCGTGTTGTGTTGTCTTCTGAAAGTCAGCAGAACGGTGTCGTTACCGCGGATGCCGTTCGTTTCGGTGGTGGCCGAAGTCTTATCGAGCGTTGCGATCCGGAAGTCACCTATACTTACGAGAATCACACCCGTCAGTGGAACGACTCCATCCTTGGCGATTGTGAAGAAACGATAACAGATACTATCCCTCATTACAAATATGGAAAGGGAACACGTTCTGGTCTTGCTCGTTTCTTAGAGGCTTCTCGTTATTACTGCCACTTCGCTGGTCTTCCTGATACGCTGGTTTCACACTATCATGGTCTCGACGACTACAAGGACGATCTCCGTGCACGTTCCTACATGATCAACACGCTTGCTGGTGGCAGTTGTTTCGTACCCGATACCATTGGTCGCAAAGTGCCTATCGAATTGCAGTTTGCCCTCCATACCGACGCTGGTGTGAATCGTGACGGTTCTGTTTATGGTGCATTGACGATCACCACGCCTTACGATGACAACGGTGTAGAGAACTATCGCTCTGGACTCTCTCGCAAAGTTTCAGAGAACTATGCCTCTCACATGCTGGACAATATCTCTTCTGAACTTTCAAAACTCTACAAGGTTAACTGGCCTGCCCGCGATCTCTACGTTCGCAACTATGCCGAGACACGCAGTCCTCAGATGCCTTCCATCATTCTCGAACTCTTATCGCACCAGAGCTTCAAAGATATGACCTACGCCCATGATCCCAATTTCAAATTCATGGCGTCACGCATCATTTACAAAACCTTGCTTCGCGAGATTTACACGCTCCATAACCTTGGAGAACCTACTATCCAACCACTCCCAGTGACAGCTGTCTGTGCTACTTTGGGAACGAATCCTCACACGACCATTATCACATGGAAGCCTCAGGAAGATCCCCTGGAGGCAAGTGCGACACCGACAAATTACATCCTCTATTGCCGCGAAGGTGACAGAGACTGGAACGAAGGAATTCTGACGGGTGGAAATACCGCTGTAGAGGCTACTCTGAAGCCTGGCGTTCACTATCAGTTCCGCATTGGTGCCCTCAATGCTGGTGGTGAAAGTTTCCCCTCTGAGCCTGTCAGTGTCTATATAGCCCCGGACAATGCGACCAGTCAGCAGAAAACAATTCTCCTGGTTAATGCTTTCGACCGCCTCAGTGGTCCAGCCCGTATTCAGACGAGTGACAAACTCGGGTTCGATCTAAAGAAAGATGTTGGTGTCAGCTATGAGGTGAACTCTTCTCTAACTGGTTCGCAGAAGGTCTATGATGCTTCTCGTGCCGGTCGTGAAGGTACCAGCGGCCTTGGCTATTCCGGGGGTGAACTGGTAGGGCTTGTATTGGCAGGTAATAAGTTCGACGGCTTTGCTCTCCATACCGGAGATATCGTTGCTACTCATCCTGAATACAATGTGGTCAGCATGAGTCGTGAGGCTTTCGACGGGCTCTCAGCAGAAGCGCTCAGAAAGTATGCTCTCATTGATTACATAGCAGGTCTGCAAGTGGATGTGGACTACAATATAAAGAAGTACACGGTATTCACACCTGCCACGCAGCATCTTCTAACAGCCTATAGTCAGCAGGGAGGTTGTCTCCTCGTCAGCGGCAGCCATCTTGCCGTTCCTGCCGCCTCTGCAGATTCTCTTACCCAAGCTACGACGAACCAGTTCCTGGCACAGACGCTTCACACGGTCTATCGTGACGAAAGTCTTCACAACAACAGCGGAACCTTCGTGGGACTTGGAATGGAAATACCCATCTATAATTCTCCCAACGAACTCCATTATCCCTGCCAGCAGAGCGATATCATCGAGCCTGCTGACGACAAGGCTTTCACTGCCTTTGCCTATGATAAGAACGGCTATTGTGCTGGTATTGCATGGCCTCGCATGACAAGCGAAGAAATGACGGCTGGTCCCGGTGTTGTTATGTCCTTCCCCTACGACTGCATCAGCGATGAGAAGACGCGCCGAACAGCAATGTCGGCTCTCCTCGACTTCCTGCAATAATCCCCATAAACCTTATAAACCTAATAACCAAATAACCCCATAACCCTTTATGGCAACAGTTGACGACAAGAAAATCATCTTCTCAATGGTTGGTTTGACCAAGACCATCAAACAGACTAACAAAACCATCCTCAAAAACATTTATCTCAGTTTCTTTTACGGCGCAAAGATCGGTATCGTCGGCTTGAACGGTGCTGGTAAATCTACGCTGATGAAAATTATCGCTGGTCTCGACAATGAATATCAGGGTAATGTCGTTTGGAGCCCTGGCTATAGTGTTGGCTATCTTCCTCAGGAGCCTCATCTCGACGACGACAAAACCGTTCGCGAGGTAGTAGAGGAGGGTGTTCAGCATATTGTTGATGCTCTGAACGAATACAACAAGATTAACGAACAACTTGCTCTTCCTGAGTATTACGAGGATCCTGACAAGATGCAGGCTTGCTTCGATCGTCTCGGAGAACTCCAGGATATCATCGATGCTACCGATGCCTGGAACCTTGACAGCCGTCTTGAGCGTTCCATGGATGCCCTCCGTTGTCCTCCCGCAGACCAGAAGTGCCAGTATCTTTCTGGTGGTGAGCGTCGCCGAGTAGCGCTCTGCCGACTCCTCCTTCAGCAGCCCGATGTTCTCCTTCTCGATGAGCCTACCAACCACCTTGACGCTGAAAGTATCGACTGGTTGGAACAGCATCTCCAACAGTACGAAGGTACGGTGATCTGTGTTACTCACGACCGTTACTTCCTCGATGATGTTGCAGGTTGGATCCTAGAACTCGACCGCGGCGAAGGTATTCCCTGGAAGGGTAACTACTCTGGCTGGCTCGAGCAGAAATCTACCAGAATGGCCCAGGAAGAGAAGGTGGCTTCAAAACGCCGCAAGTCTCTTGAACGCGAATTGGAATGGGTTCGCATGGCTCCCAAGGCTCGTCAGGCTAAGGGTAAGGCTCGTTTGAACTCTTACGATAAGATGCTGAACGAAGAGCAGAAGGAAAAGGATGCTAAACTCGAAATCTATATTCCCAACGGTCCACGTTTGGGTAACAAAGTTATTGAAGCTCAGCATGTTGCAAAGGCTTTCCCTGGTAAGGAACTCTTTGCTGACCTTAACTTCATGCTTCCTCCCAACGGTATTATCGGTGTCATCGGTCCTAACGGTGCGGGTAAGACTACGCTCTTCCGTCTTATTATGGAACTCGAGAAAGCTGACGCAGGCACCTTCGAAGTTGGTGAAACTGTGAAGTTAGCTTATGTAGACCAGCAGCACAAGGATATCGATCCCAACAAGAGCGTTTACGAAGTGGTTTCCCAGGGTAACGAACTGATGCGTCTCGGTGGCCGTGACATCAATGCCCGCGCTTATCTCAGCCGTTTCAATTTCGCTGGTGCTGACCAAGAGAAGAAGTGTGGCGTTCTTTCCGGTGGTGAGCGTAATCGTCTCCATCTTGCCATGGCACTCAAGCAGGAAGGTAATGTGCTCCTCCTCGATGAGCCTACCAATGACATCGATGTAAACACTCTCCGTGCACTTGAAGAAGGTCTCGAAGCTTTCGCTGGCTGTGCTGTTGTCATCAGCCACGACCGTTGGTTCCTTGACCGTATCTGTACTCACATCCTTGCTTTCGAAGGTGATGGAAATGTCTTCTTCTTCGAAGGTAGCTATACGGATTACGAAATCAACAAGGCTAAGCGTCTCGGAATCGAAGAACCTAAGCGTATCCGCTACCGTGGTCTCAACAACGACTAAGAAATATTCAAGTAGAAAGGCATTATCTTCTAATTTTTAACTTTCAACTCCTTGGACATTCATTTCGCTCCGCTTCAGGGTTATACCGAAGACGTCTATCGTCGTCTGCATCACAGGATCTTTGGTGGTGTTGCGCATTACTATACTCCTTTCGTCAGATTGGAGAATGGTAAACCACGCTCTAAGGATCTGCGTGATGTCAAGGCTGAGCACAACACGGGGATTCCTGTCATTCCTCAAATCATTGCCGCTGATGGTAAGGAGGCTGAGACTTTGGTACAGGTTCTCATGGAGCAGAACTATCGCCAGATTGATCTAAACATGGGTTGTCCGTTTCCGCTTCAGACTCGCCATGGGCGTGGAGCAGGTGTGCTTGTTCATCCCGAAAAGGTAGAGGAAATTGCTGCTGTCGTTGCAAAGTATTCTGCCATGGATCTGGCTGACGCTGAGGGTCGCAGTGGGATTTCTTTCTCCGTCAAGATGCGTCTGGGACTTGAGGACTGCAATGAATGGAGGAGGGTACTGCCCGTGCTGAATGAGATTCCGCTTTCTCATATTACCCTCCATCCGCGCATTGCTTCCCAACAATACAAGGGCTCGGTTGATAGGTACTGCTTCGAGGAATTTCTGGCACTCTGCAAGCATCCCGTGATTTACAACGGCGACATTCGAAGTATCGAGGATATTAAGTTTCTTGAACAGAAGTATCCGGAACTTGCTGGTATCATGATCGGTCGTGGACTCTTGGCGAGACCCTCTCTGGCCATCGAATATAAAGAGGGTAAGGCCTGGTCTGACCGTGATGTGATGCGGAAGGTAATGGAATTGCACGCGGGATTGCAGGAGTACTATGCCCGTATCATCCCCGGAGAGGCACAGCAGTTGCAAAAGCTCAAGACTTTCTGGGATTACTTCAAACCTTCTGAGGAGGACTCTTCTTCTTTGCTCGATCGAAAACTTTGGAAAAAGATCACAAAGGCTGGCAATATGAAGAACTATCTCAGTAATCTGCCTTGGTAGGAGTCAAAAGTAAAATATACCTTTTATACCATTATACTTTTATACTTTTTGACTTTTCTGCCCTTTTATACCAATTATAGCGTTATACTTTTTATACCTTTTCGAGTCTGGCTATGGAATTTTCTTTCTGTGGGGAGGACTGAGAAGGATCCTGTCGGGCATTGCAAGCGGGCATTGATGCGGAGACTGTCGTGAGTTAAATCTAGTTTTCATCATCTTTTGAAATTAAATTTTTGATATTCTTTCTAAGTTTGCAATGGGAACAGATGACCTACAGGTTTGGTGAAGGGGGAGGCAGGTCAAACTTCGACCACCACAAAACCTTTTATCCCCGGTTTGCGAGTGCAAAGCTACGACAATATATTTGAATTCTAAAAAAGAAAGCAACAAAAACAGTGATTTTTTCAAAAATGGAAGAAGTTCATCCAATTAACGCCCGTTAAGGTTTTTAACATAGCGGTATTTGGTAATCTCAGCATTTTTTCGTAACTTGTTGTTACGTTAGCCATTTTAACCTCCTGTATTACAGCGTCAAAACGCTCTGCTGGGAGAGTTTTAACGGGGTCCGCGGTAGTTTTTTTTACCTGGACCCCGTTTTATTTCTCTGCGCTTTGCGTTCCATTCTCAACTTTAACATTCCAAAGCGAGATAGTTGTTGCTGTGATAAGTAGCTGGAAAGACTAAGGAAAAAGACACCAACACATCAAGGAATTTGTCTACGTTTTCAGAAAAACATCACTAAAAACTGTCTACTATTTTTAGGAAAAGTCAAGATTTGAAGCAATAAAAAACAAAAAAGTCAAAAGGTATAAAAGTATAATGATATATTATACTTTTATACCTATTTCGGCTTACTTGGTCTGACGCATATATCTCACTCCTTCCATCATATGACGGAATACTGGGAAGAAATGACAATAACGATTGCGAGCGCTTCTGAAAGCATAGCAGAAACAATGGTACCATGCCGCAGATCCATGGACATAGTATTTGAACGCTCCGAAAGATCTCTGAACTCCTGCATCAACGTAAATCATAGACTGCTTCAGCATCATACTGGTCTCTACCAGTTCAATGGGGAAGTAATGCAGCTTCAACTTGCGACGAATAGCGTCGATAACCCACACATCTTCCTCTCCGCATGTCAGGAATTTTGTTCCTAACCCAAAGCGTTCATCGTAACGAATCACCCCCTGAACCTTCTCGCGACGACAGGCTTTCTCGATCGTTGACACGGTATAATCTCGGGGAACAACGAAGATCTCTCGCTCGTTTTCTGGATATTGCTTCAGCAAACGACCCGTATAACTCGTTGCACGGAAATAAGCAACATCTACTTTCGGATGCTTCTCAAAGGTTTCGCGCACGATAGAGAAAGAACTGGAAGTGAGGCGAGTGTCGTCGTCAGCAAACATAACGATATCTGCTGTAGCAAGTGCCATCGCCTGATTTCGATTCGCAGAAAGTCCCTGACCCTTATACTTATGAACTATGACATCCTCACGCTCTGCTATGCCCTTTGGCATCAATTCCAAATAGCGTTCGTCGGTATATTGATAAGAGATAACATAGCGCACACCTTCCTCTGACGGAAGAAGAACTGCATCCAATTTTACAACACCTTTGTTGAAAGAACAAATCAAAACATCAATGGAAAGCATAAGAGAAAGGGTTATAGGGTTTATAAGGGGGTTATAGGGTTTATACGCTGAAGAGCTGAATTTATAAGGGGGTATAGGAGTTCACAGCATTGATGACAGCAGATACTTCATCATCAGTCATAACTGGGGAGATCGGCAGACTCAGTTCTGTACGTGCTATCTTTACTGCCATTGGGAATGAAGTTCCTGGAACGACATAATCCTGCATACAAGGCTGTTCGTGAATCGCCAGAGGGTAGTGTACCAAGGTTTGAATTCCATGTTCTGTTAAATGTTGATGCAGTGCCTCTCTATTTGCCGTGAATACCGGAAAGATATGATAGACAGAATCATGTTGCAAACATTTAACAGCAGGATTCGTAATAATTTTTCTATATAAATCAGCAATTTGACGACGCTTATCGTTGTCAGCATCCAATCTGAAGAGTTTCACACGGAGAATGGCAGCCTGGATCTCATCTAAACGGCTGTTACAGCCTGCATACTCGTGATTATACTTCTCCTTAGCACCATAATTAGCCAGTGAACGAACACGCTCGGCAAGTATCTTATCATGACTCACAACAGCACCGCCATCTCCTAATGCACCGAGATTCTTGCCAGGATAGAAACTGAAAGCAGCGGCATGACCAAGACTACCAACACGTTGGGTATGGCCTTCTACTCGTCCACCATGTGCTTGTGCTGCATCTTCCAAGACAAACAAACCATACTTATCCGCTACCTTCATTATAGCATCCATATCACAAGTCTGACCATAAAGATGAACAGGAACTATTGCACGCGTGCGAGAAGTTATGACGGATTCAATCAGTGAAGGGGAGAGCAGTGCGTTCTCGGTAACATCCACAAATATAGGCGTTAAACCAGCACGAACAACAGCCTGAGCCGTTGCAATAAAGGTCATAGCAGGAACGATAACTTCGTCGCCGTCATTCCAACTACACAAATCTTTCTTTGCCTGTAAGGTAAGATAGAGCGCATCTAAACCATTTGCGACTCCAATACATTCAGAAACATGGCAAAAAGCAGCAAATTCTTCTTCAAAAAGGCGCGTTTCTTGACCATGAAGATACCAACCACTGTCTAATACTTTATGAACAGCAGTTGTTAGTTTCGGCTCAAAACTTGCGGTAATGCGTTGAAGATCAAGAAACTTTATGGTTTGCACAACAATTATTTATTTGAATAAAACGGTATAAAAGTATAAAAGTATAAAACAACCTACAGACTCAAATAATATGCCGAATAGACTACCGAACGGGCTCCAAATCCCTCTTTCTGGAAATTCAACCCTTCGTTGAGGATCTTCCCACCGTCTTCTGTTGAGATTCCGAAGTCGAAATAGCGTTTATTAGAGCCTTTGTATTGTTGGATCAGTTGCGAGAAGAGAAGATCCAAAGCACCATTTTCGCGTCCTTCGTCTGAGGCGGCAATGTATTGTGCATGCACAACATTTTGCGTGATAAAGAGGACGGATCCTGCTACAACCTTTCCTGTTTTGTCTTTCGTTACGAAGAGATTTATTTCTTCAGGGAAACGAGATTGCAGTAAAAGAATTTCTTCGAGTGTGTGAACGGTTTTTTGATTATGGCGTTCTTTCAAAACATCCTCAAGTATATGCCAGAATTCGGTCCACAATGCAGTTGAATCGATTATACTTTGAGATACATTAATAATCTCATATCCAACTCGTAAAGCCTCGTTAACTTTTCTTTTTCTTAAAGTAGAGAAGGGGAGCGGTTCTGTCAAATTTACAGCCGAGGAGACACCACAGGAGATCAGTTGTGCTTCCTTACGGTAAAACCAATAGAGAATATCATCCGAAGGAGAACTTTCATATATATACGGTATTGGCTTTATAATCAATGCATTACAATGCAAAGATTTATAGTGTATTGTAGCCAGTTCCAGCATCTCTCCAACATCAGTCAAGTGCGTTTTAGAGCCTAAAACAAAGCCACCATAGGTCAATCCTCCATGACAACGAATTTCGCATTGCTCTTCGTGGATGCTTGCAGGGAGAAGTCCTAACAACTGGCCCTTTTCGGAATAGAAAAGGAGAGAAGCATCCGTAAATCGATCAGCATGATAATCCATAAACTCACGACAGAACAGGAAGGTCCCATTGCGAGAAGAACGGACGAAGTCGTCCCAGACTTGTCTAAAAGATGAATTATAAGTTACAACTTTCATAGAATGTTTGCCAATCGTTGATGCATAATGATGAATTACAAACTATCACAGAATGTTTGCCAATCGTTGATGTAACCCTCAGGGATATATTTTTGTGACGCCATGCAGAGGCCGACATAATCTGCTGAGAAATTGAAGAGACGACACCAGATCATCGGACGGATAATCAAACCCGTGCTGGGAGAATCCAGATGAAAAATTTTCCGTTCATGACCATTGCAGAGTTCCACATCAAAACTTCCGTGAACAGCGAACAAAAGTTCTGCACATGTACGATGCGCATGACCGCCGCGTTCAGAGCCTTCAGGAACATCGTAGATCCAGAAAACACGTTCGAAGGAATATCTCTCGTCGCGTTCTATGACCGTCAAAGCGCCACGAGAATCGCGTATTTCGGGCAGAGATACGAGAACATCTGAAAAAACGTCTTTATTTTGCACTTGTTTTTATGTTTTAGTTTGATTTCTTACCGTTTACAGTACAAGTCCTCCCCTTTATCCGTTCCGGTGTGAGCAGTGTGAGCTGCGAAGACCACACCTTAGCCCACACCTTATTAAACATAATGACCGTTCTGCCGAAACTATGAACTTTAGTTAAAACGAACGAGACGGCCGTATTTCCGTTAGAAAGTCTGAAGAACTTTGAAAACGCGCTGCACAGGCAATCCGATGACATTGAAGAAAGAACCTTGAACTTCCTCAACACCGACATATCCAATCCATTCCTGGATACCGTAGGCACCGGCCTTATCATACGGTTTGTAATTTTTCACATAGTGATCGATGATTTCATCACTGAGTTCGGCAAATCGAACTAAAGTCGTTACTGCCTGTTTCTCGACGCGGTCCTTTGTGCTGATCGCAAACGCCGTCACAACTTTGTGCTGTCGGCCGCTCAACAATCGCAGCATACGACAAGCATCCTCAGCGTCTTCAGGTTTTCCCAAAACTTCATTGTCCACACAAACAATGGTATCTGCGGTAATTATCATATCGTTATCACCGATAGACTCCAGATAAGCCGCAGCTTTCTTACCGGCAATATGCAAGGCAACTTCTTCACCTTCCAAATCACTCGGATAACTTTCATCTATGTCACTGAGGGTAAAGACTTTAAAGTCAGGAACTATCTGGCTTAGCAACTCCTTTCTACGAGGACTGTTGCTAGCCAGAACGACATTATATTTCTTTAAATTACTTAACATAGGTTGAATTCCAAACGGAAATCATGGGATGTTAATAACAGAGATTACCAGCCAAATGCCTTAGTATCAGACATCCAATGCCCTTGCGCTTTGAGTACTTGTTCAAGGACATCACGGGCACAGCCCTGACCGCCTGGAGAATTCGAAACATAGGTGGAGATTTCCTTGATTTCGGGAGCGGCATCACTGGGACAGCAACTGCACCCTACTCTCTGCATCACCTGATAATCAGGGATATCATCACCCATATACATCACCTCTTCTGGAGCCAGATTGTATTTTGCCATCCACTCCTGGAGCGTTTCGATTTTAAAGCGGCAACCCATATAGACATCTTTCAGGCCAAGTCCTTCGTAACGCACTCTGACAGAGTCACTTCTACCACCTGTAATAATGGCAAGATGTAACCCGCATTTCACCGCAAGTTGCATAGCATAGCCATCTTTTGTATTGGCCGTACGCACCATATCACCACCTATAAGGAGTACACGGGGATCGCTCAGTACACCATCAACATCAAAGGCTATAGCGCGAATCTTGGTCAGGTCGTAGTTAATCATAATTCTTCTCCTGTAAATGTCAAAGGCAAAAGCGCTGCAGCAGAATTAATTACATAGATGCATTCTGTTCCATAGAGTATGACACGAATGGGCTGTTTGAAGCGCTGTTCGGTCTCGACAAGGTGCTGACGGCAGACACCGCAGGGGCTTGCCGGCTGAGCGAGGAACAGTCCGTCTGCTTCACGCCATACAGCAATAGCGATAGTATTTACGGCTTTGTCGGGATAAGTGGCACCTGCATAATACAACGCAGTACGCTCGGCGCAACAGCCAACAGGATAAACCGCATTTTCTTGATTACTACCACGAACGACGATATCACCTTCAAGTCTCAGTGCAGCTCCGACATGAAATTTTGAATAAGGAGCGTAACTGTCTCTCGCAGCAATCTTAGCCTCTTCAATCAAAGAACGATCAGACTCTGAAAGCATGGGATCATCAGGAGTATAAACTTCGACAGGAATAGTAATTTCAATTGTTTTCATTTTGATATGGTTTGTTGTAAGGATCTAAAATTACGCGAAGGGTTTACGTTTTATCAAATGCAGCCTTTAAGGGCATAATACTAATTATGCTGCAAAATTACAAATTTCGTTTTGAAAACAAAGCAAATTCCGAATAATTTATTTCATATTGTCTAATTTCTTCTGTTTTCCAAGGCTAAACGGGGAAAAATTCGTAATTTTGTGCGGTTTTACCATACTATTAATTACATTAGAATCAATATGACCTTCACGAAACATATTACTCCCCTACTCCTCCTTATCTTTGTATGCTGTCTCTCGGCTTGCAAAGAACAGTATCCCGGAGCCTCCAACAAACGTATCGCTGACGAGAAATTAGCGGCAGAATATCTTGAAAAAGCCAGAGAGCAGATGAATGCTCAGGATTATGAAGGCGCACGTAAAACCATCAAGGAGATGCGCGATACCTGTCGTCTGGCGTTCACCGGTCGCGAGGCTGGAATTCTCTTGATGGACAGCATTGAAATGTTTATGGCGGAAACGGACACCACGCTCACTGAACGCGAAACAAGAGTGGAATTTTACCAGAAGAAGATTCTCCACGACAAGAAAGAAAATCTGCGTACAAAGCAGTAAATACACCACAGACTTTAACAACTTTTTAACTCTTAACTTTAAACTTTAAATGACAGACATGACCTACGAAGAGTGGGAAGGTGGACAACAGCGCAGAGAAATTCGTCCCGATAGTTTCTGGCAGGAACAACTCAATTCCAGTCAGTGGGATGCTGTGCGCAAATGTGACGGCCCTCTCCTCGTGATTGCTGGTGCTGGTTCTGGAAAGACACGCGTACTGACCTTCAAGGTCGCCTATCTTCTCGAGCACGGATATCGACCTTGGGAAGTTCTCGCTCTTACCTTTACCAACAAGGCAGCAAAAGAGATGAATAACCGTATCACCCAGATTGTTGGCGATGGTACGACAAACGGACTTTGGAGTGGAACTTTCCACAGCATTTTTGCCAAGATTCTCCGTATCGAGTGTGAAGCCATTGGCTACAAGCACGATTTCACGATTTACGATACTGCCGACCAGCGTTCTCTGCTGAAAACAATTATCAAAGAGATGCAGTTGGACGACAAGGTCTATAAACCCAACATCGTCTCCAACCGCATTTCTGATGCAAAGAATCGTCTCATGCTCCCTGAGCAGTATGCTGCAGATGAAGAACTTATTGCTCACGACCGCATGAACAACATCGGTGAAGTCCACCGTATCTATACGACATACTGGCAACGCTGCCGCACAGCGGGAGCCATGGACTTCGACGATTTACTCCTCTATACTTACCTGCTCTTTGACCGCGCCGAAGATATTCGTTTGAAATATGCGAACCGCTTCCGCTATATCCTGGTGGATGAGTACCAGGATACTAACTACGCCCAGCACATGATTATCTCGCAACTTACCCGCGAGAACCATCATATCTGTGTTGTTGGTGACGATGCCCAGAGCATTTATAGTTTCCGTGGAGCCAATATTGATAATATCCTGCATTTCAACCGTCAGTTCCCAGAACTGCAGACGGTAAAACTCGAACGCAACTATCGTTCTACTCAGCGCATCGTAGAAGCGGCAAACAGCATTATCGCCCATAACCGTGGACAGATCCAGAAGAAGGTCTATTCAGAAAACGAAGAAGGTGAATGTCTTACCGTTATGGCGACAGCGTCCGATAAAGAGGAGGCTGCAAAGGTTTGTGGCACCATCGGCCGTCTAAGACGGACTGAAGGTGTCGGCCTTGACGAAATGGCAATTCTCTATCGTACCAATGCTCAAAGCCGTTCTTTCGAAGATGCTCTCCGTCAGCGTAATATCCCCTACCGTATCTATGGTGGTCTCTCTTTCTACCAGCGAAAGGAAATCAAGGATATCCTGGCCTATTTCCGTTTATTGACCAATCTCGATGATGAAGAGGCTTTCAAACGCATTGTCAACTATCCGACAAGAGGAATTGGCAATACAACACTCCAGAAAATCTTCACCGCCAGCCGCGAACACAATGCCTCTTTGTGGGCCGTTGCAGAACAGCCGACACATTTTGGTGTGGACTTGAATCGCGGTATCCTTGCCAAACTGGAATCATTCAGTAATCTCATCCTGGAATTCCGTGCAAAGAGTCAGAATATCAGTGCTTACGACCTTGCCGTTGAAATCATTGTTTCCAGTGGTATCAAGGGCGATTTGGCGCATGAAGAAGGGCCCGAAGGTGAATCCAAGCGCGAAAACGTCGAAGAACTGTTAGGCAGTATCAAGGCTTTCGAAAAGGAAAGACTCGAGGAGTCCGGACAGGTTTATACTTCTTTAACAGATTACCTCTCTCAGGTTGCCTTGCTGACGGATCAGGATCAGAAAGATGACGGAACGCCGAAAGTCACCTTGATGACGATTCATGCAGCAAAAGGACTCGAATATAAGACGATATTTGTAACGGGATTGGAACAGGATCTTTTCCCTGCAGCAAGCGCAGCCATGTTCCCTCGCGAAATGGAAGAGGAACGACGCCTTTTTTATGTCGCTGTTACGCGTGCAAAGCAGTTCTGTTTCCTAACTTATGCCAAGACTCGTTTCCGTTTTGGAAGTTTTGAATATTGCGAAGAAAGCCAGTTCATTCGCGAGATTGACAAACGCTATATTCAGCACGACGGCGACAGTTTCGACCGCACCGCTTTGGGAACAACACCTAGCCATCGTGCATCGCTCTTCGGCCAGCAGCAGCAAGTCCGTCGTGCAAATATCTTTGGTGATAATCCAATGCCGACATCAAGTCCGAGACCGAGTTTTACACCAACACAGTCTGCAACACCGACAAGGACTTTACGCCGTGCAGGTTCCTTTGCGAGCACACCTGCTACACGAGCTGCAACAGAGGCGAAAGCCAAGAGTCTGCAGATTGGCACCATCATCCAACACGAACGTTTCGGTAAAGGAAAAGTGATTGCCCTTGAAGGCTCAGGGGATGGCAGCAAGGCTCAGGTAGAGTTTGAGAACTGCGGTACAAAGAACCTTCTCCTCAAATTTGCGAAATATACTGTTGTCGGATAAGTATTACTATGTAATTACCTCGACTAATGTTATAATATAGAACATGAAAGATAACGATATACCCCAAAATCCATTTGGTCTCGTTGCAGACTTTGATGGTGATATACGCGAACTGTTTAGCGTTGAGCACAAAGGCAAACTCCCTGTGCTTACGCTGAGAAACATGATCTTGTTTCCCGGCGTTGTAGCTCCCGTTGCCGTTGCCCGCGAAAGCAGCAAAGCACTAATCCAATGGGCAGAAGCTCATGGCCCGGAGACATTTATTGCCGTTACAGCTCAGGTTGAACCTGCCATCGAAGTTCCCACTTTGGCTGACCTCTACCCCACTGCTATCCTGGCCCGCATCATGAAGGTGCTGGAAATGCCCAACGGTCAGTTGAATGTCATCTTGCAGTCTTTCGGCCGTATTCTTCTGGACCCTGTTCCTTTCCGTCTCAACCCGTTTATCCGCGTCAGTGCTGAACACTTGATAGAAGAACTCCCTGACGAGAAAGACCGAGAATGGAGCGTGCTCTACGATACCTTCCGCGATATCACCTTTAAATATTTGAAGGCGAACGATCAGATTAGCCAAGAGGCAATGTTCGCCGTCAAGAATATCCGCAATCCGTTCTTCTTTGTCAACTTTGTGGCAACAAACCTGCCTATCTCCGTCGAAGAAAAAGCAATGTTGTTGGAAGAATCAAACTTCATCAACCGCACAATGGAATTGTTGCGCCTCATTCGTCGTGAACTGAATTATCACGAACTGCGTCACAAGATTCAGGAAAGAACCCGCAGCGAACTTGATCGTCAGCAGCGTGAATTCTATCTGCAGCAGGAGATGCGAAACATCCAGTCCGAACTGGGAAATGGTGAAAATACTGATGTTGCAGAACTTCGTCGTAAGTCTCAGGAACTCCCTCTGCCCAAGAACGTTAAGTCTATCATTGAACGTGAACTGATGAAGATGGAACGCCAGAATCCTGCGAGTCCGGATTATAATGTGATCTGGAACTATCTGGAAACCATTGTTTCTCTTCCTTGGGGAAAATTGACACCCGATGATATGGATATCAAGCGTGCACGCAAGATTCTCGACCGTGACCATTTTGGTATGGAGAAGGTAAAGGAACGTATCCTCGAGCACCTTGCTATCATGAAGTTCAGCAAGAACCAAAAGGCTCCAATCCTCTGTCTCTATGGTCCTCCGGGAGTCGGAAAAACCAGCTTAGGCCATAGTATTGCAGAAAGTCTCGGTCGCAAATATGTCCGTATCAGTCTCGGTGGTATGCATGATGAAAGCGAAATCCGTGGTCATCGTCGTACCTATATCGGTGCGATGTGTGGTCGTATCATGAAGAGCATCATCAAGAGCGGTTCCAACAACCCCGTTTTCATTCTCGATGAAATTGACAAGGTAGGTGGACAAAGCCAGAACGGTGATCCTCAGAGCGCTATGCTCGAACTCCTCGATCCTGAGCAGAACATAGCCTTCCACGACAACTATCTGGATTTTGATTATGACCTCAGCAATGTCTTTTTCATTGCCACAGCCAACAATATCAGCAATATCCCCTCAGCCCTCCGCGACCGTATGGAACTCATTGAGGTAGAAGGTTATCTGACGGAAGAAAAGAAGGAAATTGCCAAGCGCCACCTTCTCCCCGATGCGCTGAAAGTACTCTCTCTGCCGAAGCCCATCAAACTCTCTGCTGCTGCCAACGAGTTCCTCATTGAACGCTTTACGCGCGAGAGCGGTGTTCGTCAATTGCAAAAACTGATCCAGAAGCTCATCCGCAAGGTGGTTTTGGAAAGTGCTGAAAACGAAGAAGATGAAACAGGTCTTACCTTAAAGCCTGCCGACATCGAGCATTATCTTGGTGCTCCCCGATTCAGCCGTGATGCTTATCAGGGCAATCAGTTCGCTGGTGTAGTAACCGGTTTGGCCTGGACTGCTGTAGGTGGCGAAATCCTCTTCGTTGAAACCAGCATTTCCCGTGCAAAAGTTCCGCGTCTGACCACAACGGGTAATCTCGGTGATGTGATGAAGGAAAGTGCTGCTTTGGCTCTAGAATATGTCAAGGCTCATGCCGACCTTCTGGGTATCGACCATCGCCTTTTTGAACAATGGTCGATCCATATCCATGTTCCTGAAGGAGCAACACCGAAAGACGGTCCTTCTGCAGGTATCACCATTGCAACGAGTCTTGCCTCTGCTTTAACACAGCGCAAGGTTAGAGACCACATCGCCATGACTGGTGAAATCACTCTCCGCGGCAAGGTTCTTCCTGTTGGCGGTATCAAGGAAAAGATTCTTGCTGCCAAGCGTGCTGGTATCAAAGACATCGTCCTTTCTACTGAAAACCAGAAGGATATCAAGGAAATTCCCGAGCGCTATGTCAAGGGACTTACTTTCCATTTCGTCAATACTGTCGCAGAGGTTTGGGAATATGCTTTGCTTCCTGAACTTGTGGCAAATCCCCTCGATCTAACCATAATAGAAACTCCCCAAGATAAAACTGAGTAATGTCAGACTCTCTCTCTCTTAGAAATACATGGCGTAAAGAAGGTCGCCTCTTCGAACTGCAGCATACCGACCCGAATTCAAAGGCACGTGCTGGTCTCATTACAACGGACCACGGTCAAATTCAGACTCCGATTTTCATGCCCGTAGGAACGCAATCTACGGTTAAGGGCGTGCATCTACACGAACTTTTGGACGATATCAAGGCACAGATTATTCTCGGTAACACCTACCATCTCTACCTTCGTCCCGGTTTGAAGATTCTCGAAGCTGCTGGTGGCCTTCATAAGTTCAACGGATTCACACGTCCCATGCTGACGGACAGCGGTGGTTTCCAGGTTTTCAGCCTCACGGATATTCGAAAGATTTCCCGCGAAGGTTGTGAATTCCGCAGCCATATCGATGGTTCCAAACATTTCTTTACGCCTGAGGGTGTTATGGATATTGAGCGTACTATCGGTGCTGATATCATGATGGCCTTTGACGAGTGTCCTCCCGGTACAGCTTCTTATGACTATGCGCGAAAGAGCCTCGACCTTACCCACCATTGGCTGGAACGTTGCGTAAAGCGTTTCTGTGAAACCGACGATAAATACGGCTATCATCAGGCGCTCTTCCCCATCGTTCAAGGTTGTGTCTATCCAGAACTTCGTCGCGAGAGCGCACAGTTTGTCACTGATCTTGATGCAGAAGGCTATGCTATCGGTGGTCTCGCTGTGGGTGAACCCGCAGAGCAGATGTACGAGATGATTGAGGTGGTCAATGAAATCCTTCCTCAGGATAAACCCCGTTATCTCATGGGTGTTGGAACTCCTGTGAACATCCTCGAAGCCATTGAACGTGGTGTCGATATGTTCGACTGTGTCATGCCTACCCGTAACGGTCGTAATGCTCAGATTTTCACCTGGCAAGGTACAATCAACTTCCGCAATGCAAAATGGGCTGACGACTTCTCTGAGGTTGATCCTGCTGGTACAAGTTATGTTGACCATGTCTATTCAAAGGCTTATCTTCACCACCTCATAAAGGCAAAGGAGATGCTCGGTCTTCAAATCTGTTCCATCCACAATCTTGCCTTTTACCTTGAACTGGTCCGCGTAGCCCGCGAACACATCATCGCCGGAGACTTCGCGCAATGGAAAGCCAGTGTTGTCTCTCAGCTCTCCGCTCGCGTTTAACTCTCTGCCTGCGTTTAATTAGCAATGTGCATCGGACTTCAGTTCGATGAAAACCCAGCAACGTGTATCGAGCACCCGCTCGATGATAAATATGAAGTTACAAATCACACCTCGAAAATTACTGAAATGGCTCTGCCTTCTGCCCGTTTCACCACTCCTTCTGGTCTGGTGGCTCTTACGTATGCTCTGGCGCGGATGGTGCAAGCTGATGCGTGCGTTGGGATTCAAGCGTCTCGACGGATACATCCTCAAGAAATTTTTGACAACCTATATCTTCCTTATCGTCATCATCATCGTTATCGCCATCATCTTTGACTTTAACGAAAAGATTGATAAGATTACAGGAACTGGCGCCACATGGCAGGAAATCGTCTTTGACTATTATGCCAACTTTGTGCCCTACTTTGCGAACATGTTCTCACCGCTGTTCGTCTTTATTGGTGTCATCTTCTTTACAACGAATCTTGCCTCTCATTCCGAAATCATTGCGATGAAGAGCGCTGGAATGAGTTTCCGTCGTCTCCTTGTCCCCTATATGATTGGCGCCTCCATGGTGGCTGTTCTCACTTTCGGACTCGGTGGCTGGGTGATTCCAAAAGGTAATGTGCAGCGTTTGGCTTTTGAAAACAAGCACATCAAGAAGCGCCAGATGGTCGATGTGGCAGAGAATGTTCAGATGCAGGTGGATACTGGTGTTGTGGCCTATATCTCCTTCTTCGATAACCGTACAAAGACAGGATCCGGTTTCTCTCTTGACCGCCTGAAGGAAAAGAAGGTCGTTGATCATCTTACCGCTGAGACCATCCAGTATGATACGCTCGCTGACCACAAGTACTCCTGGACGCTTATCAACTACAAGATGCTGAAACAAAAGGGAACACGTGATATCATCACAGAAGGTCAGAAAATGGACTCCACGATTATTATGGAGCCCAAGGACTTCTTCTATACTTATGGCCAGCAGGAGACCATGACGATCTCTGAGTTGAATTACTTCATTGACCGTCAGCGTCTTCGCGGTAGTGCAGGTCTCGAAAACTTTGAAGTGGAATATCACAAACGCTTCGCATCTCCTTTTGCAGCCTTCATCCTCACCCTCATCGGTGTGTCTCTGTCGTCACAGAAACGTAAAGGCGGAATGGGTGCATCCATCGGCATTGGTCTGGCTCTCACCTTTGCTTATATTCTTTTCCAAAGCGTCTCCAGTACCTTTGCCATCAATGCCGGCTGGCCTCCCTACCTCGCCGTCTGGCTCCCCAACATTATTTACTTCTTCATTGCCGCCTGGTACTACAAACGCACCCCGCAATAAAACCTATTCATCAGTCTGTTCCGGTGTGAGCGGCATCAGCTGCGAAATAATAAATATATGACTCAAAAAACAACAACATACTTCGAAGACCTCGACCTTAGCGAAGACATCCTCGACGCCCTCTGGGACATGCACTTTGAGAAGTGTACTCCCGTTCAGGCAGGATGCATCCCTGAGATTCTTAACGGCAAGGATATCATCGGTATCGCGCAGACGGGAACCGGCAAGACTGCCGCCTATCTACTCCCGATTCTCACCCTCCTAGCCGAAGAACCACACGAAGCCGATGCCGTCAACTGCCTCATAATGGCCCCTACCCGTGAGCTTGCCCAGCAAATTGACCAAGCACTTCAGGGTTTCTCTTATTATACCGGTATCAACGGCATTGCCGTTTATGGCGGTAATGACGGCGTTCGCTTTGAACAGGAACACCGCTCGTTCCAGCAGGGAGCAGATATCGTCATCGCTACCCCAGGCCGTCTTATCACCCACATGCAGTTGGGCAACCTCGATCTCAGTCGTACAACGCACCTCATCCTCGACGAAGCTGACCGCATGCTCGATATGGGATTCATCGATGATATCAAGACTATTCTCAAGCAACTCCCCGAGAAGCGACAGGTCATTATGTTCTCGGCTACGATGCCTGAGGAGATTGACAAGATGGCTAAGGAATTCATGCACAACCCTGCAGAAGTCCGAATAGCCGTTTCCAAACCCGCAGAAAAGATTGACCAAAGCATCTATATTTGCCATGATGGTGACAAAACGCCGATTGTCAAGCACATCTTTGCCGACACAAAGCCTGAACGCGTAATCATCTTTGCCTCCAGTAAGATGCGTGTTAAGGAACTGAACATTATCCTCAAGCGTAAAGGTTTCAACTGCGAGGCTATGCACTCTGACCTTGACCAAAAAGACCGCGATCGAGTAATGTTAGCTTTCAAGCAAGGCAAGGTGGATATGTTGATTGCCACAGACATTGTGAGTCGCGGTATCGATATTGACGACATCCAGATGGTCATCAATTATGATTGTCCCCGCGATCCAGAAGACTATGTTCATCGCATTGGCCGAACCGCACGAGCAGGACGAACTGGTCGTGCCATTACCTTGGTTGGCGAAAAGGATATGTTCCCGCTCCGTAAGATTGAGAAACTCCTCGAAGAGAAGCTTCCCCGTAATCCCCTTCCCGAAGGTTGCAAGGAACCGGAACCAGAGGTAAAGGCAAAGCCTAAGTCAAAACCTAACTCCAAGTCTAACCGCCGTCCTGCTAATCGAGGAAAGAAACCCACTCCAAAGCCCCAAAAGTAAACACTATGCATACCGACCTTATCCTGAAATACTTCCCGAATCTGACAGAAACGCAGATTAACCAGTTCGAGGCCCTCGATGCACTCTACCATGACTGGAATGCAAAAATCAATGTCATCAGCCGCAAGGATATCGACAATCTTTATCCTCACCACATCCTCCATAGTCTTGGAATTGCCCGTATCGTACATTTCCGTCCCGGAACAAAGGTTCTAGATTTGGGAACTGGGGGCGGTTTCCCCGGCATACCTTTGGCGATCCTCTTCCCCGAAGTTCAATTCAAGTTGGTTGATTCCATCGGCAAGAAAGTGAAAGTGGCCCAGGCCGTTGCAGAGGCTATCGGTCTGAAGAACTGTATTTGTGAACACAAGAATGTCATAGAGGAAAAAGGAAAGTACGACTTCATTGTCAGCCGTGCCGTTATGCCGATGCCTGACCTCGTGAAACTGGTTCGCAAAAATATTCATCATACCCAGCAGAACTCTCTTCCTAATGGTATCCTCACACTGAAAGGTGGTGATATTCAGGAAGAAATGCGTCCTTTCAAGAACTGCTCTGAAGTTTGGGATCTCATCCAGCATTTCGATGACGAATTCTTCGAGACGAAGAAAGTTGCCTATGTTAGTCTGTAAGTAATCCCCAACTTAATACTATTCACTGTTAACTTCCAACTTAGAAAGTGCTTACCATTCAGACATTCCCCAACAACCCGCTCGAAGAAAACACTTATGTGGTTTCCGATGAGACGGGTGAAGCAGTCATAATTGACTGTGGAGCATTTTATCGCCAAGAGAAACAACAAATCAGCGACTATATCAAGAGCCATAAGCTCCATGTCGTTCGTCTGTTGCAGACTCATGCCCACTTCGATCACATTTTCGGCGCTCAGTGGGTAAGCGATACTTATCAGGTTTTCCCAGAAGTTCACTCTGCGGATATAGACCTCTATTTAAAAGGAAGTGATCAACTGAAGGAAATGTACGGTACGCACTTGCAGTTCCCTATTCCCAAAGCCGGACCACAGTTCAGTGATAACGCTATACTCACCTTTGGCAATCATCAGTTCAAAGTTCTCCACACTCCCGGTCACACTCCTGGAGGCTGTTGCTTCTACTGTGAGACTGAGAATGTCATCTTCACGGGCGACAGTCTTTTCCGTGGCAGTATAGGCCGCACGGACTTCCCCGGAGGAAATACACATAATCTTATTGAGGCTCTTCTCAATAAGGTTCTCACCCTACCAGAAGCCACGGCAATCTATCCTGGTCACGGTCCTTCCTCCTCTGTATCATACGAACAAAACAATAACCCCTACCTATAAGAGATTTAGCCATGCGAAAACTCTTTTTATTTGTTTCAATGAGTTTCATTCTGGGTAGCCTTTCAGCGTTGGCCCAGAAGAAAGAACCTGCAAAAACTCTGACTCCAGAAGAAATCGCTGCTCAGGAACTTGAGGAGCGACGCAGCATGCATGCAGAAGAAATGTTGGAAAATACACGAAAGGTATGCTTTATCGACAGTCTCGTCGTTGATAAGGATGCCTTTCTAAGCCGCCTTCGTCTAACAAAAGACGCTGGCCGTTTTACAGATCCCAACAGTCTTAGCCGCTCTGCAGAACATCCGGAAACAGGGCGCGCCGGCTTCGTTAATTCTATGTCCACTGCCGTATATTTTTCTGCCGCTGATGCATCTGGCAACATCGTCCTCCAAACAGCTTACCGTACAGGAAAAGGATGGTCTGCTCCCCAGCCTATCAGCGAGTTGACCGGCTTCTCATATATGGACTATCCCTTCCTCTGCTCGGACGGTGTAACTTTGTATTTCTCTGCAGAAGGTGAGGAAAGTATTGGTGGACTCGATGTTTTTGTAACTCGCTACAACAACAATAGCCGTCAGTTCGTACGCCCTGAGAATGTAGGTTTTCCCTGGAACTCTACGGCGAATGACTATCTCCTTGCTATAGACGAGACAGCAGGAATTGGTGCTCTTGTCACTGACCGCCGCCAGCCGGACGATAAAGTTTGCATCTATTGGTTCATAGCGCAGAACTTTGACAAGCGTTCGAATTATGCCTACGATGAGGATGACGAAGAAGCGATGGAGCATCTTCGTAACTATGCTGCTATCATGAGCATCGCCAAGACGCAATCTCTCGCTTCTAAGCAGACTATTGCCCAAGCAAAAGAACAATGGGTTAAGGCACTTGAAACGGTGAATTCTTCCACCGTAAAGAATAATCGCTATATCATAAACGATGCCATCGTCTATAACGACCTTTCTGAATTCAAAGTAGCCAATGCACGTGCAGTCGCAGCAAAATGGTCTGAGAGTTCTTCTCAGCTGAATGAAATGCTTGAACGCCTCGATCAATTACGTGAAGATTATGCAATGAGCCACAGTAGCAAACTGGAAAGTGAAATCAGAAATCTCGAAGTTCAAACGGTTCAACTTCGCCTTCAGATAGGAGCTTTGGCAAAAGAATTCAGAGCTGCAGAATTGGGAAAATAATCTTATTTATCAAAAAGCAATACTCCATTTTGCTTTTTACCCCCCATCAAAATGAGGGGTTGTTGCAAATAGTGTGAAAAAATGTTCAAATATTTTAGCGTTTTCTTGCACATTTCGAATTTTCCCTCTAAATTTGCTCTCGTTATCCTAAACAATCTTTTTTACCTTAAAAGAACTAATACCTATTGAAAGAATTCTAAAGCGGCCCGTCGTGAAGACGAAGCCGCTTTAATTTTATGCATTTTTCGACGATTATACCGGATAGTTCAGGAACCTCTATTCCACTAGAACATCCAGTCTATACACAACAAAAGGCTGCGAAGATATCGCAGCCTTTTGCAATTTGATTATACTCCCATTACCCATTTAACGAGGTAGAGGGCAATCGGGATAGTGACGATGGCAATACCGATGAAGTCAATATAAACACCAGTCTTGATCATCTTGGTGATAGGGATATAGCCACTGGCATAAACAATGGCATTGGGAGGAGTTGATACGGGGAGCATGAAACCGAGGGAAGCAGAGAGAGCAACACCAACGGCAACGGGGATAGGACTGAATCCTGCTGCAACAGCGGCACCGATAGCAAGCGGGCCAATCATGTTGGTAGCTGCAGTGTGACTGGTCAACTCGGAGAGAAGGAGCGACATTACACAGAATACAGCAATGAGGAGGATTTCTGAAGGTTCACCACCCATAAGGAGGAGAATCTGCTGACCAATCCATTCAGAAAGACCAGTAGCATACATCATGCCACCCATAGCAAGACCACCACCGAAGAGAAGCAAGGTACCCCACTCTACACCGGCAACAGCTTCCTTCCACTCAATAGTAAACTTATCCTTATGGAGATTTACCGGGAGGAAGAACAACAGAAGTGCACCAATCAATGCAGCAACTGCTTCGGGGAACAATTTATTATATGTTGCAAGAATTTCACTTTCAGGACCAGATACTATATTGAGAATACCAGGAGTAATCCAAAGAATAACGGCTACCATGAAGGCAATAAGGGTGTTAATCTGAGGCCAAGTCCACTTACCAAGTTCCTTAACGCGAGCACGGATAAGATCCTGAGCACCTTCAATATGATCAACATCAGCGGGGAACATACGCATGAGGACAATGTAAGCAATGATAAAGTAAATAACCATAGCAACAAAACCCCATACCATCCATTCGAAGAAGGATACATGTATGTTGGACATTTCACTCAAGAAACCGAGCATGATGATGTTGGGAGGAGTTCCGATAGGGGTAAGCACACCACCAATAGAACAAGCGTATGCAGTCATCAACATCAGACCGGTTGCATACTTGTAAGTGCGAAGGTTAATAGGCTTTCCATTGGCAGCCATCATATCACTGATAGCATCGAGAAGACCAAGGGCAATGGGGAACATCATAGCTGCTGTTGCAGTATTAGAAATCCATCCTGAACAGAGCGCACAGGCAAGACCAATAGCGAGGAAGATTCTTCTCGGACTATCACCTACCCATTTCATGGACATAATGCCATAGGCAATACGTTTATCAAGACCATTAACTGTCATTGCCTTAGCAAGGATGAATCCACCCATAAAGAGGAAAATCATCGGATTGGCAAAGGCAGCAAATGCTTCTTTCATTTTTACTACGCCAAAGATTACACAAAGCGTAGGACCAATCAGCGAGGTTACGGGGATGGGTACAGGCTCGGTAATCCACCACATAGCCACGAGGGTCATAATGGCGAGCAGTTTATGTGCTTCGGGGGATAATCCTGCAATTGGAGTAATCCATACGAGAATTGCACAGATAGGGCCACAAATGGCACCGATTAAACGACGACGGCGATCGAACCGTGAGTTACCGACTTCATTTTCTTCTTCAAGCGGTAACGCTTTCTTAAGGTTTGCTTTTGAGTCGCTCATTAGTAATATAATTTAGGGTTTGTAAAATTCGTGTTTTTAAGCAACCGTCTGCAAAAATAAAAAAATGGTTTTAATCAGCAAAATTATTTTGACAAAAAATGTAAAGTTAAGATAACAAAATACAAAAAGACGCATTGAAGGGACTTCAACACGTCTTTTATATATATAAAAGGAGTAAGGATTACTTCTCTACTGCTTCAACGATAACGCAGCGGTTCTTATCATTTTCTGCGAAGGGCTGAACGGTATCACCATAAGAAGTGGTAGTCAATCGGCTGGAAGCAATGCCCTTGTCATTCATCATGGCAGCAATCTTTTCTGCACGATTCTTAGCATAGCCTACATTGATAGTGGGATTACCTGTACCCTTATCAGCGTAACCCTTAACGGTTGCAACTGAAGTGGGATGATTCTTCATCCACTGTACCATTTCGTCTACCTTAGCAATTTCGCTTGCTTCACCATCGGTGATAGCGCATGCATAGAAGACAACGATTTTCTTTTCTTCCTTCTTAGCAGGAACAACAACTTCCTCCTTAACAGGTTCGGGAGCAGGAGCGGGCTTCTCAACGGGAGCGGGAGCTACAGGTTCTTCCTTAACGGGTTCCTGAACGGGAGCGGGAATAACAGGAGCGGGAACGGGAGCAGCACACTTTCCGAAACGATAGGTAAGACCGAGCTGTGCGAGAACCTGCCAATCCTTACTCATATTAACTTCAGGAACATAGTCATGATAACCATAGTGAACACCATCTACTTCGAGGTTTACACTCCAGTTACGGGCAAATGCATAATCAAGAGCAACACCAAGCTTTTCAGCATGTGCAATGCGATTCTTAACATTAAGATCAGCGTCAGCATCGAAGCCGTTTACGAAGTGTGAGGGACGATACTCAGCAGCTGCAAGGTATTCGTTGTAGTCGTTAGCCCAATCATCGCCAGAAACGAGATTGCCACCGAAACCACCAATGAGGAATACATTGAAGGCATTGTTGTCGCGATGAGTGAACATGTTGACAACATTTACCATAAGATCAGCGGTAAGGGTACCATAGGTGAAATCGTAATACTTACCGATTTCCTTGTAACCTTCACGACCCTTCCAGCCATTGAGGTGGAGACGAGTACCGAGAACGGGAGTCCACTGAACACCACCGTAGAGTGAACCGACGGGAGTGATGACGTCACCAAAGCTATGTTCACGAGCATAGCCATTGGTTACCAACTGAACACCACCCTGTGCGCCAATGAAGCCGTAAGGATAGCTCTTGGTAATCTCCTCAGCATTTGCCTGGAGAGCAAAGCCTGCGAAGAGCGCAAAAGCAGAACAGAAAAGAGTTTTGATTTTCATTGTTCGTTATATATTTTGTTGTTATTGTTTTTGTTTTAGCTCTATGCTAAAGCATTGAGCCCCCAAAGAGGAAAATGCCGATGCTAAAACATAAAGCAGAAATCAAGGGATAGTTTACTTGGAGTAGCGAACCTTGCCACCTTGAATGTAGAGACCATGAGAGGGATGAGTGATACGGCGACCCTGCAAGTCATAAACCTGAGCATCAGCAGCAGGTTCATCTACTACGACCTCCTGAATACCAGCAGTCATCTGGTCCGTCACATCTTCATAAGTAATGTTGCTGCCATTGTTATGGGCAATATAATACTTATCTTCAGTAACACGGGTGATGTCAGCTGTCTGGGGTTTACCACTACCAGCATTGAAGATGATATTGAAGTAATAATCATTCTTATTAATGCTGACAGTCTGATAATACCAATCAGCACCGTCGATAGTCTTCTTGTCACTGATAACCTTACCAGGCCAGTTTCCATTCAGCTGAGTGTTATTGTTGCTGTCCCAAATATAGAAATAAACGGGAGACCAATCAGCCTGAACATAAACAGTTGCCGTATGAGGAGCAAATGCCTTGAAGGAATATTCACGGGTGCAGATATCGGTAACCTTACCGTTAACCAACAAACCAGCCTTCAAAGTTTCTGAAGAAGAAATGGTAAGCTCTGTACCAGAAGCAACCTTGGTACCATTGGTCGCAGTCGGATCTGAACCATCGAGAGTATAGACAATCTGAGCACCATCTGTCTGGCTTACTGCAACGAGCTTAGTCTTAAAGGGCTCGGTGAATTCACCATTTGCCTGACTAATCCAAGCACATTCTGCATCCTTGGAAAGGAGATACTTGTAATGATAGCCTGAAAGAATCTCAACATACTTGGTTGCATTCGCACCAGCAAGAGTGATGCTCTGGGTATCACCAAGTTCGCAGAGGAGCTGGCAACGGGTTCCCTGAGCATAACGAGCGTAATACTTAGCGTTGCTGGCGATAGCGAGATAAGTTGACTGATTGCTGATGCCTGCAAGTTTACGGGCTTCAATCATAGACTTAATCTCAGGCTTGTAAGCCTGCCAGTGTTTCAAGAAGACGCAGGGAGTACCTGGCATCATCAACAGATATGCATTGGCTGCAAGAGTATCCTTCTTAATAGGATCCTGCTGTGCTGTAGATGAACGGTATTCGGTATCATGATTCTCAACAAAGGTTACTGCGTACTGACGCATAGCAGGAGTATTGATAACCATATCCTGAGAACCGAGAGTGGACCAATTACTGTTATTTATGGCATCACGAACACGATAGCGGAACTGGAAATCAAAAGCAGCACTTGTAGGAACATCGTTCACCTTTGTGCCATTAATCCAATTCTGAATGGTGCCTGTACCATCCCAACATTCACCGACAGAGAATTTAGGCTTTGCCGTAGAATTGTAGTCAGCAGTGAAGGAAGCACTGTAGCCTTTAACCATGTCATAACGGAAACCGGCATATCCGAGATCGTTGAGCAGATAGTCAAGATAGACTTTAACGCACTTGTTGACGTTAGCCGACTTGTGGTCGAGGTCGCGGCAACCGTCCCAGCCTTCGCCTGTATCATTATTAGAGGAGAGCAAAATGCCGTTCTGGCTGGCCCATGTCTTGGTCTGTCCATTATCATCGTTGGCACAGATGTCAGTAGGAAGCATCTGATAGGTTACTCCCTTATAGGTTTCTGCGGGATAATCAACCCATGAGCCGCCAACGCCAAGATTATTACGGTGATTGATGACAACATCAGCAATGATGCCAGTACCCTTCTGCTTGAAGGTCTGAATCATTGAACGAAGCTGACTTTCAGAGCCAAAACTGCTGTTGTGATTGAAATAATAGACAGGAGTGTAACCCATCTGATTATAGTTACTGTTGCAGTTTCCTGACTGAGGGACCCAGATGAGGTCAAAATAACGCGATAGTTCATCGCTCTGCTTCTCAAGATAACTCCACTGGGTATCGGTAAAACTGTCCCAATAGAAGCCTTGGAGCATAACACCGTTATACGCTGCCGGCCAACCTTGGGCAGACATCGTTAGAGCGGAACCTCCAAGAGCGAGAACAGCAAGTGCGCGGAAAATGATATTGGACATATTTTCTATATAGCCCCATCCCTACCCTTACGGGCAAGGACGGGAATTTGATTATTATTCTACAGTACAGTAGATGTTAGCAGCACCACGTCTAGTGGGATAGAGCTTAACGGTGTTACCTACAACACTGAGGTTATCACCGTTAGCAACAAGCTTGTCAACGGTACCACCGAGGTTGATGTCCCAACCCTGGTTTACACGGAACTTCCAACCAGCAGCAGTAATGCCGGGATTGGTGATTTCGTAGCAGTAATCGGTAGCATTCCAAGTCATGACAGCATCACCGCCCCAACCGTTAAAGTCACCGATAACACCCATGCAGGTTACTTCGGTAGCGCTGATTGAACCAGTAGCAAGGTTTACATCGAAGTAGTAAACATTCTCACCACCGCTAACGCCGATGTTACCACCGCAGTCAGTTGCAGCACCAGAGAAACTAGTGAAGTGACCAGCGTTGATTTCTGTTCCCCAGTCGCCAGGAGTCTTCTGGAACTTGAACTGGTTGCCCCAACCATTGGGATCAGCACAATATACAAAGCCAGTGTAGTGACCATCGTAGTCAGGAGATTCGAGCTTCTGCTCAGCCTGGCTCCAACCATCGGTAGCACCGATGAAGTAGATATACTGAGGATAGTTAACCTTTTCGATAAGATAGGTACCATCAAGCATATTACAAGTCATCTTGATATACTTAGCATCACCATTAACAGTAACTTTGAAAGAACCATCATCGCTCAATGCAGTACGACGATCGATGTGACCGGTTTCACCAACATAGTTGTTACCGTTACCTTCGGTAGCACCGAATACATTGCTCCATTCGCCAGTTTCAACGGTCTTGTCGTCAGCAACAGCAAACCAGGTATCACCTTCTGTTGCAGGGAAGAGAATGGTGAAGACGGGATCTTCATAAACGTCCTTACCGCTGTGGGTGAAAGGCATAGAGGTGCAGGTAGGACTCCATTCAGAGGGAGCACCAATGAGGTAAAGATGAGGATAGATAACGGGAGCAAGAAGCTTAGCCTTTACAGTGAATTCGTTAGAGGTAGCGGTCTTGATAGCGGTAGATCCGTTAGAAATCCACTGCTCAACGGTAGAAGCTACTTCACGCTCGTAAGGAGCCTTACCATAGTTAGCTTCGAGATAAGCCTTGAGGTCTTCAACAGCCATCTTGCCGTTTGCACCAATCTCATATTCGCTCTCTCCGAGGTGAAGCTTATAGATAGGCTGAGAATAAGAAGCACTGGAAGCAGTAGGAGCAACGATGTTACAAACTACTACAGAGTCAGTACCTTCAGGGATATTGGCAAAGTCAATGAGATCAACTGCACTAACGCTACCATTGCCGAAAGCAACAGCATCAGCCTGAGCATTATGCTGGGGCTCTGCCCAATCGGTATAGTCACCGGTACAAGCGGTGAACATGGCTACAGCAGCCAAACCGAGAAATATTTTCTTAAACATAATTGTTGTCTTTTAGAGGGTGGCTCTATCAGCGGAAATCCTCTGATAGAACCTTCCCGGATTATTACTGCTTGATGAAACGATAGTAACGAGTGATATCGTTGTAAACTACAATGTAGGTACCTGCCTCGGGATAGAGGTTGTCACCGTTATTGTTACCATAGCCCCAGAAGCCGTCGCTGCGAGCATTCTGAGAACCGCCGGTATTGTAATCCCAAGAACCAGCTTCCTTGAACTTGATTCCCTGAGTACCATCGAGAGTTACAGTAGCATACCAATCATGGTTTACAGCACCGCCGAAGGTAAATGCAGGAGTCATTTCTGTGTCACCCCAGCCGTTGAAGTCACCAGAAATGCACATGCTGGTGAATACGGTAGGACTGATACCAGCGTCAACGATAGTAAGCTTATCAGAAGCGGTGTTAAGAGTAATGGTGTAATAACCAGCAGCAGGAACAGTGATGTTACCGCTACCGCCGTCATTCTTAACGAAAGAACCAAAGGCGTCGCCCTGGCCCCACTGGGTAGCCCAACCGTCGTTCATGTCACCACGGAGCTTGAAGCCGTTACCAGCAAGATAACCAGTCCAGGTAATGTCACCAGTACCGTTCTTCTTGTCATATTCGTAACCGTCAACAGGCTGCATAGGAATAACGCACTTACCGAAGTCAGATCCCCAAGAACCATCGCAGATATCACCACCGATGAGCCACCAAAGTTCGATATCAGCATCCTTGAGTTCTACATAGTAAGGAATAGCGGTAAGCTTAACAACATTAGAGAGAATGCTGTGGTATTCATTTCCGGCAGCGTCCTTGATGAAAGAACGAACGCGGAAGTAGAGATCCTGAGTTGCAGGTACAGTTTCTTCTTCATACTGAAGAATCTGGTTGAGGCTCTTTGCCAACTCACTAACGTTTACAGTAGAGTTGCAAAGCTGAGTTGTTTCATCAAAAACAACATAGTCAGCAACAGTAGCACCAGTTTCGTCAGCTTCCTGCTGAGCAAGAGTAACGTTCCAGGAATTGGTGGGAGACATCTGGATCTCATAAGTAGCATTTACAGGAGCATTGTCAGCTGTGTATTGGGGCTGGCTCCATGTAAGACCGAGAGCACTTGACTTAGCAAGGTCAATGGTCGAATTGCTGTACTCAGGAGTATTGAGTACAAAAGAAGTAGGCTGGATAAGCGTAGGATTGCTATCACGATCGTCTTCACATGCGGTAAACATTACCACAGAAGTGAGGGCGAGAGCAGCCATAGAAAGTATCTTTTTCATAAGAATAAACTAATTAATGGATTAATAGCCAGCATTCTGGGTAAGATTACTGTTAGCCTCGAGATCATCGTTAGGAATAGCGAAGACGTTGAGGTGAGAGTCGAAGCGTACACCATACTGTGCACCACCCTTCCACTGCCACTTGTAAGTAGCATCATTACCACCAAACTGATGATAACGGATGAGGTCGGTACGACGGAAACCTTCGTAGAAGAGTTCACGAGCACGTTCATCGAGGATGAAGTTGGTGGAGTAAGTATTCTGGGTAGAAGTGTTAGCACGCTGACGGAGAGCATTGATTGCATTGGTACCCTCAGCAGTGGTCTGACCGTTGTTCAAACGAGCATCACACTCAGCATAGATAAGATATGCTTCAGCAGAACGCATGAGGAAGTAGTCCATATCAACGAACTTAGAGTTGTGAGGAGAACCAGCACCAGCGTAGTTGTTGCTGAACTTAGCACAGCTGATACCACTGGTGAATTCACCGGGAGTAGTAACGTCTGCGGTACGATCAACGCCAAAAAGAAGAGCGCGATCATCACCAGCTGCAGCTACGATTTCTGCAGTGTTAAGACCCTCAGCAGACTTAGCATTTCCTTCGCCCATGAACTTTTCCACGAATTCAGGACGGCAACGGTTACCAGCCCAATATTCAGAAGTACCGAAAGTACCCATATCAGACTTGGTGGTAGAAGCGAGAAGGAAGAGAGAGGTACCCCAACTTGTGGTAGTAGCACCATCCTGGAGAATAGCGAGAACAGCCTCAGAAGAAGCAGCGGTTTCGCCATTGTCACCCATGAAGAGCATCTGGTATGCGCTGTAACCATTCTGGCCAACGGTATTCAACTTATGAGGACCGTTCATTACATTACCAGCATATTCCTTAGCCTTTGCCCACTGAGCAGTACCGGTGTAAATCTCAGCATTGAGATAAAGACGAGCGAGGAGGAGGTCAGCAGCGTCACGGTCAGCACGACCATAACCTTCCTGACCACTCTTGCGAGCAGCGGGAGCGAGCATATCGCCACGGACAGCAAGAAGTTCGCTTTCGATGAAATTGTAAACCTCTGCACGGCTTGCCTGAGGAGCATTATCAGCGCTCAGTTCAGTAAGGAAAGGAACATTTCCGAAGCAGTCCATGAGGTAGTAGTAATAGAGCGCGCGGAGGAAACGGACCTCAGCGGTCATAGTCTTGTCATAATTGCCACATACATCGGGATCGAGGTAGTGGTTGCAGTAGGTGATACCTGCGCAGAGACGATAGTAGAAACCACGAGTCATGGGGTGGCTGCCATCGTACTGGTTGTAATTGAAAGCGGGAATACCTTCGTCACCCCAGCAGCAGATAGCCTCGTCAGTAGTAAGTTCGTTAGCATTGAAGATCTGACGTACAAAACCAGTGGTACCACCATCGAGACCGTCGATATCGCAGTCACCGTTAGCACCGCCCTGACCAGCAACAGCCATGTTAGCGTAGCACTTGTTGAAGAGACCCACGGGATCGGGAGTCATTACGGTAGAGGGATCGATAGGAGTAACATCGAGGTCGCCTACGCAAGAGCTGAAACCGAGTGCGAGCATTGCAGTTGCACAAGGAAGAATATATTTAAGTTTCATATATATTATCTAAATTAGGCGTTGATGATTAGAAGTTAATGTTCAAACCGAGCTGAACAGTGAAGGGACGGGGATAGAGGTTGTTGTCGATACCGCCGCTTACCTCGGGATCCATACCCTTATATTTGCTCCAGCATGCTACGTTAGTTGCAGCAGCATAGATACGACCGTTCATACCTTCGTACTTGCCACTATGGAGGAAGTGGTCGAAGCTGTAACCGAGGGTAATGTTGTCAAGCTTAACGAAACTACCGTTCTGAACGAAGTAGTCGCTGACAACGTTGTCGTAAGTTGCCCAGTTCAAATTAGCAGCGCTGTTGATGATGTTGTGGGTGTAACCGAATGAGCTGTCGTAGGTCTTGTAAACATTTACGAAACCAGCCTCGGTGTCGTTGTAAACGTAGTTACCCCAGCTGCCGCGGAGACCGAGACCGAGGTCCCAGTGCTTGTACTGGAGCTTGGTGCTCAAACCTGCCTGGAGGGGAGCATCGGGGCTCTTATAGAAGTAACGGTCTGCCTCAGTAATCTGACCATCAGCGTTGCGGTCAACATAAACGCCTTCGAGTGCCTTACCATCCTGGTCGTAAACCTGCTGGTAAACATAGAAGCTGCTCTTGGGATGACCTTCTGCATGAGCCTGAACGGTGTTACCAGTACCAGCGCTGATGCCACCAGTCTTGATGATCTGGCCACCTGCGGTCTTGGTAATTTCGTTGAGGTTGTAAGTTGCGTTAGCACTGATTTCCCAGAACCAGTCACCATTAGAGATGGGACGATAGGTAAGTGCAACTTCAATACCCTTGTTCTCCATGTCACCGATGTTACCAGTTACCTGGTTACGGAAGTTTGAAAGGGCAGCAACATATACGGTGTTGATAAGGTCAGTGGTCTTACGCAAATAAGCATCAACGCTACCGAAGAGCTTGTTATTGATGATACCGAAGTCCAAACCTACATTGTAGGTAGTTGTGGTTTCCCAAGTGAGAGCCTTGTTATAAGCATCGGGACGATAGATTGTACCATTGCCCATAGCGGGATAGAAAGAGTCAGCAACGCTATTTACGTTATATGATGCGAAATAAGAATAGTTGCTGATACCATCCTGCTGACCAGTTTCACCATAACCGAGACGGAGCTTGAGTTCGCTTACCCAATCAACGTTCTTGAGGAAGTTTTCATCCTTGATACGCCAAGCGAAAGCGAAAGAGGGGAAGAGACCCCACTTGTGGCCCTTGGAGAAACGGCTTGAACCGTCGTAACGAACGGTAGCAGTGAAGATGTAACGATCGAGGAGAATGTAGTTAGCACGACCGAAAACAGACTCAAGGTAGCTTTCGCCTTCCCAAGGCTTACCGGTGGTATTAACTTTCAGACCTCTGATAGATGCGTCATTGTTGGTATTGGGAGTGAGACCGTAGCCATAGTTATCACCCTGATAGTGCTTGTGACTCCATTCGTAACCGCCCATGATATCAAAGTGATGAGCGTCGCTGAAGTCCTTATAGTACTGCAGATATGCAGAGTAACTCATGTTGTAACGAGTTTCCTTGTTCCATTCGTTCCAACCATAGTAAGCACCAACGTAGCTATAGGGATTAGACCAGTTTTCGGTACGACCCTTGTTGTATTCTACAGAACCGTTAACGTGGAAACGAAGATCTTCGAAACCATGGAACTTGTAGTCCATCTCAGCATTACCGATGAAGGTATTGTTCTTACCGGTGTTTTCGGTATTCATGAGCTGGCTGACAGGGTTGGCAGTGGTATTGCTATTGTAATCGTACTTCCAAGTGTTGTCTTTCAAAGAAGAGCCATCGGTCAACCATTCATAGTAACCGCCGAAGTTGTTGTAGTCAGCAGCAGACTGAGCATACTTAGCATCGTCCTTAGCATATACAGGCTGTGTAGGATCGAAACGAACTGCAGAACCGATAGCGCCAGTGTTAGCCCAGCGGGTATTGCTGTGCATAACGCGACCGTTGAAGTTGAAGTTCAAATGATCCTCGAAGAAACTGGGGTTGAGGCTGACACTTGCAGTGTAACGCTCGTAGTCAGAAGTCTTGAGAACACCTTCCTGATCAAGATAGCCGAGGCTGACGCGATAAGGCATATTCTTGAAGCCACCGGTCAAGGTGAGGTTGTGTTCGTGGTTGAGAGCAGACTGATAGATTTCATTCTGCCAGTTGGTATCAGAAGTTCCGAGAAGAGCATAAGCATCGGAACCTTCTCCATAATAACTCTTGATGAAGCTGCGATATTCGTCAGCATTCATCACGTCAAGCTGCTTGAGGTTGGTGCTGATACCAACGGTACCGCTGTAGCTTACGTGAGGCTTCTGGTCCTTGCGACCCTTCTTGGTGGTAATGATGATGACACCGTTAGAACCGCGGCTACCATAGATGGCGGTTGCAGAAGCATCCTTCAATACGGTGAAACTTTCAATATCCTGAGGGTTGATAGAACTGAGGATGTTAGAACTACCCTTACGGCTGTCGTTGTCCATAGCGAGACCATCGATCACGATAAGGGGGTCATTTGAAGCACTGAGTGAAGAACCACCACGAACGCGGATGGTTGCACCTTCGCCAGGAGCACCACTGTTGCTGATAACACTTACACCAGCAATCTTACCCTGGATCATGTCCTGAGCATTGGTGATGAGACCGTGGTTCTTTTCATCGGGCTTAATAGCCACTACAGAACCAGAGAGGTCGTTCTTCTTAGCAACACCATAACCGATGACAACAGCCTCACCGAGGTTGTTTGCCATTTCTTCGAGCGTAACGAAGATAGGCTGGCCGTCCCACTTTACTTCCTGAGGATCGTAACCGATAAAGGTAATACGGAGGGTTGCACCAGGCTTAACGCCGGTGAGCACGAAATTGCCATCATTGTCAACCATGGCACCATTGGTAGTGCCCTTAACAACTACTGATGCACCTGTAAGAGGTTCACCAGTGGCATCAACAACGGTACCCTTACAAGGACCGTTCTGCTGAACTACTGCATAGGTTTCACCCATTGCAGTATCTGCCATTGCATAACCTGTAGGAAGGCTCATCAACAGCAGCATCAAGCTAACTGACTTGAATCGTTTAAGCATATTAATGAATTATTTAAGATATTGGATTGTGAAATATCACTTTGTAAGGCATTCCCTTAACACCGTTTCCAGCGCTAATGGCTTTTACCTATGAAATCATTTGATTGAAATTGCGAAACCACCACCGGCACCTGCAACGAGCTTCTTCAATGTGCTCTTGCTGGTAACCTTCTTGGTCGTAATAACGTAACCTTCGGGATTGTTGTCCCATGCTGTACCCTTAGCATCGGCATAGATAGTTGCTGTATAGGTCTTGCCAGGGGTAAGGAAGTCTAAATTAATATTAGAGGTGTGGCCACATTCTGCAGCAGTACATCCGATGAACCATTCATCAGCACCCTTTGCCTTACGAGCGGTAACGATGTACTGACCAGGTTCTGCTTCAAGATAGAGGCTCTTGTCCCAATCACAGGGAACATCCTTGATAAACTGGAAGGCATCCATCTTTTCCTGATAATGCTCGATGATATCAGCTGCCATCTGGAGCGGACTGTAGAGCGTTACGTAAAGAGCCAACTGGCGAGCAAGGGTTGAACGGACCTTGCTGGTGTTGCCTTCAGCCCATGTGCCGAGATCCATCACGAAAATACCAGGAGTATAATCCATCGGACCACCGATTGAACGGGTAAAGGGAAGAATCGTTGTGTGGTTTACGGGATTGCCGCCGAAGCTTTCGTACTCTGTACCACGAGCGCTTTCATTACCAATCCAGTTGGGATAGGTGCGGCAAATACCGGTCGGACGGGTTGCTTCGTGAGCATTGACCATAATCTTGTGGTCAGCAGCCTTCTTTATGCAATAGAGGTAATGATTGTTAAGTGGCTGGCTGTAATGGTGTTCACCATAAGGAACGATGTCACCGACATAACCGGACTTAACACTGGTGTACCCCCACTTATTCATGAAATCATATGCATCTTCCAAATGACGCTCATAATTTGTGGTGGAAGAACTTGTTTCATGGTGCATGATCATCTTCACGCCCTTACTCTTAGCATATTCACTGATTTCTTTTACATCAAAATCAGGATAAGGAGTTACGAAATCGAAAACGTAGTCTTTCTGATGTCCGAACCAGTCTTCCCAGCCTTCGTTCCAGCCTTCAACGAGAACGGCATCAAAGCCATTTTCTGCGGCGAAATCAATATAATCTTTTACATGCTTGGTATTAGCACCGTGTTTTCCATTAGGCTTTGTCTTGGTGTAATCTGTAACACCGAGCTGAACTGAATTCAAATCGTCTGTGTAGGACCAAGTGCCTGCGCCTGTAATCATTTCCCACCAGACACCAACATATTTTGTAGGATGAATCCAACTTGTATCTTCAAGCTTACAGGGCTCATTCAAGTTGAGGGTGATACGGCTTGCAAGAATATCGGTAGCCTGCTCACCGACGATAACGGTTCTCCAGGGGGATGTTGAAGGAGTCTGGATGTGACCCTTATCACCAGCTGCATCGGGAGTAAGATGACTTACGAAGGAGTTGTTTGTCTCGTCGTAGGTCAAATGCATGGTAGCATAGTTGATACATGCCGCTTCGTGGAGGTTGATATAGAGACCATCGTCGGTCTTCATCTGCAAAGAAGTCTGAACGGTTGTAGGACCAGCAGGAGTCTGACTGCTATTGGGAGCAATGGCATTTTTCATGTTCTCACGGATCTCGCTCAAACGAGTTGTCTGCCATTCGTATTCCTGGGTATCATAGTCACCGGCAATCCACCAAGCGGTATGGTTTCCTGTCATAGCAAATTCACTCTTTTCTTCCTTAATCGTGAAATAGGTGAGATTCTTCTGATCAGGGAATTCATAACGGAAACCGAGGCCATCGTCGAAAAGACGGAAACGAATGTCCATGCTACGGTCATTCTTGGCCTGATTCAAATGAACGAGGAGTTCATTGTAATGATTGCGGATACTACTCTCCTCTCCCCAGACAGGAGACCATGTTTCATCAAAACTGGAGGTCTCAACACTTGTGGTTGCAAAACCTGTCATCAAATCAGCCTTACGAACAATTTCATCGCTGGCAGCAACAGGCGTGTTCCATTCGAAATCGGTCTTCTTGTTGGGATCGTCCATCTTCAACTGATAACCCAGATGAGAAGGAGCAACAACAGTCTTATCACCATAAGTCAAGGTGTAAGTGGGACAGCCTCCCTTATCAATCGAAAAGATAAGGTTAAGTTTTCCATTCGGTGAGGAAATCTTCTGCGCACCAGCGGTAAGAGCCGCAGCAAGCATTACAACGCAAAAAACAGCTTTCTTCATACTATCAGATTTCTTTGCAGAAATGATTATTATTTTGTTTAATAAAAATTCTCTAAAAGTAATTCTCATTTGTTTGAGATATTCTATTTCAAAACCAAACCGTAAAGTCGGTTTTTCAAAATCGACGGCAAAAGTACGAAAAAAATCTTATACGCGCGTACATTTATATAAAAATATAGATAATCAAACCGGATTTACCTATTTATATCGTTATAATTCAGGATTTTAACAAATTTTGAGAACGAAGAAAATATAAAAGGAAACAAAAGTACTAAAAAGCGGAAAAGGGCGGATTCATCGAAGTTTTAGGATTTTTAGCGTCCCAGGAAAGAATGATTAGAAGAGTCATAAACTCTATATCTATGAAGCAAAAGAAAATTCGTCGTAGGACGTCAGAACATTCGTCCGCGGACGACAGAATATTCGTCGTAGGGCGAATGTATATTCGTCCGCGGACGAATTAATAATACCTCCTTTAACGCACAAAAAAAAGAGGGCGTATCTTCAACCAAACGGTCAAGGATACGCCCTCTGTATCGAGGAAAACTCTACCGCATAAGCAGTAGAATAAATAAAAAGCAGATTACTTTCTATAATCAGCGAGTGACTCAGGAGTGAGGTACATTACCATGCTGTAGTGCTTGATGAATTCTGCTTCTGCATAGTTCATAAATACACGAGCACTCTTTTCGAAGAGTTCAGGCTGCTGGGTAGCGTTGTACTGAATAAGGTGACCCATGATGCTGTAAGCAGCCATTTCATAAAGGTGACGAGCACAGATATCAAGGAATTCCTGATCGCCGGCTTCCTTAACACGGGCAGTAGCTTCTTCAAGCTTGTCAGCCATCAAAATGCTACGCTGCTGGAGAGGCTTCATAGCTTCGCTTACTTCCTGCTTCTCGAAATCGCGGCACTGAGCAACGTAAGAGCCATTGGTAACATAGCGAATACCTGCAACTACCTGGAGCTGGGTAGTACCTTCGTAAATGCTGGTAATACGTGCATCACGATAGTAACGCTGACAAGCATATTCCATCATAAAGCCGGAACCACCGTGAATCTGAATACAATCGTAAGCATTCTGATTACAGAATTCTGAATTCATACCCTTAGCCAGAGGAGTGAGAGAATCTGCAAGTTTAGCGTACTTCTTCTGCTCTTCACGTTCTTCTGCAGTGAGTTTCTCGCCGTTAGCCTTACGCTCACGCTCGATATCGTCAAGAGCCTTATAGATGTCTACGTAACGCGCAGTCTGATAGAGAAGTGCACGACCAGCATCAAGCTTTGCCTTCATTACACTCAGCATATCGTAAACAGCGGGGAAATTGATGATCGCCTTACCAAACTGCTCACGATCCTTAGCGTATGCAATCGCTTCATCATAGCAAGCCTGACTGATACCAACACTCTGAGCAGCAATACCAAGACGAGCGCCGTTCATCAAAGCCATAACGTATTTGATAAGACCCATACGAGTAGAACCAACGAGTTCTGCCTTTGCATTCTTATAGGTCAATTCGCAGGTGGGGCTACCATGAATACCGAGTTTGTTCTCAATACGGCGCACATTAACGCCACCCTGGCGCTTGTCATAAATAAACATGGAGAGACCACGACCATCCTTGGTTCCTTCTTCGGAACGAGCAAGAACGAGGTGCTGATCAGCGTCACCATTGGTAATGAAACGCTTAACACCGTTAAGTAACCAGCAACCTTCTTCTTCAGAATAAGTTGCCTTAAGCATAACGTGCTGAAGGTCTGAACCTGCGTCGGGTTCAGTCAAGTCCATACTCATGGTTTCACCCTTACAGATGCGGGGGATGAAACGCTGATGCTGATCTTCGCTACCGAATTCGTAGAGGGTTTCAACACAGTCCTGAAGGCTCCAGATGTTACCGAAACCTGCATCCTTGTGAGCAACAATTTCAGCACACATTGTGTACGGAGTAATCGGGAAATTGAGACCTTCGTACTTGCGGGGCATGGTCATACCATTCATACCAGCCTGTACCATAGCCTTGAGGTTTGCCTCAGTACCGCTTGCATAGCGAACGCGATGGCCTTCATGATGAGGACCTTCCTGGTCAACACCTTCTGCATTGTCTGCAATGGTAGTAGCAGTAATATCACCTACGATATCAAGAACACGGTCGTAGGAATCCATAGCATCCTCGAAATTCTCGGGAGCATAGTCGTAATTATCCTTATCGCGGTAGTTGCGCTCCTTAAGCTCAACGATACGCTCCATAAGGGGATGATTGAGCTCAAAACGGAGCTCGGCTCTATCTGAATAACAATTAGCCATATCTTATTTCGAGTTTTGCTTGTAATACTTAATCATCTTGGGAACAACTTCCTCAACGGAACCGGTGATAACATAGTCCGCCAGCTGGTTGATGGGAGCATTGGGATCGGTATTAATAGAGATAACGATACCGCTTTCCTTCATACCTGCGACATGCTGGATAGCACCGCTAATACCACAAGCAATGTAAACCTTAGGTCTAACAGTTACACCTGTCTGACCAATCTGGAGATCGTGCTCGCAGAAACCAGCATCAACAGCGGCACGGCTAGCACCAACTTCACCGTGAAGTTCCTTTGCCAACTTGCGGAGAAGATCAAAACCTTCCTTAGAACCAACACCATAACCACCTGCAACAACGATGGGAGCACCCTTCAAGTTGTTCTTGGCCTTTTCAACATGGCGTTCGAGAACCTTTACAACAAAATCGGTTTCAGGAACATACTTTGCAACATCTTCGTAAACAACTTCACCCTTGTATTCGGGATCAAGAATTTCGGCCTTCATTACGCCAGAACGAACGGTTGCCATCTGGGGACGATGTTCGGGATTTACGATGGTTGCGACAATATTACCACCAAATGCAGGACGAATCTGGTAAAGAAGATTCTCATAAACCTTTCCAGCTCGCTTGTCTTCGTAAGAACCGATTTCGAGTGCGGTACAGTCAGCAGTAAGACCACTCATGTGAGCAGAACTTACGCGAGGACCGAGATCGCGACCGATTACGGTAGCACCCATAAGGCAAATCTGGGGCTTTTCTTCTTCGAAAAGCTTTACAAGAATGCTGGTGTGTGGCTTTGAAGTATAGGGATAAAGACCTTCAGCGTCGAAAACATGGAGTTTATCAACACCATAAGGAAGAATCTGCTTTTCTACTTCGCCTTTGATACCGGTACCAGCAACGACAGCTTCGAGCTGAACACCAAGTTCATTAGCGAGTTTACGACCTTTCGTCAGGAGTTCAAAACTTACCTCCTCAACAGTCGTCTTATCAATTTCGCAATATACAAATACGTTATTCATATTATCCAATGGTATGGCTATCGAGGAGTTCTACAATAAGTGATTCAATATCGGTGTCAGAACCCGTCAACTGCTTGCTTTCCTTAGCCTTGAAGACGATATTCTGAACAGCCTTTACTTTGGTGGGAGAACCAGCAAGACCGCACTGTTGAAGATCAGCATCCACATCGGCAGCCCCCCACTGGGTGATTTCAATCTTGGCATTTTCCTTCCCTTCAGAGGGAGCGGCAGCCTTCTTGAATTTCATTACGCGCTTAGCGTTCTGAGGACGACAGGGAGCAGCGCTACCGGTAATGGTGAGAAGACAGGGAAGCGGAGCCTCTACAACTTCAACACCACCATCAATACGACGGGTAACGGTTACCTTGCGACATTCTTCACAAAGTTTATCAATGCTTTCAACGTAAGTAACCTGATCGATATCAAGTTTCTGGGCAACCTGAGGACCTACCTGAGCGGTATCACCGTCGATAGCCTGGCGACCACCAATAATGATGTCGGGCATGCCAATCTTGCGGATAGCCATAGAAATTGCATAGCTGGTAGCGAGGGTATCAGCACCACCGAGAGCACGGTCTGTCAAAAGAACGGCATCGTCAGCACCACGATAGAGAGCATCGCGGAGAATGTCAGCTGCCTTGGGGAGACCCATGGTAACAACGGTGATCGTTGAACCGGGAAATTGATCTTTCAGTCGAAGAGCCTGCTCGAGGGCGTTCAAATCCTCGGGATTGAAAATGGCAGGCAGAGCGCTACGGTTAACGGTTCCCTCGGGTGTCATTGCATCGGGACCAACATTGCGCGTGTCAGGTACTTGCTTTGCAAGCACAACGATTTTTAGACTCATATTATATATAATTAAATTTTCTCTTCAAAAAACAGAGCATTAGAGATCACAGCGAACGACATTACCGTACTGCATCACGAATTTCAACTGCTGTTCTCCGTCAAACATGATGATATCAGCGTCGTAACCCTTCTTGAGGTAACCCTTGCGGTCATCAATATGCATGATGCGTGCAGGGGTTTCGCTAATCATGCGGCAAGCATCCGCCATAGAGAACCCTGCCATTTGAACAGCGGTACGTACAAGACGATCCATAGTTGCGATGGAACCGGCAAGCGCACTGCGGTCTGCCAACTTGCAAACGCCGTCTTCGATAATTTCGTTATCGTTGAAAGTACGGGTAGCATCACTACCAGCAACAGCGAGCGAGTCGGTGCAGAAACACATGTGTTCAACACCCTTTGAGTTGTAAATCTGGCGCATTACAACAGGGGGTACATGAATACCATCGGCAATAACTTCTACGGTAAAATCGGGAATTGCATAAACAGCTTCAACACAACCGGCAACCTTATATTCACGGTTCTTGTGAAGACTACTCATTGCATTGGTAAAATGGGTTGCATGCTTGCAACCAACGGAATAAGCCATGAAAACATCATCGGGCTCAGCAGCGGTATGGCCTACAGCGGTCACACAGCCTGCAGCATGGCAAGCTTCGATGAATTCCTTTGCTCCGGGCAATTCGGGAGCAATATCCCAACGCTTGATAACGCCAGTAGCAAGGTAGCGGTCATAAACCTCCTTAACGGGGGGCGTGATCAGTTTGGGATTCTGAGCACCAGCCATCTTGTTGGAGAAGTAAGGACCTTCCAAATGGAGACCCATAACGGGACTGCCTTCTTCTGCCATCAACTTCTTCGTCACTTCGATACTGGCTTCATACATTTCGTTTGTTGAACAGCTCATCGTAGGGAAAATGGCTGTCGTTCCAAACTGCATGTGGGTAGCTACAGCACCACGGAAAGCATCTTCTGTTCCTTCCATAAAGTCACGGCCACCAGCGCCGTGAGAATGGATTTCGATACCACCGGGAACGATATCGCATCCCTTTGCATCAATTATCTCTGCACCTTCAATGTGAAAGTCAGTATTCGCAACTTCAAGAATCTTGCCGTCTTTAACAACGACACTGCCGCCTTCCAACCAACCCTGAGGGGTAAGGATACGGCCATTGACGATTTGCTTCATGATTATAGTGTTTTTAGGTTTTTCTTTGAAAAAGCGCAGCAAAATTACAACAAATTTTCAAAAAACACATCATCAAACACAATAAAACGCACAAAAAGTAGTTTAAACTTACGTATGTCGACACAAAAAATGCTTTTTTGGCACTTAGATAGGGCAAAATCGGCGAAAATTTGCACACATTATAAAATTATGTGCAGTAGTTTCGCTCTTATTTTTGTGGGAATAACCATTCTTACTACCCTATCATCTTGTAACTCGGCGGATAAGAATATCCGTCGGGCTGAAGCAGCTTGGGCTATTGGCGAATACGAAGAAGCTGCGAATCAGTATAAGAAGGCTTACAGCCGCACTCCTGCAAGTGAACGTGAACTTCGCGGCAAACTGTCCTTCCTGATGGCAGAATGTTACCGTCATTACGGGTATTCTGCTCGCGCGCTCGGATCTTATCGTGCCGCAGAACGCTACAAGTACACGGATACCACGACTGTTCTACGTAAGGGACAGATGCATCTTCTTCAAGGTGAATACAAACAGGCCCAGACTTCGTTCGAGAACTATCTCGCTCATTTGGAAGAAGCCGATACCCTCCCCGACAACCTTCGCGATCCGAAGATTGAAACCTATAAGGCAATGGCAAATAACGGTATATGGAGTTGCGAAACAGCTCCAGCTGCCAAGACTAAGGGTTCTGCCTATACGGTGAAAATGGCTTCACAGTTCAATTCTAACCGATCGGATTTTTGCCCTGCTTTGTTGGGAAAACTTGAAGACAAGGACGTTCAGCTGTTTTTTACTTCTAACCGTAATGCCGCCACAGGTAACGAATTATCCGGAATCACCGGACAAAAGCCCTGTGATATCTTCGTTGCAAAGAAGGATGAGAAAGGTAAGTGGAAGGCCGTGGAAAAACTGGAAGGAGGCCCTAATACAGAATACGATGAAGGCGCTCCGAGTTTCTCTCCTGATGGAAAGACCATGTATCTCACGGTTTGCACAACCAACCCAGAATATCCCCGAATGGCAGAGATTTATACCTGTTCCCGCAGTGATGCTGCCTGGGGTAAGCCGACCGCTTTAAAGATCACTGCCGACACCCTCTCCAGCTATGCACATCCTGCTGTTTCTCCAGACGGAAAATGGCTCTATTTTACCTCTGATATGCCGGGCGGTTATGGTGGTACTGACATTTGGAGGGCCTCTTTTAGTGGTAGTAAAGTTGGATTCATTGAAAACCTTGGTCCTGAGATAAATACATCAGAGAATGAAAGCTTCCCTGCATTCCGCCCGACAGGAGAATTATACTTCTCATCTGATGGTCGTGGAGGCATGGGTGGTCTCGACCTTTACCGCGCTACTGAAGACTCAGTAACGCACTCTTGGTCTGTGCATCATCTGCCAGCGCCTATGAACTCAAACGGTGACGATTTTGGTATCACTTTCAATGGTCTACACAACAGCGGTTTCTTTTCTTCTTCCCGTTCAACGGGTGGTCGTGGATGGGATAAAATCTATGAATTCTACTATCCTGAGGTACTGCAATCCGTTAAGGGTTATGTTTACGAACAAGACGGCTATGAACTCCCGCAGGCGCAAGTATATATGGTGGGCAGCAATGGTACGAACCAGAAACTCATCGTTAAATCTGACGGTACCTTTGAACAACCTGTCGATCCTGGCGTTGACTACCTCTTCCTTGCTACTTGCAAGGGATATTTGAACATTCCAGCAACTCTCCATGTGGATTCTTTGGAAGAAGAACATGTTTACGAACTGGATTTCCCCTTGCCGTCTCTCTCCCTTCCTGTCTTGGTGAAGAATGTATTCTTTGCCTTCAACAAGGCGGAAATTACGCCTGAATCCTCAACGGCACTGGATAATCTGGCAAAACTTCTCATTGAAAATCCGAATATCACCATTGAATTGGCTTCCCACTGCGACTATCGTGGTGCTGACGAATATAATCTCAACCTCTCTCAACGTCGTGCAGAAAGTGTAACGACTTATCTGGAAGAACACGGTGTTGATAAGGAACGTTTGACGCCGAAGGGTTATGGTGAAACACAACCGAAAATTGTAACAGGCAAACTTGCAGAAACTCTTCCCTTCCTCCATGTTGGCGATACGCTGAGCGAAAAGTTCATTCTCTCGGTAGATACGCTGACAAAAAAGCCCCGTTTCACCGAAGAACAGCAGAGTCTCTGCAATGCTTTAAATCGTCGTACTGAGTTCCGCGTATTGCGTACAACTTATGGTCTCTTCGATGAAGAAGGCAATATTAATGTGAATGCTCCGATTGCTAATCCCAGCAATCTCTACGATGACTACGATGATTACGATGATACTTCTGTTTCCTACGAGGACGATGATGCAGAATATGATGAAGGTCCTACCTCCTCTACCTCAGAAGCCGAAGAGGAAATGGTAGAGGATGGTCCTGCTAAAACCAGGGATGAAACCGACGATATCATCGAGGATGCTCCGGCTAAGAAGAATAACATCGAAGACGAAATCATCGAGGATGCTCCTATTAGTAATAAAATAGAAGACGACGAGATTATCGTCGAGGATGCACCATCAAAGAGCTCAAATGTCGACGACGAAAGCGAATATATCGAATAATTTTTTGTGTTTCGAAAAAAACCTCGTACATTTGCTCGCAAAATAACTGATAATTATGAAAAGAATAGTTTTTGTTTTCGCTCTTTTTTGCACGCTGGCATTTAATCTGCCTGCAATGGCACAGAATAACTACACCGACGCCAAGTATCTTGCTGGTGCAGTTTCCGTAGAAAACGGTATGGTCGTATTCACCGAGAATTTCCAGGTTCCCGGTAAGAGCCAGGCAGAGATTCTTACAGCCCTTGAAGCGTATACAAAGAGCCTGCTTAAAGCAGATTATAATGGTGTTCAGAGCCGTATCACTGAAATTACTCCAGAAACGGGTATCATCGCTGCTTCTTTGGAACAGACGCTGACCTTCAAGAGTACAAACTGGATTCTTGATACAGCTCGTTGCTTCTTCCAGCTTGTCTTCGAAGCGAAAGACGGCGAATTCAACGCAACTTTCCGCCGTATACGCTACCTTTACACTCCCATGGATATCAACGGTATCGATAACACCTTGACAGCAGAAGACTGGATTACCGACAAGAATGCCCTCAACAAGAAAGGCCAGCTGACTAAGGTCGGAGGCAAGAAATTCCGCTTTGCTACTATCAATCGCAAAAACGAAATTTTTGCGGGTGCTCTTCAGAGCGTCAAGCAATAATGAAAAGTTAAAAAGCAAAAGTCATTAGCTTGCAACAAATAAGGGAAGCACCACGAGGTACTTCCCTTTTCATTTATACATTATCAGCGCTAACGGATAATTTATCAACGCTAACTGTTTTTTGCGTTTACTACGCTGATAAATATTACTTCTTAGTCTTAGTGTAACGCTTATTCATACCAGCAACGACCTCTTTGGTGATATCGCAGGAAGGATCGCAATAAAGAATGTTGTCGCCAGCCTTGGAAAGAATCATCTTGTAACGGTGATCCTTGTTCATAATCTTTATATAAGCCTGGAGACTATCGCGCAGACTCTGGTTAAACTTGTCCTGTTCAACGGCAAGTTTCTCAGCACATTGCTGTTCAAACTTGGCTCCTTCCTCCTGCATGCGCTGAAGATTCTTCTGGGCTGATTCGTATTCAGCTTGACTGGCATAGCCACTGGTTTGCATCTTCTTCTGAAACGCAGCGTAAGCATTCTGGAAACTCTTTTGCTTAGCGCTCAACTGATTACGGTATTGTGCGCTCTTCGCTTCGAGCATAGCCTTTCCCTCCTTACACATCTCGAGTTGAGTATTAAGGCTATCGATTTCTACATATGCGATTTCACCGGATACTTCGGTCTTTTCACCGGCTTTCTGAAGTCCATTATCCTTAGGTGTAGTGCTTTTGTTGTTGCCACAACTGGCAAACACCACTCCCATGGCTAGAGCCATGATAAATGTAATCTTTTTCATTATTCGTTGTAATTTAAACTATTATTCTTCACTTTTTTCCTGAACGGCAAAAGGATTCTCACGACGGGCCTCCCGATCCTGCTGCTGAGCGCAGTGAACACCCTTGCGACGGAGATATTTGTTACCACTAACATGGGAATTCACAAATCTTCCCTTAATTATTATGCCGACAGAAAGCAGTAAAACTGCAATTGCAACAATAATTAACGTCAAGATGAGGATTTTTTCCATAATTTCAAAGGCAGTTTGCCAAAAAATTCGTACTTTTGCGGCTGCAAAGTTAAAGCAAACCTTTTGCACAAGCAAGGATTTTGCATTTTTTAATGTTGAAAATTTAAAAATTATCAGAATATGAGCAATCTTCAACCTAAATCTGTATTTGACTGCTTTGCACAGGTCAATCAGATTCCCCGTCCCTCCAAGCGTGAGGAAAAAATGATTGAATTCCTTCGTCAGTTTGGTGAAGGTCTCGGTCTTGAAACCAAGGTCGATGAAGTTGGTAACGTCATTATCCGTAAGGGTGCTACTCCCGGTTATGAAAACTGCAAGACCGTTATTCTCCAAAGCCATATGGATATGGTTTGCGAGAAGAACAAGGATGTTGACTTCGATTTCGATAAGGACGCAATCCAGACCTATGTTGACGGCGAATGGATGAAGGCAAAGGGCACAACTCTCGGTGCTGACGATGGTATCGGTATCGCTATGGAAATGGCTGTTCTTCAGGCCAATGACATCGAACATGGCCCCATTGAATGTGTATTTACCCGCGATGAAGAAACCGGTCTTACCGGTGCTGAGGGAATGAAGTCCGGCTTTATGACCGGTGATTACCTCATCAACCTCGACTCAGAGGACGAAGGAGAAATCTTCGTAAGCTGTGCCGGTGGTGTTCGTACAGAAGGCCGTTATGCTTTCCCCGAGGCAGAGCGTGAAAGCGTAGAGGGCATGTTCCTCGCTCACGTTTATGTTAAGGGCCTCACCGGCGGTCACTCTGGTGATGATATCAACAAGAACCGCGCCAATGCTAACAAGTTGCTCGTTCGTTTCCTCTGCGAAGAACTCGAGCAGACAGATCTCCGCATTATTGACATCCAGGCTGGCGGTCTCCACAATGCTATTCCCCGCGAAGCAAATGCTTTGATTGCCGTTCCCATGGCATTCAAGGAACAGCTCCGTATTGACCTCAACGTTTATTCCGCTAATGTTCACGAAGAGTTCTCCGTAACAGAACCAGACATGATCGTTGATCTTGAAAGTGTTGCTCCTACTGGCCAGAAGGCTCTTCCCGCAGCAAAGGCAACTGCAATGCTCCGCAGTCTCCTCGCTGTTCACAATGGCGTCTATGCCATGAGCCAGGATCTCGAAGGCCTCGTTGAAACTTCCAGCAACCTCGCCAGCATTCATCTTGAAGGTGATGAAGTTGTTGTTAACAGTAGCCAGCGTTCAAGCGTCCCCAGCAACATCCCCAATATGGCACGTATCATCCGTTGTGCTCTTGAACTCGGTGGCGCAAAATGTATCACCAACGAAGGCTATCCCGGTTGGAAGATGAATCCCAAGAGTGAAATCCTCAAGATTTCTCACGAAAGCTATGTTCGCATCTTCGGTAAGGAACCCAAGATCAAGGCAATCCACGCTGGTCTCGAGTGCGGTCTTTTCAGCGAGAAATATCCATCTCTTGACATGGTAAGCTTCGGTCCTACCCTCCGTGGTGTTCACTCTCCCGACGAAAAGCTTCTCATTCCCACGGTTCAGATGGTTTGGGATCACCTCCTTGATATTCTCAAGAACATTCCTCAGGGATAACCTTTGGAAAAGTTGACTTACATTTAATCATTTCAGCTTTTATCTTGAAACAACTCCTCATCTTTATATTTTGCGGTATTCTCCTCTCTCTTGCCTCATGCATGGGAGAGGAGGAATACTGCGTGTCCCAGAACGACCACCTGGTATTCTCCCAAGACACGCTGGCCTTCGATACCGTCATTGCCGGCGAAAGCACAAACACTTACGATTTCTGGGTATTCAATCACAACAAGAAAGCCCTTCGTATCACCAGTGTCAGTGTCGGTCAGGGCAACACCTCACCTTTTGAGGTTAATGTTGACGGCACCTGGCTCGCCAATGGAGTTGGAACAGATTTTACGCTTTCAGGAGAAGACAGCCTACGCGTCTTCGTACAGCTGACGGCTCCCACAACTGACCAGGACGAACCCCAGAGTGTTGAAGACTTCATCCATTTCCAGTTGGAAAGTGGCATCGGCCAACGCGTAATCTTACAGGCTAAGAGCCAGGATGTAAATATCCTCCGTGGCGATGTCATCGAGGAAAATACACTTTTCCAAAGTAAACGTCCCTATCAGATTTACGACAGCCTCGTTGTCGCCAAAGGCGCTACCCTCCAGCTCTCCGCAGGAACACGCCTCTATTTCCATGCCGGTGCCTCTCTCATCGTCCACGGCACGCTGATTGCCACAGGAACCCTGGAGAATCCCATTGTCATGCGTGGAGACCGTCTGGGAAACATGTTTACCCAGCAGTCCTATGACGATATCCCCAACCAATGGGGCGGAATTACGTTTACGGCTTCCAGTCTCGGCAATGATATGACGTGGTGCGACATCCACGCCGGAAATTACGGTATTCACTGCGATTCCACCGGTATCGAGAAGCAGAAACTCATCATCGATAACAGCATTATCCATAATGTTGCTGGCGATGCATTTTATGCAAAATACTGCCAGACCTACGTTGGTAACTGCCAGATTACCAATGCCGGCGGTGACTGCGTGAATATCTTCGGTGGCGATCACACCTTCATTCACTGCACCATCGGACAGTTCTACTCGTTCACCGGTGGCCATGGAGTAGCTCTAAGCTTTACCAATGTCGATAACGACATCCCTCTCCCTCTCACCCGATGCCAATTCATCAACTGCCTCATAACAGGTAATAACGATGATGACATCATGGGTTCTGCTTCCGATCGTTACCAGGATTGCGCTTTCAGCTACATATTCAAGAATTGTCTCCTCAATACTCCGAAGGTAGAAAGCGAAGCCATTCAAGACTGTAAATTTGAAGAAGATACAGAGGACAAAGAACTTCGCAAGTCAGGAAATTTCAGTCCTGCCTTCGATTTCGATAAACTGAAATTCTATTTCACCCTTTCTCCCAAGAGTGCTGCTGCCAATGCGGCCGACGCATCACTCACCAAGCAATCAGGCTACACCACCGACCTCCTCGGTCGCCCTCGTCTTTCCGACGGAACACCCGATATCGGTGCCTACGAAGCCCAACCTGAAGAAGATAAAACAGAACAATAAGAGAACCTTAAAACAAGAAATTATGCCAGCCCCTAGAAAAAACACCCGCAAACCGGCAGCGACAGGACCCGAACAAGACAGTTTCGGCCGTATGCAGCCACAGGACATCGACCTTGAACGCGCTGTCATCGGCGCCCTCATCCTCGAGAAGGATGCCTATGCCCAGGTGAGTGAAATTCTCCAGCCGCAGAGTTTCTATGAGAAACGCCACCAAGCCATCTATGAGGCCATTCGCACCCTCAATATCGAGCAGCGTCCTGCCGACATTCTGACCATCATGGAACAGCTCCGTGCTACCAATTCCCTAGAATTGGCAGGCGGTCCCGCCTACCTTGCCCAACTTTCCAACGAAGTCGTCAGCGCTACCCACATCGAATACCATGCCCGAATCCTCGCACAGAAAGCCACTGCGCGTCAGCTCATCAGCTACACCGCAAATATTCAGGGCAAGGCCTTCGACCCCACAACAGATGTCGATCAGTTGATGCAGGAAGCAGAAGGTAACCTCTTCGAACTTTCCCAGAAGAACATGAAGAAGGACTATGTGCAAATTGATACCGTTATCAATGATGCCTATGCCCTCCTCCACAAGGCCTCCGAACGCGTTGACGGTATGAGCGGTATTGCCAGCGGATTCCATGCCCTTGACAAGATGACTTCAGGTTGGCAGAATTCAGACCTTGTCATCCTTGCAGCCCGTCCTGCTATGGGTAAGACTGCTTTCGCTCTCTCCATGGCCAAGAATATCGCTGTGGACCAAGGAATTCCTGTTGCATTGTTCTCACTTGAAATGAGTAATGTCCAGCTCGTTAACCGTTTGATTGTCAACACCTGCGAAATCAAGGGTGAAAAGATTAAGAGCGGTCAGTTGGAACCCTATGAATGGATGCAGCTCGACAAGAAAATCAAGGATTTGTACGGTAAGCCCCTTTACATTGACGATACCCCCTCCCTCTCCGTCTTTGAACTTCGTACCAAGGCCCGCCGCCTCGTTCGTGAACATGGTGTACGCTGTATCATGATTGACTACCTCCAGCTGATGAATGCCAGCGGAATGAGTTTCGGCAGCCGTCAGGAAGAAGTATCGACGGTCAGCCGTTCTCTCAAGGGTCTTGCCAAGGAACTCAATATCCCTATTCTAGCTCTTTCACAGTTGAACCGTGGCGTTGAAAACCGTGAAGGAGTTGAAGGCAAGCGTCCTCAGCTCAGTGACCTCCGTGAATCCGGTGCCATCGAGCAGGATGCCGATATGGTACTCTTCATCCACCGTCCCGAATACTACCACATCTATAGGGACGATAAGGGAAATGATCTCCATGGCAAGGCAGAAATCATCGTTGCCAAGCACCGAAACGGTTCCGTCGGCGACGTTCTCCTTACCTTCAAGGGCCAATATGCACGCTTCGAAAATCCCGATGACAGCATTGTCATCCCCCTTCCTGGCGACAATACTGGCACAAAGGCTGGTGCAGCAGCCATCGCTTACGAGAATTCAGGCGGTGCACTGCCTCCTCCCATGCCCGAGGAAGTTCCCTTTGCCGGTCCCCAAGATCACGTGACCCCATTCTGATTATCCACGATGAAATCATAGATTCCGAAAACGAATTTGTGATTTCATCGTTTTTTTTATAACAAAGTTCACTTTTTGAAAAAAATATTTTTGTCGTGCGGAAATAAAGTGTTAAATTTGCTCCGAATTTCTGTGTGCGCGTGTAATTACGCGCATTCGCACATACCTTTACTACATTTGTAATGAAAGGGAAATGCGGCAGTAGCTCAGTTGGCAGAGCATGGGCTTCCCAAGCCCAGGGTCGCGGGTTCGAACCCCGTTTGCCGCTCAACAAAACTTTTATTTGCAATTATTATGGCAAAAATCAGATGCATTGGCGTACTCACCTCAGGTGGTGACGCTCCCGGCATGAACGCCGCTATTCGTTCAATAACACGAAGTGCTATCAGTAACGGTCTTAAAGTCAAGGGTATCTATCGTGGATACGAAGGCTTGATGAACGGTGAAGTAAAGACTTTCACCACAGAAGACGTTTCAAATATCATCCAGACCGGTGGTACCATCCTCCGTACCGCCCGTTCCAAGGATTTCCAGACCCCCGAAGGCCGCAAGCGTGCCTACGACACCTTGAAGAAGGAAGGCATCGATGCCCTCATCGTCATTGGTGGTAACGGTTCGCTCACCGGTGCCATGAAACTCGCAGAAGAATACGACTTCCCCTGCATCGGTCTCCCCGGAACCATCGACAATGACCTCTATGGTACCGACAACACCATCGGTTACGATACCACTTTGAATACCATCATGGACTGTGTTGACAAGATCCGTGACACCGCCAACTCCCACGAGCGAATCTTCTTCGTCGAAGTTATGGGTCGTGACGCAGGCTTCCTTGCTCAGAACAGCGCTATTGCTGCCGGTGCAGAAGCAGCCATCATCCCCGAAGACTCTACTGGTGCCGATCAGCTCATCGAATTTATGAGCCGTGGTATTCGCAAGTCCAAGAAGAGTTGTATGGTCATCGTTTCCGAAAGTCCCAAGTGCGGTGCCCTCTATTATGCAGACCGCGTAAAGAAGGAATATCCCGAATTTGATGTCCGCGTTTCCATCCTCGGTCACCTCCAGCGTGGTGGTTCACCTTCCGCCCGTGACCGTATCCTCGCCAGCCGAGTTGGTGTAGGTGCCATCACCGCCCTTATCCAGGGACAGCGAAATGTCATGGTCGGTATCCGAAACAACGACGTTGTCTATGTTCCCTTCATCGAGGCCGTTCAGAAGCGTAAGGATATGGATCCCCAGCTCATCAAGGTTCTCGACGAACTCAGCATCTAAGGTTAGAAAGCCTTACATCCCCACTCCAAATTGAAGAAATCAAATCAATCACAATAATTATTAATCAATGGCTCAGAATATTGGTCACATCTCGCAGATTATCGGCCCGGTAGTCGATGTCTGCTTTCCCACGGAAGGCCGCGCAGCAAACGAGGTACTTCCCAAGATTCATGATGCTCTTTCTGTAAAGCATCCCGATGGCCGCACCATCATCATCGAAGTTCAGCAGCACATTGGTGAGGACACCGTCCGCACCGTTGCTATGGACAACACCGATGGTCTTTCCCGCGGTCTCGAAGTAATCCCCACTGGAGCCCCTATTTCAATGCCTACCGGTCCCCAGATCAAGGGTCGTATGCTCAACGTTATCGGTGACAGCATCGACGGTCTTGAGACCCTCAGCAAGGAAACAGGCGCTTATCCTATTCACCGCGAAGCTCCCAAGTTCGAAGACTTGAAGACCAGCCGCGAAGTTCTTTACACCGGTATCAAGGTCATCGACCTTCTCGAACCCTATATGAAGGGTGGTAAGATCGGTCTCTTCGGTGGTGCTGGTGTTGGTAAGACCGTGCTCATCATGGAGCTTATCAACAACATCGCAAAGGGTCACGACGGTTTCTCCGTATTCGCTGGTGTAGGTGAACGTACCCGTGAAGGTAACGACCTTCTCCGCGAAATGATCGAATCAGGCGTTGTAAAGTATGGTAAGGCCTTCGAAGAAGCCATGGAACGTGGCGAATGGGACCTCACCAAGGTTGACTACGAAGAACTCGGCAAGTCACAGGCAACCCTCGTATACGGTCAGATGAACGAACCTCCCGGTGCACGTGCAAGTGTAGCACTCTCCGGTCTTTCTATCGCAGAGTCTTTCCGTGACAGCGGTGCTGACACCGGTAAGGCTACCGATATCCTCTTCTTCATCGACAACATCT
>DCHS01000038.1 GCA_002314875.1 Prevotellaceae bacterium UBA1746
GTAGCGAAGTGCAGTGCTGGGGTATATTCAGCGAGAAATAAAGCGTGACGTAGTTACGCGATATTCATTTGCAATGCGTGCGTCCGTTTGCCGTGTTTGCCATGCGTTCGTGGTTTTATCGCGTAACTACGTCACGCTTTGGCTGGCGCATGAATAGCACAGGCACTGCGCACGTTCCGTGCTTGTACCTGCCTACCATATCGCGTACCTACGGCACGCTCTTGCCATGCGGAGTCAATCTATGCCCAATTGTATATAATTACCCTAATTTAAAGCAACTCTTCCTGATGTTATGAACCATCACGAAAATCTCAACATCTTTGTTTTTTGAAATTCAACACACACACAAAACATAAGTTCTATGAAGAAAACTTTACTCCAGACACTACTTTCTACAACGATGTTTTTTGCGGTTAGCGGTCAGATGATGGCGCAGGAATACACCATCGGTAACACCTTTGCAGGCTATCCCCTCGACAGTTATCCATTCTATACGTATTACGAGTGCAGTGCCTCAGAGTTTTTGTATTCACAGGAAGACCTCGAAGCAATGCCTGCCGGTACAATCAGCGATTTGAGCTTTGCTTTTTATGGCGGTTCCTATCTTCCTACTCATATTTCCATATGGCTTCAGAATACCGACGATACAGAAATTACCAGCGAGGACTTCACAGATGCTGGAACTATGACGAAGGTTTATGAGAATCTTGATCTTATTATGGAAGCAGCAGAAGGTTCTAATCGTGAACCGGCATGGTTGAAGTTCGAATTCGGTACTCCTTTTGAATATACTGGCGGCGGCATTCGTGTGATGGTTCGCTCCATTTCCAAGTATTATGGTGATCCTTCTTATCAGTTTGTCAATGATCTTAACAAGATTACTGATATGACTGCTGGCTATAAGACCAATGCACGTTTGAAGTACGGCTATACAGAAGACGGTATGGCTTATACCTCTGTCAATGCAGTTTTCCCCATTGTCCGCTTCACACTTGATGCTCAGACCGACGGAGGTCAGCCCGACGGCATACAGCAGGTCTATGGAGAAAACCATAGCGAGACCTACGACCTCCAGGGCCGTAAACTCACGCAGCTCCAGCATGGAATATATATCAGCAATGGCAAAAAGGTAATTCGATAACCTTTCCCTCTAATATGCAAAGATTCATCTTTAGTTTTCTGGTCATACTTGCGGCATGCATTTCTGCACAGGCCCAACGTACGCTCGTTCACTATCAGAACGGGGAAATGCGTTCGTTTCCCTATGAGGAGTATACCCGTATCTCTTTCAGCACTACTGCCCATGATCCTGTTGATATGGGAGTAAGCGTCTTGTGGTCACCAGTGAATGTGTCGGTCGAAGATGATGATGCATCAGCACAGACACCGGTCGATTACGGCACCTATACCGGTTGGGGTGATCCTACTGGTCAGAAGACCTCCACAAAACTCTCAGATTATGGAGGCTATGAAGCTCCTGATGACATCACTGGAACCGACCTCGATATTGCAACAAAGCAATGGGGTGGAGGATGGCGTCTCCCGACAAAAGCAGAATGGCAGGAATTGAAGGACAACTGCGAATGGACATGGACAACCTTTGACGGTATTAACGGCTATAATGTTGTTGCGAAGAATGGTAATAGCATTTTTCTTCCTGCTGCTGGTATGCGTGATAACGGCAATAAGACTTATGTCAATCAGTATGGTTGTTATTGGAGTTCCAATCTCTACACTGATATGCCTGGCAATGCCTATTATCTTGCCTTCTTCAATATGTATTCCACCTTTTCCTATTGTGGAAGAAGTTACGGTCTCTCTGTTCGTCCGGTTATTGCTACTGATGCAGAATGGGGTACTTCGCAGACCGTTGCTCCCAAGGTAGTCCTTCATGCAGAAAACCGCGATGTCTTTATTCCCCGTAAGCAGATAACAAGCATCGAGTTTGATTCTGACGAAGATCATTCCCGTGAATCCGTAGATCTCGGTCTCAGTGTAGAATGGGCAACGGTAAACTTTGATCTTGCAGCTCAGGATTGTGCTTGTGCAAAACCGGAAAATCGTGGTGGTTTCTATGGCTGGGCAGATCCTACTGGAAAGAAGACATCCCGCGACTTTGAGGATTATGGTGGCTCAAAACCCCAGCAGAATATCTGTGGAAGCGATCTTGATATCGTTACACTCTATTGGGGTAATGACTGGCGTCTTCCTTCCGATGCCGAATTTACGGAATTGGCAGAAAAGTGCGAATGGACGTACATGGAAACTACGGAAGATTTGCCTGGTTACAAGGTGACAGGTCCTAATGGTAACAGCATTTTCCTTCCCTGTGCAGGAACCCGTACCGATGAAGAGATATTTGCTGTCGGAGAAATGGGCTGCTATTGGACAGGAACTCTCAGTCCATATGATACTGCTCTTCAGTACGCGATGGTGATGTGGTTTACCCCCGAAAAGGTAGCCCGTCATGACGCCTATCGTTTTTCAGGCAACAGCATCCGTCCCGTTCGTAATAAATAAAGAAGATGATATGAAAAAGATTTTTTCTCTCGCAATACTCCTGCTTTTGCCATTAGGTATGAAGGCGCAGAAAACGGGAAATATCGTTGTCTATCGTACTGATGGCCAGCAGATGAGCATACCCGTTACAGAGATCGAGCGAGTTACTTTTGAACTTACTGCAGAAGAAGGCACTCTTGCTGCCGTCGATCTCGGACTGAGTGTCAAATGGGCGAACCTCAACCTCGACCTTTCCAATGAGAGCAAAGTTGCCAGCGCTCCAGAGGAATTCGGTGGTTACTACGGTTGGGCTGACGTTACAGGTGAACTGACCATCAGTGACGTTGATTATTATCCTTCTACCGAAGTTCCAGAAATGATCAGTGGCACCGAATATGATATCTGCCGTGCTCAACTTGGTGACGATTGGCGTTTGCCAACCAAGGAGGAATGCCAGGAACTTATCGATAACTGTACCTTCATCGAAACCCAGATAAACGGCATCAACGGCCATAAGGTGGTGGGTTCGACCGGAAATTGGATTTTCCTTCCCTGGGCTGGTTATCGTTATGGTCAGAAGAATTTCCATGATAATCAGTATGGTTATTATTGGACCGGAACCCTCAACGAGAAGGTGTCAAAGTTTGCCTATTATCTCAATGTCTATTCCGGACGATATGCTATGGCAAACAATATTCGCTACAACGGGTGCAGTGTGCGTGCTGTAACGACTAAATAATTCTGCCTATGAAGTTAAGAACACTTATCCTTGCATTGACAGCAGTTACTGCTTTGACGCTTCAAGCCCAGACAAAGATGGTCTTCCATACTGACGGTGGTAAGAGAACCATTCCTATTACGCAGATTGATTCCATAGCCTTCAACACGCTGGATACCAATGGCCATGAGTATGTTGACTTAGGACTCGAGGTGATGTGGGCCCCTGTCAATGTCGATGTCTCTACTGATAATAAAGAAGCTGTGGCTCCCGAGGCAGCAGGTTCCTACGTTGGTTGGGGTGATCCTACAGGTTTGATGACCTCAACGAACGACGATGATTATTTAGGCCAGTATCCTCCTTCAAATATCTGCGGCTCCAAGAACGATATTGCCCGTGTTCAGTGGGGTGGTGCCTGGCGTCTTCCAACCTATGACGATTTCATTGCTTTCCCCTACGGCGACTGCGACTATTTCTGGACAAAGGTAAACGGCCGTTATGGCTATAAGGTTGTCGGTCCGAACGGCAATAGCATATTCCTCCCTGCATCAGGTTTCTACCTTGATTCCTATATGCCTGGTCTTCTCGATGACAATGTTGACGGAGGCTTTTGGACAGGAGAAAGTTTCATCGCTTCGAATGGCGATCCTCAAGCCCGCTACTTCTTCATTTTGAAGGACTACTTTGATGTTACCTACTTCAGCCGTGCAGCCCTTCAGTCCGTCCGTCCGTGTATTCAGGCAGAGACGATGATTCGTCGCACGGATGGTATCACGCTTTTCATTCCCAATAGAAACATTAAAAAAATAACATTTGAATAATAACATTATGAAACGTATTCTTCTTTTTTTCGTTGCAATCTTCTCCATGTTCCAGTTTGCTTCTGCAGCAGAAGCTGGCGATAACCTCATCATCAGCACCAAGGATGGTCAGCAAGTAACTTATCTTCTTTCCACCCGTCCCGTAGTGACTTTTGAAGGAACAGATCTCGTTTTGAAGACTACTGAGGTTACGGTAAAATATCCTCTCGCTGACATCGAAGATATGACATTCGATCTCGCTTCCGGTATTCAGCCCATCAAGATGGATCAGAACATCAGTTTTACCATCGATGCCAATCACATTGCAGCCAATGGTCTTAAGGGCGGTGAAGTCCTTCAGGTGTTCACCCTCGATGGTAAGGTTCTTGTCAACGCTACTGCAAGTGAAGACGGACAACTTTCAGTATCTACGGAAGCACTTCCTCACGGCGTTTATGTCGTTAAGGCTGGTAAGAAGTCTTACAAAATCATGAAGTAATGAAAAGAATCTTCACTCGTATCCTTCTCCTTGGAACTTGGGCGCTGTTAGGTAATGTTTCTGCCCAAGCCCAGAATGCTGCTGTGATCCACAAGACGGATGGCACGGTCATTCGTGTCCCTTTGGCAGAGATTGACAGCATTGTCTATCAGGGAGCGGGGGAAATGCACGAGGCGGTCGATATGGGCGTTTCCGTAAAATGGGCTTCTGTTAATCTTGATATAGACCAGCCCAATAACGAAGCCGTTTCTCCTGAGAGTTTCGGTGGCCTCTATGGATGGGGTGATCCTACCGGTACCCATCGTGAGCAGAATTATGGAACGTCTCGCGATTATTATCTTGATGATCTCGATGAATTCCTGAATATCTACGGTGGCAAAGGTGTAGAGGAAATCTCTGGCTCTGACCGTGACATTGCCCGCGAAAAGTGGGGTGGTGAATGGCGTATGGCTACCAAGGACGAATGGAACGAACTTCGTGCAAACTGTACCTGGACAAAAGAATTCCGTAATGGTATCGAAGGTTTCCTCGTAACCGCTAAGAATGGCAATACCATTTTCTTCCCCTATGCAGGCTGGCGTATCGCCGATGTCATTAAGATGCAGAATGAAGCCGCATGGTATTGGACCAGTACAGCCGTTCCCGGTGATGCTACTTCCTGTTATTCCATTGGTATGGGAACCAGTGAGACCTTCTTGCTCTATACCCAGCGCTATTGCGGTCACTCTATCCGTCCGGTAAGAAAATAGTCTCCGTTACATCATTGAGGGAATAATAAGGCAACTATATACATTTAGGCACAAAAGTAAAAACCATTATTATATTTTATTCAAGAATTTGTGAATGAGTGAGTTTCAAATGTGATGGTCTGAAATTCAAATCAATTCAATTGAATTATTGAGAAGAAGAGAATTCATCAATTCACACGCTCGGCCTTTGGACGCTTGCCAGAGCAAGAATTCTTGATAAATAAAGACAACTATAACCTTTGTGCCTAATAGTATATAACTACCAATAATAATGACGTTATGAAATTAAGATATCTCTTTTGTTGCCTCTTCTGCTTCTGGGCTTTGCTGCTCTCTGCGCAAGAAGTCCCCAATTCCGTTGTCATTTATCAGACAGATGGAACGGAAGTGCATCTTATGCTTGAAAAGATTCGAAGTCTTTCGTTCCTTAGTGCGCCCGGAAACGACCGTTTTGAGGCTGTCGATTTGGGACTTAGTGTAGATTGGGCAAGCGTTAACGTTGATGTTGATAATCCCAATCTATGCGCGTTGGCTCCCGAAGAACCGGGAGGCTATTACGGTTGGGGTGATCCTACAGGCGATCATCACGAGCAGCCAGAGGTGGCAAGCATCAATCCCTATATGCCTGATACTACGCTCTGTTTGGTTTTCTATGGCGGTGATCATCCGTTGCTTGATATTACGGGAACGGAATTTGATATTGCCCGCCAGAACTGGGGTGGTGACTGGCGTCTTCCGACACGTGCAGAACAGGATGAACTTCGTTCGAAGTGTCAGTGGACAATGGAAACCAGGAATGGTATGAATGGTTACAAAGTGACTGGTCTGACAGGAAAAAGTATATTCCTCCCTGCTGCAGGTTTCCGCATGGGCAATGATATCTATTTCACAAAGAGTTGGTTTGGTTATTATTGGTCAGGAAGTTTAAATCCGAACTTCACCAATTACGCCTATTCTATGGACTTTACTAACGAATACTACGAGTGGTTCAGCGATAGCCGTTATTATGGCCAAAGCGTCCGTCCCGTTCGTAATAAGGCCACGCTGACCATTGAAGATGTTGAAGGAAATAAAACCAGTTATCCATTGTCAAACATCTATCGTATAGCCTACGAGTATTATGAGCGAGGTGCTGATCACTATGAAGCAGTCGACCTTGGCTTAAGCGTAAAGTGGGCTGCTGTCAATGTCGATCTGGAGCAATATGACTATGCTGCAACTTCTCCTGAGGCTTATGGTGGCTATTATGGTTGGGCCGATCCTACGGGAACGAAGACCTCGCTCGATGAAAATGACTATCCGTCTGCAAATCCTCCTATGGAAATCAGCGGAACGGAATACGACCTTATTACACAACATTGGGGTGCTCCCTGGCGATTGCCGAAACAGGAAGATTTCGAAGAACTTCGCAGTAAGTGTTCCTGGGAATGGACAACGCTGAACGGTACCGTTGGTTATAAAGTAACAGGTCCCAATGGCAATAACATTTTCCTCCCTGCTGCTGGTTGGCGTTATGGTACAGAAATCAAGAACACGGGAACTCACGGATTCTATTGGAGTGGTAGTCGTATTGATGCCTTCTATGTCTATGATCTCGGTTTTAACAACAATTATTTCTGGAACGCTACTTATCGTTATAATGGTTTCACCCTTCGTGGTGTAAGAAATTAAATATCAGATGAAACTTTTACGTAAAATTACGCGTATATTTCGCAGAACACCGGCTCCTCGTATTCCGAAGAGTTTTCCGGGTAACATAGCCATCATTGGTTCTGGTTCCTGGGCAACGGCAATCGCCAAGATTGTCCTCGAAAGCGAAAAGCAAATAGGATGGTATCTCCGTAGTGATGAGAACATTGCTGAATTCAAGCGTTTGGGGCATAACCCTAAATATCTCACCGATGTTGAATTTGATCTCTCCCGTATCAACTTTTCCAGTGATCTCGACGAGATTGTCCACAATCATGATACTCTCATCTTTGTGACACCATCAGCTTACCTGAAGAGTATGCTTGATGAACTTTCCGTTCCGCTCTATACGAAATTTATCGTTACCGCTATTAAGGGCATCATCCCTGATGAAAACCTGGTTTGTACCGAGTATTTCCGTCAGAAATACGGCGTTCCTGAGCGTAATCTCCTTGTTATAGGTGGTCCCAGTCATGCAGAGGAAATAGCCTTAGGCCGTTTGACCTACCTTACGATTGGATGTACGAGTATGGACCGTGCTACGATTTTTGCTCATCGTCTCCGTAATGGCTATGTCCGTACCTCCACCTCTCAAGATGTCTTAGGCATTGAATATGGAGCGGTATTGAAAAATGTCTATGCTATTGCAGCAGGTATTTGTCTCGGCCTTCGCTATGGAGATAATCTTCTCAGTGTGCTGATGTCTAACTCCATTCGTGAGATGCAACGTTTCCTCTCCACCGTATCCCCGACAGAACGCAATGTTGTGGACAGCGTTTATCTGGGTGACCTTCTTGTTACGGGTTACAGCAATTTCTCCCGTAATCGTGTCTTCGGCCAGATGGTTGGTCGTGGCTATTCCGTCCGCTCTGCCCAGATGGAGATGAACATGGTCGCTGAGGGTTATTTTGGTGTCAAGTGCATGCACGATATCAATAAGAATTATAAGGTTGATATGCCCATACTTGAGACTGTTTATAATATCCTCTACAACAATGCAAAACCGCGTGACGAAATCAAGCGATTAACCATGCATTTGAAATAACGTAACTCTTTAATTATAAAATAGAAGCCTCGTTCCATATGGAGCGAGGCTTTATACTTTATTTAGGGCTTGAAAGACAAGGCTAACTAGCACATTCTATACTATATTTTCTCTTATAAATGGAAATCAGTCTTGTCCCATTTCTTCGTCATCGTTGAAAGAGTTGTCACGGGTAACAATTGAAGTTCCGCCACCGTGAGGGAGAACGACCTTGAAAGCAACACCGCCTTCCTCATCGAGAGGTTTGTTGAAGAATGCCTCGAATACGACGCCGGCATTTGTAACTTCACGGAAGGCCATACCGCCCATGATGAGGATCTTATTCTCGTCGCCTTCAAGATAGGTCTCGAAGTTCGGCTTTGAGAATGTACGGTCAATAACCGTTGCACCGTTCTCGGTAACCTTAACCATGACGAGGTTGTCCTTGTAAGGCTTGTCGTACTGGTCCTTTACCTTGGGAAGGGAATCAGCAGGAGCGGTCTTGATATTGACAACATAGTGCTTGCCATTGAAATCACATTCCTGAGTACGGTCCGTTGGCGTGTCGTAATCCTGGTCCTCAGTGGCGAGGGCAAATTTTGTAGTATCTACATCTGTCTTTGCACCGTCATTTCTTGTACCACAAGAAAGAAGGGCTAAACTCATCAGTGTGAGTAGTGAAAATGAAAGAAATCTCATAAATGTTGTATTTTTGTTGATTTTTCGTGCAAAGGTAATGAATATTTTAAAATAAATAAGTAATTTTGCCGCGATTTTATGAAATAAACCGTGAAAAAAACATTTTTCCTTCTTCTTTGCAGTATTCTTGCTGGCTTTGCAGGAATCTTTGAGAGTTGTCGTAAGGGAGCCGTGATGGAATTTACAGGCTCTGGTGTTGCGATGGACTCTTCATCAATTGTGAAGATTGACACTCTCCATGAAGCCGTGATGAGTATTCAGCAGCAGAGCAGACTCTTTACTACGGAATGTCAGATTCATAAGGTGGTCCTATATACTGATGAAGGCAAGATTGGAGGAAAACTTCTCGATATCGATATCCCTGGCGACCGCAAGGTGGCTATTCCCATTGATGTCACCCTCAAAGGCTATGTTGATTTTACCGAGTTTTCAGAAAAGAACATTCGTAAGACTGATTCTCTCTGCATCGTGACGCTTCCCGATCCGGAAGTCGTTGTAACCGGTTCAAAGATAGATCACAAGGCTACACGTCAGTATGTGTCGATGACACGTTCTCGTTTTTCCGAGACAGAAATCACCAAACTGACATCTCAGGGAGAAGATACCATTATTAACCATATCACGAATTACGGTATCATTGAACAGAGCCGCGAAAGTTGTGCACGTATCCTCGTGCCCCTGTTGACCCGTGTTGGTTTTAAGGAAAGCAACATCGTGATTCGTTTCCGTAAGAATTATAACGACGCTGATCTTCGCAGCCTAACCTCTTTCCAAAAATGAAAAAGTTCGGACATTTCCTTCTTGCCATTTTGAAATGGTGTTGGCGCAACTGGAAGACGACGGTAATACTACTGTTGCTTGCTGTGATTGCCTACTTTGGCTATGGCATCTACAATGCGATTAAGAACGGTGAACCCCTGATGGCCTTTCAACATACAGAGGCTATTGACGAGACTCCCGAAGAAGTCCGTGCGATGCGAGCCATTGGACAATGGGAATTTCTCAGCGTTTCAACTGAAGAACTCATCGAGAAGCACGAATCCCATCTCGTAGGAGACAAGCATCTTGTGAAGGTCTATAAAGGAACTCTCCGCCTCGGCATTGATATGCAGAAAGCCGCTGACGATTGGTGTGTTGTTGACGGACAAACAGTGAATGTCACTCTCCCCGATATCACTCTTCTCGACAATAACTTTATCGATGAAGCCAGAACGGTGACTTTCTATGAGAAGGGTAGTTTCTCTGCTGAAGAAAAACAGGCCCTCTACGATCAGGCTTGTGCAGCCATGAAGAAACGTTCACTCTCCACGGCCAATATCGCTACTGCTCGTCAGGCAGCAGAGGAACAGTTCACCAGACTTTTTGCTGCTCTCGGTTATAAGAACATCTCCGTTGCAATCGGTCCCAAACCGCAATCTACTAAGAAATAGAATAAAGTATATCAACATAAATCAACTATTTAAATCAGTAATAAAGACATTTTAATTATCAAATGAAAAAAATAGCAACTCTCTTCCTTTCTCTCTTCGTTGCTGCAACGGCGATGGCGGTTCCCGCTAAACGTACGCCGATTACAGTGACTCAGCCTGATGGAACCACACTGACCGTGATGATGGTAGGTGACGAGCATTTCCATTATTTTGTTAATACTGCTAACGGAGAGAAACTTTTCCGTGAATCCAGTGGCTTCTTCCGCACAGCAACCGAGGCCGAACTTGAAAGTCGCCTACAGTTCTCTGAACAACGTGCAGCAGAAAGCAACTCTCGTCGCTTGGCGGCTCCCAGCAAGGCAGCAACAACAAAGTATTCCGTGCTTGATCCTGATGGTACGACGATCAACCTCCATGGTCAGAAGCGTACCCTCGTAATCCTTGTTAATTTTGCCGACAAGGCATGGAATTCTAAGAATTCTACCCGTATGCCTAATCAAATGAATAAGGTGGGATATGATGAAAACGGCCATATCGGTTCCGCTCATGACTTCTTCTATTCTCAGTCTTATGGTGACTTTGATTTGGAAATCGACGTCGTTGGTCCTTACACCCTCAGCAACCAGATGTCTTATTATGGCAAGAATGATTCTTACGGTAACGACACTCATCCTTGTGAGATGGTAGCAGAAGCCTGTCAGTTGGCTGCTGCTGACAGCCTTGACTTCTCACCCTACGACTGGGACGGTGACAAGAAGGCTGAAATGATTACCATCGTTTATGCTGGTTATGGTGAGGCACAGGGTGCTAGCGCTAATACCATTTGGCCTCATCAATGGACCTTGAGTGAAGGTAAGATGTACGGTGATGGTTCTGGTATGATTTCCCTTGGAGGTATTAAGGTCGATAAGTATCTTTGTTTGAACGAATTGAGCGGTACTTACGGTACTACTCTCGATGGTATCGGTACTTTCTGCCACGAATTCAGTCATAGCCTCGGTCTCCCCGATATTTACCACACTTCCAACAGCTATAGTAACAATGGTATGGGAGCATGGAGCGTCATGGACTATGGTTGCTATAATGGTGGTGGTTGTGTACCTCTTGGTTATACCGCTTACGAACGTGCATTCTGCGGTTGGCTTGAACCCAAAGAACTCAACGAAGGATGTGACATTACCGGAATGAAAGCATTGTCAGATAGTGCTGAGGCTTACATCGTCTATAATGACGCCCTCAAGACAGAATACTATCTCCTCTACAATGTTCAGAAGAAGAGCTGGGATGCAGAAGGTCCTGGCCATGGCATGGTCATCATGCATGTTGACTATGATGAAACTTCATGGGCAAATAATGTGGTAAACAATACGGATTCACATCGTCGTTGTTCCATGTTCCATGCTGATAACAGTTCTGATGCAAGTTCTGCAGGTGTTGCTTATCCTGGTACTTCCAAGAATACCAAGCTTACGGATACTTCTTCACCCAAGGCGTCTCTTTTCAATAAGAACACCGATGGTTCAAAGTTGATGCACAAGCCCATAGAAGACATTACAGAGCAGAATGGTTTGATCTCCTTCAAATTCAATGGCGGCCGTCAGGTTGTTGTTGATGTTCCCGAAATGGTAGAGCCTACCGAATACACTGATAATTCCTTCGTAGCCGTATGGAACCCCATTGCAGACCCCGATGCTACCTATAACCTTGAACTCACCAAGAAGTTTGAAGTAGAAGGTACTGCTCCCTCAGACGTTGTGTTGATTAATCAGGACTTTAAGAAGTTGGTAGCAGGAACCTATCAGGATATCGCAGATCACATTGACGACTACACCGATACCAAGGGTTGGACTGGTAAGCGTGTTTATGTTCAGGATGGTTATATGAAGATTGGCAGCACCAGTATTATCGGTAACATTACCACTCCCGCTCTTCCTGTTTCCAGTGGTGCTCTTACCGTTCGTTTCACTGCAACGGATTACTCTGGTAGCGATAAATTCGAGTTTACCTTCAAGTTGACGAATGTTGCTGATGCTGAAGCTGATTCCATCTATATCACCACTACCAAAGACCAGAACATCGTGAACTTCATTGACGTTCCCGAAGGTGAATACACCTTGACGATGAGCGCTAGCGATACGCAGGTGAAGAACGCTCGTTTCTTCCTTTATGATATTGCAGCTTATGATGGCGATTTCTCTGACGAAGACTTTGCTGAAGAGGATGCTGAAGCTTCCAGTGCTCCAGCTCGCGCTACCCGTACCCGTAAGACCTATTACAACGGTCTCACAGGAACGTGCTACGAGATTACTGACCTCCCCGACAATTGCACCTGCACCTATCGTGTTCAGGCTGTTGATGGAGAAGGTTACATCAGCCAGTGGAGTGAACCCGTTACTATCGTTCTTGGTTCTATTCTTGATGCAGTTTCCAGCGTTTCTGCAGATTCTGCAAACACCACTATTTACGATCTCCAGGGTCGTCGTGTAAATCCCTCAGCAATGAATAAGGGCGTTTACATCATGAACGGCAAGCTCTATCGCTTCTAAAAATCACAGGAAATCTTTATTTTCCTTGACAAATGTTTGGTTATGTCGCAGATTTACTATAAATTTGCGGCATAATCTCTTTATTTGCAGACATTAACCTTGTTGAACGGATTCTTTCCGTACACAAAAACTTGAAAACTATGAACTTTGTATTTGTATCTCCAAACTTCCCCACGACTTATTGGCAGTTTGTTAAACACCTCCATCTTAATGGAGCAAATGTACTGGGCATTGGTGAAGCTCCCTACGAGGAACTTCATGCTGAATTGCAGACTCATCTGACGGAGTACTATCGCGTTAGTTCTATGGAGGACTACGACCAGATGTACCGCGCCGTTGCTTATTTTGCTTTCAAATACGGCAAAATCGACTGGCTTGAGTCCAACAATGAATACTGGCTCCAGCAAGATGCTCGTCTCCGTACTGATTTCAATATCAATACGGGTATCAAGTCTGACCGTATCGACAGCATCAAGGAGAAGTCGGAAATGAAGAAGTACTATGCTGCCGGTGGTATACGTACCGCTCGTCAGATCAAGTGCAGCGAAGGTTTTGATAATTGTGCCCATTTTGCTTTTGAGGCCAATTATCCCATCTTTGCCAAGCCTGATGTTGGTGTTGGTGCAGGTGGTGCCCAGAAGATTGAAAACGAAGATGAACTTCGTCGATTCTTTGCTGAGACACCTCAGGTTTGGGATTATGTCATCGAGGAATTCGTTACTGGTGATATCTGTACCTATGATGCTATTATCGACAGCAAGGGAAATCCTCTTTTCGAGAGCATGTGCGTCTGTCCACCCTCTATTGCTGAAATCGTAGCGAACCAGGATGATATGACCTACTATGTTGAAAAGCAGATTAACAGCAACCTCTCCTTCTGGGGCCGTCAGACCGTCAAGGCTTTCGGTGTTACCAGTCGTTTCGTCCATCTCGAATTCTTCCGTCTCCAGCGTGACCATCGTGGTCTCGGTAATGTTGGTGACTTCGTTGCTCTCGAGGTAAATATGCGTCCCGGTGGTGGTTTCACTCCCGATCTTATCAATTTCGCTCACGATGTTGATGTCTATAAGATCTGGGCCGATATGGTCTGCTTCGATGATCGTACGACGATGGATGGTGCTGAAGATTACTATACGATGTTCGTTGGCCGTCGTGACGGTGTGGAATATGTTCACGGTCACGAAGAGGTTCTTGAACGTTATAAGACTCAACTCAAGATGTGGGACCGTGTTCCCGATGCTCTTTCCGATGACCTCGGTAACCAGAGCTACATCGCACGCTTTGAAACTCAGGAAGAAATGTATGAGTTCGAAGCATTCGCAACTGAAAGAAAATAATATAATAATTAGGAATTATGAATTAAGATTTTTGAATTACCATGCGGTTGACTGCATCGCGCAGCATAATTCTTAATTCAAAATTCTTAATTCAAAATTTAACAATATGCAGATTGATTACAAGAAGTGCTGGAGCCCAGAACTCCAGCGAGATATTGAGTGGAAGACCTACGGTACCGAAGGACATCCCATTGTGGTATTCCCTTGTCAGGACGGTCGTTTCTACGATTATGAGAATTTCAAAATGTTCGACATCCTTTGGCCCTTCATTGAGGAAGGCCGTTGCCGTTTCATCTGTGTGGACGGTATCGACTGGGAAAGTTGGACAGCTCAGGGAGACTGCCGTCCCCGTATCGAACAGCACGAACGCTGGTTCTGGAGCATCATTAACCAGGTGCTCCCTCGTGAGCGCAAGTACGATGGCGAGATGTTTATTACCACGGGTTGCTCAATGGGTGCCTTCCATGCGGCAAACTTCTTCTTCCGTCGTCCTGACCTCTTCGATGGTGTCATTGCTCAGAGTGGTTGCTACTGCGCTCGTGAATTTATGGGCGACTACTGTGATGATCTGGTCTATGCCAATTCTCCAACTTACTTCTTGAAGAATCTCGCTCCCGACCATTACTATACAGATATGTATCGTCATCGTCAGATTTTCGTCTGCATTGGTCAAGGTCGTTGGGAAGGTCCGCTGTTAGCAGAAACTCGCGAACTCGATACCATTCTCTGTGAGAAGGGCATCCCTGCACACTTCGAGTATTGGGGTCACGATGTTGACCATGACTGGCCCTGGTGGAAGATTCAGCTTCCTCAGCTCCTCAACCAGATCCTCTGCAATTTCGGTCAGTAATACTCCGAAGTGCCATAATGGTATGCTCGTTTATGGCAATAAAATAATCCCCAAAGACAATAGCGTCCTTGGGGATTATTCTGTGTTTCGTCTTTGTGGGATTATCCTGTATCGCGGCCTTTCTTTCTTGAAAGAAGCATAGACCTTACAGCACTCCCAAACAGAGGAAGATCATGCTGAGGAGAACGAGGAGAAGGTCGAGGGCTTTGCTCTTGATGTTGCGCTCTTTTAGGAAAAGTGCACCAAAGAGGAAACTGACGAGAACGGAACTGCGTCGTGTCATCGATACGACGGCGATGAGTGCGCCTTCGAAGGAGAGTGCATAGAAGTAACACATATCTGCAGCGCAAAGGAAGATAGAAATGCCAATGATGGTCCAGCGCCATTCAAAAGTCTCGGATTTCTTTACTGTTTGTTCTTTTGGGTTTAACAAGTGAAGTTCTTTTGCGTTCCTTTCACTCCTCTTATTATATATATACCAAAAGAACAAAGCTACAGCCATCATTCCCATTTGGTAGACATTGAACCAACTTTGGACAAACATTGCAGGAAGTTCCTGACCGCCGTTGGAGTGGGGTGCAAGGAGAAATTTGTCATAAAGTCCGCTGATCGCCCCTAAAACGGCTGCAGCGATAAGGAGGAAAATCCAACGGTTATGGGTAAAGTTGATTCCTTCTTTCTTTCCGCTCCTGCTCATCAAGAAGAAGGCGATGATAGCTACAAGAACACCCGCCCATTGCCAGAGATTCAGGTGTTCACCGAAGATAAGAAGCGCTCCTACGAGCGTCATAACAGGACGTGTCGCATTGATGGGACCCACGATAGTCAGTGGCAGGTGCTTGATGGCAAAATATCCACAAACCCATGAGCTGAGGACAATGACGGCTTTCAGCAGTACCCAGCGGTGCATTGTCCAATTACCTTCAGGAACGAACCAGTGACTCTCCGTTGGAAGCATTCCGAAAGGAGAGCCGATGATAATAGGTAGAAAGAGGAGTGTAGAGAAGAGCGTATTCAGAAACAATACGGGGATGACTGCATTGCCACGAAGAGACTGCTTCTTGAAAACGTCATAGAATCCCAGCAGAACGGCTGAGAAAATTGCCATTAAAAACCACATAATTGTTCGTTTTTGTGTATTGTAATGCAAAAATAGAATTATTTTTTCTTAAAAATGCCTTTTCTTCTTTTTTGAAAAAAAAAAATCAGTATATTTGCGGTCGATTTCACTGTTTGCTTAGCAAACATTATCTATTCACCCCTAATTAAAAGAAGAAACATGAAGAAAATCTATTTTGCTGCATTAGCAGTTGCAGCCCTCACTTTCGCTGCTTGTGGTAATTCTACAAAACCCGCAGAAGAAGTTGTTGACTCTACCGAAGTAGCAGTTGCAGAAGACGTAGATGTAAACGCTGAACTCGATGCTGTTACCGCTGCTCTTGCCAGCAACGACGAAACTGCCGTTACCGATGGCATTAACAAGATTCAAGCTGCTATCCAGAAGATCGCTGCTGCTGGTAATTCCGAACTCGCTGTAGAATATGCGAAGAAGGTTCAGGAATGGTATGAAACCAACAAGGAAAAGGTTGCTGAAGTTGTTAAGAACAGCGAAGTTCTCAAGGCTGCTGTAGAACAGCTTCCCACCACTGCAGAGGCTGTCAAGGGTTATCTCGAGCAGGTTGGCGTTAGTGCAGATGCTCTGACCGATGAGGCTGCTGCACAGGTAGGTGCTGCTGCTGAACAGGTAGACAAGGCAAAGGAACAAATCAATGCTGCAAAGGAAAAGATCGAAGCTGCTCCCGAGCAGGTAAAGGCAAAGGCTGAGCAGGCTGCTACTGAAGCAAGAGACGCTGCAAAGGCTAAGGCTCAGGAAGAAGCAAGCAAGGCTGCTGGCAAGGCTGTTGACAAGCTCCTCGGTGGCAAATAATCTAAATTAAAAGTATAAAAATTATCCCCGTCATTGATTTGGCGGGGATAATTTTTTATATCGAAATCTTCTGGGTAAACGTGCGCCCCTTTGAAATGATACGGACGATGTAGATGCCGGGAGATAGGGCGTTGTTGGTAATGCGCTTTCCTGAGAGCGTGTAAACGGAAATGCTGTCACAAGGAGCATCTACAACGAGATGACCATCAACAGAACGAACACGGGGTGTAGTACCGACGGATTTGGCAGAAATACTCTCAATACCAACAGGGAAACCTCCAGGATGAGTCTGTTCGCCCAATCTTACCTCTTCGCAGTTGAAGACCTTGTTGCTGTTGACATCGCGCGCTGAATACTGATGAACGAAGGCTACGATACGCATGTTCTCGAATACCGTGGGAATCTTTGCCAGCGTAGGATTCTTCGTATAATATGTGGAGACAATCGTGTCAGGGAGTACGAAACTCTTTTCTATTGTCAGCAGTTCACCAGGAACGAAGTCTGCCGTTTCCCCCCAACTGCCTTCTGTTATGCAACCTCGACAGACCGCGTTGTGGACATAGTCATTGCCACCATTGGATTGCGGGCCGACAAGGCCATCCTGAACGAGATAAATCGTATAGCGAAGTTCGCTTCCCGGAATCTGCTCATGGGTGTAGAAATATGCTTTGAGATCCACGGCCTTGGTGTTTGCATCGTAATCGGCATCCAAGGCAATAGAAACATAGGGCTTGGTCTCATTGGCCAGGAGGAGAATGTCGCTCGTTCCAGAGATAGACTGCGGGTCAAAGACCGGACTCGAATTCTTGCCCAGTTTCGAGCGGTTCACCGTTGCTGCGGGAGCGTAGGTACTGCTGTCGTAGAGGTTGAGAATGTCCCAATCCTCCTTCATGCTATAACGGTCTTCAACGAATCCTGAATGGTGCGAAACATTAACAGCAGGCACGCCGGTATTCTCGATTGCAGTCTTCATGGCGTAGTGTCCGGAGGGACAATTTGTACAGGTCTGAGCCGTGAATGCTTCCACTAAGACTTTCTTTTGCATATCAGCAGAGTAGAAATAGGCTTCGCAGACAGATTGGTTATCACTAGGTTCGTTTTCCACAAGTTCACCGTCCGTTGACTTTGCGTTCTCAATGGAGATATTTATAGCCAATGGACCGCTAACAGGAGCTGATGTCGTTGGAATTGAGATCGTAAATGTGCCATGGGGAGCAATCGGCTTGTTGTTGAAATGGAGCGTTTGTGGCGTATCGACAACTTCATTCTCCTGATTCTTGAAGGCTACCTTGATGTCAAAATCATTCAGTGTTGTTGTTCCAAGGTTTACTAGTTCTAAATTGTAGTCATAGGCTGTGTCCACTTTCAGGTAGCCGTCATTGCTGAAACTTTTCAGCATGAGATCTGTATAAGAGACATCTTCTGCAAAGACCAGTTCGATATTCGCCATACCATAGCCCTTACCGTATAGATCCTGCCAGCCGTTGGTACTGCGAGCAAAACAAAGTCCTTTGGAGTCTGCACTATGATCAGCAGAAAATGGGCCATAACTTGTTCCGATTTCGAGAGAGAAGCCGATATAGAGTTCTTCCTCGTCACCCGTAATGACATATGGCGTTGTTAGAGGGTAACTGACGAATTCATTGGCAGTCTCAATGGTGATGTCCTGAGAGACGAGGGGAGTGGCATCAAGCGCTGTTGTGATGAAGAGCGTTGCCGCGTTGTTGGTAGAGTTCCTGGCCCCCATTACTGTACGGATCTGCGAGATGGTCTTCCCGCGGAACAATTGCAGTTTGTCGTGGCTGAGACGGATGGCAATAGCCTGACTCTTGCTGCTTCCGAGACGGAAATTACTTCCGGCATCCACGCTTTCATTGGTATAGCCGAATGTCGTTTCTGCAAAAGCCTTGACACTGGACAGGATAGGCAGTAACGCCCAACCTATAGTGAAAAAAAAGTATACTATCTGTTTCATTATCGTTCGAAATTGGAGTGCAAAGTTACAAAAAACTCCTGGAAACGTCGATACTTTGTGTTAAAAAGACGAATTATCTTGCGCACGTATATAATATTGTGTAATTTCGCATCCTATTTTTTCGTAAATAATTAACTAAACAAAAATACATGAAGAAATTTACTTACGGACTTCTGTTGCTGGCTGCTATGATGGTGGGTACAATAGAGACCAAGGCTCAGGAGACCCATGCGATTCATTTCCAGACTTGGTATGGAGACAATATGGGTGTGGCCAGTGAAGACACCCCGACCAAGAAAATGGAGTATCTCTATGGCCCTAACAACGAACTTCTCCGAAAAATCCAGACGGGATTGATGACCGAGAGTGATGACTGGATGTTGACGAACTACTGCCGCTTTGACTACAACGAAAAGGGACAGTTGGAACGTACTAATTCACTTCAATATGGTGTCTATGACCAGGGCGAATATGCGTTCAAGGCTGCCAAGGATACAGTTGACTACGAGTACAATGAACTTGGTCAGGTTTCCAAGGAAATCGACCGCGCCAAGCTGATCTACTATGTTTATGAGTATGACAATGAAGGTCGTATGGTGAAGAATGCTCGCTGGAAGTACGATACTTATGGTACGAAGACCTATAAGAACGACCTCACCATTGAGTACAGCGACTTCACCCTCGGTGGTCCTCAGACCCTCGTTTGTACAGCCACCTCTTCCTACAACAACTACGACGGTAAAATTACCTATGACGAAGCTGGCAACAAGACCAGCGAGAAACATTGGTCTCCCGGAGAAGAACCTGTCCTCAAACAGGCTGAATACTGGACCTATGAGAACGGTGTCCTTGCCCTTTATGAAAAGAAGGCCATCAGCAATGGTGAAGAGATTGACGGTACCAAGATTGTTTACGAACAGATTGATGCTGACAATACCCGTGCCACGACTTATTCTTATGGCAATGGCAAGTGGAACCAGAAAGGCGGAACGACTACCGTCACCACCTACGATACCTTCAATGCTGAATACAACCGTACGAATCTCACCGCTGAGCAGGATGCTACCGATGATACTTCAGTAAATCTCTCCTTCGATCTTCCCGTTGGCTACTATATGTATGGCGATATGCAGTTCCGTGTTTATCGTGACGGTCTTCTTCTAGCAGAGAAGGGTTTGATGGAAATGATGAGCGGTGGTGTTTTGAAGTACACCGATACCAAGGTGAGCAACGGAGTTCACGAGTATTTCGTACAGGTGATGATTCCCTGTTACGGCTATACGGATACCGGTTATACCAAGACCTGGGCTGGCCGTAATATCAGTAATGTTGCGAGCATCAATCTTCAGAAGCAGCTCCCTCACGCTACCAATCTTCATGCTGTCAAGGCTACAAAGAACGCCGATGGTATCTACACCGTAACCGTAGCCTGGGACAATCCCACTTTCACCGACGATATGAACTTTGTCGCTACCCACATCATGAAGCAGGGTCGCAGTTGGCCTATGGCTGATATCAGCGATCCTACTGTAACAACCGCTGATGTGGATTTCGATATCGACCCTGTTACCACGATCTACGTTCAAACGCAGTACGCTTCCGGCCGTTTCGATTCTGAAACCGTGACCATTGATGCCGACAAGTTCCTTACCGGTATTGAAGAAATCAACAAGTGTATCCGCGTTGAAGAAACCTGGGGTGATGCTATGGGTGTTGAAAGTGGTGTATGTACCAAGAAGTCCATTACCTATTATGGCAATGACGACCGCATTCAGCGTGTTGGCCATTATGGCAAGACCGTTGGCACTGACGAATGGACTTTGACCGAATATGAGACCTATGAATACAATGAAGGTGGAATGCTCGAGAAGTCTTACAGCGAGCGCTATGGTCTTTATGACTATGGAGATTTTGGTTTCGAAGCAGCCCGCGATACCACTTACTATGAATACAATCTCGAAGGCCAGCGTCTGAAGGAATGCAACCTTAAAGGTTTGACCATTGAATACGAATACACCAACGACGGAAGCCTCGCTGTTTGGCATTCTGTTGATACTTCTGCAAATCCTGCGCTCGAACAGACCATCACCTATTCTGATTTTGCAGGCAAGGATAAACCTCGATATACCGAGAGCACCGGTAACCTCAACAGTTATAAGTGGACCCTCGAAACGGAGTACGATGCCAACGGACGTGTGAGTCAGACCCGCTCAACGAAGTATAGTTCCGGTGAATACAAGCCCAATAAGCTGGAAATCTTCGAGTACTATGAAGACGGCAGCTTGAAGGCTGATTCAGTTTTCAATATCAAGGTGAACAACGATGTCGAGACCTATGTCATTTATACCGTAACGACCTACGAACCTGAGGCTGAGAATGCCAATCGTGTAGTTGTGAAGAAGTATGTATGGGACAGCATCCTTGGCAAGTTTGGCAATCCCAAGACTTGGAATGTTATCGAATATGCTGAGATCAATGGCAAGAGATATGCTCCTACACTCACCGTTGAAAGTGTTGAAAACGAAATCAATACCGTACGTCTGAATGTTGAGGTTCCTCTTTCTCTGCAGAACGGCATGACCGTTTTCAATGTCTATCGTGACGGTATCGAGATCGGCCATGCGTTAGACTACTTCAACAGCGAGTACTATACCACTGACGAGTATGGAAACAACGGCAAGTGGTCCTTCGTCGATCACCGTGTCAAGAACGGAACCTGCGATTACTTCGTTGAATATGCCAAGTTGGACAACACCATGGATTACGAGGCACAGATCAATAACATCTCTAATGTCGTTGTTTGCAACTTCGACTATGCTCTTCCCAAAGCAACAGGTCTTGCAGAAGTTTCCCGACGTGAGACAACAACAGAGAACACGGATGAGGATACTGGTGAAACAACCCTTGAACGCAATGTCTTTGTGACATTGGAATGGCAGGCCCCCGAGGCTCTCGAAGGCCTTGAATTCAAGCGCTACAATGTCATGCTGACGGGTGTTCAGGTGGCTGATAACAGCGAAGAGGAAGGCCTGGAGACTACCTACGAACTCGCTATGCGTGGTCAGGAAGAACTCAACGTCTATATCCAGTGTGTTTACGATCTCGGCCGTAGCAACGGTGATACAATCACGATTAAGGAAAACCTCATAGATGGTGTTCAGAATGTGATTTCCGGTACCAAGACTTCCTTCGTCCTCAACGGCAAGGTGATTACCCTCAGCGACGCTGCTGATGTCAGCCTCATCTCTGCCGATGGACATCTCCTCGTTCGTGGCAACACCAACCGTCTTGATCTCTCTGCCCGTCCATCTGGCGTTTATCTCCTCGTTATCGAAAAGAATGGTCGTCAGACAGTGGCAAAAGTTCGTATGTAAATACGTTTAATTGGTTTATAAGTTTTATACGCTGCGCTTGGTTTTATAATACCTATAAACCCTTTATAAACCTCATTACTCTCCATTTATGAATATCAAAAAACTGGCATTCGCCAGCCTTATGCTTGCTGGTTCATCCGCTGCGATGGCGGAGAACACAGGAGCCATGTTTTTTACAACACCAGCCAATTATCAGGTATTGTCGATTTCCGAGAATGGCCTGTGGGCCTGCGGTGTCATTTCCAGCGACGACGGCGATACTGTTGACGGTTTCCGCTGGAACTTGTCAACAGGAAAAATTGAACTCATCGGTACCACCGGCCTCGCTACCTGCGTGGCCAACGACGGAACGGTTGCTACCTCTTATTTTGAACCCCAGAGTAACGGTACCAAGGTTGAAAGTCCCTATCTCTGGAAAGACGGAAAGTGGACTCCTCTCCAGGTTCCCACGGGAATGGTTTCCGGCTGGGCTTATGCTATCTCTCCTGATGGTAAGCACGTTACGGGAAGCATTGAGAAGAAGGACGGAACTTATGCCTCCTTCATCTGGAACGATGGTAAACTGACCAACAATCTCGATTCTCCGGCAACCAGCATGACCTACTGCATCTCTCCTGATGGCCAGCGTGCCGGTGGATGGATGTACGGTGGAAGCAACAAGAACCGCTGCTGTGGCTATTGGGAGGCTTCTGATAACTCTTTCCATTACCTCGTTCCTGATTATCCAGGTGCAGCCTGGCAGGCAGCGAAGAAATTCTCTGCTGATGGTAACCATGTCCTCTTCTGGGGTGGCTACCACTCCGATGAGAATCATCCCGAGTTAGGCTACGGTATCAAGGCTCTATACGATTTCACTTCAGGTGAAACGAAGATCATCTATCCGACCGAGCAGGATCCCTTCAACTTTGACTTGTTTGATATGAGCGGCGACGGCGTTGTAGTTGGCTATCAGCAAGACTGGTCAAATTTTGAGCAGGCAATCATCTACAAGGATGGCAAGACTATGTTTCTCGAAGACTATCTTGTCGGTCTTGGTTGTAAGTTTGATGACAGTCTTATCATGCCCAATGGCGAATACCATTACCTCTGCCGTGGTTGTGCGGTTTCCGGTGATGCCCAAAGTTTTGCCATTCTTTACTACGATACGAAATTCAACTACCATACTATGATTGTTGCCCTCGACCGGGATTTGTCCATGACACCTCCCGTCAATGTTGAGGCTGAGCAACTTGTTGGTCTTAAGGTTGTCAGTCTGACCTGGGATGAACCGCTTGGCGACAAGAGTGATCTCAAGGGTTACAATGTCTATCGTAATGGAGAGAAGATCAATGCTGAACTCGTTACTGAGCGTTCCTATTATGATAAGAACGTTGCCGAAGGTGACTATGTTTACACCATTACCGCTGTATACGGTGAAGGTGAATCCAAGGTTTCAAATACGGTGAAGGTTACAGTCTGCACCTCTGTTGTTCAGGCTCCCCGCGATGTACTTGCCCGCACAAGGGGTTTCAACGGTACCCATGTCAGTTGGGCTGCTCCTGCCAGCAACCTCGTTCCCTGTACTTATGTTTCTGAGAATGCAGAACTTCAGGGCTTTGGTGGCGGTGATGTTTCCTTTGAATCCGGAACTCTTTTCCCCGCAGACCGTATGGGTCTCTATGCAGGCAACCGTCTGACTGCTGTCAGTTTCTATCCTGGTTCAGAGCAGGGAAGTTGGCTCATCAATGTCTATACCCACAATGACGGCCAGTTGACAAACCTAGGCAGTTTCAAGGTCAGCCAGGAACTGACTTACGGTGTTGAGAATATCGTCCTGCTTCCCCGTCAGATTACCTTGCAGGAAGATCATGACCTCCTCATCGGTATCCAGACCAATGTCACTACTTCCAGCTATAATGTTCAGGGCTGTTTCGAAGGTTGTCTTCAGACTGGCTATACCGATCTCATCCGTCAGGTTGGCGATGCTGATTTCTATTCCATCAACGAAATGAGCCAGGCTGGTACCTACGATATGGCTTGGGGGACTACCGCATTCCTCGCTCCTGCCGGTGTTTCCAGCGATATCGACAAGGTCGATCACTACAATGTCTTCGTTGACGATTTCCTTCAGGGCGAGAGCACGACTCTCTCCTACGATACCCAAAACATTGCCGAAGGTGCGCACAATGTTGGTGTTCAGGCTGTCTATACCGATGGCCGCACTTCTGCTATCGTGAATGACGAATATGAGCAGAAGAAGAATGCGGATGCTTTGAAGGCTGTCATTCCTGCTGTGGAAATCGCTGGTCAGCACATCGTTGCTTCCTGGGAAGCTCCCGTTGACGACGATGCTACTGAAATCGGCTACTGTGGCGATGAGAATGCCAAGTCTTGTCCTTCAACCTCTGCCGATATGAGTGAGTTTGTTGCCCGCGTGGATTTCTATACTTCCGGAACGGGCTATCTCAATGGTTTCGAGGGTTATAATATTTCCAGTGTCAGTTTCTATCCTATGGCAGATGCCTTCTATGAGGGATGGTTCTATATCAATGGCGAACTCAAGACGAGCCAAGCTTTCCCATCAACCCAGCCCAACCAGTGGAATACCTTCCAACTTGCTGAGCCTATATTGATTGAGCGTGGCAAGACCTATGCTTTCGGTCTGGATATGTATGGTATTCCAGAAGGTGTAGCTCCTCTTGGTTTCGATAAGCATGCTAATTTCAGCACCTATTCCGACCTTTACCAGCTCCCTGGTTCCGATTGGAGCAATGTCGGTAGTGATGTCGGTTTGAATGGTAACTGGATGATGCGAATCGGTGTCACTGCTCCTGAGGGTATTCCATTCCAGGTTGAGGGTTATGATGTCTTCATCGATGATCAGCAGGTTGCTAACAAGCAGAGCATGACAGATTTCGCCTACGATTTTGCTCAGTTGGACGATGCTCCTCATGCTATCCGTGTCAACACCTACTATGGCGAGGGCAGTACCTATGTTCCTGGTGAAGAGGTTCGTTTCCATCTCGTTCCCGAAGGTCTTGAAATTGTCAAGATGTCTTCTGCTGCTCTCCGCCTCTTCAATGTTGATGGTCGTCGTCTTGTCGCTCCCCGTCATGGTGTCAACATCTTCCAGATGAGTGACGGTAGTGCTCGTCGTCAGATTGTACGCTAATTCCCGTAGGCTCCGGAAATTCCGGTACTTTCCGACAAATCCCGCCATTATAGACCTCTTTTTGCGTTTTTTTAATTAAAAATTTGGTAAAACCCAATAAAAGTTGCTATATTTGCGCGAACTTCAAAAAAACACCAAACTATTATAATATGAAATCTCTCAAGAATGCAGCAGCCCTCGCGCTGTTCCTTATGCCCCTAGGCATGAACGCTCAGGTTGTTTATCAGCCCGCTCAGCAGTATCAGCAGCAGAGTGCAGTTTCTGAAGCAGTCACTGCTAATTCCGCTCCCCAGAATGCTCAGACTTTGACTAACGAGGAACTCACTCGTCAGTACAAGCTCCAGCTCGATGTGATCAACAACGAAATCAAGACCCTCAAGTCTCAGCAGAAGTTGTACAAGACTGACGCTGCAAAGAACGCAGAGGTAACTTCTCGTTTGGCTTCCAAGAAGGCTGAAATGGCTGATATCAAGTCTAAGAAGAAGATCGTAGACAAGGCTATCAAGACCGAAAAGGCTCAGAAGAAGGCTGAAGAAAAGGCTGAAAAGGCAAAGAAGAAGGCTGAAGCAGCAGCAGCAAAGGCAGCCGCTCTCCAGAAGTAATTCTTCTCGAAAAGCAATAATAAAGGTGCATCAATCCATCGATTGGTGCACCTTTTGTTTGTGTCTTATCGTATTGGTTTAGTATCCGAAGATTTCGTCGAGGGTAACTTGTTTGACGGGACCAAGGGTACGTAGGAAGTCCATGTCGAGATCGGAGGGATCACCGAGGATGAGAATCTTGTAGGTGTGGCCCTTGACTTCGGACTGCTGGTAGTTGACGACGTCCTGAAGCGTCATGCTGCCACATTGCTCGTAGAGATCGCGGTTCATGTCGTGATCAAGACCACGGGATCGGGCAGTGATATAATTGTTGAGGACACCCGTTCGCAGGGTACGTTCCGTAGAGAGACGCTTCATGAGTGCTTCCTTGCCAAGGGGAAAGGCCGTTTCACTCTGCGGCATGTTCTCGATGATATCGCGGAAGACCGTTACCGCTTCGTTAAGTTTGTCGTTCTGCGTAATGATATTGGCGTTGAAAGACACCCCGTCGGTACGGTTTGCTGGAACGAGGTGAGTTGCACCAGCGCTATAGGCCAGACCGCGACTCTCACGCATCTCCTGGAAGACGATGCTCGACATGTTATCACCGAAATAGGTGTCATACATTGCAAGAGCAGGGTAGGAGGAGGCATCGAAGACCTTACCCTCATTACTATACATACGCATATAGACATTCTTGGCATCGTAGGAAGCGATGATTACCTCCGTCTGAGGACTGGTGATGTAAGAATAATTGTCAGGGATGGGGAGTTCGAAGGTTGAGGCATCGGCTCTCGTCCAGTTGTGTTGGCCGTAGAAAGTACTGATGTCCGTAAGTGCAGCAGGACCGTAGTAGACGACGAGTTCCGGAAGACGCGTTGCCTCCTGTACCATCTTGACCATAACCTTGGGCGAATAATTGGCGAGTTCCTCATTGGAGAGCGTCTTGACACTTTCTTCTCCAAAAATACCGTAGTTCAGAAGGGCAGCAAAACATCTCTTCTGGTCGAGTTTGCTGTTTGCACGGTTTGTGGTGATATAGCTGACATAATCCTCGTAAGCCTCATTGTCTACCCTTGCCTTCTTCACCCATTCGCGGACGAGGGCGACAGCAGCTTCACGGTTTTCTTCGAGACCGCTGATGGTAATCGTCGTTTGGCTTTCACTGCTGTCGAAGGAGACACTGCAAGCCATACGGTAGAGTTCGCTCTGCAGTTCTTCGGCATCCTTCTTCTTCGTGCCCAGATATTCAAAATAATTAGTGGCGAATCTCAGGGCAGGCTGGGCTTTGTAACCCGTGGGGAAAATATAGTTGAGCGTGAATAGATCGTTTGTGTCGTTGTGCTTGTACACCAGTTTGGAACCTTTATTACCGCAAGCAACAGACAGGTCCTTATTATAGTCAAGGAACACTGGTGCAATGGGGGCAACCTTGGTCTCCTGAACCTCGCGGACGAAGTCGGAAGTCTGGTCGCGATTCATCTCAATGGGGGAGATTTCCGGTTTCTCAATCTTGCGCTCGTTGGGGTCCTTACCCTGGCGTTTGAAGACTGCGGCGTATTTATTGGTATCAATCCACTTCTTGGCAAATTTGCAGATATCTTCCTTTGTGATAGCCATGATGCGGTCCATACGATGCACTTGCTGTTCCCAGGGAATCTGGTTGATGAAGGCATTGACGAAGATCGTTGCTCGCGCCTCGTTTGACTCCAGTTCCTCCTGCTTTTCGAGTTTGATGTTGTTCTTTACTGCATTCAGGAGACTGGCGTCCCAATCGCCGTCGGCAAGTTTCTGTATCTCTTTAAGGATAAGGTCTCGCAACTCTTCCAGCGTCTGACCTTCCTTGGGCGTTCCATAGGCAAGGAGTGCACTGTAATCTGCCAGCGGAAGAGCCTCCAGGCCGACACCATTTGCCAACTGCTGCTGGTTGATATCCAAGTCGAGCAGACCGGCCTGACCATTGCTGAGGATGTAGGCTGCCACGGTCAGCAGTTCTGCTTCGTGAGACTTAGATCCAGGGAGACGCCAACCCATCATAAGCTGTTCGCTCTCAAGACCAAATGCCTCTTTTGTTCGAGGAGAGGTTATAGCTATCTCTTGGCCGATGTTGAGTTTTGGGAATGAGGCTGCAGGCTTCCAATCACCGAAGTGTTTCTCGAGGATCGTCATCACCTCGTCTGGATTGAAATCGCCCGACATACAGATAGCGACATTGTTGGGGACATAGTACTGATGATAGTAGTCGAGAATGTTTACAATAGAAGGATTTTTCAGATGATCCTGCGTGCCGATGACCGTCTGCGTTCCGTAGGGATGATGTGGAAAAAGAAGTTCCATTGTACCATCTATCAACTTGTCCTCATCTGAACCCATGGAGATATTCTTCTCCTCATAGACCGACTCGAGTTCCGTATGGAATCCGCGAATTACCATGTGCTGGAAACGGTCTGCTTGCACGCGCGCCCAATTATCAATTTCGTTCGAAGGAATGTCTTCTTCGTAGCAAGTGATGTCGTACCAGGTGTAGGCGTTAGTACCGTTTGCACCGATGGTTGCCATCAATTTGTCATATTCGTTTGCAATGGCAATCTTTGAGGCACAGTAGGAGATGCTGTCAATCTGGTGATAAATAGCCTTGCGTAGCGTCTCGTCCGTAGTATGTCGATAAGTCTCATAGAGATTCGTGATGCTGTCGAGGAGAGGTCGTTCTGCGGCATAATCCGTCGTTCCGAAGTAAGGTGTTCCCTTGAACATCAGATGCTCGAGGTAGTGAGCCAGACCAGTCGTTTCGGCAGGGTCATTCTTACCGCCGGCACGTACAGCGATATAGGTTTGTATACGGGGCTGTTCTTTGTTCACGGAGAGATAGACCTTCAACCCATTGGGAAGGGTATAGATCTGTGCATGGAGAGGATCGTCCGCTACACTTTCATACGGGTAACTCTTGGCAGCAGCTGCCTGCACGCAGAGTAGAGAGAAGAGGAAAACGAGTGTTTTTTTCATGATCATGCTTGTTGTTTACGATGTGCAAAGTTACGGCGTTATTTTGCGTTTTGCAAGATTTCACGCAGGAAAATACCCTAAAATATCTAAACGATAAACATTTTCTCGGTGTGTCCAGAGTGTTAAAGGAATTAACGTTTTTAACACGCAGAATTTGGCGGAATGGATTGAAAATCGTAACTTAAAGATACGTAGGGGATGAAAAACCGTCATTCGGGGCAGTAAAAACGCGCTGCGGGGAGCGTTTTTTCTCTCACATGGGAGCGTTGAAACTGCACCGCGGGAGCGGTTCAACCGGGCCACGCGTGCGTAATGCGTGCGTTTTAACATTTGCAGGACGTGAGGTTCATGCTGTGACAAGTTGCTGAAAGAGAAAAAAGTGCCTAAATGTATAAAGTTGCCTATTTTTGCGTTTGTCTTCCTTGCTACCCCCCCAAAAACAGCTATTAATGATTAATCGTTGAGATTCCCATTCAGAGCGTTTTCCTTATAGATTTCGCTGTATTGGCACACGCTCGTTTCAAAATATGAGCACACTGCACTTTTCCTTCGCATTTTTTCTCAAAAATTTGCGACGAACCACAGAAATGTGTAATTTTGCCATTATAATATGCGTATACGATATGCGCGCTAACGATGTGTGCTTTGCATATAAATAATATCTCGTACAAAATTAAAAATAACAATAATCAAAACGAATTAAAATTCAGTTTATGAAAAAGAATTTACTCTCCCTCTTCGTACTCGTTCTGCTTTTCTTGGGCATCTCTCTCGAGGCATCCGCACAGGAAAAGGCCTATGTGGGTTACTGCAATGGCAGCATTGCTACATCCGCCACGGGTAATATCACTGGTATTACGGGTACGAATGCTACCATCAATCTCGCTATCTTGCTCACCAAGGTCCAACTTGAAGCCTATCAGGGTTGCCAGATCTCTGCGGTCAACTGGGGTGCTCCCGATGCATCACAGTTGCCCGAATCCGCAACAGGTTGGGTCCGCCATCAGCAGACCGGAGATAATCTTTCCGCGGGAACGCTCACTTCCTTGAAGAAAGGATGGAACGAAATTGCCCTCGCTGAACCTATCACCATTACCGAAGACATGGATTCTCTCTGGATTGGTGTTGAATATCCCCAGGCCAGTAAGTTGACCACGATATCTTTCGCTGGCGAGACCAGCCCCAACGGATGCTATGCTGGTAAGGGAGGTAAATTTACTGACTATTCGGGAAAAGGCTGGGGTAGCCTCTCTGTTGAAGCTATCATCACAGGTACCGTACCTACCCACAACATCAGCTTCATCACTACAAAGTGCAACCAGTCCGTTGTACAGATCGGTAAGCCTATCACCATTTCCGGAACCATTAAGAACAATGCTTCAGAAACTGCCAAGAAGCCTGTCATCAACTATGTCCTCAACGGAGATGTGAAGGGAGCATACACCGTTCCCAAGGACATCACTTATCGTAACAGCATGAACTTCAGTTTCGAAATACCTACCACTTCCATTACCGAAGAAAGCACCGCAAATATCGACCTCGAACTTGTATGGGCCGATGGTTCCGTTGACGAGGCTCCTGTTGACAATGTCGCTACTTTAAGTTGCGAAATGGTAAATCAGGTTTGCGTTCGTGCCATGGTCGTTGAAGAAGGTACCGGTGCATGGTGCGGCTGGTGCGTCCGTGGTATTGTTGGTTTGAAGGAGATGCGTGAGAAGTATCCCGACCGTTTCATCGGTATCGGTGTTCACAACGGTGACGACTACGTTGTCAGCAGTTACGACTCCTTCTTAGGCAACTATATCTCCGGTTTCCCCTCTTGCCTCATCAACCGTGACGGCAAGACCTATAACCCAAGTTTCAATGACCTCGAGAACTACTACAACACTATGGACGAAGTTTCTGAGGCTACCATCGATGTAGAAGCCAACTACGATGCTGAGAGTGGCAAGGTGCAGTTCAATGCTGAAGCCATGTTCATCGCAGGTCACACTGACGCTCAGTACCGCATTGCCTTCATCGTTGTCGAAGATCAGCTCCCCATCGTTCAGAGCAACTACTATTCTGGTGGTGGCGCAGGTACCATGGGCGGTTTCGAAGAAATGGGTAGTAAGGTGAAGATCAATATCGATGACGTTGCCCGCGGTATTTATCCCTCTCCATACGGTGCCAGCAGCAGTCTTCCCTCAACGATTGAAAAGGGAGTTCACTATACCTACACTTACACGACGAACATGCCCAAGATTGCCAACATTGAGAATGTGGCTGTCGTTGCTGTGATTGTTGATAATAAGACGGGTGAAATCATCCAGGGTATCAAGACTGAAAAGATTGGTGCTCTCAATGGCATCCATACCGTTATCTCTCCCGAAGCTCGTGACCACGCTGTCTACAACCTCTCCGGTCGTCGCGTCAGCGCAGACACCAAGGGCATTGTTATTGAGAACGGCAAGAAGGTAATAAAGTAAAGTTTATACGATTCACTTGGTTTGTAAACCCTACAAGACTTATGAAAAAGTTTATTCTGCTTCTGTTGACCAGCATTATGGCTCTTAGCGCCAGTGCGGTGATCACAGAAACCCCTGAGGGAACGCTCAAGAAGTACAAGATGAGCGGTTACTGGCCCATGTCGAGCAACAGCTATATGCGCGATCTCTCTACCGAAGTTGTTTTCGCAGACGACGGTAAGACGGTCTATTTCCACAATCTCTTCCCCGAGGCACAGATTCTCGACGGCTGGCACACCGGTACTGTCGATGGCAATAAGATTACTATCTCCAAGGACGAAATCTGCTACGAATTTACCTGGGGAACGATGGTTATTAAGTATCGCGTCAGCGAAGTGGAAGTCAGCGAAGGTGAATTTGTGAATCCCACTGACCTTGTCCTCACTATAGACGGCGACCACATCTACTTCGATGACGATCCTGAAAGTCCCTCCCGCTTCATCGCTTTCTACCAGATTGACAGCCAGGGAACCATCGGCTATGTGGATTACATGCTCTGCCTCGACCTCCAGCCTGTGGAGGCCAGCGAGACCGCAGTTACTATTCCTGATACTGCTGTAAAGAGCGATTATATCTACTATACCTACGACTATTATTACCTCCGCTATGCGGTGAAGGGTAGTGTGGCTGTTGACGGCGACGACTACTATTTCGACAACCTCACCCTCGTTCCAGGTGTTGTCAAAGGTACCCGTAGTGGCAATAAGATCACGGTGAAGAATGGTCAGCCCATCGGCAACGGCAGCGGGTTCTATCTCTATGCCGGCGGTATCCGTATGGACGGTGGCAAGGATGACTATGACAACCCGACGGGAGAAGCCTGTGATGTTACCTTCACCATTGACGATGACGGTCGCATCGTAATGGACGACGCTGACAATATCATCTTCCGCGTCTATAAGAAAGACGGCACAACCTACAAGTTTGCCTATGACGATGTTATCGAACCCTATGCTGGTGATGCTCCCGCAACGCCCTCTGACCCCTATTTCGTCACCCTTGATGATACCTATCTCGACTACTACAACCAGTACTACTTCTATTTCTATGTTGATAATGTTGATGTGAAGGGTAAGTATATGAATCCTGGGAAGATGGGTTACTATATGTATCTCGATGAAGATGTCTATGAGTTCACAAAGGATATGTTTCATGTTGAGGACGATATGACCTTTATCCCTTACGGTTACAATGACCTCGGTGATTATTATGGTAACCACGACATCAACTGGGAGGACAACTTCGGTTATATCTGGCTCTGTGAGGATATGTTCTCTACCGTTGGTGTCCAGAGCGTCTATATTGTCGATGGCGAAAAGCACGTTTCCAATGTCATCTCCACTGACCTTGACGGCAACACCTACACCAACTTCGAGAAGCCTGACGGCGTCGATCATCTCAATGTCCAGCAACCCGTGACGAATCCCACCTGGTACGACCTTAATGGCCGTCGTGTAAACGGTGCAAAGACCCGCGGTGTCTATATTGTCGATGGCAAAGTAATGTTAAAACAAGGTTTATAGCGCTTGCTAGGTTTATAGCGCTTGTTAGGTTTGTACGCTTTGCTAGGTTTATACGCTTCGCTTGGTTTGTAAACCCTATAAACCTTTTAAACTCCATATACCATGAAGAAATACCTTTTAACTCTGGGTTGTTGCATTTTTGCTTTGGGTATGTCTGCCCAGACACCGGAGGGCGATGAGCAACTCTACGATATGAGTGCCTATCTTTATACAAATAGTAGCGTGTACTATGCTACGGGAATCGCCGAGCATATTGTTTTCAGCAATGACGGCAGCAGCGTTTATTTCTCCAGCCTCTTCCCGACGGCACTCGACAACCTTTGGAATGTAGGAAAGGTTGACGGTAAGACCATCACCATTTCCAAGGATGATGTCTGCTGCAAGTACGACATCAATGGCGACGGTACGCAGGTCTATAATCTCAAAGTCGGCGAACTCGTTTTCGATGAGAGCGGTATCTCTGGGGTTAAGGATATTGTCTTCAACCTTGACGGCAACCACATCTATCTCGAAGATGATGCGACAGGTCCCTGCCGCTACCTTGCCCTATACGACACCGATGACGGCAAAATCGCCTTGTGGTACTATTCCCTCTGCAATGACTATAAACCTTTCACAGGGGTCCTCACCACCATCCCCGAGTCTGCAGAAAAACAGGACGCCGTGTACACCTACGACAGTGATTCTTCTATTCCCGGCCTCGTTGCCGTACTTGGTAACGACGTCTACTTCGACCACCTCAACAGCATCCCTGGGGTAGTGAAGGGCACCCACGACGGCGACAAGGTTACCATTCCTGCAGGCCAGTACATCGGCTGCGATACCGGCTACTTCCTCTACCTCAATGGCGGCTATACCACAGGCGAGGATATCGAGGTGTGCGATATCGTCTTCAACATCACCGACACAGGCCTTGAACTTGACGAGAGTCAGTGCCAGCTCACGTTGACGACCACCACTGACGGCTCCTATTACAGCACCTGCAACAATGTCAAGGTCGCTTGCGAAATCCAGAGCGGCATCCCTGTCATCCTGTCTTCCCACGTCCCTGCAAGCTGGTATGACCTCTTTGGTCGTCGCCTTACCCAGCCCACCCGTGGCATCATGATCCATAACGGCAAAAAAACAATAAAATGAAACAATATATCCTGTTAGCCTTCGCTGCTGCAAGTATGACGATGGCCTTTGCTCAGCAACCTGCGGGTGAAGTGAAAGAGTATGTCCTCAACCAGTACGTTCCCAATGCTTACGGCTCGATGGAGTCTGACTTCGGTGCTGCTGAACGCGTGGTCTATGCCGAGGACGGTAAGACCGTCTATTTCAGCAACCTCATCCCCCGTACCCAGACCGACCGCTGGATAAAGGGTATCATTGACGGCAACGAAATCACTGTTTCCTGTGATACCCCCTTGTACCAGTACCAGGTGAACGGTACCGTGTACGATGTGAAGTTCGGCGAACTCGTCATGGAAGACAACGGCGCCAGTTACACCGTGACTGGTGTCCGCGATGCAGTCTTTGCTGTTGACGGTGACCGCATCTTTGTTGATGAACCTTCAGAAACGAAGATCCGCTATATGTCCTACTATTACCTCAACGAGCAAGGCAATGTGCGTTTCATCGACTACTGTATCGATACCCAGATGACTCTGTTTGAAGGAGGCGTTGGCAATAAGATTCCTGCCGGTGCTACCTGCGAGCAGTTTGTCTGCCACTCCACGAACGACTACGGCGATCACAACACCGTGACCTGCAATGTCTGGGTTGACGGCAACGACTACTATTTCGATCATCTCCTCTCTACCGAGGCCCTCGTCAAGGGAACCCGCGCCGGCAATCGCATCGTCATCCCCAAGGACGAATACATTGGTTGTGACAGCGGTTATTTCCGCTATTTCAGCGGTTTCTATACCACCTGGGAAGAAGATGACGAAGGTACCCATGTTGACTATGTCCTCAACATCAGCGAAGACGGCAAGACCCTCACGACAGAGAATGGTGAGAACACTGTGCCCATCCTTTACAACTACGGCAGTTATTGGTTTGAAGACTACGCTATGAATGTCTATCTTGAGAAGTATGAGGGTGATGTTGCAGCAACACCATCCGATCCCTACGACCTCTGGTGGACCGATGCCTATGTTGAGCTTGGCGGCGTGTATCTTTTTGAATTCTTCCTGTCCAGTACAGATGTTGATGGAAAGTTCATTAACCCCGACAATCTTTATGTCACTTTCTTCATCGATGACGAGCCCTTCGTCTTCACGACCGATGACTTCTTGTACATCCAGCAGAACATGGACAAACTCCCTTACGGCTACATGGACTCTGAAGAATGGGATATCACCTGGTATGGCAATCAGGTTCATATCTATACCGTACCCTTCGATCTCACCACTTACGGTGTGCAGGCTGAATATACCGTCGATGGTGTGACGAGCAAGTCAAACTATGTTCGTTACAACACCCAAACCAAGCAGACGGAGACCATCAAGACCGGTATCGACAACCTCAATGTCCAGACAGTGGTGAAGGATCCCACCTGGTACGACCTCAATGGCCGTCGTGCTGACGGGCAGTCTCATCATGGCGTCTATATCCTTGACGGCAAGAAGATTCTCGTGAAATAATTTCAATTATCTTACACACATAACTAAACCTTTAAACATGAAAAAGTTTCTACTCCTTATCCTTACAGCATTTGTCTTTACGGCAACTTATGCGACAGATTTCCATAAGATGCTGCAGGATCGAATTGCCCAGAATCCTCATCTCAAGGAGGTAAAGGCAGCGATGAACCAGAAGAGTCCCCAGCGCATCTATGGCGAATGGCCTGAAGGTGACTATCGCGACTACATGCTTGCCTCCTATGTGGTGATTTATGACGAAGCTATCTATACCTCTGACCAAGTGACACAGATCTGCTTCGGTGACGACGGAAACATCTATTTTGAGAGTTTCTTCCCCGTCTTCTATCACCGCCTTTGGATCAAGGGCGTTCAGGAAGGTGACATCGTGACCTGCGACTGTGAAACCATCGTCTGGAGCTTTGATCCCGACAATACCGGTGAACCCTATGACTATCGCGTCGGCGAACTCTATCTCGACGAGGACACAGGTATGATGGGCTACCGCGATGCCAAATTCAAGCGTGAAGGCGATAAGTTTACCTATATCCCCGGTGACGATCTCTCAGAACTTGGTCTTTTCGAGGTTTGGGAAGGTGAAATCTATCCCTCAACTACAACCTGGGATGCAGTCTGGACTCCCGTCACCGATCAGGAAGTTACTGTTCCTGAGACTGCTGTCAAGAAGGACTATGTCTTCTACAACGAAGACCTTAACAAGAACAAGTACGCCCGTTTGGGTTTCGTTGCTCAGGATGGCAATGACTACTACTTCAACCAGCTCTGTTCTTGGGAGGGCGTTGTCAAGGGTACCCGTTCCGGCAATAAGATTACCATCCCTGCCAACCAGTATGTAGGAACCGACGGCAGTTATTTTCTCTACGAAGGAGGTTTCAAAACCGACTTCATCTATGACGGCAACGGCAACCTCAAGGGCGAAGCCTCTGACATCGTTCTTACCATCGATGCAAACGGCAAGTTCGAACTCGCACAGCCTGGTAGCTATATGATGGTAGTTCTCACCCCCGAGGGCAAAATCTACGACTGTTCAAAACGACTTACCTTGGAACCCTATGCTGGTGACGTTCCTCTCGTTCCCTCTGATCCTTATAATCTTGAGATTACCGACCGTACGGACACCTACGACAATGCCTATTACTTCGAATACAGCATGTCCAACATCTCTGCTGATGGCAAGTATCTCAATCCTGAGAAACTCGGCTACTACCTCTATCTTGATGATGAAATCTACACCTTCTCAAAAGATGTCTATAAGGTGGACGAAGATATGACACTCCTTCCCTGGGGCTTCGCCGATAGACAATCCTATGATATCATCTGGAACGGTTACGGTGGTGTCTTCTGGCTCTACGAATATGAATTCGAACTCCTCGGTCTTCAGATGGTCTATACCGTTGATGACGTGACGAACTATTCCAATGTTGTTTCCGTTGACCTTGATAACAATGTCGTCGTTAACTTCAAGACTGGCATCGATTACCTCAATGCTCAGGAGCCTATCAAGAATCCCACTTGGTACGATCTCAATGGTCGTCGTGTAAATGGTGCTAAGACCCACGGCGTATTCATTGTTGACGGAAAGGTAATGATAAAATAAAAGTGTATTCGCTTTGCTGGTTTATATGGTTTATACGCTTCGCTTAGTTTATAAACCTATAAACCTATAAACTTTATAAACCATATAAACCTTATAACCAAATAACTTTATGTTTAAACATCTACTTTTATTGGGCTTTTTCATCTTTGCCCTTGCTGGTTATGCACAGGAACGTCCGCAACCAGATGGAAAACTCGTGCATTACACCATGAGCTGTGGTGACTATTACAGCGACGGTTTTGTAGAAGGCCTTGCTGTTGATCTCGTTTTCTCTGACGATGGCGAGCATATCTATATCAGCAGTCTCTATCCCAATGTTATGCCCAACGCATGGCATACGGGTACCATCAAAGGCAACAAACTGGTCATTTCTTGTGACGAGATTTGCTACTACTACGATTATTATGGAACCGGTAATCCCTACCAACTCCATATCGGTGAATTCTTGTTCAATGAGAGAGGTGCTCTCATTGGAATCGGCGATGTAGAACTTGAAATGGATGGTGACCATATATGGCTGGAAGACGAATATGAAAATCCTCAGCACATCATCTACGTTTGGGACGGTGATCCCACCTACCCTGGTTGCTGGGCAATGAGTTGGTGCTTCGATCTCAAGCCTGCTGAACAGGAAGTAAGCGAAACAACCATTCCTGCTACTGCCACCTCTTCGGACTTCATCTACTATGCTACTGACGATGATGGCTATCCCTATGCCAAGAAGGGCGTTCTTGCTGTTGATGGTGACGACTACTACTTCACCAATCTTACACAGCCCGCTGGCGTTCTCAAGGGAACCCGCTCCGGCAATAAGGTGACCCTCCCCGGTGGTCAGTATCTCGGCCGTATCGACGGTTACATCTTTAAAGCTGGTGGTTACGAGTCAGACTTTAAGAAGGACGAGTATGGCCGCATCTCAGGTGAAGCCAAGGATGTCACCTTCACGGTTGCTGATGATGGTTCTTTGAACCTCGATGACACCAAGAAGAATGGCGTTGCTGTCGTTCGAGCTGACGATGTTGTCTATAGTTTTATGACTAACAACCGCGTTGTTCCCTTCACTGGTGATATCGTTTCTACTCCCAAGGATCCCTACGAGGTTTCTTTCCGCTGGGTTGACGATTATCAGCAGTACTGCTTTACTTTTGCTATGGACAACCTCGATGTAAACGGCCAGTTCCTTGATCCTGAAAAGCTCGGCTACTATGTTTACTTTGATGACGAAGTTTATGAGTTTACCCCCGAATTGTTCGCCATCGACGAACCTATGTTCTTCATCCCTTACGGTTTTGTTGATAACCGCGATGTCAGCCACGAACTCAACTGGTGGTCTCACGGTGGTAAGGTTTGGCTCTCTGAGGACCTCTTTAATATGATTGGTGTTCAGGCAGTTTATAACATCAACGGTGAAACCTATAAGTCCAATGTCATTTCAATTGATGAGTCTGGATCTACCTATACCAACTTTGTTGTTGATGGTACCGATGGCATTTACACGGCAAACACTTCCAAGGCTGATTGTTGGTATGACCTCAATGGTCGCAAACTTGACGCTCAGCCCAGCGCTGGTGCCTTCATTCAGAACGGCAAGGTAGTGGTGAAGTAATCGCTTCTGCATAAGAAAACAAAAAAGGCTCGCAACCTCGAAAGTTGCGAGCCTTTTTTAGTGCTATAGTGAATTACTTGCGAACACCGGTAGTGGTGTAGGTCTTGCCACCCTTAACGATGACAACCTGACCGTTGGAGAGGACCTTAGCATCTTTCTGGAAGGTACCAGCGAGAACAGTATCGATGCCGTCAGGTTGGGGAGCCTCAGTGATGTCACCGGAAATCTTGAGGGTCGCATCCTCGTCACGATAGTTATAGACCTTAAAGATATTCGTGCCAAGCGCTACATAAGGAGTACAGATAGGACCTTGGCCGTCACCCCAGTCGGTAAAGCTGATGTTGAGGGGATTGGTCCATTCCATATTGTCAACGCCGCAGTTCCAAAGCAGAGAGGAGAGACCGGTAGAAGTGGTGTAGATGGTAATCGTCCAGCCTTCCTTGAGTGCCTCGAAACTGTAGTAGTAGGTCTTGCCAGCGGGAACGGTGAATTCTACATTGTTGTAAACTGGAATTGCAGAAGAGGCAACTTCACCTTCTCCGGGAACGAAGGGAGCGATAGTAAAGCTCTTGCCCATAGCATCAACATTGCTGATCTTTGCGTGAACATAGATTGTAGTACCAGCAGTAACATCCATGCACTCTTCGTACTTGTTGCCATTATTGCTGTTGATGTAGTTCATTTCAGTAGTTCCTACCCAAACATCATCGTTGAAGTTTACTTCGAGATCGCTGGAAACCTTGATGGTACCGTCTTCAGCAGCGGTGTATTTCAACCAAACTTCCTTGGAAGAAGCATCGAAGGTATAGATACCGGTTTCAGTAACATCGATAGCGAGTTCCTTGGTTTCACCAGGACCCATTACGTGGTCTTCCATGGTAACGGTGAAGGTAACGTCAGTAGCACCAGGATTGCTCACCTTAACATAGATATCTTCATTACCCCAGATTGCCTTGCAGGTGGTAGCGACGGAACCTGTACCAGAAGCAATGCGTTCTGCGTAGTAGTCTTCCATGGATATTTCTACATTATCGGCAGAAACAACACTGATGTCCTTGGTCTTGTCATAAGGAACAGTGAGCCATACCCACTTGGTAGCGCCAGCAGCAACTGTTCCTTCGTAGGGGAGGGTATTGTTGATATCAATGGCAGATTTCTTAACAGCACCTTCCTCGATTTCGGTAATGTTGAACTTTACGTTAATTTCGTCTGAGGTGGGATTTTCAACGTAAACGAGGTGGATGCTATCATACCAGTCGTTACCGATTTCCAAAGTGTTGGAACCCGTGAAAGAAGACATTTCACACCAGAAATACTCTCCGTAGTATTCAGCGAGATAGCCGTAGGTTAACGCAGCATTTTCGTTGGTTTCGATAGTAAGACACTTATATTCACCAACATTTGAAGTTCCTACCTTGAACCATACCTTGCCGCCTGGAGCGACGGTAGTCTCGTAGGGAAGAGCTGTTGCATCAACAGGCATATCCTTGGTATCACCAATCTGGTATTCAGCAAAGGTAGCCTTGAAGTCATTACCCATAGGTGATGAAATCTTGGTGATGGCAACATAGTAGGTGTTTTCGGGAGCGACATCAACGGTAATGGTGTTGCCTTCAGCAGCAGCCTGAACGTAGTAGTCAGACTGATAGAGATAGTAGTAGTTAACATCTTCCTTGCTGCTGAAAACCTTAATACCGGTAACGATGCCGCTGTTTCCAGCGAATGTTGCCTTACCGGATGCAGAAGGAGTGTAGGTAGCCCAAACCGTGCCTGCTGCAGAACCGAGGTCAATGGAACCTGCAGTAACATCGAAGGGATTTTCGAGGTCGCCTTCCTTTACCACGTGGGGAAGTGTAACCTTGAAGCGAGCTTCCTCATCGAGGTACATAAAGAGGTCGAAGACATACGTTGTGTTCGTAGTAACCGCAAAGGACTTGTCGGTGTACGAAGCGTTGTCGTAAACGGCCTCAGTAGGGTAGATGGCCATGGCAAATTCGTGCCATTCAGAGGTGGAGAATACAACATCTCCGTCCATGTCAGCGGTGTACTTGAAATAGTAGTGGCCCCAACCGGTACTGGGGAGCGTGATGCTTCCGCTCTCTGTCAGTACTACAGGGTCGTCAACTGTTCCCGTACCTTCTGCAAAACTTACCATGCTAAAGAACAGGGTAAGCAGGAAAAGTAGATACTTTTTCATAAGCTTTTGTGTTAGTTATTAATTATGAGTTTTGAATTATGAATTTTGAATTAAGGCTGCGCGATGCATTCTACCGCATGGTAAATCTTAATTCAAAATTCTTAATTCTTAATTACTTCATCACCTTCTTGCCGTTCTGAATAACGAGACCTTTGTAGGCTTCTGTTACACGACGGCCCGTCAAGTCATAAGAAGGAGCGTTGTCAGTGTTTGTTTCGATAGTGCTGATGCCGAGTTCTTCAGAGTCCTCACCGACATGAACACGGTTAGCATTGACGATGCGGCCACTCTTCGTATCGATCAGCATGACGATGACCTTGAGGTTCTCCTTGTTCTGGATAGTGGTGTTGTAGGAAAGATCGAAGTTATGCTGGTAATACTGCGTATCGCCCTCCTTGATGGGAGCCTTGATAGAGCCCGCAATACCTTCGTAGATTTCGTCAGTAGCAACGAGGACATCGTTGAAGACCACATTGTCAATGACATCAGGTCCCTTGACATAGGTTTCCCAAACTTCGGGATCCCACTGGAACATAGCGCCCTGATAAGTCATGGGGAGGATGTAGTTGTTAATGGGACCTACCTTACCGTCTTCAACGAGGGCAAAGGCAAGGGCGTAATGAGCATCATCAGCACTGTATCCGAAGGTCGTGCTGACAGTGCTCTGGATCACATTGTCTGTCTTCCAACGCGTCCAGATTTGGACATCAGCTTCTACGGTTTCGCTCTGAGAAGCACCGAAATCATCCTCGATACCAAACTTCGTTCGGCGGTTGTACTGATCATAGTACTGGCTGCCGAAATAGTTGAGGACACGATTCTCGCGGTCAACATCAGTGAAGATGAAGGGATATTGGGTTACAGCCTTCAGATCATCGAGTTCGAGACAAGTCTTGATATAGTCGTTTGTTGCAAAACCATCACGGTCATGGATCATGATACCTATATAATTATTATGGTTTCCGCCACAAACAATGGAACTTTCGAATTCATTGTGCCAATCGTGGCTCAGACGATCATTGGCAACATGAGAAAGAACGGCATAACCGTCATCACCCGTGTTGAGGAAGTTCTCCATAACCGTTCTGCGGGCTACACGCTTTGCAACGGTGAGGATATTGGCTTCAGCCTGTTCGTGACCGTCGTTGAGTTCGTTTGGACCACCATTAACCTGAGTGATCTTAACCAATGCCTTGCTCTCACCTGTTACCTTGGCAGCAGTCAAGGGGAGTTTGTAAGTCTGGCGGTTCAATGTACCGATGATGGGATGTTCACCCGTGTCATAATGCATGGGTTCAGACTCCTTACCGTCATAAGTAACCGTATAGTCGAAGTCGTAAATATCTGTTCCGCCATAGTTTTCAACCGTTACGGGAACATCCACCGTGTTACCGATTGCAACCACGCCAGTGCCTACACTTTTGATGGCTGCAGCATAGGAATAGAAACCGTCACCGAGGAGAACATGCATACAGAGATTTCCCCAGTTTCCGCCATAGGTATTGCAAAGATCGAAGTTGGAATACCATTTTCCGCTGGACCAACTGACGAACATGGCGTTCTGTACCATATCGAGACCAGCAGTAGTATAAACCGGCCACTTGTCATCGTCAGACTCAATCTTATTGATAGTGAACGAATAGCCGACATAGACGCCTTTGTTATCTATCTGGTAAGGCTCGTCGAAGGCAAAGTCAACGATACCGCCCTTGGTAACGGTAACGGGCTTGCAGACAACATTTGCAGCTTCAGCAGATGCGGGGAGTTCGGTTGATAACCAGATCTTCATGTCCGCGATGTTGCAATTTCGTTTCAGCCAGAGACGTTCAGCATAGACTTTGGAATCCTTCGCCAACTCATGGTCACCAGGGATATAGATGGCACAATTGTAGGTGTCTGTTCCTTCTGTACCAAAATCGCTGTACTGATTGTCGTCAATAAAATATCCCCACCAAGCCTGTCCTACTTCAGGATCGATATGGGCTTTGCGAGGAGCATGCTGGACGTTTCCGCTGTGGCCTATGGTTTGTGCCATGCTGCATAGAGCAAAAAGGGAAGCGAACAAAGCAGTTAAAAATAAGTTCTTTTTCATTGTGTTTTGAATGAATTTGTCTGTATCTGCGTGCAAAGGTAGACAAAATTTAGCAAATCGGACAAAAAACTAACAAATATTTGTTAGAAAGAATAAAAAAGTGTAACTTTGCCACCAAATAGCGTAACTAAGTTAACAAAAACAAACAGAAAATCAAGATAGGCTGCAAAGCCTCAAAAATATTTTGTAAAAATGAAACAGATCTTAACATTGTTGCTTCTGTTCCTCTCCTCCGTAAGTGTGTATGGACAGAAGAACTTTCCGGATGTAAAACCGCTCCGTGTTCAGCAGGACGCTACGGTAAGTACTGGCATTCAGGCTCCTGCTGCAAAGGATGGCAAGACCCTCTATTGTGGCGTGCAACTTGACCTCCTCCGTCGTTCTGCAGGTTTGGCAACTTTCAATTTGTCAGACCCGATGAATTCTTTGACGATTCTTAACAACCGTGCCCTCAACTGGATTGATGATGCTGACTATGATGCTCCCATCGCCGGTGCCTGGGCTAAAGGCAAGTACTATGCTTTCATCGGTAAGGTTTATTCCTTTGTAACCTGCCGTAAATACTGGGGTACCTTCGATCTTGAAACGGGTAATTTCAGTAAGATCGCTGATGCACAGCCCACTCCTACTTTCAGTAATGATGCGATGTACGCTGACTACTCCCCTGTATATAGTATGGCGTACGATAACAAGCAGGAGAAGATGTATGCCCTCTACTACGACGTTGCAGGTTATACCGGTGGTTTCCTGAACTGTGTTCTCGCTACCGTAGATCTCAGCAGCGGTGTGTTGACCAAGGTGGGTGAATTCGATAAGATTTATTACAGCATCGCCATCGACCACTTTGGAAAGATGTACGGTCTTACCTACAAGACGGATTCTGACAACAATATCGTCGGTACCAATCTCTATCGTATTAATGATGACAACGGCAATGTGGATACTGACGAAAATGGTCTTATCTACGAAGAAGCCCTTATCGGTGAGGTGAAATCTGCTGACGGTGACTCTTTTGCCGGAGGTACTCTTCAGGATATGGACTTCGATAACGATTCCTGGGTCATCCGCTGGAACCGTATCAGCAGCGCTGGTACCTATATCTGCGAACTGAATCCTGAAACCGCTGTTTATTCCAATTCCCAGCTCATCGGTTCAAATGCTACCGTTGTCGGTATCTATGCTCCCTATACTCCCGCTGACAGTCCTTCGGCTCCTGGTCATGTTCATGACCTTAAGGCTACTCCTGCCGCTCAGGGTGCTAACAGCGTAACCCTTTCATGGACTAATCCCACGCAGTCTTGGGACCGTCACGACGTTGAGGCGGTTACCGAGGTCCATATCTATCGTGGTGAAGAACTGATCGGCATTGTTACAGACGGTGTTGAAAAGGGCGCTCAGAGTTCCTTCACTGATGATGAGGCTGCCTCTGGTTTCAGCACCTACAAGGTCGTTCCCTGTCGTAACGAGGACGAAGAAGGTGTTTCCACTTCCGTTCAGGTCTTTGTAGGCTATGACGTTCCCGGTGCTCCTGAAAATGTAACCCTCTCTTCCGCTGACGGCTATAACAGCGAAATCACCTGGGAGGCTCCCAGTGTTGGCAAGTACAACGGTTGGTATGATCCTACCACTTTGACTTATACCATTACCCGTAATCCTGACAACAAGGTTGTTGCAAAGAATATCGCTGAGAATCATTTCACCGATAATACCTTGACGACGACCCAGTCCTATTCTTATACAGTACAGGCAAGCAATGCCACGGGTACGGGTCTTTCTGCAACCTCCAACGAACTCATTCTCGGTCCTGCCATCAATCCTCCTTATTCTGTATCCTTCACGGACAATCAGGCAGCAAGCCTCTGGACGCCTCTTGATGCCAATGCTGACGGAGACGGATGGCGTTTCGAGGACTTCTGGGATGCTTGGATTTCTACCAACTACGGCAACACCGGTGACGACTGGCTGTTCTCTCCCGACTTTGCTTTTGAGAAGGGTCATAGCTACCGTGTAAGTTTCGGCCTTTACAAGCCTTACCATAGTTCTGGCGGTAAGGAATTCATTACCTTCAAGTATGGTCAGGGTGCGAGTGTTGAAGCCATGACTGGTACCATGGATGAAATGGTGGAAATCGCTAACTACGATACCCGCTACTATTCTTACACCCTCACTGCTGATGTTACGGGTAAGTACAATCTCGGTCTAAATGCTCGTGGTGAGGCTTCCAACTGGGGTACCTACTTTACGGCTTTCTCTATCAACGAGGTAAGTTCCTGCGACCTTGCAGCAACGGCTGTAAGCGGTCCTTCTTCTGTGAATGCTACTGCAAAGAACAACTACACCGTTACCGTTTTCAACAAGGGTGCTGTTACTGCTGAATCATACTCAGTTCAGCTTGTTGACGATGACGACAATGTTCTCGGTGAGACCAAGGTTACTGAACCTCTCGCTCCTCAGAAAGAGACGACGGTGAAGGTGGCATGGACTCCTGCTGCAGAACTTGCAAATAGCGTTGTTGAAGTTTATGGCCGTGTCCTCTTTGATGGTGACGGCGATGCTTCCAACGATAATACCGACGAACCTCTCAAGGTTACCGTCGGTGCCCCTGGCAACAGTTCATGGGTGGACTATACCGGCCAGGAAGGTTGGGCTGACGCTACCAATGACAATTCCCTCGTTCCCTTCGGCTTCTCTTACAAATCAACTTGGAGTGAGGTGATTTACAACGCTGCTGATATGGATCTTCCCAATGGTGATATTGCAATTTCCAAGATCAGTTACGACTATAATTTCGGATCATCTGTTGAGGCTAAAATCAAAACTTATATCGGTGCTACCGACAAGAAGAGTTTCAGTAATGTTTCTGATCTCATCGGTCAGGATGCTCTTACGCTTGTCAGCGACTCCACTTTCGATATGCTCCGTGGTACTGGCACCTTGACGATTCATTTCACCAAGCCCTTCGTGGTTAAGGCTGGCCAGAACATCGTTATCGCTATCGATCGTCCTTACGAAAGTTACAATGATGCTGATGTCTTCAACAATCACTTCACCAGTCTTGACAGCACTCCCTTGCAGACTTCGCTTCAGTTCGGCCACGACTCTACAAAGTTTGACTGGACGGGTTCGGTAAATACCTATACCAGCTGTTGGATTCCTGTTACCCACTTCTTCGTTGAAGAATGTTCAACGGGCATCGAAAGTGTTTATTGCAATGCCAAGAGCGCTGAAATCTATACCCTCAGCGGTGTTCGTGTAAACTCTGCCAAGGATCTTCACGGTACCTATATTCAGCGTTCAAACGGCCAGGTTAAGAAGGTGATTTTGAAGTAATCATCAAGAAAGAAATAATCTTTTAGTCAAGAATTTGTGATAAAAGCCCAGATGGGATAAAAGTACAAATTAATGAATAAGAAAAGCCTTTCAATATTTGCGCTGTCATTCGTCGCGTTGAGTTGTTCGGCGCAGACGAATGCAGCGTCTTTTCCGTTGAATTTCGATGACGGCTATACCATTCTTCACAGCAATGCGAAGGTTGATATTCTCTTTCACAACGATGGTTCAGCGCCGATAACCAGTTTAGCCTACACCGTTGAAGATATCAGTTCCGGCTCTATTTCCAGCGAGAAGACGCTGACCTTCACTGATGCTGTTCCTGCTGGTGAAAATGGTACGGCGACCTTCAAGGTCCCTGCAGGCTCTTCTGTTGGTGTTTGCCAAAAGAATGTCACCATCACCAAGGTCAATGGTGTTGCCAACGAAACGGCTGCGATTAAGGCTTCTGCTTCCGGTAATATCTGTACGCTTTCGGAGAAGATGCCGAAACGAACGATTGAGGAGGAATACACCGGAACTTGGTGTGGCTGGTGTCCGCGTGGTACGGTCGGTATAGAGCAACTTTCGGAGAAGTATCCCGATACTTTCGTCGGTGCTGCTTTCCACTATGATGATGAATTCTGGTTCTCGGAAGTAGGCTATCACGATGGTTTCCCGCAATGCGAACTCAATCGCCATGCTAACGTTGATCCTTACAACGGCTCAACGGGTTCTGAGCCTTTGGGCATCGAGAAAGATTACCTCAAAGAGCAGAATATCCTGCCTTTTGCTTCCCTCGATATGCAGGCCGTCTGGGCGGATAACAGCAAGCAGAAAATCATGGTGAAGAGCAATATGAAATTCGTCTATAACACCTCTGATGAATTTGCTTTGCTCTACATCCTTACCGAGAACGGACTTTCCGGTTCACGCCAGGCCAGTTACTATTCTGGCAAAGAAGAATATGCCGGCGATCCCTATATGGCATTCTGGTACAATGGAGGTTCAACGAATGTTTACAACCATGTCGTCGTTGCTTTTGCAGGTCGTGAAAACGGTATCGATGGCAGTGTTTCTTCTCCCGTCAGCGTGGGTATGGAACAGTCCTATGACTATTGTTTCGATATCTCCGGTAACAGCCGCATCAAGGACAAGAGTAAACTTCACATGATTGTCTGTCTTCTCGATAAGACCAAAGGAACCATCATCAACACCGATTTCGGAGAAATCTCATCAGAGGAAACGGGCATCAGATCTGTTTCATCATCTCCTTCCTCCGCTACCTATTATAGTTTGGATGGTAGAAGATTATCTTCTCCTTCTAATACTATCTCCATCGTCCGTCATCCCGACGGCACCTCCGTTTTGCAAACCAGATAAAATGGAAGCCAAAAAAGAAGACCACGAACCCATCCGTTCGTGGTCTTCTTTTTAATTTACCTTTTAGCTTTTACTGGGTAATCTCTTTTCTTCCATTCACGATGTTGATGCCTTTCTGGATTCTGCTGATGCGCTGACCATAGAGATTGAAGAGAGCATCGGTGCGGTTGGGGAGGGTAGTGACATTGCTGATACCTTCAGGACCGCCGTTGTAGGTGATGTGGATGGGACGCTTGTAGGAATTGATGGCATCGATGACAAAAGTCAGCGTGTTGTTGACCTTGGTGACCGTCATGGTACCGCGTTCCAGCATCCATACAGGAACTTCCAGACCGCCGGCAGTCTTCTTGGCGTAGTAGGAAGGATAGATGACGCCGTCATATACACCGGGACAGGGCTGAATGGTCCATAGTTCTTCGGTGTCAGCGATGGTGTAGGTTCCTTCAGGGATGAAGATGTTCTTGTCCTGCTTGGGAGCATAGATAACGAGGGTCAGCACTTCACCGCGTTCAGCGCTGTAAGCGTTGAGATAGAGATAGCCGTCGCTGTTTAGGAAGTTTTCCTTGGTAACCTCATCCTGATCGCCGAAGTTCGCCGTAAGTTCACCTTCCTGAGCATCATATTCCTTCTTTTCCATATACTCGCTGTCCCACTTGGTCAGCATGGTGATGTTGAAGTGGTGAACTTCGGTATCCATCGCATCGGCACTGATGACAGCCGTGATGTTCTCATCAGCATCCATCGTAATCTTCACCGTACCGTTCATAAAGTACATCTGGCGCTGGGTATTGTTGTTCACAATATAGCCCCAAACATTTCCACCGTCAATATCGAATTCGCCTTCAGTGGTTTCGGTGCCAATCACGGTAATCTGAACGGTGTAGTCTCCGTTGTCGCTGTCACCCTGAATACGTTCTGCCTGTTCCTTTTCAAGGGCATTGATATATTCGCAGTTACTGCAGAAAACATCGATATTATCAACGGCTTCAGAAACTACATAGCGCATGTCGAGCTTGTATTCCTTGTAGTCGTTGGCATAGAAGGAGCAGGTTACAACGAGCTGGTCGTTGGCGTCCGTACAGAGTTCAGCATCGTGGAAGAAGAGGGCATATCCTACCTTATTGCCATAGGCAACAGCAGCAGAGAGGGTAGAGAAGTCGGCAACCGGTCCCATCTTCATTTCGCCGCTCACCTGTGCATCGTAGGTGTCGTTATACCCCTGCGTCATGAAGTAGCCCCAGAAACTCTGTGCCTGGGCATTGGTAATCTTCACGTCGATAGGTTCACCGCCGTCGGGGAGCGTCAGCGTCATGTGGATGTTGTAGCGGATAGAGTCCGTTCCCACAAAACTGGTGTTGATATCGAAAAGTTTGTTGTCGGTAAGGGTGGCATAAGCCGTCTGCTGTTCTGCAATACCGACAGCATTGCTGCCATTAACATCCGTACAAACCAGGGTATATTCCGACATGATGTGGTCCTTGTCGAACTCACCCGTCAGACCGCCCTTCAAGGCTACCTGGGCATAGAGTCCCGTTGCCTCGTCCTTACCAAAATACAGCGCTTCGGAAGGATAGATTTCGCAGTCATCAGGATTGCAGACGATCTCGAGGTTCTTCTCTTCCTTGGGCTTGATGGGAGCAGGCTGGGTGATGAGATAGTGGTACTGCTGTTCAGGACCTTCATAAGTAACCTTTCCATAATCATCGTGCTTGATGATCTTGCCCCAAACGTCGCCTTCCATCTTCAACGCACCATCTTCATCTTCGGTAACGGTGAGGTCAATGCGCTGATAGCGAATGGTATCGAGCTGTGCAGATTCCGAATGACCGTAGTTGAGACGGATGAGTTGGTTAAGACTGGTGTAATGGCCTGCGGGAGACTTTGAATTTCCGGATCTCAAGTGGAACTTGAACATGAAATAGTCTCCGTCGGCTTGCTCGTCAGAGAAGAAGGACATAAACCATCCACCTTCAAAGGGTTCAACATAGGCAAAGTGGTCAGCGGTTACATAGATGATGCCGTCGTCACCAACCACCACCTTCTTCGCAGACTGACGGGGAGCAATAGGGGTTCCCAGGTTGAGCGAAGGCTGGTTTTCTGCCTTGGAATTTACCTGAGAAGCAAGGTTAAGTTTGCTCTTGAAACTCGTCGTCTCAGGTGCGGCACTGATTTCCTTCTGTTCCCCTTGGGGCATTTTTGCTGTGGGCTTATTGAAATCAATAGCGCTTGCACTGACTGCAAAAGCCATTCCCAGTAAAAGGGTACAAATCTTAATGAATTTCATGGGGATATATTGTTTTTAGTATTTCAGAATCTTCTTGCGGTTTCTGATGATAATGCCTCGGGGAGCATTTTCAATACGCTGACCGGCAAGATTGAACATAACATCTTCCTGAACATCATGTCCCTTGAAAGAAACGGTGATGATGCCTACCGGCTCGTCTTTGGAGACATCGATGGTGTCGGACATAGCGGTATATTTTCCACCGGCTTGGCCACGGACGGCATAACTGTAGAGCTTGTCCTTATCGAGTCCCGTGAAGGTATAGCTCTCTTCGCTTGTCGTCACGCTCTTCACCTTCTTATATTCATAATAGGTATAGCCGGCATAGACATCGTCCACGAGGAAATAACCCATTTTATGATGATAGATCAGACGAACAGCATCGGCATTGTCCAAGGTCAGCGTTACCGTCTTTTCCACACCGGCATCTGCAGAGAAGGCTTCACCGACCTGCGTCCACTGGCCTCCGACGAGTTGTTCTACGGTGACATGGTTCGAACCGTTGTTGCTTCTGTGCCAAAAACGCAGACTGTTGAGTTTCAGTCCGGGTTTGCGGATTTCTAGATAGGTGTTGTCGGTATTGAAACGGAACGAGGGACTGGATTCTCCGCCATACTGAGCATTGGGTGTTGTGGTGACATCCGTTGTCCAGCCTTCGGGCAAATCGTAATCTTCCTGCGTAGCATAGTTGAAACCGGTTCCTACCTCGGTCTTTCCTGACAAGGTTCGCGTCAGCAGATGGACTTCATAGTTTTCTGCAATGCTGATGGGCTGCCAGTTGGCGGTGAAGGCATCGTCCGTAACTTCGGTGGCAGGGAGTGCCTCCGCTTTCTGTTCGTCAATGAGGTAGTGAGAGGTTGAAAAGACGATTTCTGCCGTTTCGGAATGAAGTTTGGAATTTACGGCAATGACTTTCACCTTGTATTCGGTCTCGGCCTCGAGATTGTTCAACTCATAGGAATTCCCCGTCAAAGTCTTGTTCAAAAGCAGTTCCTCGCCTTTGTAGATATATATATTAAAGGAGCGGGTGTACGGAGGCGTGGACCAGTTGATCTTTGCGGAGGTTCCCGTGATATTGCTGACGCTCACAACAGGCGTTTCCAAGGTGTAGTCAACACCGTCCAAAAGGAATTTCACCGTTTCTCCCTCTTCTTCAACATGGGCAAAGCCGAAGATGGCATCTTTCGCCCAACTGCTAAAGGTGAAGTTGGTGATATTAGCCGTGCCAGGGAACGGATCGCTGGCTCGTCCTTCTGTTGAATATCCTTTATCCGCCTCTACAACATCGACGTGCTGGTGACTGGCAATGCCATTGGGCATATTTCCAGCCCAAAGACTCTCATCTTCTTCGATATGCCAAACCAAAGCACCATGACCGGGAACATATTTATCCCAGCCCTTCTTCTGGCGGTTCTCGATGAGGAAATACTCGTTATCCTTGCCAGGAACACTGACGCGGTAGGCAAAATTGCTTTCTTCGAGGAAGGGTACGGAAACTAAGGTATTCGTCGTAAGGTCGAGCTCCGTAGGTTCAAGCCAGCCCAGGCTGTAGCGTTCGAAAGCCGTGAAGAGAGGAGGGGTATTCTGGTCGTTGTTATAAACACCGGAAGCCATGACGTCCCAATTGCCGGGGCGGTTGGAACCACCATCACCATTGTTGTAATGGTCGGCGAGACCCAAGACATGGCCAAACTCGTGAACGAAAGTTCCGATGCCAGCAGGCTTCTTGCTGATGCCGTTCATCTCGCATGAAACGGTGAATCGGTCTATCTTTACTCCGTCGGCATAGAAGGAATAGTCGCCCTTTTCGGTGTAGGCGATTTCGGTCAGATTGCCACTATGGGGCCAGATGTAGTTCTGGTTGCCCGTATCAGCCTGACCATAGCCGGCATAGACACAATAGATATTGTCGCAAACGCCGTCGCCATCGGTATCGTAGTCGGCAAAGTTGATCTTATCGTCCATGAGGTCGGCAACCTCGAGAATCATCTTATAGGTATCCTGGAGACCAGACATCACGGTATTCGCTCCTCCCGCATAATAGGTCGCGGGGTGGCTCAGCTGAACTGGCCCATAGACATCAAAGACAGGATCGTAGAGGTGGTTGGAACCTTCCTTATACCACTCGGTAACACAGCCCTGGGCGCCGTTTCTGCTGAACCCGTTCTTATGGAAGAATTCATCAAAATAGGTGGCAGGATTCGTCATCGAGAAATTCGTATCGGAGAAGCTCACCAGTACCACCAAGGCCTTATGGGTTCCGATCGTAGGAACATCGTTCATCTTCATCACGCGGTTTGCACCTGAACGGGGAGCCTTGTTCATGGCTGAATAGCGCTCGTTGTTCAGGTATTCCTGGACCGAGGAGGGGTTGATGTTCTTGAGAAATGATTTTTCCTCGGCAGAACGATGAGCGGGAGCATTGGCAATAATTCCGCTGGCAAGCGTCCTGCTATTGACTAATGTAGCGTATTCATAACTCTTGCTCTGCGGATTGAAGCACAAAGGATAGCCATCTTCCGTGACAAGGAGATGACTGTGCTCATCGCCCAGAAGTTGGACGGTGATCGTTGTACCATCGGCCTGCGTCACCGTCATCATCTTCGGATAGGCAGGAACCGCCTGCATATTCAGTGAAAATGCGGTGAGCAGCGTGAGGCATGAATATCGAAATATCTTTTTCATGATCAAAATGTGCCCAAAAGGGCATTGCCTTCAAATTACTTCAAGGTTATCTTGCTCTGTTGCAAAACGGGAATCTGATTCATTCGGAACTTCTTCTGCTGATGAACCTTACGGGTCTGGATGCCGTTGTAGGCTGATTTGGCGGCGCTGGAAGGAGTGGTGAAGCGTACCTCCGTGACAGGGCCCCATACACCGTCGGCATTCTTCGCAGAGGCAATCGCAACGCAGTTGGTGTTAGGATTGATCTGGAAGTCCGTGGTCAAAGGTTCGTAGAAGAACCAGTAAGCCATGTTGTCGTAAGGAGGATCCTGCTTCAGTTCATTCTGATAATCGTCTTTGAGGGCATCATAACCTTCCGCACCATCGGCGAGACAAACCTGATAGCGGTAGCAGGCTGCCTGGTCGTTGGGCGTAAAGGTGATGAACTGGCTGGGAAGCTGTTCTTCGCCCCAGGTCTGGAGCTTATAGTCGCCAAGGGTAATGGAAACCGTGGCTTCACCCGTACCACCGAGCGTTTCGGTACGAAGGGCTACAACATCGCAATCAGCATAGTTATCGTTGAAATCCCAGGGCTGAACGAAGATTTCATAGTCTGTACCAGGATTCATATCGTTCCAGGAAATATCCTTTTCATTATGTTCTTCGATACCCCAGCCACGGATCATTTCGCCAAAATTCGTAAAGCCAAACATGGCGGCATACATATCGTACTGCGCCTGCATGGTTCCGGCTTCACCAGCAACACAGGCATAACCCTTCACGTCTTCATTAGGAACACAATGGATGGTGAAGTCGTACAAACCAACCTTCTTGACGGTTGAGGTCACCTTGGGATTTCCCAGCAAATTAGCCTTGGGGGTAGAGAAGTCAGCACGGCAGAGGTCACAGGCAACACCATATTCGTCATAGCCTACGGTCACACAGCTGTAGTCAGAACCTGATTCGAGGGCGATGCCGGAGAGTTTACCATCGATAAAGTCCTCAGTCAGGATGCTTGAACCATTCTGCTCGATGTAGGAAGTGAACTGTTCGGGATAGTTCCAGTAACTCGTTGTCAGGGTTCGTGGGCAAACGGCAATGCGGAAGCCCTTGCAGGCAGCGCTACGCTGAACGGTTACCGTGAGCTGCTCCAACTGAACATCGCTGACGGACACCTCTGCTTTCACCTCCCCCTTCACTTCTACGAAGGATACTTCCTGAACACGGTCAACGCGGTAGCCCGTCGTCTCGCTGTTCTTCTTCACGAGCATTCTGTATTCACTCTGTGCGCTTGCAGTTCCGGCAAAGCAGATCGCCGCCGCCAGTACTGCAACTTTTACATTCTTCATCATCATTGTATATGTTTTTAATTTGTTTTTTTCTCTATGGGATACCGTAAGGCAATTCCTAATTCAAAATTACCTTCTTACCATTCAGGATATTGATGCCCTTTTGAAGATGGCCGATTCGCTGTCCCATAAGATTGTAAATCTTGGAACTTTCAGCAGTTTCAATTGTTTGGATATTTGTGGGATTCAATACATCGTTGACGGAGAGCGGATAGATGAAATCGCGGTTGAACATCGGTTCGATAATTCCCGCAAGGCAAGTCGTTCCGTCCGGTAACTGGCAGATATCCATATCGCTGTACCATTCTGAAGGAAGAACAGCCCAGCCATCATCGAAGAGAATGGTTCCCGTTCCGTCGTCAACGGCAGTATATTCAATATCATAGCCCATGAAAGTCATCGTCGCCGTTGTCTTGTAAACATGGTCAAGCAAGACATAGCAACTGTAGTAGCGGCTCGTCTTGGCTTCCTCGCAGGAGACGATGGAGGGAGTAAGATAGCCGTGCAAAACATCAAAGTCGCTGGGCTCTGTCGTCGTCTCTGAATTGGCAACAGCGGCAACATCCGTGTAATAGGCATCGGCGCGTTCACGGTTCAGCGTGGCATTGATGGTTCCACTGATGCGGTCTCCGGGAACCCATCCCATATTGGGAAATTCCTGAAGCATCAGACCTCCCGTCTCATCTTCTATAATATAGAAACAGCCGTATTCGTCTTCTTCAGCGAAGGTAACCTGGGCATTTTCCACTTCAAGGCTGAAGTCCTCGCCGTTCGCCATGGTCTTTACCTTGGCAATTCCCGTAAGTTCAACGGGGGCTGAACCTTCAACGATAAGGTCCTTGCTGACAGGCGCTACGACATAGCCTTCGCTGGTGGTGTCATAGAGCACAATTCCCGTCAGTGACTTGATATAGGTGGGAACATCATAGCCTTCGAGTTGGCAGAAAGCATCCTTCATGGTCATGGTGACATCGTTCTGGCTCAGCGTCCACACCTCATCGGCCTGGGTGCTCTGAACATCCGTGAGAACGATGAGGCGGTTATGCCAGTAGGGCGAAAGAGCGCCGTTGAGATAAACCGGTGTGGCGGTCTTTGTGCCCTCGGTCGTCGTCACCTCGTCAAGATTCGTCTTCTCGCTGTTAGCTTTGAGGCAGATGTCATTTCCTACCTTTGTCGCTGTGGCATAAATCTTTCCGTTGAGAACTTTCCCTGCGGCAACACTAAGACCGTAGAAAAGACTTCCTGCGGTAGCATCTTCAAGAACGGCAGCATCGCCGAGGCTGGCAGTGACATAGGTATCGGTGAGCGTTACGAGGACTTCATCACCGTCAGCAACATCACTTAATCCGGCAAGGGTTTTCACTGATTTTGCATCGTCGGTAGCGTCAGCATCTATAATCAGATCCTGTCTGATGGGAATGAGGTAGTAACCGCCGTTCCAGACATCAAGGAAAACCAAAGCGGTGATGCTCTTGACATTTTCAGGAATCTTGGACAACTGCACCAAATCCCAGTCGTTATAAAGTTCTATCGTATTGGTTCCGTCGCTGAGGGTGACAGCGTAGGAACTGTATTCTGAGGGTTTTGCGGTTACATCCTTGAGGGTAACGAGCATATAGCACTGCTTGCCACTTTCAATATCTGCAATCGTGGTAATAGGAGTGCCGGTATAGTCCCAATCAGATTGGGTGACATTGCTGGTGTTGGTTTCTTCGGTGACGGAGAGGGCCATGACACCATTAACATTTTCTGTAACTGCTTGGATCGTACCGTTCAAGGTTTTTCCACCTTCGATGTCCGTCAATCCTTTGAAAGATACACCCGCCGATTCATCCTGCAAATAGAGTGTTGTCGCATCAGCCCAGAAATCATAATTACTGATAGAGGTGTGGACGTCCTTAAGGTTAACCTGCACGTTCGTACCTTCAGGAAGACTTGCAATTGCTGCAAGGGCATTAACCTCTGTCTGTGCGAGTGTGTTGAGGCCAAACAGCGACAGCATACAGAGGCAAAAAGCATGAAGAGAATTTGTTTTCATGACATTTACTTTTTATAAGTTATTATCCAATGTTGCGGACCGCAGCAAACACTCTTGTGTTTGTAGGGCTCATATTACCCGGCAAAATTACGCATATATTTTGTTATTTTTCAATATTATTTGTTTTTTTTCAGTTTTTTGTTGAATTTTCTTATAAAAATGAAAAAAACAGTTGCGATTTATTCCTGCTGAAGATATTTTTTATAATTTTGCAGTTAGAATCGTGTGAACTGTAAACCATGAAAATTCTCCTCGCTTTTGACTCCTTCAAAAACTGCATGACAGCGGAAGATGCCTGCCGTGCAGCGGCTGACGGTTTGCTCAAGGTTCTCCCCGATGCACAGATCGTCGCCCTTCCGCTCAGCGACGGCGGAGAGGGTATGGTGCAGTGTGTGGCGCGTCAGCATGAAGTGGAATGGGTGGAGGTTCCGGTTCATGGTCCGCTGATGGAGGAAATCACAGCCCGTTATGCGATTTCCGACACTGGTATAGCCTTTATGGAGATGGCGGCAGCGAGCGGATTGGAACTCGTGCCGGAGAGTCTTCGCAATCCTTTGAAAACGACGACTTTCGGTGTGGGTGAAATGCTCCTTGACGCTGCTCGTCGGGGTTGTACGAAGATTATCCTCGGTATTGGCGGCAGTGCGACTTGTGACGCTGGAGAAGGAATGATTTCCTGTCTGGAAGCTCACGGTGTCTTTGATCAGAAGCCCAAGGTTACGATTCCGCCTGTTGTCATTGCTGCCGATGTGGACAATCCGCTGTATGGTCCCAATGGCGCTGCCTGTGTTTTTGCCCCTCAAAAGGGTGCATCGCCTGCTGATGTTCTTATATTAGAGGAGAGGCTCCGTCGATTTGCCGAAGACACCGTTCGTCGTGGTCAGGCTTCCCCCGAACTTGCATTGGCGCCCGGTGCCGGTGCGGCAGGTGGTTTGGGTTATGGTCTCATGGCTTATCTGAAAGCGACGATGCATGCCGGAATAGATATTCTCCTCGATCTCGTGGATTTCGATGCCCATCTTCGCCATGCCGATCTTGTCATCACCGGTGAAGGTGCCAGTGACCGCCAGACGCTGATGGGGAAAGTTCCTTTCGGTGTGTTGTCAAGGGTTCATCAAACCGTCCCCGTCCATATCTTTTCCGGCAAGGTGGAGGACGAAGATGCCCTCCTCGCCGCCGGTTTCGCCTCCGTCCGTAGCATCAACGCCGGAGACCCCCGTCCCCTTTCCCTTCTTCTCCACCGCGACATCGCCATGCATAATTTATCCTCTTCCCTCTCCGCCTTCGCGGAAGACGCTACACCGATAGCCATTAGTATAAAATTTTAGTAAAATTTAGCGCTATATTATTTGCCATTCTAAATATTGGTCGTAATTTTGCGTCTCGAAATACGTGGTTTAGAAAGAGCCACACAAAGCAAATGGATTACAAAGAAACTATCTCATATCTCTTCAATGCCGCTCCGCTCTTCCAGCAGTTGGGAGCCGGCGCTTACAAAGAGGGCCTCGAGACCACCCTCACCCTCGATGAACATTTCGGTCATCCTCACAAGCGTTTCCGTACCATTCATATCGCCGGTACGAATGGCAAAGGTTCCTGCTCTCATTCCATCGCCGCCGTCCTTCAGCGTGCTGGCTATAAGGTGGGACTTTTCACCTCTCCCCACCTCGTGGATTTCAGAGAAAGAATCCGCGTAAATGGTCAAATGATTTCAGAAGACTATGTGGTAAAGTTCGTGGAAGAGGAACGCGCTTTCTTCGAGCCCCTTCACCCTTCTTTCTTCGAGATCACCACGGCGATGGCCTTTAAATACTTCGCTGATCAGCATGTGGATATCGCTGTCGTGGAGGTGGGGCTTGGCGGTCGTCTGGATTGCACCAATATTATTACACCGGAAATTAGTATCATCACGAATATCAGTTTCGACCATGTGCAGTTCTTGGGTGATACCCTGGCAAAGATTGCTTCCGAAAAGGCGGGCATCATCAAGCCGGGTGTTCCCGTTGTCATCGGCGAGACAGTCCCCGAGACTCGTCCGGTATTCGAGGCCAAGGCCCAGGAAGTCGGTGCCCCCATCTTCTTCGCAGAAGATTCCGATGTGCTTACAAGCGCTGAAATCGATCCTGCAGGTGGTGTTGATTATATGACTGAGGAATACGGATTTATTCATAGTGAATTAGGCGGTTACTGTCAGTTGAAAAACAGCAAGACAATCCTGACGGCTTTGCGCGTGCTCCGTGAGAATGGTCTTCGTTTCACTGACGACGCTGTTCACGAAGGTTTGGAAGCTGTCTGTCGTCTCACCGGTCTTCGCGGCCGTTGGGAAGTTTTCCAGCACCATCCTTATATCGTTTGTGATACCGGTCATAATGTTGGCGGTATGCAGTACATCGTCCAGCAGCTTGCCAACGTTGTTGCAAGCCGTCAGCACGGCGGTGACCGCTGTCATCTCCACATGGTCTTCGGTATGGTGAGCGATAAGGATATCTCTACCATCCTGACGATGCTCCCCAAGGATGCCACTTATTATTTCTGTCAGGCGAGCGTCAAGCGTGCCCGTCCTGCAGAGCAGATTTGTCAAGAGGCTGCGGAACATGGATTGCGCGGAAAAGCCTATCCTTCCGTCTCCGATGCCTTCCAGGCCGCCACTTTTGCCGCCTTCGATAACGACATCGTCTTCGTCGGTGGCAGCAGCTTCATCGTCGCCGATTTCCTCGCTTCTAACTCATAACCCCTATAACCCGTATAACCCCTATAAACTCTATAAACCCTATTTCCTTTTGAAACTCCTTTTCCTGTCTTTGTTATTGATGATAGGTCTGGGCGCACAGGCACAGACCGTGGTGGAGACTGGTGTTGCAAAGACACTGGCAGAATATCGTGCAGCAACGATCACCAACCTTAAATATCAGCTCACATTTGTTCTGCCTGCTAATAAACGGAATGCCGTCACCGGTGATGAGACCATCCGCTTCACCCTTTCGCAAGAGGGTAGTGCCAACGATGTCGTCCTCGACTTCCGCGTTCCCGATGACCACCTGAAGTCTGTCCGCGTCAATGGTACTCCTCTTTCTATTAATGGCGCTCAGACTTCCACGAACTGCCGTTTCGAGAAAGAGCATATCATCCTCCCTGCAGCACAGATGAAGACGGGAGAGAACGAGGTGAAGATATCCTTTGTTGCCGATGACCAGAGTCTCAACCGCAGCAATGACTATCTCTATACCATCTTCGTTCCCGATCGTGCCCGCACGGTATTTCCCTGTTTGGACCAGCCCGATCTCAAAGCCAGGTATTCCCTGACGCTGCAGGTTCCCGCAGGTTGGCGTGCTGTCGGCAATTCCCCCTTGGCGACGGGTGCTGCTGAACCTTCGGCTTCTCCCACGACCTTGCGCTTCAAGGAAACAGAACCCCTTCCGACCTATCTCTTTGCCTTTGCCGCTGGAAAATTCAGCTATAAGACCTGGACGGCAAACGGTCGTACCATCGGTGCCTATTACAGGGAGACCGATCCCAAGCGTATCGCCCAGCTTCCGGTGATTTTCCGCCAGGTGGCCTATGCTTTGAAGTGGCAGGAAGATTTTACAGGAGCAAAATATCCCTTTGCAAAATACGATCTCGTCATCCTCCCCGGCTTCCAGTTCGGTGGTATGGAGCATACGGGAGCGACCTTCTATAACGACAGCAGGATTTTCCTCAACGACAATCCTACGAAAGATGAGGAACTCTCCCGAGCCTCCCTCATCGCCCACGAAACCAGCCACATGTGGTTCGGGGACTATGTGACGATGAAGTGGTTCGACGATGTGTGGACGAAGGAGGTCTTTGCCAACTATTTCGCTGCTGAGATTGTTGCTCCGCAATTCCCCACGGTCAACCACGATCTGAACCGTCTGAAAACCTTTACGGCGGCAGCGATGTCCGAAGACCGTACCTGGCGCACACCCCTTGTCCTCGATAACGGCGAAGTCATCCGTGGTGGCGGAACGGCTATCCATCAGGATCTTGACAATCTCCAGAATGCGGGTCTCATCTATAATAATATCATCTACAACAAGGCTCCGCTGGTGATGAACAAACTCGTTGATATCATGGGGAGAGATGCTTTCCGTGAGGGTATCCGTGAATATGTCCAGACCTATGCCTATGGCAATGCCACCTGGGACGATCTCGTCACCATCCTCGACCGCCACACCGATGCCGATCTCCGTCGTTTCTCCCAGGCTTGGGTGAACGCAAAGGGTATGCCTTCCATAACTTTCCGTTACAAGGAATATGATGATCTCGATATTCGTTCCAATGGCAATCTGAAGCGTCATATCCTCGTTGCCGAACAACATTCTCCCTATCAGAATGAGGTGCTGTGGCCCCAGACCTTCGAGGTGACCCTTCACCGTGCCGATGCCGATACTGCCATCGTCGTCCGGATGAGCGATACAGAAAGTTTCACCAATATCCCCATACCCGAAGAGTGGAGTGACGTCCAGATTCTCCCCAACACCGATGGCAAGGGCTATGGTCTTTTCCTTTTGGAAGAAAACCAGCTGGAGGGTCTCATCTGCAACTGGCAAACCCTCACAACGGGAACAGCCCGTCAGTCCGTCCTCATGGCGCTCCACGAGAACTATATGGCCCATAACATCAGCAACGGCGTATGGCTCAATCTGTTGCTGGCCGCCTTGGAGAAGGAGACCGACGAACTCACTGCATCAACCCTCGTCGGCTATCTCTACGATCCCATTCTCCGTTTGGGAAAGGGTGGTGACAATGCCGTCATCCAGTCCAGCAACTTCCCGATGTTCCAGCAGCGTTCCCGTGTAGAGGCTCAGCTGAGGGAGTTGGCGGAGCATCACAATCTGAAATCATGTCGTCAGCAGATCATCCGTCTCCTCTGTTCCTGTTTCGTGGAGCGTGAGACCCAGCAGTGGATATATAAGATTTGGGAAGAGGGCAAACATCCTCTGCTTTCTGAGCGCGACTATATGAAGATGAGTTACGAGCTTGCCCTTCTTATCCCCGAACATGCTGAGAGCATTCTCGCTCGTCAGCGGGAACGGATTGGCAATGCCGACCGTCTGCGTGAATTTGATTACGTCAGCCGTGCCGTCCTGCCTTACCGTCATGGTATCGACGCCCTCTTCGACCAGTTGCTGGAACCCGAGAACCGTCGTATAGAACCCTGGGCGCGCACCGCTATGAGCTATATCCATCATCCTCTGCGTGACTATTGGTCCATCGGTTATGTTACTCCTGGTCTCGAAGAACTTGAGGAGGTTCAGCGTACGGGAGATATCTTCTTCCCCGGTCAGTGGTCGATGGCGTTATTGGCTGGTCATCGTGATACCGATGTCCGCCGTAAGGTTGTGGAATTCCTCAACGCCCATCCGGACTATCCCGTCCTTCTTCGTAACAAAATCCTCAACGCCTGCTTCAACCTCTTCTGGTAAAATACAGCACCCCGGGCATAACGCTCGGGGTGCTTTAATAATATATAAGAGGAGTATATTCTAATGGAGTTTATATCGGAGGAGTTTAAAGCATTTCGAGAGAAATATCGTATTCTTCCGCCATCCTGCGCATATTTATAATGGCATAGCGCATACGGCCGAGAGAGGTATTGATGCTCACACCGGTCTCGTCGGCAATCTCCTTGAAAGATTTGTTTTCGTAATAACGCATATAGACCACCTCACGCTGGTTGTCGGGGAGATTGTTCATCAAACGCTTGACATCACGGAGGGTCTGCTCGTTGATGAGTTCTGCCTCATGGTAGCTGTCAACGAGATCGGCGTTGTTGAGAAGATCGATATTGTCATCGTCGTGGGATACCACATGCATGTGGGCATCCTGACGATAGTTGTCGATGATGAGGTTGTGGGCTATGCGCGTCAGCCAGGAGAGGAAATAGCCTCCCTCGGTATAACGGCAGGACTTTAACGTCATAATCGCCTTGACGAATGTCTCCTGGAAGATATCGTCGACGAGGTCTGCCTGCTGCGAGAGTTGATAGGAAATATAATTATACAGACGATCCTTATAACGAAGTAGTAATTCGTCGAATGCCTCATTGCATCCGCCGACATATTTTGCGACCAACACATCGTCGGTCATTTTGCTGAAATTATCCATTACGTGGTAAATTTTGTTTTGGAGTAATCTTCAGTCTATAGGCTATTTCGTTTTAAAGGTGTTAGAAAAAAGTGATTAAAATTGTTTGAAAAACGCTGTATAATTCGTTTTGATGGTGCAAATGTAAACTAAAAATGCGAGTTTTCCAACCTTATTGTCTTATTTTTTCTTAAAAACGGCAATTTTTTGCTAAAAAGCAATTTTTATAGCACAAAAAACACTAATTTTGCACTACAAAATAATAAATTTATGAAAAAGATTCTTCTCGCAGCGTTGTTCGTTGGTTCTTTCGGATTCGCTGCCCAATCATCAGCAAAATCAGTAAAGCCTACCAAGGCCCAGCGCGCCCAGCAGGAACTTATGCAAAAGGCTTGCGAACGTGGTTTGTCAAGTATCAACCGTGCCTCCTCAGAGGCTATCATAGGATTCCTTGCCTCCGATGCCCTCGAAGGCCGCGAGGCTGGTTACAACACGAGCATCATCGCGGGAGAATATATGGTCAGCCAGTTGATCGAAGCGGGTTTGGAACCCCTCGACGGCAGTTACCGCCACCGCTTCTCGGCTTATCAGGCAGCGTCCACCCGTCGTCCCGGAAACCGGTGGGAAGTGAATGCCGACAGCATCGCCAAGCTTCAGCAGGGTCCCCATCGCAGGATGGACATGATGAATGTCTTCGGTGTCATCCCCGGCGAAATCCAGGACGAATATGTCATCGTCGGTGCTCACCGTGACCATTGGGGCCTCGACCCCTGGAAGGTGGGCGATCAGATCTATAACGGTGCTGACGACAACGCTTCCGGTGTCAGCTGTGCACTCCAGATTGCCCGTGCCTTCAAGGCCAGCGGCATGAAGCCCCGCCGTACCGTCATCTTCGCTTTCTGGGATGGTGAGGAAAAGGGAACGCTCGGTTCTACCTATTTCACCCAGACCTGGCCACAGATCAAGCAGGTCAAGGGCTATCTGAATTTCGATATGGAAGGTGGAAACACGCAGCCCGACAATCCTCCGTATTTCGCTTATATCTACAGCCAGGAAAATCCTGCTTTCGGTGAATGGATCAAGAATGATGTAGAAAAATACAACCTCGGTCTCGATCCCAGCGTCCGTCCTACGGAGAATCTCCTCGGCGGCAGCGATCAGGGCAATTTCGTAAAACTTGGTATCCCCTTCATCTGGTACCACACCGACTGGACGCCGTACTATCATCAGGTTACCGACGAGCCCGAGCACATCAACTGGGACAAGCTGGTGGATATCACCAAGGCCAGTTACCTCAACGCCTGGAATCTCGCCAACGAAGAGAACTATTAACAAGTCTGGAAGTTCCCCGGAAAAGTAGAAGTTCCAGACATATAAAAACGAATGAAACGAACAGTCTTACTTTTTTGTTGTCTCCTTGCCACAATACAGATGCTGGCACAGGCGCCGATGACCAACACCGCCTTTAACGACGGCGAAAAGGTGAGTTACCTCCTCAAGTTCAGTCTCGGTCCTATCAATATGACGGTGGGAACGGCAGAGTGGAGTATTGGTTCCACGACCTACAAAGGAACTAAAGGTCATAAGATCAGCCTCCGGACCACTACCAACAAGAGGGCCGATAAGTATTTCATTCTCCGCGACACCATGACGACCTATGTCACCGACCAGCTCGTTCCCATGCTGTTTGATAAGAAGGGAAGGGAGAGCAAGCGCTATAAGGTGGACCGCGTGGAATACAGTTACAGCGGCGGAAAGTGCCATGTCTCGAACTATCATCGTCTGGATTCCCGAGAACCGACGACGAGCAAATATTCCTCCACGGCCTGTGCCTACGATATGGTGAGCATGATGGTCCGTGCCCGCTCCATGGACGCAACAGGCTGGAAGGTGGGGCATAAGATCAAGTTTGTGATGGCAGACGGCAAGCGTTGTGCCACACAGAGCATTGTCTATCGTGGCAAGAAAGAAGTCAAGCTTGATAACGGTGAGAAATTCAGCACCCTTGTCTTTTCGTTCCTCGAGCTGGAGGATGGCAAGGAGAGCGAAATCGTCCGTTTCTATGTCACCGACGATGCCAATCATCTCCCCGTACGCCTCGATATGAATCTGACATTCGGTAAGGCCTGCGCCTATATGACCGGCTATTCAGGTCTTCGCAATAAAATAACCTCAAAAAAATAATAAATATTCTGCAATCATAAACAATAAACGGGCAAAGACTGCGTTATATAGGCGTAATTCATCACAAAACATTGCCTATGACGCAAAATTCTACTCCTTCTTCAGGTCCGAGTGCCGCATCACTCGATTTCATCCGTCGTTTTGCCCGTGAGTACAAGCCCGAAAGTCATAAAGGCAAAACCATCATTTTCCAGATGGGCGAGACCAAGCCGCTCGGCATCTGCTAAAAAGTTTCTGATAGTTTTACCTCTGACGAGATAAGGCTATCAGAATTTTTTAACCCCGGAACCTCCGGAACAACCGGAACAACCGGAACCTCCGCTCTATAAACCTCTATAAACCCTATAAACATTTCCAATGAAAAAGATTCTTCTCCTTGGCTCTGGTGAACTCGGTAAAGAGTTTGTGATTGCGGCTCAGCGTCTGGGCCAGCATGTGATTGCCTGTGACAGCTATCCTGGTGCTCCCGCGATGCAGGTTGCTGATGATTTTGAAGTGTTCTCCATGCTGGACGGCGATGCTCTCGATGCTGCTGTTGCTAAACATCAGCCCGACGTGATCATCTGTGAGATTGAAGCTATCCGTACCGAGCGCCTCTACGACTACGAGAAGCAGGGTATCCATGTTGTTCCCTCCGCCCGTGCCGTAAACTTCACGATGAACCGCAAGGCTATCCGTGACCTTGCAGCAAAGGATCTTGGCCTCAAAACTGCCAAGTATTTCTATGCCAAGACTTTCGAAGAACTCAAGGCGGCTTCTGAAGAAGTGGGTTTCCCCTGTGTTGTGAAGCCCTTGATGAGTTCCAGCGGAAAAGGCCAGAGCGTTGTGAAGAGTCCTGAAGATCTCGAACATGCGTTCCAATATGGTATGGAAGGCAGCCGCGGTGATGTCAAGGAACTCATCATCGAGGAATTCATTGACTTCGATTATGAGATCACCCTTCTCACCGTTACCCAGCAGAATGGTCCCACGCTCTTCTGCGCTCCTGTAGGTCATGTCCAGAAGGGTGGTGACTATCGTGAAAGTTTCCAGCCCCGTCCTATGAATCCCGAGCATGTCCGTGAGGCAGAGCGTATGGCAAAGGCTGTTACCGAAGCCCTCACCGGTGCAGGCATCTGGGGTGTTGAATTCTTCATCAGCGAGAAGAACGGTGTTTATTTCAGCGAACTTTCTCCCCGTCCCCATGATACCGGTATGGTAACCCTGGCAGGCACCCAGAATTTCAACGAGTTCGAATTGCACTGCCGTGCTGCCCTCGGTCTTCCCATCCCCTGCATCAAGTTGCTCCGTAAGGGTGCGAGCGCTGTGATTCTAAGCGGCATCACCCCCGAGCAGATGGAAGGTGAAGTTCCTCAGTTCCGAGGAGTTGAACAGACCTGCGAGGAGGATGCTGACATCCGCCTCTTCGGCAAGCCCACCGTCCGCATGAACCGTCGTATGGGCGTCGTCGTTGTCAGCGGTGATGCAGAAACTTCTAATTTGGACGATCTCCGCGATAAGGCAAAGCGCCTCGCAAGCTACGTGGAAGTGTATTGATGTTTGGGCGTACTTATAAAAAAGTGCCTAATTGGCTGTAATTCCTTTATTTCTTTAATCGGGTGGATTCCATGATGGGCATACCTGCCTCAGTAGGAACATAAATGACGGTCTTGTCATTAAGATCCTTCTGTTGGCGAACCCAAAGATAACGAATGTAGTTTTCTGTAAGGGAGCCATTCTCAATCTTAATAGCTGCAGCCGCACCTTTTGCTCGTTCAATTTCTGCCTGAGCATTCAGTTTTTCAGCCTCGAGATTCGCTTTTGCTTCTTCAACACGAATGCGACGATTCTGTTCAGCCTTGGAAAATTCAGCCTTACCATCCATTTCCTGCTGCCATACTTTATAGTAAGGAATACCAATCATTAAGCCCAGAATGAGGCAGACTCCAAGAATTAATGTCACTACCAAAGACTTTCCGTCCACGTGGAAGTTCAAATTTTGATTGTTGCTGTAATTTGCCATAGTAATAAGTATTGATGAGATTGCAAAGGTAAGGTTTATTTTTTATTTGGCAAAAGAAAATGGCTTGCTTTTTTAAGACTTTTGCCCTAATACAAAAAGGCCGCCCACCGAACGAATCGGTGGGCGGCTTTTATGATAATTTACAAGGGATTACTTAACCTGAATACCCTTGGTGTTGAAGAGCTTGTTGTTGTGGCGGATAACAACCTGACCGTTCTTGATCAACTTAGCGTCAGAGAGGTTGTCATAAACCTTAACGTTGGTGATACCGTCAACAGTGTAGTCGAAGAGGATGTACTTAACAGCACCGTTGATATAACCAGAGTAGGGAGCAACGAGGAGGATGTACTGACCTTCTTCCAAATCATCTTCGCTGAAGTAGGTTGTCCAGAATTCATTTACATCAAGAGTCTGGTTACCGCTGTTGGTGAAGTACTGAGTATAACCGTAAGCGTCGGTGAGGTCAAGCCAAGACTTGATTTCGTCGAGGAGAGAATCATCGCTGAGGTCATCTTCGTAAGAATCGTATTCAGCCTTGGTCTCCATGATCATGAAGTAAGGATCGTCGTTGGTAGTGGTGATGGTGATGACACCATTAGCATAGCTCAAGCCGATTTCGTTGTCAGAATCAACGCCTTCAAGGGTAGAGAATTCCTTGGTGAGGAGTTCTGAAGTTGCCAAACCGGTAGAGGTTGACATTGCATAAGCAGCAACGGTGTACTTGGCACCAGGGGTAAGGCCGGTGAAGGTGTAGTTATCAGCACCAGTGGAAGCGAAGTCGCTATATGAGAGTTCGTAACCGTACTGAGCGTAGAGTTCGATGTAGTAATCGAAGGATTCCTTGAGAGCTGCAGAGAGAGTAGCTGCGGTAGGATACTCAGCGAAGGTTTCTTCATCAAGAACTTCGTAGTAGTAAGCCTGGGTTTCGTCAGCGGGAGTAACGGAAACAGTTGCTTCAGTAGCGCTGATGTCAGAAACTTCGATAGTAGCAGCAAATTCACCTTCGGGTTCGGGAGTTTCGCCACCACCGTCGCTTTCGATGGTGAAGGTCTTAACAACGAGTTTTGCATCTTCTGTAGCCAAACCAGTGGTAACATCCATAGCGTATGCAAATGCTACATAAGTACCAGCTTCCAAATCTTCGAAGGTGTAGTTGTCATCACCCTGAGAAGCGAAGTCAGTATAAGAAAGGCTGTAGCCGTACTGTGCATAGTATTCGATGGCTTCGTCGAAGTATGCCTTGTAGTCAGCAGAGAGGTCAGCAGCGCCGTCGTATTCCATCAATTCATCAACGGTCATAACGTCGAAGTAGTAGTAAGTGGTGTTGTCAGAAGGAGAAACGCTGACAACAGCAGAGCTGGAAGTGATGTCGCTAACGGTAATTACCATACCGAAGGGACCATCTTCGCCACCGGTTTCGCCACCGGTTTCGCCCTCGCCTTCGCCATAGGTGAAGGTAATATAAGTAGCATCGGTAGTACGGAGACCGTCAGCATAACCAGCAGCGAGGACCATGTATTCGGTACCTGCTACCAAACCAGCAGAACTGAAGTAGTTGCTGTAAACCTCGTTGAGGTCGATGGTCTGGTCACCGGTGAAGGTGAATACATCAGAAACACCATAGTAATCGAGGGTGTAAGCCCAGTCATCCATTTCAGCGTTTACGCTTTCCTGAGAGAGGTCAGCCTGATACTTGTTGTATTCTGCTACAGATTCGGGAATGTAGATCCAGGGATCGTTGGTGGTAGTCTTAACATAGAGCTTGCCGTCTTCGTAGGTAAGAGTAAGTACGTTTTCAGACTGAGCAGCTTCAGTGGTAGTGAAATAAGCAGCCTCTACAGCGGTGGTAGCAGCAGCGGTCTCGGTGTCGATACCGTATGCGATTACAGCATATTCAGTTTCGGGGTCGAGAGAAGACACGGGCATAACATCAGCACCAGTGTAGCAGAAATCTGCATAGGAAACGGTATAACCATACTGAGTATAATACTCAATAAGATCATCCATTTCTGACTTTACTTCAGCAACGAGTGCAGCGTCATCCTCGAATCCCTCAATAACAGACTTCTCGAGGACGGTAGCAAGATAAGTCTGGTTTTCTTCAGCGGGAGTGATGGAAACAGAAGCGCCGGTAGCAGTGATTTCACTAACTGAAATGGTGAAGTTTGTACCTGCAGCAGGAGTAATCTGGGCAGGAGCCTTCTTGGCGGTAGCCTGAACGAAGGAAACTGAACGAAGGTTCTTCTGAGCATCAACCTTGTTGAATTTCAGCAAGCCTGTCGCACTTGCGCTGCATGCAACGAGAGCAGCACAGAGGAAAGTGTAGAATTTCTTCATAAGTTTAGTTTTAATTAATATTTGTTACTTTAGTGAATTATCGAAAGAGTATGATGTGCATTTGAGATTTGAAATATTCTCTTTTGAAAATGCAAAAAGATACGTTATCGTTAAGTCTTCATTTGCAAAAGTAACATTTTATTTAAGAAATCCTAACAGATTGCTAACTTTTTGTTAATATTATAGACAAACTGGCGCCTACATCTCGCTTTTGTTGCGGTTTTGTAAACGCCAGTTTGCAATATCTGTGTTTTATAAATTCTTCGCGAGGAAGTGCTCCATTGCTCGGTAGAAATCGAATTTATTCTCCTGGTTACGGAAACCATGGCCTTCATTATCCTTGACCATATACTCCACTTCTATTCCGCGCGCACGTAAGCCCTCGACGATCTGGTCACTCTCCGCCTTGTTGACGCGAGGGTCATTGGCACCCTGGGCGATGAAGAGCGGACAACGGATCTGGTCAGTATGGAGAGCCGGCGATGTGGCCTCCATCTGTTCACGGTCTTTTTCAGGGTCACCGACCTGCTCATGCATCATCTCGAGGAGCGGACGCCAGTAGGGTGGGATGGTCTTCATGAAAGTGAAGAGATTGCTGACACCGACATAGTCCACCGCGCATTTGTACAACTCCGGTGTGAAGCAGATGCCAGCCAGCGTAGCATAGCCACCGTATGAACCACCGTAGATCGCGATGCGCTCCGGATCGGCGATGCCTTCATCGATGAGCCAGTGAACGCCATCGGTGATGTCGTCCTGCATTTTCAGTCCCCACTGCTTGTAACTTGCCTCGAGGAACTTTCGGCCATAACCCGTTGAACCTCTGAAATTCATCTGGAAAACAGCGTAGCCTCGTGAGCAGAGGAACTGGACTTCGGAATTATAGCCCCAATGGTCGCGCGCCCAGGGTCCTCCGTGCGGATTGATGATGACGGGGAGAGGACCTTCAACATTCTTCGGTCTGCTCAGATAGGCTTCGATGGTCAGACCATCGCGGGTGGTATAGGTGACAGGTTCCATGGAAACCGTATCCTCTTCCGTAATCCAGGGAGCCACATCGGCGATGAAGGTGCAGGTGTCCGTAGCTTTGTCGTAGTACCAGTAACTGCCGCGTGTACGGTCTGAACCCACATAGACCAGGTAGTGCTCCTCTTTGAGATCATTATCAGCAAGGCCAACACGCTGTCCGGGGAAGTGGGCCTCGATGCGCTCACGGAAAGCCTTTGTCTCGTCATCAAAATAGTGGCGGATGGGGAGCGAGTGGCCCGTACAATAGGCACTCAGAAGGCGTTTGCGGACACGGCTGTAACTCATGCTTGCCACATCATACTGCTCGTGCTGGAAGAGTAATTCCTTCTCCTTGCAGGTGCGGGGATCCATCACGACGAGGGCCGATTTGTCGCGGCCGATGTTTGTTACAGCATAGACATCATGGTTATCGGGAGTAAATAAAACGAAGTTCAAGGAATCCTTGAAGTTGGTTGTGATAACAGGCTGGAATTCATCGTCTTCGGTTTCACGATAAAGTATCTGCGTATTCACCCCGTCAACAATGGCATATACCACGCGAAGGCGACCGTTGTGGTCCGTAGTCCATCCCTGATAATTGCCGGGATTCTCGGCGAGGAGTTTCATTTCGCCGGTCCTGATATTGAGGCGGTAGGGATCGAAGACCTCGGGGTTACGTTGATTCATGCAGATGAGGAGTTCGTCGGGGCAGTCGATCAGGTCGTCGATGATGCCGGCGCGCACTTTGTCAAAGGGCGTATAGCATTGTTCGTCTGTACCGTCGATGCGAACACCGTAGAGATGGAAATTTTCATCGCCGCCATTGTCTTTTGTAAAAAGGATGCGGTCGTTGCCTTTCCACATGTATCCCGCCAGACTGCGTTCCGTCTCAGAGGTGAGGCGGACAGGTTCAGAGAGTACAGGTTCATCGTTCTCCCCGCGTTCGATTTTCTGGACAAAGATATTCAGGCGGTCTTCGTAGGGAGCTAAAAACGACAGATGCTCTCCGTCTGGTGACAGTTGGTATGATGAGCATTTCGGATTGCGGAAATAGTCTTCTAATGTTAGCATAGTATTTTACGGAAATCTTGAGTTTTAGGTTTATAAGGTTTAAGGGTTTATTATTACTACTTAGATATCCGGAAAGGGCAAAGCGATAATAATTGATGAGCAAAAGTACGAGTTTTTTTTGGAAATATCCGATAAGTTACAAATTATTTTGTAATTTTGTGCCGAAATATACCAAACTTAAACATTCTCCCTATTATGGCAATGGTATCCCCCTCAATGTTGAGCGCTGATTTTGGCAATCTTCAGCGTGATACTGAGATGTTGAATGCAAGCCAGTGCGATTGGCTTCATCTTGATGTGATGGACGGTGTTTTCGTCCCCAACCTGACTTTTGGTTTCCCCATGATGGAGGCCGTTGCGCGTCATGCCCGCAAGCCCCTCGACGTTCATCTGATGATCGTACAGCCCGAGAAGTTCATCGAGCGCCTCAGTGATGTCGGTGCATATGTTGTCAGCGTTCACTATGAAGCTTGTCCGCATCTTCACCGTGTCCTCCAGACCATCCGTTCCAAAGGTATGAAGGCTGGTGTCGTCCTCAATCCTGCAACTCCCGTCAGTGTCCTCGAAGATATCATTGAAGATGTTGACCTTGTGATGCTGATGAGCGTTAATCCCGGTTATGGTGGTCAGAAGTTCATTCCCCATACTGTTGAGAAGGTGAAGAAACTCCGTAAACTCCTCAACGAGACGGGTTCCCGTGCTCTCATCGAAATTGACGGTGGTGTTAACCGCTCCACGGGTCGTATGCTTATAGAAGCCGGCGCTGATGTCCTCGTTGCCGGAACCGCCGTCTTCGGTGCTGCCAATCCTGTAGAGGAAATCGCTCACCTTAAGAACCTGTAAAGCACCGGAAAGTCTGGATTTCCGGAATCTCCGACTTTTAAACCTCATAAACTTTTATACCTCCAAACCCGTAATGACTCTCACCCCACTTCTTTCGCCTTTGGAACTGATGCAGCTGATGCAGTTGCTGAAAGAATCCAAGCGCGTTGTTGTCCTTGGCCATGCATCCCCCGACGGCGATGCATTAGGTTCTGCCCTCGGATGGTCGGAATATCTTCGCCACCTCGGCAAACAGGTGACGATTGTGATGCCTAATGCGGTTCCCGACTTCCTGAAATGGATGCCAAATTCCCAGTATGTCCTCTATTTTGCTGAGGAGAAAGATACTGCCGCTGCCCGCAAGGCCATCCAGGAAGCCGATCTCATCTGCTGTCTCGACTTTAACCTGATCTCCCGTCTCCGCGATGAACTGGCCGCTGTTGTTGAGAAATCCAAGGCCCAACGCATGATGATCGACCATCATCTCGGTCCTGACACCACAAAGATGAAGATGGTCATCAGTCATCCCGAGGCATCCAGTGCCAGCGAACTTGTCTTCCGTGTCATCAACGAACTTGGAGGTTACGACAATATGTCCCGCTCTGGGGCCTGCGCCATCTACTGTGGTATGATGACCGATACAGGAGCTTTTACCTTCAACAGCAATAATCCTGAGGTCTTCCTTATCATTGCCATGCTATTGGCAAAGGGCATCGATAAGGACAAGATCTATCGCAACGTCTATAATTGTTTCTCTCAGAACCGTCTCCGTTTCTGGGGCTACATGCTTCATGAGAAATTGCAGTTTTTCGCTGGAGGCAAGGCAGCCCTTATGGCTTATACCCGCGAGGAGATGAAGGAGTACAAATACATCCGCGGTGATGCCGAGGGTCTTGTCAATCAGCCCCTTCAGGTGAAGGGTTGCCGACTGTCTATCTGTCTTCGCGAGGATACCGAGGTTGACGCCATCCGTGTCAGTCTCCGTTCCGTCGATGAAGTTCCCAGTAACCAGATTGCCGCAGAGTTCTTCAACGGAGGAGGTCATCTCAATGCATCCGGCGGTGAGCTCCGCTGTTCTCTCGAAGAGGCCATCGCCATCGCCCAGCAAGCCATCGAAAAGTACAGAGACATGCTATAACTAGTTACAGATAAAGTTAAACTCCGTTCCGGTGTTTTTTGCTTTTGCAAAAAAAAAAAGAATCGCCCCACATTTGCAGCGGGGCGATTCTTTTATTTCTTATGGCGGTTAGCGCGTCGTTGGCGTATTTCAGCCTTATGTCTTGCACTGGCGCTACCGTGAGTACCGGTGATGTAGGTCTTTTTCTTTGCCTTTGTTTTCACCTTCTCTTCTTTTGGACCAGTCTTTAACTTGGCCTTTTTGAAAGTGATGCCGCCCATCATGGCCTGCGTCATCTCTTCATCGCTTACATTACGTTCAAGCATGGGAAATAGGTTTATAGCGCCTAAGGCGCAGGTTTATAAAGGTTTATGGGGTTTATAGAAGGTTTATAGAGTTTATTTGGTTTAGACCAAATTAATGGTGGAACAGACGGATGCCGGTGAAGGCCATGGCAATACCGTATTTGTCACAGGTCTCGATGACATGGTCGTCACGGACACTGCCGCCAGCCTGAGCCACAAATTCCACGCCGCTCTTGTGAGCACGCTCGATATTGTCACCGAAGGGGAAGAATGCATCAGAACCAAGGCTGACGCGGGTGTTCTTGGCAATCCACGCCTTCTTCTCTTCCATCGTGAGAACTTCAGGCTTCTCGGTGAAGAACTGCTGCCATACGCCTTCTGCAAGAACGTCATCATGATCCTCAGAGATATAGATATCGATCGTGTTGTCACGGTCTGCGCGACGGATGCCGGGAACGAAGGGAAGGTTCATTACCTTGGGATGCTGACGCAACCACCAGATGTCTGCCTTCTGACCAGCGAGGCGGGTACAGTGGATTCGGCTCTGCTGGCCGGCGCCGATACCGATAGCTTGGCCATCCTTAACATAGCATACAGAGTTACTCTGGGTGTATTTCAAGGTGATGAGGGCAATCATGAGGTCGCGGCGTGCTGCCTCGGGGAATTCCTTATTTACAGTAGGGATATTCTCGAAGAGGCTGTCGCTGGTGAGATCGATTTCGTTACGACCCTGTTCGAAGGTAACGCCGAAGCACTGCTTGCGTTCAATTGGTTCGGGACGGTAGTTGGGATCAATCTTGATGACATTGTAAGTTCCCTTGCGCTTTGCACGGAGAATCTCGAGCGCTTCGTCGCTGAAACTGGGAGCGATGACACCGTCGCTTACCTCGGGCTTGATGAGGAGGGCAGTGTCGCGGTCACATTCGTCGCTGAGAGCGATGAAGTCACCGTAGGAGCTCATACGGTCTGCACCGCGGGCACGAGCGTAGGCACAAGCCTGAGCACTCATTTCCTCACCGAGAGAATCGGGAACGAAATAGATATGACGATAGGTAGCATCGAGAGGAAGACCGACAGCGGCACCAGCAGGACTGACGTGCTTGAAACTTGCTGCAGCAGGGAGACCCGTCGCTGCTTTGAGTTCGCGGACGAGCTGCCAGGCGTTGAGCGCGTCGAGGAAATTGATGTAACCGGGACGACCGGAGAGAACTTCGATGGGGAGTTCACTACCGTCGGCCATAAAGATGCGGGAAGGTTTCTGGTTGGGATTGCAACCGTACTTCAAAGCCAATTCTTGCATAAGGAAATGAGGGTTGAGGTTATAAATCTTCTGCAAAGTTATAATATTAGAGGAGAATTAACAAAAAAACTAAATAATATTTGGCGTTTTTCAAAAATATTCGTTAAATTTGCGACATCAAAGTGACATGGATGTGCTATCCAATAACTTCTAATTATTCATGCTGATGATTGATACCCTCTTCCCGGATTATGCTGCTTTGGAGTATGGCCGTAATGAAGCGCAGGCCATGCGACTTGCAGAACGCTTGCGTGAAGTTGACCTTCAGACTCTCGTTACGGATGCTGACCGCCGAATGGTGGTCGCAAGATTACGCCGTGAGGGTATTGACAATGCCATGCAGCTTGTGAATCTGACGGAAGAGGTTGTCCTTGGCTGGTACAACGTTGGCCATGTATTCCTGACCATCCTCAAGGAGATGCGCGACGAAGTTCTTACACATCCCGAAAGAGTCATTGCTCACTGGCGTGACCACCTCCGTCTCCTCGTCCTTCCCGATGATCTCGAGGAGGAAGAAGAACCGATGGATTTCTTCGGAACTTTGATGACAGCTGAAACGGAATTTTCGTTGGCAGAAGAAACAGAAGTCGTTACAGAGGAAAGAGTTTTTGAAGATGATATCCTTGAACTTGAACGGTGCCTTGTTGCTGCCATCCGTACCATGGAGTATCGTTGGGAAGGTGGCGAGGTCCTTCGTAAATTCTTCCTTGAAGGCCTCCCCGTCGAGACGATTGTAAAGACTGCGAAACTGGCCTCCAATGCCAGTCTTTTCCGTATCGTCAGCAAACTCTTTACAGAACCTCTACTGACAGGTTATCCAGTCAAGGGTATTCAGTTCAGTCATAAGTTATTATCAACTGTAAAAAAACTAAAGAAAGAACTCCTGTACAGCCCTGCAGACGTTCTTGATTGTCTGGAGAAGATTTCGCCGATGCGTTTCCTCTTCTTCCTCGATCTGACCCTCCTGCAGCGTACGACGGCAGAATCAGCATGGGGAGGTGACTATATCGTCAAGATAGGTGAAGTGCAGCGTTGCAGAAAAACCCTCCACGATCTCTTTGCCGCTTTGCAGTGGCGTGTTGTACCGACGAAGGAGAATGCGATTCGCAATGCCTTAAAGCCATACGAAGATAGTTTACTAAAGACAAATGTTCGTTTCCTCCGTGCACTCCTGCATCAGCATCCATGGATAGAACGCAGTAAGGTTGGATATCGTCTTGTTGCTGAGCGTCTCTGTTACGATTTGGTTCGTATTGCTCGCATCGTCTACGATCTCCCTGAGCCTACGAAGTTGAGCGAGATCTATGCCATCTACGAGCGCTGTTATTTCGAGCGTCCCCTTGGCGTTTCCATCACTTCCGTACGAGAGCATTTCCCCCATATCCGCAACATCCGTCGCGGCGTTTGGTTCTGGAAAAAAGGAAAAAGAAAGTAATTCCGAAGCATTACATAAATGAAGATAGGGTACAGGCCCTATCTTTTTTTTGCCCAATACTTTGGTAAATACCAAAAATGTTGTATCTTTGCGCTCGCATTAATTGCAAAACCTCACTACTAACCAAAATATATTTACCTAAAACTGCATTACTAATATAGTACTGCTATCCTCATGGAAAAAAGAAAGATTCAATTCTCACTCGTTTACCGTGACATGTTCCAGTCGAGTGGAAAGTTCCAACCGAGGAAAGACCAGTTGGAACGCATAGCACCAGCCATCATCAAGATGGGATGCTTTAGCCGTGTTGAAACCAACGGAGGAGCCTTTGAGCAAGTCAACCTCCTCTATGGTGAAAACCCAAACAAAGCCGTTCGTGCATTTACGAAGCCTTTCAATGAGGTAGGAATCAAGACCCACATGCTGGACCGCGGTCTCAACGCCCTCCGCATGTTCCCTGTTCCCGCTGATGTTCGTCGACTGATGTACAAAGTGAAGCACGCCCAAGGCGTCGACATCACACGTATCTTCTGCGGTCTGAATGATGTTCGCAACATCATCCCCTCCATCAAATACGCGCTTGAGGCCGGCATGACGCCACAGGCTACACTGTGTATTACCACCAGTCCCATCCATACCGCTGAGTACTATGCGAATATCGCTGATCAACTCATCGAAGCTGGTGCACCGGAAATCTGTCTCAAGGATATGGCCGGTATCGGCCAGCCTGCTATGCTCGGCGATCTCTGCCGTCGCATCAAGACCAAGCACCCCGAGGTGATCATCCAGTACCACGGTCACTCAGGTCCCGGTCTTTCCATGGCAAGCATCCTCGAGGTATGCCGCAATGGTGCCGATGTGATTGATACCGCTATCGAACCCCTCTCCTGGGGCAAGGTTCATCCAGATATCATCTCCGTTCAGAGCATGCTGAAAAACGCAGGCTTTGACGTTCCCGAAATCAATATGGATGCCTATATGGAGGCTAGAAAACTGACGCAGGAATTCATCGATGACTTCCTGGGCTACTTTATGAATCCCTCCAACAAGCTGATGTCCAGCCTTCTTCTCGGCTGTGGCCTCCCTGGCGGTATGATGGGATCCATGATGGCCGATCTCGTTGGCGTGATGTCTGCCATTAACAGCAACCGTCAGAAGAAGGGTCTCGAAGCCCTTTCAGAAGACGCCCTCCTCGTCAAGCTCTTCAACGAGGTGGCTTATGTTTGGCCCCGCGTCGGCTATCCTCCCTTGGTAACGCCTTTCAGCCAGTATGTTAAGAACATCGCGCTGATGAACCTTCTCTGCGAATCCATGGATAAGCCCCGTTACTCCATGATGGATAAATCCATCTGGGGCATGATTCTCGGAAAGAGCGGTAAACTCCCCGGAGAAGTGGCTCCCGAGATCATCGCTTTGGCCAAGGAGAAGGATATGGAGTTCACCGATGCTGATCCACAGTCTTACTATCCCGATGACCTTCAGCGTTTTATCGATGAAATGAAGGAGAACGGCTGGGAGCGTGGCGAGGATGACGAGGAACTCTTTGAGTTCGCCATGCATGAGACGCAGTATCGCGATTATAAGAGTGGTGCAGCCAAGAAACGTTTCCTCGCAGACCTCCAGGCTGCCAAGGACAAGGAGAATGCTGCAGGCATGACGGCAGAAGAAGCTGCCGCCTTAAAGCACGCCAAGGCCGATGCCATCGTCGCTCCAGAAAACGGTATTGTTCTCTGGGAGGTTAATGGTGATGCAGAAGCCGTAACCTCTATCGAGCCGTTTATCGGTAAGGAATATGCAGAGGGAGATTTCTTCTGCTATATAGAAAGTCCCTACGGCTATATTGAAGACGTTCCCGCTGCGCTCGGCGGTTCCCTTGTTGAGGTCACCGTCAAGCAGGGGTCTCGTGTCCGCAAGGGCGAGGTCATCGCATATATTCAAAGAAAATTATGAGTTAACAGGGCGTGAGACTGCCTTTTAGGAAGTTTTCGGCCCTTTAACTTTTAACTTCAAACTTTTTACTTTACATTGCTTCCTGATACATTTCCGAAGGACCCTTTCATGTTGATGAGCTTTGTCAATATGAAACTTCGTGACGAATATGCTTCTCTTGATGAGTTGTGTGCCTCTATGGATGTCGACCGGGCTGACATTGAGGTCCAACTCTGGGGAGCAGGTTTCGAATATAGTCCTGAAAACAATAAATTCTGGTAAACAAGAATTCAACGAACGATGCGCATTTCACGTTTTTATCCACTGACATTTCTTGTCGTCCTCTTTGTGGCGATCATCTGCCTTATCCCCATCCCGGATCCACCGTTGAAGGATGTCCCCCTTATCGATAAGTGGACCCACATGGCGCTCTTCGGAGGCGTATGTTCCGTTGTACTCTTCGAATTGACCCTTAACGGTCTCTTACGCACCCCCTGCAAATGGATTGCCCCTGTTGAGAGCATTCTCTACGGCGGACTCATAGAGATTATGCAGAGCACATTGACGACCTGTCGCTTCGGTGACTGGTGGGATTTCGTTGCCGATGCCATTGGTGTTGCTATCGCTTTCCCTATTGCCTACCTCGTCTGCCATTGGATTGAAAAGCGCTATGGCCTTGGTAAACCGTCGCGATAACGATTTGATCCATAATCACTTTTGCGAAACTTTTATATAATACATATCTCGTGCAGTATCTTCAAATAGACGACCACAAAATCATCTTTGCTGACTATTCCCTTCCTAGCGCCAGTGACAGGGAAGAGGCTCTCCGTTCAGGAATGTCTCTCATCGACGCATGTTCGCTGACGATGATAGAGCATAGTCTCCGCCCTGAAATATCTCTGCGGCAGAATTTGCAGGAAATCCGTCAGCAGCATCCTTTGTTCCAAAAAACCTTGGAACTTGAGGTTCTCGTCAGCGGAAATGCCACCTTGGTTCCTATCACAGAGTATGAGGAGCAGAGTAAAGAAGCATTTTTTCAGTGCGTATTCTCAGAGAGTGAAAAGTCAAAATTCCGCGTCTTTTCCCAGGTTCTTCCCATGGTTCGTTCCGTGTTGGTATCTGGTGCCCGTGAGAGCATTTGCCAGGCCATAGAGGAAGAATTCCGTGGTGCAGCCATTACCTACGATTCAACACTCTCCGCCCTTATTCGCCACTTTGCCCCAATCTCCGACAATAAGCACCGTTTCCGTGTCTTCATCCACTGCCGTTTCCACTTCGTTGATATTTTCATCTTTGACGGGCGGAACCTAACCATGCTGACAAGTTACGAAGTTGGGAGTGCTATGGATGTTGCCTATTTTGTCCTCGCCGCAGTTAAGATGCAGGGACTGCCCCTCAAAGACATCCCTTACTATGTCATCGGTGATGCAACCATGGGAGCTGAAGTCCTCGAGGCGATGAAGAATTTCACGACGCACTGCAAGTTCACGACCCTCGTTGATGAATTCGGTGATCGTCCTCTGACGACACATCCTGCCGTTTCCTATGATCTTGCCGTACGAATACTTGACTAATTATGCGAATAATAACAGGAAAATATAAAGGCAAGCGCTTCGATGTCCCGAGAAGTTTCAAGGCACGTCCGACGACAGACTTTGCCAAGGAAAACCTTTTCAACGTCCTCCGTGCCTACATAGATTTTGAGGAAACCCGCGCTCTCGACCTCTTTGCTGGAACAGGAAGCATCACCCTCGAACTCTTGTCCCGCGGCTGTACGGAAGTTGTCAGCGTTGAGAAGGACCGCCAGCACTTTGGCTTTATCAGCCAGGTCCTCCGCAGTCTCAGCGACCCGGCAGCGCATCCCGTCTGCGCCGATGCCCTCCGATATATTGAACGTTGCAACAGACAGTTTGATCTCATCTTTGCAGATCCTCCCTATGCTCTTAGGGAACTTCCTGAACTTCCGGACCGCGTGATGAACAGCAACATGCTTGCTCCGGGAGCCATCTTTGTCCTCGAACATGGCAAGGACAATATTTTTTCAGAAAGACCTGATTTTCTCGAGCACCGTGCCTACGGTAGCGTAAATTTCTCCTTCTTCCGCAAACCAACTCCAGAAGACTCTTCTTCTGAAGCATAAAAATGATATCCTCCCTCTTTGCCGAAAATATCCAACGTGAGTTTCCTCATGCCTTTACCCCGCACCAGCAGATGGCGGCGGAGCGTATCGGTGAGTTCCTTGGCGACCCGCGAGATGATCAGGCATTTATTTTGAGAGGATATGCTGGTACGGGAAAGACCTCCCTCGTTGCCGCCGTTGTGCGTGTATGGCAGAAACTTGATAACCCCGTTATTCTCCTTGCACCAACGGGCCGTGCCGCCAAGGTTCTTTCCTATCACGCTGGTATGCCAGCCTTTACGATTCACAAAATCATCTACCGGCAGGAAACTTTCAAAGGCCTTGATACCCATTTCGACCGTGGATGGAATGCAGCCAAAGATGCTCTCTTCATCGTCGATGAAGCTTCAATGATTCCAGCCCATAGTGGCGGAAACAGCATCTTCGGAACTGGTGACCTGTTAGAAGATCTTATACATTTCGTCTATAGTGGAAGTGGATGTCGCATCATGTTTGTTGGTGATACAGCCCAGCTCCCACCAGTAGGGGAGGTTGACAGTCCTGCTCTCCGTCCTTCTGCTCTGAAAGCCTTTGGCCTCAATGTACGAGGAGCCCAGCTGACGGAAGTTGTACGTCAGGAAAGCATGTCCCCTGTTCTTCGTGAGGCTACCCGTCTCCGAGAGCACCTTGCAGAGCCCAGCGCAATTATGGCCGCTTTCCAAGCTGGGAACTACAATCTACCTTCCATTGATGTCAGTGGTTCTAAGGAACTTAGCATTCTGCCTGGCAATGAACTCATAGACCAACTGGATGCCTCCTACCGCAATTGGGGTACAGACCAGACCATCGTGGTCACACGCAGCAACAAGCGGGCAAATGCTTATAACCAGGGCATTCGTGCACGTATTTTCAATCACGATGAAATCCTGACCCGCGGTGATTTAGTTATGGCGGTGAAGAACAATTACTATTGGACGGCACAGGCTCAGAAGGAACTCCCCAAAGGTGAGATACTCCCTATGCCGTTCATTGCCAATGGTGACTGTGCAGAAGTGGTACGCTATCATCATGTCCACGAGATGCACGGATTTACCTTTGCCGATGCAACTTTGCGTTTCCACGATTACGATGATATGGAAATTGATGTGCGAGTGCTTTTCGATACACTGACCTCCGAGGCTCCCGCACTTTCCAACGAAGATCAGCAACGCCTCTTCTTGAGCGTTCTCGAAGATTACGCTGATATTCGTAATGAGCGCAACCGTATGAAGGCCGTTCGTGAAGATCCCTATTTCAATGCCCTCCAGATTAAGTACGCATACGCCGTAACTTGTCATAAGGCACAGGGTGGTCAGTGGCATGAAGTCTTTGTAGATCAGGGGTATATTCCGGACGATCTTGATCCGGTTTCCTACCTCCGCTGGCTTTACACAGCCTTTACCCGAACATCAGAAAACCTCTATCTGGTCAACTGGCCAGATAACCAAACAGAATCAAATTAGAATTAGCATATATGCGCAAATACTTTACTCTCCTGGCAGCACTCTGCATGATGACTGCCAGTGCACAGAAAGCAAAATTTTCAACAACGGAACTCGATCTTGGTGAAGTGGAGTGGCACACCTCCGCTATGGCAAATATCAAATTGACGAATACTGGCCATAAGCCATTGTATATCACCAATGTCGAAACCGACTGCGGTTGTACTGTGGTGTCTTGGAGCCATGCCGCTATTGCCCCGAATGAGACAACAACGATTACTGCGACCTACGATGCTGAGACGCTCGGCTATTTCGGTCGCTATATCAGTGTTACAACCAATGCCGATACTGAACCCGTTGAAATTCTCATCTTTGGCCGTGTTCTTACCGAAGTCCATGACATTGCCCGTGATTTCCCCATTCAAATTGATGATATCTATCTTTCTGCTGATAATGTGGAGTTTGATGATATTAATCTCGGCGATAATCCTTCGCAGATTATCTATGTCCTCAACAAGGGAAAGCAGAACTATATGCCAGAACTCATGCACCTGCCTAAGTATCTAACGATGAATGCTCAGCCCGAGATTCTTCGTCCTGGTCGTATGGGAAAAATTGCTTTGACCATTGATAGTCGTCAGTTGCCTTCAATGGGTTTGAACCAGACCAGTATCTATGTGGCACGCTATCCTGGCGATAAGGTCCGTAAGGCAGCAGAGATTGGTATTAGCGCAACCCTGCTTCCTCAGTTTGAGGGCAATGCAGTACAGCTACAGCAGCAACCCGTCGCTGATATTCCTACCTTTATAGATTTAGGAAATGGCAAGAAAAAGATGAAGGGATCCTTGACTCTCGAGAATAAGGGAACGGGTGTCCTCCATGTCTCAAAACTCCAGGTATATAATCCCGGCATCACAGTTTCTCTCTCAAAGAGTGTCCTCGCTCCTGGCGAGAAGGCCACCTTGCGTGTCAGCGTGTCTGGTGCTAACGATAAATTCAAGGGCCGCCGTCGTATTCTCCTTATCACCGATGACCCCAACAATTCCAAGATTACCATCGATGTGAACGCTCAGTAGCGTTTTCAAAAACAAAGGTATCGGGAGTTAAAGGGTAAAAAAGTAGGGCAAAATTTCTCTGTTTCAGAAAATAGTCGTACATTTGCACCTGAAATCGTCGCAAGGACAACAGTTTTATAAGTTATATTTCCGATGATTTCGCCATTCGGATAGTAGCGCAGTTGGTAGCGCACTACGTTCGGGACGTAGGGGTCGGGCGTTCGAGTCGCCTCTATCCGACAGGAGAACAGCAAAGGAAACTTTGCTGTTTTTTTGTTAATACGTATTATATTTGTGGCTATAACAGGTAAACTTGATTTTGATATGAAATATGAAAACGAAATAAAAGGCTGGGCAGTATCTTCCTTGCTTGCATATGTTATATATGAGACGATGTGGTGTGTGATGGAAGGTGATGTTTCCATTTGGGGAGAATGCGATGTCTTGGCATTTGATTTCCTCTATTGTTCGTTGTTCTCACTTACGAGTCTCTTGCTATACCGTTTTCTTTCGAATCTGCGGATTTTCCAACACTTCAATCTTTTGAGCCAGGGTAGCCTCTGCCTAGCTGCGATAGTAGTTAATTTCTTTGTTGCATTCTGCTTTGAGAAGACTTATAATCTCTTTGCTGATACTAAAGAAAGCGTTCTTACCCGTAAGAGTCTGTACATCTTCTGTGTTCTTGCAACTTTGATGACTTTGGTGTACCAGATGTTTTCATTCTACCGTGTTGTTCTCCGTCAGCAGAAGGAATTCCAGCAGGCTCTTGCAGCTGCACGGGAAAAAAGAGTGGCAGAAGATCTGCAGGTATCGAAGCAGGAGACTGTATTGGATTCTGAATCAGAAACTATTTGTGATACTTCTGAGAATTTGCGACAAGAAGCAGATGCCCCGAAGAATTATCGCGAAAGAATTTTAGTAGCGAAGGGTGATGTCCTTGTCCCACTGAGTGTTTCTGCTATCAGTTTTGTCCGAAAGGAGGATAGCAACATTGTGGCCTATACTTCAGAAGGTGAAGGCTTCCGGTTATCGATGACAATGGCGGATCTCGAATCTCAGCTGAATCCCGATTTGTTCTTCCGTCTTAACCGTCAGTATCTGGCAAACTTCAATGCAATCACTAAAATCAGCCTGTTCTTTGGATCGAAACTTATCGTCCGTCTTAAAGGCTGTGACGATGACGAAATAGTTGTTAGCAAGGAGCGAAGCATCCTATTCAAGCAGTGGCTCGACCGCTGATTTCGTCGTTTCACGTTGCTTTTTCGCCGTTTCGCGCCTATGTGCGTTGTTGATAATGAATAGATTATTTACTTTTGCACCCAAATTCAATTTGGTCTTGCAGAAGTAAATAATTTTTTTTCGTTATGAAGAACTTTGTTATTGTCATAACCTTACTATGCATCGTGCTGCCGGTTTTCGGACAGAACACAGAAGTGGAGGATTCACTTGATGCGGCGTGGGAGATGTATCTTGATGAGGCTGCTGTTGTTGTTCATAAACCTGCGGCAAAGTTTTCTACAGACAAGGTAGAGTATAGTGTCAAGGATGACCCTATGAGTAAGACCCAGTCTGTTCTTGAACTTCTGCGTAAGGTGCCAATGGTGACGGTAGACGCCAAGAACAATATCTCAGTAAATGGATCTCAGGAGTTTCTGGTCTATATCAATGGTCGTCCTAGTTCAATGATTACCCGTAATCCGTCAAAGATTCTTCGTGGTATGCCTGCTGGCAGTGTTCAGAAGGTGGAGGTCATCACGAATCCAGGAGCCAAATATGATGCAGAGGGTGTTGGTGGCGTTTTGAATATCATCACGAAGAAGAAGCGTTGGGACCACGAAAAAGAATTATCAGGTTCATGCAATACGATATTAGGTACAAACCACTGGGGAGAGGACGTTTCATTAAGTTATCAGGGGAATCGGTGGACGGTGGACGCGAGCATAGAGGGAGAATATGAATATCAGGCTCATGCTCCAAATCTCTCCTCGGTGGACTACCTGAAACCACAGGTTTATAGCGAGAAATCCTATCAGGATAGTCGCCAGCATATGCCTTTCACTATGGGAATGATAGAGGTGGGTTACGTCGTAGACAGTCTTTCTGCTATTCATTTATCACTCGGGGGCAATTATATGGTAATGAAAGAAAAAGGAGCTACAACATATACTTATAATGGTGGTTATTATGAAAGCGGCCTTTCTCTTCTGTCTGATAACGATGCTACCTTCAATATGGGGTCTGTAAACTCCAGTTTGGATTATCAGCGTTTCTTTGGAGTAGAGCAGAAGGGTAGTTTGATGTTCACCTATCAGAATGGTTTTTCTCCGGGATATAACAAAAATTATCAGATTTTCCAAGATGAGAAACTAGCGGCAAAGTATGGTTTTGAAAGCCGCCTCTCGAAGAATCATCCTAAGAACATCAATCACAATCTGTTGGCAGATTTCGTTGTACCCGTCAGTGAATGGTTGAAAATCAATACAGGAAGTAAATATACCGCTGATAGCAATAAGAGTGAGGCTTTCAAGCAACAGCAGAACATCCTTGCTTCCTATGCAGAAACGGAGATTTCATATCGTTGGTTGGAGGCTAAGGCAGGATTGCGTCATGAATATACCTGGCAGCATTCAATTTACAAAGAGCATGCAGAGAAGGATTTCAATTTGCATTACGGTATTCTCGCTCCTTCTGGTAGTCTTACCGCAACATTGAACAGTGCAAACAGTCTGGGGTTCAACTACAATCTCCGTATCCGCCGTCCAGACATCGAGGAACTTGATCCGTATGTTGAGCACTATTCGCCTTCTTCGGTCTCCTATGGTAATCCTCATTTGGATGTTGAGAAAACAAATGCTTTTTCTCTTATCTATATGCTTCATCTGCCTAAACTCTCTCTCAATGCTACTTTGATGGAGACCATGAACAACAACGGCATTCAGCGATATTCATTCTTGCAGGAAGGTCTCGTCCATAGTACTTTCGGGAATGTTGTAAAACATCGTCAGACCTCCTTTAATCTTTATGCGAGTTGGAGCATGACAAAGAGTACGCGTGTTCTCGTTAACAGCGAGTTACATTACAATAATTATGAAAGTAAGGATCTGGATGCGAAGAACAACGGATGGTGTTACGGACTTAATATGAGTGTACAGCAGGAACTACCGTGGCGATTGAAGTTTTCAACGAATCTAGAGTGGATGACGAAAGATTATAATCTCCAAGGCTGGGAATCAGGAATGGCAATGCTCACGGCCTCTATTGCACGCAGTTTTTGCCATGACCGCTGGACGTTTTCGCTTTCTGGAACATCAGGATTGGGGCATGGAGGTGATCTTCTGTGGACGGAGCATTCCGTTACCCGTGATTTCATTTCCGAAAATACTTTCACTATGCCAGCTCAGAGTCTTTCCTTCTCCATTACCTACAACTTCGGAGGTAGTAGAAAGGAGGAGCTAGAGGATCTTAACCTTCTCGATATGGGAGTAAAACGTAAAGTTAGAAGACATTAAATTTTATTATGATGAGAATTATTGATTTCAGAGAAAACGAAAAGGAATTGTTTAAGGCGGAGATGCAGATTGCATTTCAGGAGGGTTATGAAAGCCGTTTCGGTGAGACTAACGGCATTATCCTTCCTTTTTCGCATATAGAGCGCTCACTGGAAGGAGAAAATGCTTATGCTTTTGAAGTCCTTGATGGTGAGGAACGAGTAGGTGGGGCAATTGTATCATTGTCAGAGGACGGAACACATGGTGATTTAGATTTCCTCTATACCAAGGTAGGATGCCAGAATCGCGGTGCGGCAAAGATGATGTGGAAATATATCGAGGAACAATTCCCCGAGGTTGAGGTGTGGGAAACCTGCACACCGTATTTCGATGAACGAAACATTCATTTTTATGTGAATCGTTGCGGTTTCCATATCGTCGAGTTCTTTAATAGTCATCATCCTGAGCCTCCACATCCGGACACAGAAGAAGATACACTGTTCTTCTCGCCCGATGATCCGATGTATGCTCAGGGAATGTTTCGATTTGAAAAAAGGAAATCGTTTTAGACCAGGAATTGTATTCTTGACGCTAAAGTTTGTTCGAATTGCTTTATATTATTGTTTTCTAAATCTTTAGATGTAAAATAATTCCTATCCGCTAAAACTTTTAGATATAATAAAAAGAAAGGGCTGATTCCATTTTGTGGAGTCAGCCCAAATTGTTGTTTTTGTTTCTGTTACAAAACTTATATAACAAGTATAATTGAGAGCAACCTTGACGTTCTTTGTAGTAACATCTTGCGAAACTCTCGTCTAATCATGTAGATAGTGACTATGAATTATTCAAGAGATCCAGGGAAGTCCATGTAAACATAGTGGTAGTCCATATCTGTTTCGTCATTCTGAGACCATACGCAACAGAAAGTAATGCTCAAACGCTTGGAAGAGGTTCCTTCGTAGCAGTTGATGTTTGTGTAGGGACGATCACCGTAACGGCCATAGATATAGAACTTGTCAATGTGAGTTTCATCATCGAACTGCCAGTTGTTATAGCTTTGGTCTTCGCTATTATAGAACCAGTATTCAATCTGGGAAACTTCACCGTAAGGATTATCCATGGTGTAAACGAAATCGTTGTTCTCAAAATTGAGGTAATAGCACATGGTACCGTCATCGTATGATGATTCTACAGCAATGCTCTTGTCAACAGTACAGAGAACTTCAAGACCTGAGTTAAGGAAATTGGTGAACTTGTAAGTACCATCGATTTGGCTCTTGTAAACATTACCCTTGGCAATAGTATTCCACTGAGTAGTGTAGGTTCTGTAAGATGCGTTTTCGTAAACAACATCCCAGGTATTCCATTCTACCCAAATGTAGTTCCAATTGGTCTTGGTAGTATCATAACCATAAATCCAAAGTGAACCCTGATAGATGTCACCGTCGAAACTGCTGTAGTCAGCGGTGTTTCCGTAGAGATATTCTACAGATCCATTGTCATCAATTACTACTGTAGAATAGGGAGGAGCATAGGTGTCGTTTGCGTCTTCAATCTTCATTGTACCATCTTCATTGACGGAGAAATGAAGGTCATAGCCATCGTTACCTTGGAAACTCTTGAGGCAATAAGTGTAATCATCGTAATAAACGAGGTCGCACTCCACTTCAGTACCGGCAATTAAATCCTGGACGGTCACCTTCGTGCTTGCCAATACTTGTGCTTCAGTCTTGCTTCCAAAGGTAACACTTGCAATATCAGCAACGTTGTACGTCTTCATTGAACCGTCGTTGAGGGTAACGGTCATCTGATCTGTCTGTGCATTCATTGTAAATGATGCAGCAGCAGCCAACATAGTAAATAAAATCTTTTTCATAAGTTTTTTTCAATAAATTATTTCTTAACCTTGAAACTCTGGTTACCGAACTTCACGATATAAATGCCTGCGGGAAGATTAGAAAGGTTAACGCTGGTAGCCTTGTCTGCCTTCTGGCTCTGGATGAGACGGCCATTTGCATCGAACACGCGGATTTCGCTGTTCTTTTCAAGACCTGTGAAACTTGCGGTCTGCTGATTGTATTTGAAACCTTCTGCATTTACCTTGTCGATGCCGTCGGGCTCAACTTCCTTAAAGGTAAGACTAACGAGAGAATCGAACTCGTAGCTGGAGTTACCAGTTGCAGTGGTAACGATGAGCTGGTGAGTTTCTGAGTAGGTGAGAACGGGTTCTTCGCCAAGGCTGAATTCAACGGAAGTACCATCAGTGAAGTTGACAACAAGATTGTGGTCAGCAGCTGCCATAGGAAGGCTCATAAGGCTAACAGCCATAGCCATTAAAACTTTTGTAAACTTTTTCATAATGAAAGTATTTAAGAAATTATTATTTGTTGCAAAAACGTATGATTACTTGTGAGATTACCATGTGAGAATATCTGTGGGATTGCCAGGACCGGTATAAACCAGTTTTATTGTACGACCCGCAATGTCTGCCGTAGACTTGTCAACATTGATACGAGCTGAAGCATAAGTACCGGTGAGGTTGGTCTCAATGGTATAGTAGTAACCATTCAATGTACCACCGCTCTTGAAAGTGATCTTATGTGTTGTTTCGCTTACAGTGAAGACCAAATCTACACCATAGTAGTTCTTCAATACATAGGTTTCATCAAGATTGTCGACAAGTGTTGCAGTATGGTTTTCCTTATCAAGTGCAGAAGTCCAACTGAGGTCATAAGAAGGAAGACCGTTCATGTGGAAGGCAAATTCATAAGGATCAGAATCAATGTATTCTTCCTGGGTTGTGTCTGCCAGTGCAACGAGCGTAAAGTTGTAGTCGCCTTCTGCTAACTGGTTCGGGAGAACCGCTTCACAAGAAGTAATGGTCTTCTCATTATAGATGGACTTATCAGCACTTTCGTAAGTATAACGATATGCGTATGCCTCTGGAACAGCGTCCCACCAAACCGTTACTGGTATCGTTGTATCGTCATAATCAACGCCCGTCAGCACGAGTTTCTCTTGTGCATTCGTTCGTGCATCGATGGAAACTTCAGAACTATTACCTTTGTCACCTTCATAAGCAGCAAAACTTGTCAGTTTGAAGGTATAAGGTGTATCATAATTCAAATCAGTGATTTGGCAAGAAAGGGCAGTAGTGACATCACCGGCAACTGCATTTCCTTTGGCATCTAAGAGACGATAGCCATATTGTGTGGCGTCAGCAATAGCATCCCATGAAAAAGACAGCGTACTGACCGTAGCAGCGGCTACCTGTGGCTTGGCGCTTGCAATTGGCGTCTTCACAACTTCCTCTTCCGAGCAAGAACCCAAAACGAGGGCAGTGAAGAGCAGTATTATATATATAAAAGGAGTCTTCATGATTGTAGCGTATTATTCCGGAAGGGATGCGGGAAAATCAAATTCGCAATAATTATAAGCACTCTCTCCGTCCTCATAAGTCAGGTAGAAGTAGAGGATACCATAGAGATGCTTCACTCCCTTGCGAGTAAGGGGATAAATGTAGGAGAAATAGGTGTTGTTTGAAGCATAATAGAAGTATGCATAACAACTTGAGATTGTACGTTTACCTTCTTGAGGACACCAACTCAGCCAGTTACAACTGCCATCTTCTCCATAGGTTACAATATCATAGACAATGCTTCCGTCACCGTAAGTGTAGGTGTAGGAAAGATTGTTCTCAGCAATTTTTATTTCATAATCGCCATAAGTATCCAAAGTATTTTCTCCCACAGAGAAGACGAGGTCGTGGCCACAGTTGAGGAAATTCTCAACGCGGAAACGGCGTTGGCCTTCGAGTTGATAAACAGTGGAATAGATGGTGTCATATTCTGCCTGGAATTTGAACCACGCTTTTTCTTCAATTTTGTTCCAAGCAGCTACAAGAATGCTACCTTTGAAAGTTGAAGAACCGCCGATGTCTTGGTAGTGGTTTGCATACTTTTCTTCAAGAGCAAGTTCAAATGTTGCCTTCTTGGCCATCTGGATATTCGGGAAGGAAATTTCCAGTTCAGTCCATTCTTCACCTGCTGCAAAAGTAACGGAAGAAGGAATGTTAATGGCTTCGTCGGCAGATACGACTTGAATGGGAACTGTCAGTTCATTGGTGAAATCACCAGTACGGCCTAACCATATAGTTGTTGTTCTGGCATCATCAGTAGAGAGGATAATCTCACCGCTGCTATCTTTGTCAAAGTATACTTTTGTATCATTGGGAACCGTTTCTTCACCCGGTGCCCAGTTGTCTTCTTCGCTACAAGCCGTAAAAGCCACAATGGCGAAGAGACCAAAGAGGATAGAAAGGATATTCTTCATGGTTATTCGGGCTTAATGTAGTTAGAAGGATCAGGATTCTTAATACAAGCGGTGTTGTAGTTGAATTCGTAGTCGGGGATATAGTAGTTCATCCAAGGTGCCACATAACCTTCCTTTGAATTCATGATAAAACCTGCTTTGTAGTTTGTGCCAGTGTATTTGCGGATTACCTGCTTAGCCAAACGTTTGTAGTCCCACATGATTTGGCCTTCGCCCCAAAGTTCAGCACGCTTTTGGTAAAGCAGTTCGGTAGTGAAGGTGTTAATTCCATATACATAACCGCTTTCCAGACAATCGTACGTTTTATTGGTATAGCGATAGGTGTTCATCCAATCGTTGAGTTCCGCAGCAGCAGTCTGATAACCCTTAAGATGAGCAAGGGCTTCAAGGCGAATGAATTCCATTTCCTCCATGCGCATCAAGGGAATATCACCGATAAGGCCAATTTTGTATTCCGTGAGATTTCCACTTCCCGGACGGAACTTGATATTGGCATAAGCCGGCAACTTCTTATAACCTTCTTCGTCAACATTGAGGACATATTTCTCATGCTTTGAATAGTCACCCGCATCGTCAGGAGCAATCCATGAAGTCTTGCGCCAGTCGTTATTGCTGAGATGATCATAAAGGTCACGACCGATGCAGCGATGTGCACCGTAGTTCGCCATGCTCCATGTAGGTTCACTTGTCATTTCACCAAGGAAAGAGTAATAGAAAGCACCCAATTGTTCCTTGGTACCAACAGTAGCGCACCACATCCAAGAATCATTGTTGGACGCGGTGTTGAAACCAGTTGCTGCGTCTTTCCACTGACTTTCCGTTAAGGGTGTAAGACCATCCATGGCCTTAGTGGCATAGTTCTCAGCTTTCTGATAACACTCTTCAAGCGATGAAATACCGAGTTTACCCCAGTTGTCATTAGCATTTTCGTCAGCAAGTATTGTGGCGAGATCATCGGCAGACTTGTATCCGCGAGTTGCAATTTCTAACCACAGACGTGCTTGAAGGCCATCAATGACATTTTGATCCATGTAATACTTTTCAGTAGCAGAACGGCTATATCCGGTAAGCAGTGTTTCTGCCTTCTGTAAGTCGCTGTTGATGAAGCGATACATGGTTGCGAAGGAAACGCGAGGATTAGACTTGGAATCGTTCTCCGTTGTCTTTTCTGTGACAATGGGAACCGTCAATTCCATGCAGCCGAGACTTTCTGCTAAAGCGTCAAGTTCTGCTACGCCAGTCTTGCGGAATTCAAAATAACGCGCCAAATCCATGTAGGCCATTGCACGATAACCATAAGCCTGACCGAGGTATTGGTTCTTGACTTCATCGCTGATGGTACTGATTCCTACAGCGTTGATGAGGCTGTTGCAATGGTTGATGAGGCTGTAATAGTAATAATAGGTATAACGACACAGGTACCACATGTAGATATTACATTCCTGGTAGTACTGGTAGTTATAGGAATTGTCATACATTGGGAAATCATCGCCAGCAGACTCACGCTGAAGCATTTGGCAAGGATATCCCCAGTCGTTACCATTTGAACTGGAACTGTAAGTTGAGGTTGCCACCATCTTTTGGGGCAAACCTGATACCATAGCTTCCAGTGAACTCTCAGACTGTGCGACAAGTTCCTGAGAAGCCACGCTCGTGGGCTCAACGCTCTCAAGGCAAGAGGTCAGCAAAGATGTGGCAGCAAATCCTATGATGAGATGTTTTGCTTTCATTTTGTCTTGTTTTATTTGTCCGAGAATTAGAATGATAGATTTATACCACCGGTAAATGTACGCATCTGAGAGTAGGTCGTACCGTAAATCCAACCCGTCGTAGAGGTACGCGGATTGAGTCCCTGACGCTTGCTCCAGAAGTAGATGTTGTCAGCCGTGGCGTTGAGGCGTAGGCTTGAAATCTTCATCTTCTTTACAATATGTGCAGGTAGTGTGTAACCGAGGTTTATATTTTGGAGGGACAACCATGAACCATCAATGAGCCAGCGGCTGCTGACCTGACCGAGATCCGTATCACCGAATTGCCAACGAGGGATGTCGGTATCACGATTCGTTTCTGTCCATGCGTTCAAGACATCTTTATGGATAGCATTACCTGTGTGACTGCCGTAGGTTCCAGACATCAGAGTATTGTATTCCGAGTCATAAACCTTTCCGCCAACAGAATAACTGCATTGCACACCGAAGTCGAAATTCTTCCAACGAAGGTTTGTACCAAAACCGCCGTAGAATTTGGCCTGTGCTGTTCCGCAGTTGTAATAGTCAGCCTCAGAATAACTCTTCGTTGTCACTTTCTGACCATTGTCGTCCGTCTTGTACCAAAGAGAAACACCAGTGTTAGGATCAACGCCGGCATATTCGGGAATGTACCAGTTGTACATTGGCAGACCTTCTCCAACGAAATAGTAACCAGAGGTATAACCGATATGACCTTCAAGTTCTGCACGACGATTGTCTTGTGCCAAACGGGTTACGGCGTTCTTGTACTGTGTCAGGTTCAAGTTGAGCGTCCATGTAAGGTCATTTGTTTTGATAACGTCACCTGCAAGTTCGACTTCGACACCGAGGTTGCGCATATCACCCACATTTGCATACTTCTGACGTGCTCCATAGGAAAGGGGAAGCTTCACTGAATAGAGCATGTCCGTTGTCTTGCGAAGGAAAAATTCCACACTACCACGCAGACGGTTGCTGAATAGTTCAAACTCAGCACCGGCGTTCACATTTGTGTTGGTTTCCCAGGTGATATCTTCGTTACCCATAGTGGAGAGGGTGAGCGAAGTACTTCCGTTGAAATTGTTAATGTTATAGGTGTTGGTGTAAAGGAAATCGTTGATGTCATCATTTCCCTGCTGGCCGACACTCGCTTTGAGTTTCAACATATTCAACCAGCCCTTGGTGTCGTTCATGAATGATTCGTTAGAAACAATCCATGCACCACCTAAACTGTAGAAATTACCCCACTGATGGCCTTTTGCAAAACGGCTGGAACCATCGCGGCGGTAACTGAGGTTGAAATAGTATTTGCTTGCGTAGTCATACATGCCACGGAAGAAATAGCCCTCCGTGTTGTAATCCATGGCATAGGAACCGTTGCCATCAACAGTAATGGCACCGCTGAGTTCCTGGTTACCCCAATAAGAGAACATTTTTGTACGACTACCGCCGGTATATTCGTAGCGGTATTTATAACTTTCGTGACCAAGGAGCAATGTCATATTATGCTTGCCCCAACGACGAATGTAGTTAATGAGCTGCTGGAAATTCAGCGAGAAATTGCGATAGTGGTAAACACTGGTATAACCGCCAGGATAGGAGCTCTTTCCCCAACCGTAGAAAGGCTGAGAAGCATAGATGCTGCGGTATTCGTGGTCGGTAACGCTACCATTAATGGTAATCTTCAGACCTTCGATGGGAGTGATGTCCATGAAACCGTTCGTTGAGAACATGTTGTTGTTGGAATCCCATGTGGAAAGGTAGAGGTCAGCTACAGAGTTTTCGGTGCTCAAGAAAGGACGAACAATGCCAAAACCTTCGGTGTTCGTACCATAATCATAAACAGTACCGTTGGAATCGTGCTTGATGTTACCTTCTGCGTCACGAACGTAAAGAGGGTAGATGGGAGCCGTTTCAGAAACAAAATTGAAGACATTGTTTCCGCCGCTCTGGCTCTCGTTAGCATAGTTGGACTCTGTATGAGAATAAGAAGCGTTTGCGCCTACTTTGAGGTAGCTGCGGACTTGATAGTCAGCCTTCAATCGTGCGCTGTAACGATCAAAATTCGTGTTGCTGATGATACCGTCGTTATTGAGATATCCCAGCGAAACATAGAAGTTGAAACCTTCTTTTTGTCCCTGGATATTGACGTTGTATTCCTGACGAAGAGAGGTCTTGTATGTTTCATCTATCCAGTTGTCGGGGTAGATGGTGTAGTATTCTCCGTTGAAATAAACGCGATTGCCGAGAGTGGCATTAGGGTTAAGTTTTCCGTTGTCACCAATGAGCGTTTCGCCTTCGGGAACTGTATAGCAGATATAACCGAGACCACCTGTGCTGCTGCTTCCCCCAAGGGCGTTCACAGCAGTCATGTGAGCGTTATAAGAGTTGTAGCCCTGCGCGAGATAATAATTGCGAAGAGCTGCATATTGGGTTTCGTAATACTGACCGGGATTGGTGATGTTGTCATACAGCTGGTTGCCACGACTGTTGGAAGACCATTTGGCATCAAAACTTACAACGCTGCTGCCAGCTTTGGCTTTCTTCGTCGTAATCATAATGACACCGTTAGCACCACGAGCTCCGTAAAGAGCATTGGACGCTGCGTCTTTCAGAACGGTCATACTTTCCACATCCTGAGGATTGATGTTGTTCCAACCGCCGTCATAGGGAACGCCATCGACGATGATGAGCGGGTCATTTCCGGCATTGATACTGCTGATACCGCGAATACGAAGGGTAGGGGAGGAGTCGGGAGAACCGGAAGTGTTGGTCATCTGAAGACCGGCTACCTGACCTTCAAGGGCAGAGACAACATTCGTCACAGCACTCTTTGCAATGGTTTCAGAACCAACGACTGCTGCAGAGCCTGTAAAGGAGGACTTCTTTTGTTCACCGAAGGCAACAACCATTACCTCTCCGAGTGAATTATCATCGGAGAGTACGATTTCCATGCCTTGGGAAGCTTTAAGCTCCTTGGTCTGCATGCCGACGTAAGAGATGATGAGCGTTTGTCCGGGCTTTGTTTCCAGATTGAAATTTCCCTGGTCATCGCTGACTGTGCTCTTGTTTGTTCCCTTCACGCGAATGTACGCGCCAGCGAGAGGTTCGCCGTCGTTGTACTTTACCTTACCACCGAGATTGCTGTTCTGGGCGCTCAAGGGGAGCGATGCCGCAGCAAAAGTCATGGCAAGGATGGATTTGTAGAGGGTGTTCATAAGGATTGTTATTGATGGTAGTAGTGAGAGGCTAATTAATAAGACATGTGTGTCGTATGAGATTAACGCTCATTGTGATTTGTAAACGCGTGCAAATGTACGACATTTTTTGAAATATAAAGTATATTTTTACATAAAAATATCAATTTATTCTGCGATTTTCGTAATTCCCATGTCATTTGAAGTTTTTTTACCCTCATCGTCACGAATAAAACTGAAGGCAGATAGAAAAAAACAAACAGGTCTGGATGTCATTTGAATTCTACAAAATTCAATATATGTCATTGTGCAGAAATGATTCGTCCGCGGACGACAGAATATTCGCCCTACGACGAACATACATTCGTCCGCGGACGAATATACATTCGCCCTACGACGAATTTGCTTTCTCCCTTTTAAAACAACAAGAAAGGGCAGCTCCACTAAAGGAACTGCCCTTGTATTTTAGCATCTAATGTGCTTAAGAATAATTAGCCGAGGTGACCATTAGAACCGAGTACGTTCACAATCTTGTGGATGTACATCTTCTTCATGTTGTCGCG
>DCHS01000041.1:0-11799 GCA_002314875.1 Prevotellaceae bacterium UBA1746
GGTATAACCGCGATGGCCACCGACTTCGGTGAGTTCCTCCAAACCGGGAATTTCCAGGCGCCAGCCTTCGTCATCGGCAAGATGAAGATGGAGGACATTGAGTTTGTAGGACGCCATGAGGGCAATCATCTTCCGGATATTTTCCACGGAAACATAGTTTCGGGAGATATCGAGCATGAAACCGCGGTATTCGAGATCGGGATAGTCCACGATGGTCTGGCAGAGGATTTTTTCGCTATTGCTCTTCAAAAGACTCTTGTAGGTCTGCAAGCCATTGAAGAGACCATGGTCGGTCTCTGCGGTCAGGGTAATGCCTTCCTTATTGATCACAAGACGGTAGCCTTCTTCCTTCTGAAGGGGCGTCACCAGTTCGGGAACTTCGCCCTTGACCTGTTTCACCGCCTCAACTTCGAGGGCGGGACGATAATCGTGTTCCACCTCGCGGATCTTCACACTGGGGAGAGTGCCGTAGGGTTCAACCTTTCTTAGCTGAGCGTTCTGGTCATAGACGCGCTCAGCGTAAGCCGTCATCGCCTGGATATCGACGGGAGCGGCGTGGGTCGTCAGGGTGATAGCATGGGGCTTTCTCCCGCTGATAACCATGAAGGCTCCTTCGGGCTCCTGGGAAATATTGGTGGTCTGGGCTTCAACGGAGAAATGGATCACGATGGAATCGTGGGGAATCAAATAAGCAAATTGCTCCGTGGGGGAAATCTTGTAATAACCGGCCTTCACCGCAGAAATTTTAACTTCTGATGATTCCACGCGGATGATGTTCCGGGGAAGCTGGGAATAATAAACGGCCCAGTTCTCCCTCAGAACACGTGCGGAATTATTGACGAGGACAAACTTCTGGTCAACAAGCCCGGTTTCCGGATTCAGTCCGTAGTCGGTCCAAGTGAGTGAGAACAAAGGTTTCCCACCCAACTCGGAACACGACACGAGAATCAAGACGGTCCATAGGCTCAGCAGAAGCGTCAGGACACCTTTTTTCATTTTCATAGACATAAACTGTTGTCGCCCTAATATAAGAGCCTTCAGGGAATTAGTCGCCGATGCGCTTGACGGTCAGGGTTTCCTTGCCAACGCCTCCGGTATTATCGAAGGTGAGACGGTAGTAGCCGGCAACAAAGTCGGGACCGCTGGTGAAACCATTGGATTGAGAGATGAGGAAACCAGTGTTGTCACCAAGGATGCTGCCTTCATAGAGCAACATACCGAGGCCCTTGCCCCATTCGTGATCGGAATAGATTTCCACCTCGAAGGAACTCCACTTATGGTCGGGATTGAGATAAACCGTACACTGGTACTTGTGGGAATCAATCTTGACGAGGTAACCCATCTGGGTGATATCTTCCAAATTCCAGCCGTCGGCATCGGAATAGTAGCTGTTCCACTGGGAAGCGCAGGTGAAGCCGTGGCCGACGAGCCAGTAGCAGTCGGGAGCGTTTTCGGCAGAACGGTAAACCCAGATGTAGTTGAACTTCTTGGAGTAGGTAATCTGCCATTCGCCACTGTCGCGGAGGAAGGTCAGGGTACCGTCGTCATTGAGTTCGAAGAAGTCGCGGTTGTAAGCGCCGGCGATATCGTCGAAGCCGTTCACGGTGTATCGCTTGCCCTTTTCGAAGGTTCCCACACCATTGAAGAGACCGAGTTCGTTGACAAGCTGGAGATCGCCGATGGCATAATCCTGGCTTTCGCCGACAACACCAAGTTCGAAGGTCAGGGTATTGAAGGTAACGCGGTCAATGCGCCAACCGGTGAAGTTAAAGGTAAAACCAGCACCCGTGCCGTCGATGAGTTCAGCGTTGTTCGGGGTCTCGGAAGCACCCCAGATGAATTCAGCGTCGTCGAGATTCTTCGCGGAAGCTATCTTTGCCGTAAATTCCTGAGGATAAGAGCCCTTGGTGCTCTCGTAGAGGTATTCGTTGGAAGCACTGCGACGCATGGTGACCACCTTGCCGTCGGGCATGTAGAGATAGAGCGAATTGGGGAGGTTGGGACGCTCGAGGGTGAAACTGGTGGAAACGCTGGCCTCGTCGCCTTCGACGTTGATGGCGGTCAGCGTGAGTTGGGCCTCAGCGGTTTCAAGACCAGCCTTGAACGGAAGGACGAGGTTGTGGTCAACGATTTCTGCGGAGTTGCCCTTGGTGCGGATGGATTCCTTATAGAGGACGGCATCGCCGGACTGGACTTTCACCTCGAGGGTGGAAAGGGGCGTCTTTTCGTCGCTGACTTTCACGGAGAAATGGAATTCTTCGTTGGCTTTCACGGCACCCTCCGTGGAGAGCTGCAAACCGCTCAGCGTGGGGGTGGAATGGGGATAGACCACACGGAAACTGTCTTCAATGCAGGATGAGAACAGGCCGGCTCCTAAAGCAAGGGTCAGGAGCGCTGAGGTCAGATATGATGAGATCTTGTTTGTCATGGGGGCATGAATTGGGGTTAATATTTCGCAGCTGACGCTGCTCACACCGGAACGGACTGATATTTCGCAGCTCACGCTGCTCACACCGGAACGGACCGCTGAAGGGGACGGAACCGCTGGGCGGCTTAGTAGCCTTCGTTCTGGATCAGGTTGGTGTTCTTGTCAAGCTCTTCCTGAGGGATGGGCCAGTGCTTATGGAACGCCTGGAGATCAGCGAAGATGTACTGACCACGGTGATCCTTGTGCTTGTGCATGACATCCAGCATGCGGTCGTTACGGACGAGGTCGTTCCAACGCTGGCCTTCCATGAAGAGTTCCAGCTGACGCTCGTTCTCGACAGCAAGACGGGCTTCGTCCTGACTCATCTCGAGATTAAGAGCAGCGACGCCGGCACGCTGGCGGATTTCGTTCACAATCTCGATGGCCTCGCTGGAACGGTTCAGCTCAACGAGAGCCTCAGCCTTGAGGAGGAGAATGTCGGCGAGACGGAGGAGGATGATGTCTGAACTCTTCTCGCGGATCTTATAGGCGAAGGGATAGTTGTCTGCAGGCCAATAGGTGTTGTAAGGAGCGCTTTTCCAAATGATGCTGGAGGCATAGCGCTTGTCGTTCTCCTTATCGAACTTGGCAACGAGATCGTGGGTCGGGCAGCAGTAACGGCGCCAGGTAACGGAACCGTCGTCGGTCTCCTTGAGGAGGACCCAATAAGCCCAGTTGGGAGATTCTGCGGTGAAATACAATTCAAAGATACTCTCCGAGGTGAACTTGTTGGAAGGCTGCCAGAGATCGTCGAAATTCTCAACGAGACGATAGCCCTGCATGATGACGCGGTCGCAATAGTCAACCACCTTGCTATAGTCACGGCTGCTCTTGTCACCCATCGTGGCATAGACCTTGGCAAGAAGACTGAGGGCAGCACCCTGGGTAGCGGTATTGGAACCCTTGTTGTAAGCAGGGAGATACTCGATGGTCGTCTCGCTGAGGTCGTCGAGAATCTGCTGGTAAACTTCCTCCTCAGTACTGCGGGCAGGATACATGATGGGATAGAGTTCATCGAGATTGTCGGCGGTAATGGTGGGGATGAGCTGGCGGACCATGGGAATACCACCCCACTGGCGGACCATTTCAAAATAAATCCACGCACGGATGAACTTCGCCTGGGCAATGACCTCGTTCTTCTCGTCGTCGGAGGCAATGCTGGAATCCATCAGCTTGGTATTCTCGATGACATTGGTAGCATTACCGGAAACGGACATATACTGAGACCACATCAGGGCGCTCTTGGCATTGGTAGCGGTCATCGTGAGCAGATCGACCTGTTCTTCGTTGATACCGTCACCACCCACATAGCAATTGTCGGCCTGAACATCCTGAGACATGTAGTTTTCCATTTCGTAAATATCGGTCTTGAAACCTTCATACGCACCCTGGAGTTCAGTCAGCGCCTCTTCGATGTTGGTATATTTTGATTTCAGCGCATCGCCACTCGTCGCTTCCTGGGTAAAGTCTGACTGCGGTTTTTCATCGAGGAAATCTGAGCAGGAAGACAAAATGCCAAGAGGAAGAACGAGAACTGCGAATGACAGACAGGAAAATATATTCTTTTTCATACTTTTAGCCATTTTATCAGAATTCAACATTCAAACCAAAAATCACGGACTTTGACTGGGGATAGGTTCCGTAGTCAATGCCGAGCTGGACAGAACTTGATCCATAAGCGTTAACTTCGGGATCGTAACCTCTGTAACGGGTCAGCGTCAGGAGATTCTGGGCGGTAGCGTAAGCCTGAAGACGGGAGAGTCTGACCTTCTTCAACCATGAGCGGTCAACATCGTAGGAAAGAGTCACGGTCTTGAAACGGAGGTAGGAACCGTCTTCGACGAAACGGGTGGAATTGTGGATGTTCGCAGAATTGCCGACTCTAGGAATGTCGGTCACCATACCGGGACGCTTCCAACGGTCGAGGACTGCGGTGGACTGGTTACGGAAGTCGAGCATCTCCTCCATATCAATGCGGGAAGCGTTGAAGATGTCGTTACCCTGACTTCCCTGGATGAAGACGGAGAGGCTGATGCCCTTGTAACCGAAGGTGTTGGTCATACCATAGATGAAATCGGGCTGGGCACAACCGATGACGGTACGGTCGTTGGGATCGAGGGTTCCGTTTCCGTTCAAATCGGAATAGACGATGTCACCGGTTTCAGGATCGACTCCTTCTGAAATATAGCCGAAGAAGGAACCGAGGGGAAGGCCTTCCTTCAAAATAATGGCTGCCTCACGGTTTTCATAGATGGAAGCATAGTAATACACCTTGTTCAAACCCAACTTGGTGAGTTTGTTGCGGTTAAGGGAGATGTTGAAATCGGTGTTCCAGGTAAAGGCACCCTTGAGGTTGTGGGTAGAAAGATTGAATTCGAGACCCTTGTTGACCATCTCACCATCGTTGCGGGTAATACCGCCGGGGAGATTGACATTGTCGGGAAGACTGATGGTCAAAAGGAGATCGGTGGTGTGCTTATAATAAACATCAGCGGAGAAAATGACGCGCTCACCGAACAAAGAGAGGTCGATACCGGCGTTCAACTGTTCGGTCTTTTCCCAAGTAAGTTCCTTGTTGGCAGCAGAATAAGCGGTGATGGCCATTCCTGGATAGAGATTTTCCTCGGTAGGAGCCACACGGCTGGCTGACATATGGGCAAGATAGGAATAGTTGCCAATGCCACCCTGGTTACCATTCATACCCCAACCGGCACGAATCTTGAAATCATCGAGCCAGCTCTTGGAACCTTCCATGAATTCTTCGGAAGAAAGACGCCAACCAGCACTGACGGAGGGGAAGAAACCCCAGCGGTGACCCTCGGCAAAGCGGGAGCTACCGTCCGCACGGAAATTGGCGGTGAGAAGATAGCGGCTGTCGTAGTTATAGGCAATACGGCCAAGGAAAGAGGCCAGAGACCATGCAGCAGCAGAACTGTTCACACCGTCCTTGTCAATCTGGTTGGCAGCAGAGATGCCGACGAGTTCGGGATAGGACATCGTCATATCGAAACCGGCGAGGCTGGAGGAGTTGTACTGCGCATGCTCCTGGGTAGCACCACCCATCAAACTGAAATTATGGTTCTGAACGGAGAAATCGTAGGTCAGGATGTTTTCCCAAAGCCACTCGAAATTACGCGCCCAACTTTCTTCGGTACGTCCCTTGGAGGCACGACCGTCGGAGGTGGAGGTAGGATCGAGGTAGTAGTTCCAATGTTCGTTGTAGAGGTCAACGTCGAAGGTGCTCTTGAGCGCCAGACCCTTGGCGAGATGGATGACAGCACCGATGGAGCCCTTGAAAAGGTCGGTACGGGTGCAGTTGTCAGCAGCATTGGCAGCAAAGGGATTGAGGATGCGGGAACCATAGGACTCCTCGTCATACTGACCGGGAACATCGGGATTCCACTCCTGCATGTAGGGAGGGGTGTTAATGACGGAGAGAATGGAACCGCCACGCATGGCAGAACGGCTCTCGCCAACCCAATTTCCCTTGGTATTTGAGTAGGAAACGTTGGCCAGGAGATCAAGCCAGTCGGACTGCTTACCGTCAATGTTGGCACGGAAGTTATAGCGCTGATAATGAGACTTCTCAACGATACCCTTCTCGTCGGAATAACCTCCGGAGATGTAGTATTTGAGTTTCTCGCTACCGTTCTGGAGCGCCAGCTGATAGTTCTGGCTGACACCAGTCTTAAAGAAGGTGTCGGTCCAGTCGGTATAGCGGTTCTCGGATTCGGGGATGGTGGGAACGGCGGTCGTCACAAGGGACAATTCCTGCATGAGTTCCTTGTACTGCTCGGTATTCAGGGCATCAATCTTGCGACCGAGCTTGGAGATACCGGCATAGGCATTGAAGGTGACCTTTGACATGCCTTCCTTACCGCGCTTGGTGGTGATGAGGACAACGCCGTTGGCAGCACGGGCACCGTAGATGGCTGCAGAGGATGCATCCTTCAGCACCTGCATGCTGAGGATGTCGTTGGCAGAAAGGTCAGAGATATTGTCGGTGGGAATACCATCAACAACATAGAGGGGTTCGTTGGAAGCGAGGACGGAGGTTGCACCACGGACGCGGACACTGACGCCGGCACCGGGAGAACCGGAGGGCTGGGTTACCTGCACACCGGCTGCCTTTCCCTCGAGAGCCTGAGCTGCTGACATGATGGGACGCTGATCGAGGTCCTCGGTAGACACAACGGAAACAGCAGTCGTAATGTCCTTGCGCTTCATGGTACCATAACCGATGACAACAACCTCGTTCAGGGCGAAATTCTTCTCTTTCATCACTATATTATAAATAGAGGAGTCGCCAACCTTGGTCTTATGATCTTCAAAACCGATGTATGAAAACTGTACAGTAACGCCTTCGGGAACATCAAGGGCGTATTTTCCAGCGCCGTCGGAGGTGGTTCCAACGCCTAAGCCGAGGGCAACGATGGAAACACCTGACAACGTTTCGCCGGTAGCATCAGTGATGACGCCGGAAATGCGCTTGGTCTGCTTAACGCTTTCTTTCTTAGAACTTTCAGCGGGAGCAGCCTTTTCAGAAATCACTACCTGCTTATTGCCCTCGATAGCATAAGAAAGGCGGGTGTTCTTCAGCAATCTGTCAAGGAAAGTCTCCATTTTCTCGTTCTTTGCCTTGATGGTTACTTTCTTGTTCAGATCGGCGAGGTTATCAGCAAAGAAAACACTGTACCCCGAAGTTTTCTCAACGGTCTGCAGTACTTGTCGAACGGTTTGCCCTTTGACATCCACCGTAACCTGGGCGGAGGCGCAGAGTGTGGCCATGGCGAAGACAAATACCAGACATACTCTTGAAAGTAAGGAATGCATTTGTTTCATAATCAGTTATTTTTGGTTTTTCTTTTTACGTATTGTAGGTCAATGTCTCTCACTGATGATGACCACGCCGTCCTTGATACGGTAGTCCAAGGGGTAGGTCATGCTGATGATGTGGAGAATGTTGTTCATACCGGTATTGGTGATGGAGCCCGAGAAGGTGATGTCACCGATGTTCTCGGTATCGAAGATGATGGGGGTACCGTACATGCGCTCGATTTCCTTGGCAATCTCTTTCAGAGGAGTGTTCTTGAAATAGAAAGCATCGCGCATCCAGGCTGCCGCCTCGCGTTCGTCGGTGAACTTGCTCCGTTCCACCTTTCCGCTCTTCACATTGAAGATAACCTGATCATTGGGCAGGAGGATTTCGCGCTCGTTATCGGCGGTCACCTCGACCTTTCCCTGAATGAGGGAGGCAATGACGGTGGACTCTTCTTGGTAGCCTCGTACCGTGAAGGCAGTTCCCAAGGCCTTGACGGACATACCGTTGCAGGCAACGACGAAGGGCTTTCCGGGATTCTTCGCCACCTTGAAATAGGCTTCGCCCTCGAGATAGACGCGGCGGTCCTTATTGTCGTAGTTGCCGGTATAGTAGAATTTCGTTCCGGAGTTGAGCCACACCTCGCTGCCGTCGGGAAGGGTAATCTTCGCCTTCTGGCCGCGGTTCACGGTGGTCATATAATGCTCGGCCTCGGCGAGCTGTCCGCTGTGGTGCTGTGACCACAGATAGGTCAGGGCGCTGGAGGTGATGACGAAGAAGAGGACGGCGGCTATCTTTCTGAAGATAAGGGGAATGGAGGACTTTTGCTTGGCAAAGTCCATTCCCGTCTCGTCTTCGATATTTCCGAGAATTTCATCGGCAACATCGCCGTCAATTGCTGTCGTAGCATCGAGCCAGCGGCTCTTACAAGCAGAATCGAATTCTTTCTGCCCTTCGTCGCTCTCTAACCATTCCGAGAGCTGCTGATCTTCGTCGGCGTTATCAAGTCCGTTGAAGACCTTCTTCAATAATTCGAGATTCTTTTCTGTGTTGTTCATATCGTGCTTTTTCTTATAATATGCATAACTCACCTCTTCCGCCTACAAAAAAAACGAAAAAAACGGATTATTTAATAAAACTTTTTTCTTTTAAAAAATTAAATAAAACATATAAAACTTATAAAACATGGCTGCGCCTGACTATCCTTGTTCTACAACAAAGAAAAAATGTTTTATTTGTTTTATATGTTTTATTCCTTCTTCTTTTAATACAAATCCGTTTTATTTCGTTTGAGAGTTTTATTCTATACGATGTTTGCTCGGATAAACTTCAGGGAACGCTGGACTTGGGTGGCAACGGTTTTTTCGGAAATCTGAAGCTGGGAGGCAATCTCGCCATAAGACAGGTCCTTCTTCCAATACATCAGGAAGATTTCCCGGCGTGAGGCAGGCAGCTGCTCCACGAGTTCATCAATTTTGTCAATAAAATACTTGCGGTCGATATCATGTTCAATCGACATGGTATATTCTTTCGGTTCCAACGACTCCTGTTGGATAAACTCACGTTTCAGCAACTCTCTCCGCAAATACTGATAAACCATGTTTCGCGAGATAATGTAAAGATATCCCTCGAAATTGCTGGTGGTGTCAATGCTCGTGCGCTTGGTCCATAAAGTCACAAAAATATCCTGGGTGATATCTTTTGCCACCATCTCATCCTGAACGAGAGAGAGTACAAAATTATATACCCTTCCGATGTATTGACGATAAATCATCTCAAAACATCTTGCTTTACCTTCTTTAAGACCAATAACTAAATCCAAAACGATGATTCTTTTTCAATAATATGCACAATGCAGGTTTTTTGCCTACAGCAATGTCAACAATTGTAAATATCATCGTTGCAAAGTTCGTAAGAAATCTTGGAAATAACAAGAAAAATCTTCCAAATTTGGAAAATTATTGTTAATTTTGCAGCTGAAATGCAACCATATTGATTTTCAAACTTTATGATAAAAGAGAATAAGGATGCCATGGGCGCGGCGATTATCGACTTCGCCCGAAACGGAAAAGCAGGGACTCTGCGTGTCCTCTCGAGCATGTTCGAGGAGGACGAGATGCCAGTTCCCCATCTTTTCCGCAAGTTTACCGAGATGCCTCCCATCGAGCAGACTGCACTGGGAATGGCCAAGGGCCGCATCCTCGATGTGGGTGCTGGAGCAGGCTGTCATGCCCTTGCGCTCCAGGACACCGGAGCCGATGTGACGGCCATCGACATCTCTCCGCTCAGCTGCGAGGCCATGCGTCTCCGAGGCATCCGACAGGTGGAATGCATAGATCTCTTTGACCGCCGTCTGGAGGGAAAATATGACACCATACTCCTCCTGATGAACGGAACGGGCATCGCGGGGAAAGTCAAGCGTCTCCCCCTACTCTTCCGTCGTCTCCAGGAAATCCTCGCCCCCGAAGGCCAGATTCTCATTGATTCCAGCGACCTACGCTATATCTATGAGGATGAGGACGGTAACCTCGACTGGGACCCCGAGGACGGCTACTACGGTGAGGTGGATTATCAAATGGTCTATAAGACCGTAGAGGGTGAACCCTTCGACTGGCTCTACTGCGACTACGACCTTCTCTCCACCGTTGCCGAAGCCAACGGTTTCCACTGCTCTCTCGTCGCTGAGGGAGCCCATTACGACTACCTCGCCCGCCTTACCTTTTAATAAGAATACTTTAAACACATAAACTTATAACTGTTCGCTTATGAAGAAATTTTTACTCTGCGCATGTGCCTTCGCTGCCGTGCTTTCTGCCAATGCTCAGTATGAACGTCTGAGAGGTATCGAGGCTTCTGACGGTCTTGAGAACGAAGTGTTCTACTACAACGAAGACGGCTCCCTTGACTACCGTTACCGCGAGGAGTTGTGGGTTGACGGTTTTATCTACCAGGAGCGTCTGGTCTATAACGAAAAGAACCAGGTCGTTCGTGATGAGACCTGGCAGGACCTTGAATACATTGGCGAATATGTCTTTGTGAACTATTGTGAATACGGCTATGACGATCAGGGACGTATGGCATACCGCGACAATTACAACAGCTGGGACAATATCACGATGAACTGGTGCGCCCGTATTGTCTTTGAATATGATGAGCAGGGGCATTTGGCCAAGGAAGTGACCTATTGGCCCAACGACCTCAACGACCCCTTCATGGAGATGGTCTATGAATATGATGCTGAGGGCAAGCTGAGCCGCGCCACCGAACGTCAGCAGGACTATTTCTCCGGCGGTTGGGTTGATCTCGGTTATCTCACCTATAAATATGATGCTAAGGGCCGCATGATCTCCAACGACTATTTCTATTATGAAAATGGTGAGGAGCGTCATAACAGCACGGAGAAAATCACCTATACAGGCGATGACATCACCCGTGTTCAGTCTCTCGACGGCAATGGCATCATTCACGAACAATATGACTTCTTCTACGACAATGATGTCGCTGGTGAATACATCTTCATGCCCTCCACTCCCGAGTGGAAGATTGATGCTTCTACCTCACAGGCCCACAAGCGTACGACGGAGAGCATCTATCTGATGAACAACAATACCGATCAGCTCACTTACTCTCACGATCTCACTTTCACCTATGAGCCCAACGATGCTGCCGGTCTTACGAAGCTCATCAACAGCGACTTCGACCTCCGCTACTCTGCTGCCGGCAAGGCGGTAAGTTTCGGCAACCGTGCCACCACCGATGTTCGTGTTACCGATATGAGCGGTGCCACTGTTCTCCACACCAACTCCACGGGTCATGTGGACCTCTCTACTCTCCCCCAGGGTAACTACATCGTCTCTGCCAAGCAGATGTTAAGTCCCATGAAGAGTCTGAAAATCAACGTGAAATAACACGTTTTCTTCTTTTACCACGAAAGGCACAGAATTACACGAAAGTATTTATTATCGCTTTTGTGTTCTTCTGTGTCTTTCGTGTTATGTTTTTTTTGACCACAAAAAGCACAAAAGGACACGAAAGGTTTTATCAATGTTTTTGTGTTCTTCTGTGTCTTTCGTGTTCAATTCCAAAGACTTCGGTGTTCATTCCAATGACTTCGGTGTTCATTTTCACAAATTGTCCAAAAGTTTTCACAAATCGTACGCCAAAGTCGGAAATGTCACCCTACCTTTGCACCTGAATTCAAATCGCATTACATGTAATTGCAACAAAAATGGGCATTCTGGGGTAAAACTCGAAAAAAATGCCGATGCTGCATGCCGATTCCAGTAATTATTGCTAACTTTGCCTTGCCTTAGGCCCAAAACGCAATAAAAGATAATAAGATGACAGTCAAACCTCGCGAATCGTTCAAACTAAAACTCTGTTTGTGGATATTAGCCATTGCAACAGCAACCTTTGCAACTGTTTTTTCGGTGTGCATCTATTTCATCCGACAGGAAGTTCACAACGACCTTGATGCTGTTGTGAATGCCAAACTCGACTATGCCCTCCGTGC
>DCHS01000041.1:12009-49913 GCA_002314875.1 Prevotellaceae bacterium UBA1746
GCAGATGGCTTCAGCGTTCTCGATGTGGATACCCTGAAAGACTATCGCAGCAAGGAGTGGTACAAGGTTTCGCACGACACCGGTAAGTCCCACTGGACCAAGCCTTTCCTTGAGTCCAATGACTCCATCATCATCACCGCCTACACCACTCCGCTCTACGATGCGAATGGCAAGATCTACGCCGTACTGTCCTTGGATCTCAACCTGAATGTCATGGCGGACTCTTTGCAGTCCCTCCGTCCCTACCCCACTTCCATGTTGACGGTCATGGACCAGGATTTGCGTTTCGTGGCCCATCCCAATCGGGATTATATCATGAACGAAACCCTCGAATCGCTGATTGCAAAAGCTGATTACGCTCCCAATATGCAGATTATCGAGGCCATCAAAACTGGCGTTCGCGGAAAGGATACCTACAATACTAACGAGGACAAGGTTTTTGTGTACTATGCTCCCGATCCCAAGACAGGATGGACCATTACTCTCGAAGTGCCGCGCCAGGAAATTGCCAAGGGCTACGACAAGATGTTCAAGACGCTGATGGCGATCATGATACTTGGCATTCTCCTCCTCCTCGCTGTCTGCGTTTATATTATCAATCGCATCACAAAGCCCCTCGAGAACTTCGCCGATGCTGCCCGCCAGATTTCTCACGGCGATTTTGATGTAAAACTCCCCGTCATCACGGACCACAACGAATTGTACGATTTGCGTGCCGCTCTGGTTTCTATGAAACAGTCACTGAATCAGTACATTGCGGATTTGGAAGAATCGACAAAGAGCAAGGCCACCATCGAAGGAGAACTGAATATCGCCCGCAACATTCAGATGGCGATGGTACCGAAGATTTTCCCGCCCTACCCAGACCGTTCAGATGTGGATATCCATGCTTCGCTCACACCGGCGAAGGCTGTCGGCGGTGATCTCTACGATTTCCTCCTCGACGGAGACAACTTCTATTTCTGCATCGGTGATGTTTCCGGCAAGGGCGTTCCTGCTTCGCTTTTCATGGCCATCACGCGCACCCTTTTCCGCAATACGGCGGCAGTGGCAAAGGCTCCGGCAAAGATTGCTAAGGCACTCAACGATGCCATCACAGAGGGCAATGAGGAGAATATGTTTGTGACGATGTTCATAGGTTGTCTGAATCTAAAAACCGGCGAACTCTCTTGCTGTAACTGCGGTCATAATGCTCCTATCATCAATGCCGTTCCCACCGCTTCCGGACTCGCCTATTCAACCCGCGTTCGTTTCATGGACTTCGTGCCCACCAACATCCCTATCGGCGTGATGGCCGGTTTCGATTTCGAAGAGTCCGTGCTTCACATGGCTCCCGGTATAACCCTCTTCCTCTATACCGACGGTGTAACTGAAGCGGAAGACAAGAACCAGCAACTCTACGGGGATCAGCGCCTTCTCAAGACTTTGCGAAATTGCAAACCTGGAACAACTGCGCAGGATGTTATTTCCTGCATTGCACAGGATGTCCAAAGCCATGCTGTTGATGCAGTGCAGAGTGACGATATCACGATGTTCTGCTTGCGCTATACGCCTTCAGATGGTGATGAATAAAGCGCTATAAATCAAACTTTTCATATTTTTTATCTAATTTTATTAATTAACTCTTTTACAACGCTGTTTTATGCGACTCACACTTACCAATGACCCTGAAAATCTCGCTCTTCTCGCGCCCTTTGTCGAGGAGATGGCCGAGCATTTTGGAATACCCCATGAGGTGGCGTTCCAGGTCAACTTGGCCCTTGACGAGGCGTTGGTAAATGTAGTCCATTATGCATATCCAGAAGGCACCGAGGGCGAAATTGTCCTCGATGCCGATAGGAGTGGCGACAGGCTTGTCCTGCGGTTGATCGATAGCGGTGCACCCTTCGACCCTACATTGAAAGGAGATGATGTGGATACGGATTTGCCGGCGGAGGAGCGCGCCATCGGTGGTCTCGGCATCTTCCTCATCAAACAGATGATGGACAATGTCACTTACGAACGCACCGCCACGCAAAACATATTGACATTAGAAAAGAAAATATGAGGTAGTTCCCATTGAGAACTACCTCATATTATTAATCACATAGAGATGCGATAACAAAAGACTTATTCATGATTCTCCAGATACTGGGAGGGAAGGCAACCATACTTCTGCTTGAAGAGGCGGCGGAAGGTGTGATCGTTGTTGAAACCGGCCTCGTAGCAGATCTGGGACTTCTGGGTACGGCCCTCGCGGATGAGCTGGACGGCGTACTCGAGACGCATCGTGTTGATATATTCGTTGAAGGTCGTATGAAGCACCTTGTTGAAATAATCAGAAACATAGTGGCGGTTCGTTGCGAGACGGCTGGCCACCCAGTCAATGTTCACATCGCTGCGCAGATAGAATCTGTCGCGCTCCAACTTGCGCATTTCTTCGTTGAAATCCATCTTAAAACGGAGACGAGAGAGAATCTCTTCCCAACGGTCAGCTACACGTTCCTGGAAATCTTTCTTTGCTGCCTCTACCGCCGCTTCGCTCGGTTCGCCGTCAAGGGTCAAACGCGTGAAGTCAGCAATCATGGAGAGCAAGGTGATATTTTCGCGGTTGCGACGAATGGTCTCTTCTGATTCCATATCGTAATAAGAACCCATGAAAATATCGAAATACTCGCCACGCTGCTCTTCGGTCAATGTAGAATAAAGATGTGCCAAGTCAAGAACAGGATTACCGTAACCCGCATCGCCCATATCGGTGAAGATGGTTTCCTCGTTCTGCTTCATGATGCATTCCAAACGGAGTTTTCCGTGGAGCAAAGCAGAAGAATCGGGGAGAACGCTCAACATCTGCTGGAGTTTTTCCACCGCTTCTTCACCGAGATACGGAGCCAGCGTGTTGATGCGCTTCTTCACCATGGCGTGGAGCGAAGAAAATTCGCCGTCGGGCTCTATCACCTGTTCATGGAGATTGCGGATCATGTCGCCCAATTCCGGCGCACTGATCTCCATGGTGGTTGTTCTTTCGTAAATCAGACCATAACGATCGCCGACCATCACGATGTCAAAAGCCATTGCGGTGGGAACACCCAGCACAAAGACTTCCTTCGCCATCTTGACCTCATTGTCAACGTCTGCCTTGGTCGTTCCCTCAGGAAAGACCTTCAGTACGGTGTCTTCCGTCAAACGATAGACATCCTTCGTGCCGTTGACCAGTTCGCAGCCGTCGATGCTGACGTTGCGGAGCGCCTTTTCGATGGTGATGATCTTGTGGAATCCTGTGATTTTGAATACATTGTAAACTTCAGGATTTGCACCGACAATCTTCATGTTCTCGTGGTTCTTCTTCAAGGTGAGGAACACACGGAGGCCCATGCTGGAGATGAACGACATCGCCGTTGCATCGATGACGAGGCTCTCAGCATCATCGTGAGAACCAGTAATTTCCAGTAATTCTTTTTGCAGTTTTGCCGCTTCCGCAGCATCTACTCTGCCAGAAATGGCAATGGTCAAAACACCGTCGTTATACGTCTTTTGAATTTCCATAAGATATGTATAGTTTTTCAAGGTACAAAATTAGTGTTTTTTTAGGAAACGAGCAAATATAACTCCATAAAAATGACCACGAAAACACCGAACGCCCTCAAATGTTGCTTTTATTCGGGATATGAACTTATTTTTATCGGCTTAATTTTAATAAAATATAATTCGCAAGGGCCAATTCTTAAATCATTCCCTTGCCATTTCGATATTTCTTTGTATTTTTGCAGCACAAAAACAAAATTTTAAAATGGAGAAAGACTTACTCGAAAAACTTCGTGATGGTTCGCACATGCAAGGTTTCAATGTTGATGAAGCCGAAGAGCACAAGTGTCTGAACTGCGGTACTACCTACCGTGGCAATTATTGTCCCTATTGCCGTCAGAAAGCAACCACAAAACGCCTGAACTTGCTGGAAACTTTCAAGAATTTCTTCGGAAGATTCACGAAGATTGACCAAGGTCTGCTGCATACGGTTTTTGACCTCATCTACAGGCCTGCGTATATGGTTCGCGACTACATCACCGGTTACCGTACGGAATATGTCGATCCGCTGCTGCTGATGATTGTCCTCATTGCCATCAGAGTCTTTGTTCCTGGAATTACAAATGATGTAGTGAAACCCATTAGCGAGGAATACTACCAACTTTTAGCAGATCATCAGATTGTCTTGAAGTTTGCCGAGTTCTTACATTGGGTAAGGGGAGATTTCCAACGCTTTGTTATTTTCTTCTGCTGCCTTGTTTCGCCCGCGATACCCTTCACCCTCTGGATAATAAGAGTAAAGAACAAGCTGAACCTTTCAGAATCGTTGCATCTGATGCTTTATGCTTCTTGCTATTCGCTGATTTTCAGTACGCTTGAGAAGTTACTGTATTATTTATTCCCGGCAACAGTAGCCTACCATAGTGTATTCAAATTCATTCTTTACAGTCTTGTGTATTTCGTCGCTCTCTCCATGATCTATGTCTGCACACGCATGAAGTTGTACAAGATTTTCCTGACAGCTTTTATACTTCCGATTGCCATGATACTTTGCATAACAGTATTAGCAACAATGATTGTAGCGATGTGCTACTATTCCTTACCAGAGGAAATGATTGACCAAATCGACGTCGGTGGACTTTTCTTAGGTGTATAAGGAGGTCCAAAAGAGGAACACACCTCATATATATTATAATAACAATACGGCCACGGATGGGATTCCGTGGCCGTATTAATTATATAGAGGAGTTATTAGTTTTCCTTGCTAACAACTTTGCCGTTCTTGTATTCGAATTCGCAAGTCTTAGTCATTACAAGAATGTCAGCATAGACATCGAGAGCTTCTGCGGTAATTCCATCATTCGTGAAAATAACATTACCAGACATGGGGAAATTGTGCATTTCAAGCTGGCCATCGCCAGTAATTGACATGGTACCCTTTGCGCTGAACTTACAGGGAGCACCGTCAGCTTCTACACCACTCTTTCTCTTTGAAACAAACTGCACCTTTGCTGTCTTTGACTTTGCGCCAACAGTCTGGAATTGAATCTTGTTTTCACTAGACTGGGTAACATTGATGGTGTTGGTATTTCCTTCGAAATCGGTTACGGTGTAGGCACACTCGAAATACTTGAGATAGTCTGCGCTGTATTCGTAATAGATGGTTACAGTGGTAGGATTTGCAACGGGCTCTTCTCCTCCATCATCATCATTAGAACAGGAAACAGAGACGAAAGCTAAAAATGCAACGAGAATAGTTGCAAGGATGTAAAGAAAATTTTTCATTGATATTTTTATAGATGTATTTATAGATTATTTTGCGTATTTTACGGAGTAGTTGAAGTCAACGGAGATTTCAATGGGCTTGCCTTTGGCTTTAGCCTGTTCGAGTTTGCCAATTTGCTTTATTAGACGCTTGGTCATATTGCGTTCAATCATGGACATTTTGACTCCATCAGGGTTCTCTTCCATTTTCTTGGCATTTGCAATCCATTCATCGATTTCTTTGGCATCGAGCACATCGACAGTCATACTATGGTTGAGACCTACGGGCATATAGATGCCGTTTACCTTGCGGCAGTTAATACGTTCAATGCTGCCTGTGCTAGTAATTTCTGCTTTCAGAATGCCCCATTCGCCATCGACTATATGGACCTCTGCATTGTCCTTCTTGCCGTTGCTATATTTCAGAATGAAAACATCCTTGCCATTTTCTTCGTAACTGCCGGCATAGGTGAACTTCTTCTGCTTTTTCTTGCTGGCCCAAGGGACTTCAGTGATATAAACATCGTCAAAAAGGTTTTCTTCAAGGAAAACATCTGCTTTTTGGAAACCCTTCTTCTGTGCAGCATTGAGTTCGATGTTACTGCTGATGATATGCTGGTTTGAGTCTGTCTTTTTCTTATTTTTATATACACGATGAAGACCTGCTGCAACCTTAAAATCTGTATTGTCAAAAGCCGTACGAATAACAGCACCTACGCCAGCCATTTTTGCAGCTGCAATAAGAGTGTTTTTTAAGAATTTTGGAAGGAAACCAGCGACAAAGTCCATGTTATGGCCTTCCATATCGTAGGCGATATCGGCAGTAAACGCCACCTTTTTCTTGTTTGCTGCCGCCTTTTCATTCATCTTCTTCAGGATATACTGCGCAGGATCCTGATTGTTGGGAAGAACGAAGGCTGATGAGAGCTGTACAGGCTGAAGTTCGAGTACAACATCGGTATAGGTGAACTTGTTGTCCTCAACGGTTACCACCTTCTTCAGTGTCTGGTAACCCAGGTGGGAATACTCTACCTCGTACTTGCCGGGTGTCAAACCACGGACGAGATAGTCACCATCGCCATTGGCAACAGCAGTAACACCGACTGCAGGCACATAGATGGTTGTGTAACTACCATCGAGGGAGTCACAAAGTGCAACGTGACCCTTGATGAACTGTGCTGATGCTGCCAAAGGGGAAAGCACCAACAGAAGTAATACTAATAAATTTCTCATTTTATATATTTTAAATAATTATTTTCTGGATTAATTTGCCTCGACGATGGCTTCTTCTTCGTTCTCTTTCTGTGAAGCGAGCCATTCGGCAGGAGTCATATTTTCGAAGTTCTTGAAGTGACGGTAGAGGGCCTGGCGATTGTCGAAACCGCAACGGATGGCGATCTGCTCCATCGTAAGCGATGGTTCCTCAAGCAACAGTTTCTTGGCGTCTTCGATGCGGTATTTCGCCAGCCAGTTCCGGAAGGTCAAACCCGAATACTGGTTGATGGCATTTGAAATATACGAGCGGTTGGTTACCAATTGCTCAGAGAGTTGCTGGATCGTGTAGTCGGAGTTGCGGAAAGGCTTGAAGGTTTCCATAATGGCGACGGCACGATGGTAAAGCGCTTCCATCTGGTACGTATTTTCTTCCGTCCGCACCGTATTTTCTTTCTCCTTCATTTCCACAATTCTCTGCTGCGCCTGAGCAAGTTCTGCACTCATAGCGCTGTGCTTCTGGTGCATTCTGCGAATCTGGCGAATGGCCAAGAACAGGAGAAGAGCGGCTATTGAAAAGAGGATGAAGATGATGGCAATCAAATACTTAGACTGCACGCGCTTGAATTTCAGTTCGTGTTCCTGCAACTTGAACTGCACTGACGCATTGGCAACGGCTTTTTCGTAATCGCGTGAATGAAGGCTGTCTTTCAGAGCGAGTATGCGCTGTAGACAGAGATTGTCTTCAGCTGTGCTTCCTTCTTTCTCCGCTATCATTCGTTCGCGTTCCAGCAGTTCGAGATAATTGTCCGAAATGGTGTCATTACCAGCATACGCCTTGGCCTCAGCAATGCGCTGCTTGGCTTCCGCATAGTTGCCAAAGACAATGAGGGGATGGATGATGGCTTGCGAAACGGCAGGATTATTGGCTTCCGATGTGTTGCAGAAATGTTTGTACCAAATCTTTGCAGAATCGAGTTTCTCCAACTGAACATAGGCCTCGACCAATTGTGCGGTGATGGGAGTTTCGTAATATTGGATAAACTCATCAATCGCGGTCGAATCACTGACAATGGCGGGCGGAATGTTTGTAATGCTTTTGGGTGACTGCTTGATTTCTGACAGACGACGAAGGGCCTGCTGCGCATTTTTGCAGGTTTCTTCTGATCTTCCGCAGGCATTCAGCGAAATGTTAAGTTTCTTGATGGTATTGAAATATGCCACGACGGAAGACCAGCTATTATGCTTTTGGGAAAGTTTCAAGGCTTTGTACAATGCCTTGAGACCTTCGTCCGTCTGCTTCATCTTGCAGAACGCAAGTCCTGTGTAGCAGAGAAAATCTGCTTCGTCACCACTCAGGTTCTCATTATCATGTGTCAGATTGATACCTTCCGTGGCGTATTGAACCACCGCCTCGTTGTCTCCGAGGGTGGACGCTGCTGCCGTCATCAGATTGTACAAACGGACACGGAAAATCAGTTCGTCTTCGCTGTTAAGTTCGTTCCATACTTTGTTTTCGAGGAGTTCGTTGCAGATGGTCAGGCAACTGTCTGGCCGCTGAAAACCGTTGTATGCGACTATAGCCTTGAAATAGGTTCCCCAGGATTTCTCGAGATTATTCAAAATCATCGCAGAATCAAGCAGAACCATCGCGCGCTCCGGCTCGCTCATAAAATGAGCCATGGCAGAATCCTCACAATACGGTGTATCAGTATTATTGGTCACAACCGTCTTTCCTCTGTTGCAGGCGCAGAGAAAAACACTCACAATGGCAAGGATTAAGAATAGGCGTTTCGTCATTTTTACAGATTTGAACTGCAAAATTACTATTTCATAGAAATAAACACGTCACAAAACATAAAAAACCGATAAATTTTGGTCTGTTTTTTATGTTTTGTTACATTTCCGCTTGCTAACTTCGTTGTTTTACCACAAAAACACGCAAAAGTCTTATCACATTGAATTTTTGTGTTCTTCTGCGTCTTTCGTGTTCAGTTATTCGACCACAGAAGGCACGAAAACACACAAAAGAGTTTATTTATCAAGGTTTTCGTGTCCGTCTGTGTCTTTCGTGTTCATTCTAAACGAGGTCTTTTTTTATATATAGGAGTGGTGGTTTTGTGGTTTTTACCGTTTTTGCTTTGTGGTTTTGCGAAAAAATGCTATTTTTGCAAAAATTAACCTTAATAATCGAGAAAATGACAAAGAAACTATCTATTTTTGTATTTTTGTGATTGCTGCCTTTGGTTTGGCGGCCTACACTCCTGATGCAAATGCACAGGCCTTCCTCAAGAAAATGAAGGAAAAGGCTGAGAGCAAACTCACCGAAGTCATTACCGGTAAACCCAGTGCGAAACCCGCAGCAGCAGTGACCTCGTCAGCAAATGCCAATGAACACTACAATTTTACAGAAGAAAACCGACGCCTTTTTGTAGAAGGACTTCTTCCTGTGGACGGTACAAACGAAAAACTTCCTTCTTCAAATCCCGAAAATGCTGCTTCTGCGAAAGCAATGACTTTTCCTCAAACCTTTGCTGCTGCTCACGGTCTGTTCAAGCCCGAAGAAGCCCTGACTCCTGAAGGCAGAGAAAAGATCATGGCCTCTTACAATTCCACCCTCGCTGTCCTCGACGGTTTTTCCCGTTATTCCCTTGAAAATTCTATGGCGCAAGGTCAGGCCTCTGGTGATGTTCAGGTCAATGTGAACCAGCAGGGTAATCAAGCCCTTTTGAATATCTCCAATGAGATCATGGCGAATCTCAAGGCAAAAGGTATCTCTATGGAAAGAGCTACCGAAGCTCAGATGCAAGAAGCCTCTTTTGAGGTGATGGGCAAGAAACTCGGTATTCCTGTTGCTGATATGCGCAAGATGTCCAAAATGTCTGATAGTCAGGTAGAAGCATATATCAAGACAAATTATCCCAAAGCTGAAGAGAGAGCCCGTTCCCTCGGTCTCCTTAAGAATGCACAGCCTACAGGCGCAGAAGGAATGGTAGCCTTTATGGAAATTAAAAATTCCATTTTGGATCTTTACACGAAGAAACATGGTTCCTTTGAACAAATGGGTGCTGGTATTGGGACACAGGCTGCTAACATTCAGAACCTGCTCGCAGCCGCCATGGCAGGCGATGAAAGCGCTTCTGAAGATTTAGAAGACAGTATGGCAGGTTCAGAACTGGATCGCACTCTTTCTAAACTCAAACGTGAAATTCGTAAGTCTTGGACGACCTCCGATGCTTTCGCCAAAGTTCTCGCATTAGAAGAGAAATTCGATGCTAATATGGAAGCGTTTGGCAAAACTGATGCCAGCGATACAGCAGAGCGCTACCCTTCTTGGTACAAGGAAATCCGTCAGGAAGAGAACCGCATCATCTCAGCTTGGAACCTCGAGCAGTTAACTCGCTATAACAAAGTCTTGAAAGAATATGCTGACAAACTCCAACCCACACTCAAACAGGTTGTCGGTTACGAGGCTCAGATTCAGAAGTTAGGCGCTTCCAAGCATGACTACTTCTACCATGATGCTTTGGGCACCGTCAATATGTTCAGTGGTGACCTTATGGAATATCTCAGAACTCCTTACATGATCCTCGATTGTCCTCAGGCTTCCAGCGTTAATGAGGATGACCATATTGTCCGAGAAGATGAAATAGGTGGCAAGGGCTAATGCCTTAGGCCTGTTGGTAAATAGTCCCCGCAGTACTCTGCGGGGATTTTTTGTATAAGGGGTATAGGGGTGATAAAGTTTATAAGGTTTAAAAGGTTTATAGATATTCTAGCTAATCTAGTTAATCTAGGTCCTCCGGAGACAACTTATGAAAAATGCGGACATCCTGTGAATTTCACAAGGTGTCCGCTAACTTTTCACAGGCTGTCCGTTCTGCTTGACACCGCTTTCGTACCTTTGCGGCGGAATACATAGAAAACCTATTTGCCCAAGTTTTCTTGTCTGTTTTCTGTAACATAACGTAAAAAATGACCGTTTTTTCACATTATTTGACGTTTTAACACACCTCTTTAATATATAATGCGTAACTTTGCATGAAATTTGGTATAAAAAAGCATTTTACAAAAAAAACAAGAAGAGTCCCCGTTTCGCAAATCGGGGCGTATTCGCCCCGAGAGAAAACATCACTCCCCTGAGAGAGAATATCAAAATTACGATATAATAAAAATCAAAACTAAATAACAAACATTATGAAAACAAACCGTACATCAAAGCACTCCTTCATGCTCCAGAGTTGGAAGAGCATGCTGAGAGTCCTGATGCTGTTACTTTTCGTCTGGATGGGCACGACCAGTGCCTTCGCCTATGATGAAGAAGACAAATTTGTCGCCACACTTGTTGACGGCAGTTTGTCAGCATCTGATCCTACGATTCACATTAGGTTTTGTTACTACGACGATAACTATTTTAATAGTTATGTTAATAGTGACATCTTAATCCTTGTGAATGATTATTGTATTGGAAGTCTGACAGGTTACAACAAAACCACCTCCACATCCCAAGTTGGATCGATGTGTAAATCTGTTAGGAACGATTATACTGTAACAGCCGTTTGGAAAGGCAGTTATAAGGATGATTGTAGTTACTACTCCAATCTTTATCTGACATTTGATCAAGCCTATGCTGGCCAGGAATTTAAAATTGAACTCAAGTGTAATTTTGTTCCCAACGGTGACAGTTCTCGTTCGAACAGTGAAAAATTCACTGTTAAAATGCCAGCCAATGCCATTGCAGGTAGTGATCCCGTAGTGAAAAGTGTAGGTCCCTATTCGGCTACTTTCCGTGCTGGTCTCAATGCTGCTGCGGAATCAAACACCAAGTTGATCACTACCTATACTAATGGTGAAGGGGTTCTTCGACATGTCAATACGAATTGTTATTATAAACTGCCTGTTCCTGAAGCATGGACTCATAGTGGAGATGATTTCTACTATAACAACGGTTTAAGTACTTATTACAATAACTTTGATACAAAGGTAACCAAGCTCGATGGCAGAAAACAGCTTGAAGATGATATCACTGTGCCTTCTAATTTCAAGGTGACAGAAATGAAAGTTCGTGCCTATGCTGTAAACTATAGTAAAAAGAGCATCGTTTTGGATGGTTGGGATGTTATTCGCTTGCCGCATTATATTCGCCCTTGTAATATCCAGATCGAAACCAATAATTGGACACGTTCTGTCAATCTCAATTGGAAGACTACTTATATTTATAATGATCAACTGAGAGACGTAGGTAAGTGGGTGATTTGTCGTTCTGCTGACGGTAATAACTGGGATGTCCTCAAGATTATCAACTGCAATGGTAAAGACCAGAACTATAGCCTGCAAGTTCCCAGTGACGAAAGGCTTGAATATGAATTAGCTTATAAATATCGTATTTCCTTTGTTCCTGACGAATGGATCAAAGCTCAAGGTTCGCTGGAAAATGACAATTTCGAAACTAATTTCTATGCAGACGATCTTTCAGAAGTAGAAAGCGCTGCGTTTAACCGTGAATTCAAGATTAATCTCCTTACCGAAATTGCGAACAACAAGGTTACCCTTAAATGGGAAACTCCCGCTATCGGTGTCAACAACAAGACCTTCGATATTTATCGCAGCACGGATGAAGACTCTATCTATAATGTCGTAGCACATCAAGATGCAGTATTGGGTCAGTCCAAATATTCCTGGAGTGAAGAGTTTACTGATGTTACCAGGACCTATTATTACTATGTAGGCATCAAAGACATCATGGGTACGAACTTCACCAGCGGTGATCCTATCGGTGCAACGAGTGATAAGCACACCAAATTCCTTACAATGGATGCGACCAAGGGTATTTACGACGGAAGTGTTCGTTTGAAGTGGAGCGTTGAACAAGTTGGCGATCGAAATACCCAGTATCGTGTCTGCCGTCGCGGTTGCGGTGCACAGGAAGCTGATTCACAGGATGAGTGGACAGAACTCTACACCTGTGCAGGTACTGCCACCAACTATACCTTCACCGACCAGAACGCTACAAACGGCGTGTTCTACGAGTACAAGGTTGAATCATGGACTCCCATGACCAGTGATCCCACAAAGCGCTTTGGTCTCGAGATGATTACAGACTATGGTTTCCCCACCCACTCTGGTCAGGTTTCCGGTACCGTAACTTTCGAAGGCGGTACGGCTGTTGACAGTGTACGCGTCACTCTCAAGCCTGTTTCTGAAGACGGTGAGGACATCAAGACCTATGCCCTTCGTGTTGATGGCAAGGATGGTGGTCTCGTTTGGGAAACTACCAACGCAAAGATTCAGAAATACTTCGAGAAACAGTGGACGACTCAGTTCTTTATTAATCCTCAAGAGGATAACAACAAGTATGCAGAAATCCTTGAGATTGGTAATTTTAAATTCTGTACGAGTCAGTATGTTGCGGACAAAGACCGATATACCCTTTATGTGATGGATGGTAATGCCCAACATCTCGTATCCGGAGTAACGCTCCCCATCAAAGAATATACCAGTCTGACCTTAGCCTACAACAACGGCACACTCAAGATTTACGCGATCAATGATTCCGGTGATATCGACAATCCTATTGTCCAGACTGCTACTGTTGAAGGTCTCACCATGGATCTCGCTAAAACAAACGGTATCTGTTTCGGTGGTTCCTACAATACAGAGAAGGCCGTTGGTTTCAAGGGCTACCTTGATGATATCCGTGTTTTTGGTACGAAGTGCCTTAGCGAACGCGAAGTCATGAGTTACTATGACCACATGCTTTCCGGTAAGGAACCCAAGCTCGTGGCTTACTGGCCTATGGACGAAGGTCTTGATGTACAGGAAGAAGTTTATGACTACTCACTGACAGCAGGTGACCCCAACAACAACCATGCTCGTATCCGTATTGGAAACAGCCTGTTGCAGTCTGGTGTCCTCCCCAGTGAAAATCTCCTCGCGCTCCGTGCGCTGACGGATGAAAATGGTAACTACACCATTAACGGTATCCCCTACTTCAATGGTGGTAGCACCTACCGCGTGATCCCTAACAAGGGCATCCACGATTTTGAACCCGCAAGCGTAACCCGCTATTTCTCCAAGGCTGCTACCGTATTCAATGGTACAGACTTCAAGGACAAGAGTTCCTTCCCCGTAAGCGGTGTTGTTTATTACGAAGGTACCAACTACCCCGTTGAAGGTGCTAGCATCCTCGTTGACGGTTCTGCCGCTACTCGTGACAACGCCATCATCACCACGGACACCAACGGTAAGTTCGAAATCAATGTTCCCATTGGTATGCATGCCATTACCATGGATATGGAAGGCCACACCTTCAGCAATGGCGGTCGTTATCCCGCCGCTGCTGGTCAAAAACATCTCTTCGATCGTGAAGTCACCGGTCTTACCTTCTGGGACAATACCACAGTGACTCTCGCTGGTCGTATCGCCGGTGGTGACCATGAATACAAGAAGCCTGTAGGTTTTGACTCTTCTGTCAACAATATCGGTCAGGCTGTCATCACTTTGACCGCCAATGCCAAGTTGAACGCTCGTCAGGAGGTCAACGGTGCCCATGTGGAATTTGTTGACAACGAAGAAGAGGTTATTTTGAACTGTCCTTCAGACTTTGTCAATAGCCAGGCAACTATCGGTGCTGGCACGAAGAGCAATACCATCACCATCAAGACCGATATGTCTTCTGGTGAATTTGCGGTTAAGCTTCCTCCTGTAAATTATACTGTAGAAAGCATCAAGATTCCTTCTAACGAAAGTATCTCTTTGCTTCAGTCTGGCGTTGTTGAAACGCTTGACATGACAGACCCGCTCATTTATTACACCGATTCTCTGACAACACAGAAGGATGTGCTTAACTTCCAATATAACAAGAAGTACAACAAGGCATATCATTCAACTCCCTCTCTCGATATCGTTCAGCGTGGTTTCAATGATGCAAGCCTCAATGTTGCCTACGGTGATACCATCGCTTATTTCATTGCCGAAAAGGACATCCTCAACGAAAAGGGCGAAACAATGCATGCTGAAGATAGTATCGAGATCCGACTTGTTACCATAGAAAATGGTGTTCCTAAGTACAAGTTCGGTTATCCTGTCTTTGCAGATCAGTTGAAGCGTTATGAATATGACGTTCGCGGTTACGAGATGTACACCAACTATGATGACAAGACCAATATCAAGGTGGATAAGGTTCCTCTCGACAGTGTCATTGTTACCTTCTCCAACGAAATGTCATCTGACAATTACATCAAGGTAGAGACCGGTGAACTTGTGAAAGTCGTCGACGGCAAACTATCCCTCGACGAGAACGGTTGCGGTGTCTATGCTTTTGAAACCGGTTACCCACGTGTTTCCGCACCATACACCCTTAACTGGAATGTCACCTACAGTGTGGCAGGTGTCAACTACAAATGGAAGGCTCCCGGATTAAAAGATGGTCTGTTCCAAGGCTATGTTCTTGGTCAAAAGACCAACGGTTCAAACTTTGTTACCGCAGGTCCTGACAAACTGGCCATGATCCTTCGTGACCCTCCCGGCAGCGCATCAAGTATGACCTGGTCAAAGGGTACTTCACACACCACTAATAATAAGAGAACCGTTACTTGGAATCTAGGTGGCGGTGACAAGGTTAAATTCAGGACAGGTCATGAATCTTGGGAAGGCGTTGTCGGCGTTCCAGGTGCTATTATGATCAAGAAAATTGAGACATGGATTGAAGGTGATGTCCATGCGACTATTGACCATACCTGGACCAATGGCCATAACTACAAGACTACTTACACCACCAATGCTGCCATCAGTACTTCCAGCAACAACAGTTTCGACGGAACTCCTGCAGACCTTTATATAGGTCATGGTACCAACTTCCTCTTTGGTGAAGCGCAGGATGTGCAGATTTACAAGAATGAGAGCGGTGAATTTGAAATCGGTTGTAAAGAAGTAATGACTCTTGGTGAATCCATCGGTACTTACTTTGCTTACACGGAATACTACATTGAGGAAACCCTTATTCCTAACTTTAAGCAGCTCCGTAATCAGATGATTCTCCCCATGGGTTCTTCTGAAGTTAACGATAAGCCTTATTACCGCTATGTTTCTAAGGTGGAGAAGGATAATTCTCGTTTTGGTGAGGAAGACGCTTATATCGCTATACCTCCCAGAAAGGAACTTTTAGCGAAGAACGCTCAACCTATTGATAGTGTTAACCACTACAATCAGCAGATCAAACGCTGGCAGTCATACATCGCCCAGAATGAGGAAGCGAAGGTGAAGTGTATCAACAACCGCGGTGAGTATCTCGTTGATAACTATTCCGTTTCTTCTGGTGGTGGTATGTCCTATGCTTACACAACGAGCAATGACACCACGAAGATCGATATTGACCAGCAGAAAGAGTTACTCGAAACAGACTGGACCATCAAGAAGGGTTTCTTCGGTATTGTAGGTTCACATACCATCAACATTCACAGTTCTAATTCTGTAGATTGGAATGATGATGTTACTGACGGCCATTCAGAGACCTTCTCTTATAATCTCAATGTAGGTGGAACAGAGAACGCGCTCTCTATTGACTGCTTCAAGGCTCCGGATAAATTCTCTCGCATCTTTGTCACCCGTGGCGGTCAGACCAGTGGTAACTGGGAACCCCAGCGTGTAACGAAGTACTACAAGCCGGGTACGGAAATCATGGCGGAAACCCAGAAGAACTATGTGCCTAAGATTTATTGCAAGGACGGTGACACAAGAGTCAATGTTCCTACCAATCGTCCTGCGCAGTTCCATCTGCAAGTCGCCAACGAATCTCCCACCGGTTGTACAGGTCTGTTCCTCTTCCGCTTCTTGCCTGATGGTAATGACGGCGGTTGCGATGTGAAGATTAACGGTGGTGCGTTCATTGGTGGTACGAACTTGTACCTCACCCCTGGCAAACCTGTGGATCTTATGGTTGAAGTGCGTTGTCTTGACATGGATGCACGTGACTGTGACCTTAAATTCGTATTGGTGGACACTAGTCAGAGCGACCCCCGTGGTCCCTACCCTGTTAACAACTGTGTTCAAACAGTACATGTTAGCTTCGTTCCCGGGGCAAGCGACATCAGTCTTGCTATGGATCATCCCATCCTCAACGGCGAATCCGACAAGAAGGTTCGTTTCACGGTTTCTGACTACGATCTCAGCCTTGAAAGCATCCGCCACATCGGTATCCAGTACCGTCCTGAAGGTGATGTGAACTGGCACGAAATCAGCGAGGCGAAGTGGCGCTGCAGTAAACTTGACACCGAAACCGATGGTGAAGTGATTACGGATGCAAGTGTCGAATATATCCTCAACATGGACGATGCGCTTTCGTTCCCTGACAACACATACTATTTCCGTGCTTACGCTGTGAACCAGTATGGTACTGAAACGCTCTACGGATACAGCGATGAACTCGTTCTGACAAAGGATGTCCAGGAACCCCTCCAGATGGGTAACTTCTCTCCTGCTAACGGCACCTATTCTTATAATAGTGAGGTTTCCGTTAACTTTAACGAAGACATCGTTGCTTCTGAGCTCAGTCTGATCAACGGTGATGTAACCCTCCTTGCTGAAACCAATGAAGTGGTAAACAAGCAGCAGCATCCTGTTTCCTTGAAGTTCGACGGTTCCAACTATGCTCGCTCTGAAGCCAATGTCTACGCTTCTGAAGGCAGCATGACCGTTGACATGTGGGTAAAGGCTGAATCTGATGGTAACCTCATGGCTCTCGGTACTGAAAACAACAATATGGCATTTGGTATCGATGAGGGTAAACTCTACGCTCACATCGGTAACCAGACTGTCATGAGCGATGTGGATATGCCGCTCAACGACTGGGTATTCCTCTCCATGAACCTCAACCGTGATAATCCTGATGAGGCTCGTCTGAATGTTACTTGCGCAACGACCAAGGACAACGCAGTAATCAAACTCATCAATAACGCTGAGATTTTTGAAAGCTTCAATACCAGTGCAAACATCTACTTTGGTCGCAGTTTCAAGGGTTACATGCATGATGTCACTGTTTGGGATACTTCTCGCTCATGGGAAGTTGCCAACAGTGAAAAGTGGGCAGAAAAGAACCAGTTCACCACGCACCTCGTTGCTTACTGGCCGTTTACTGATGGTCACGGCACGATTGCTGAAGAAAAGGTTAGTGCATACAACCTCGTTCTTTCTGACGCTAACTCTTGGGCTTTGCAGAGCGAAAACTACGCTCTCCGCCTCGACAAGGAAAACTACGCATTGGTTAACGCTGCAATGGTGGGTTCTGACGATAACACCGACTACCTCGTTCAGATGTGGTTCCGTGCTGACAAGAACAATACCGAAGATGCTGAAATCTTCAGCCTTGGCAACGACAAGACCAGCGTTTGCATTTCCGGTACTGACGGTAGCCTTACTTTCAAGAGCAACTCCATTGGCAACATTGATTCTGAAAGCATCACCACCGATGACTTGCGTGATGAAAAGTGGCACCATATCTCTATGCAGGTTCGCAAGAGCCAGAACGCTAACGCCGTGATTTATCTCGACGGTGAAAGAATGACGCAGATGTCGGCTTCCAAGGTTGCCAACCTTGATCAGGATCTCACCCTCGGTAAGAATTTCGCAGGTTATTTCGACGATGTTCGTATCTGGAAGGGTTACTACTCTTCTGACATCATCAGCGATTCCCGCTATGTTCGTCTGAATGCTGAAAGCAGCGAAGTCGGCGGTTACTACCCGATGGAAGAAAGCACTCTCGGCGATGGCAATCAGCTCGTAATGTCCGGCACACTCAAGAACATGGGTGTTGTTGAGAATACTCCCGACATGACCATCTGGACCGGTGAGGGCAATGCTGCTGTCAAGGTTAACGCTGACAACCTCCTCAGCACGGAAATTGCTCCTCAGCAGAAGGATGCTCCTGTTCTCAGAGACGTGAAGTTCAATCTCGTGACGAGCGAACGCAAGGTTCTCCTCGACATTACGGAAGATCCCGCTAAGATTGAAGGTTGCAAACTCTTTGCTAAGGTGAAGAATGTGAAGGATAAGGCTGGTAACGTGGCTGAAACCGTCGCATGGTCATTCACCGTTGATCATCGCTTCGTTGAATGGCTCAACCAGGGCATCTCTGCTATGATTGACAAGACTTACGATGCTTCTGATGTTCATACCTTCGCTGCTGTTCGCAACAATACCGGTAACGAGCAGAACTGGACCTTGAGCGGTTGTCCCGATTGGATGGAACCCTCTGCTACCAGCGGTGTCTTGGGTGCTAACGAAGAATTCTCATTCGACTTTGTCATCAAGGACAATATCGGCATCGGTACACACGCAGGTAACATCTACCTTGTTGAAAGCAATGGCATCAGCCACAAGTTGCCTTACAACATCGTCGTAATGAAGGATGTTCCTGAATGGGCTGTCAATGGTTCTTCTTACAAGAACTCTATGAATATCTATGGTGTGGTTGTAAAGGCTAATGTTGTTCAGGAAAATCCCAACAGCATTATCGCGGCCTTCGATGCGAAAGACAATTGCGTTGGTGTGGCTCAGCCTGCTTACTACCCCCGTTATGATGCTTACTATATCGTGATGACGATTTACGGAAACGAGAAACAAGAAACTCCGCTCCGATTCCGTTACTACGATGCAAGTACGGGTACCATCCATCCTGACGTGTATTGTCCTCACGAGGTTGGCTTCGTTCCTGACTCAGTAGTTGGTAGTATGAAGCAACCGTTCGAGTGGTATCCTACCAACAAGATTGAACAGAAAGTTCCTATCGCATACGGATGGAGCTGGATTTCCTTCAACGTTCTTTTGGATGGCGAAGGCGCTGCTACCGAAAAGGTATTCGACAACACTGCTGTCGAAGAGGAATATGGTTGGAACCAGTTCAACGAAGTGGTTAACGAAGACCAGGTTGCTGTTTACGAAGACGGTGCTTGGTATGGTGACCTCAAGACCATCAAGAATGGTACGATGTACAAGGTGAACTCAAATAATGCCTTCCCCATCGTCAAGGTCGGTCTCCCCATGTCTGAACAGAGACAGGAGATTCCTATCCATAATGGTTGGAACTGGCTGGGTGCTAATGTCACCAACGAAATGACACTTACTCAGGCTCTCGCCAGCATGCATCCTCAAAATGATGATGTGGTCAAGAGCAAGGATAAGGTGGCTATCTTCAGCGAAGGTGCTTGGGACGGTACACTCTCTGGTATCACTCCGGGTGTCGGTTACTTCTACAAGAATACAGGCGCTGCTAAGGGATTCACTTATCCCTCTTCTGCTTCTGTTTCTGTGAATGGCAGCAAGTCTGTTATCATGAAGGCTCCTGCTGCTCCTGGCGCTTCTGCTCCCGCTACTTCTTACGACTACTCTGAATACACGGGTACGATGGTAGTTGTTGCTGTAGTTGAAAACAACGGCAAGGCGCTCGCTGACTGTTCGCTCTACGCTCTCGATGCTAAGGGTGAAGTTCGTGGTTACAAGACCAGCATTGACGAAGATGGTTCTCACCTCATCTACATGGTTGTTCATGGTAACGATCTTGAAGATATTTCCTTCCGTGCCGTTGTTGGTCATGGCGATGAGGCTCAGACCTACGAACTCTCAGATATGCTTTCCTTCGCTGATGGCGATCGTTATGGCAAGCCTTCTGCTCCTTATGTATTCTCTCTCGATGCTACCGGTATCAACGGCATCTCTGATGATTCCGATGCTGAAGAGATCTACACCACCAGCGGTATCCGCGTTGCCCGCGCTACTGTTCCCGGTGTTTACATCTCCAACGGCAAGAAGGTAGTTAAGAAATAATTATGAAAAAAATAATCAAGTCTTCTTTCGCTCTTTTTCTGATGCTGCTGGCCTGTCTGGCAGCATCAGCGGAGGGCATTGAGGCAGAACTTCCCACAGTCCCCGGCACGAAGCTGACCGATGGCACCATCTATACGGTCAGCAATGATGTCGAGATTGCCTCCAACGGTTATGTCGATGGCCTGGTCCTCCCCGCTCGCGGTACGGTCACCCTCTATATCCCCAAGGGCGTAACCCTTTCAGTCGCTGGTGGCAATCGGTTCTGTGGTATCTGCGTACCGGAAAATGCAACGCTGATCATTACCGGCGAAGGCACCCTCGAGGCTTTCTCTGGTTATGCACTGATTGGTTACAACGGCAACGACGGTGCGGATGCTGACATTCGCAACAATATCCGCTATGCCGGAAAAGGCGGCGGTGGCGGTATCGGTGGATACGGCGCCGGCGCTGCCATAGGCGGTCGTGGAGGTCTTGGCGGTGATGGCGGTACTTGCGCTACTTCCGTTACCTCTCTCCCCATTCCCAGCACGACTTCCGTTGCTGTTCAGCGGGGTACCAACGGCTTTAACGGCGGTGACGGTCAGGCTATGGGCAAGGTTTATGTCATGGGTACTGTGACCGTTGAGGCTTACCGTGGCTCCTTGATGTCTGTTGGCACTTATTCCTCCGTATCTGGCAAAAATGCAAGCCTGTCTCTCTCTGACGGCAAGAAATACTTCGTCGGCGGCGGTGGCGCTGGCGGTACTGGTGGTTCTGGTGCGGTCAACGCTTATGCCATCGGTGGCGGCGGCTTCGGCGGCGGCGGTGGTGGTAGCGGTGCTTACGGTGGCTTTGCTTATTCAACATTGTCAATGGCTGACTACAACTGCATCGGTTCCAATGGTGGTAATGGAAAGGGCTCTCTCGAAGGCGAACGCCAGACGACGGGTTCCAAATCGGGCAGACAGACGAATATGATGACAGGAGGCGAAGGCAGTACTGGTGGTGCTTGTGGCAATCATGGTGGCCATGGCACGCTCTACAAGATGACGGCTCCCAACAACGATCCGGACCTGAGCATTGGCGGCAACCGCATTCCTGCACATACCACCGTCTATCCCGATCTCGTCATCGCTACTCTCTCCTTAGAGAACAATGGTGGAACAGGCAGCACAAGCACTAACGCTTATTACGGCGTGCGCATGGAAGATGTTACCATTCCTGTTCGTGATGGTTTCCGTTTTATGGGCTATTACGACGTTGCTGAAGGTGGCAATCAGGTTTTCAATTCGCTTGGCGAAGCGATTCCTTCCGTCAGCACTTATGCTCACAACACGACGCTCTACGCCCGTTGGAAAGATGGCTACAGCATTGTAGAGATGGCTCGTCTCATCGATCATCTCCTCACTCCTCAGTCCTCCTCCAAGTCTCCCGCTCTCTCACCAGAGGCCAAGGATTACGACTACGATCATGATGACACCCTCACTCTCGACGATGTCACCACCCTGGAAAATCTCCTCCTCAAGAAATAAAAAAAGCGCCGCTCTCATCAGAGCGGCGTTTTTGTTTTCCGGTAGTTCCGGCAGTTCCGGTTTTTCCGGCAGTTCCGGATTTTCCGGTAGCTCCTTACAGCACCTTCATGATCCAGGTGACTCCGAGGCTGAGCTGCGAGTGGTCGCTTTTCAGCACACCATTGGGGTTCATGTTCTCACCGAAAGTATAGGAGTAGTGGCCGTGCAATCGCAGCTGGTCGTTCTTCAGCGGGTAGTACTCGATGCCACCGCCGACTCGCGTGAGCGACGTTCCGTCGAGCAGCGCCTTGTCGTGGTCCGTTCCGGACTTGTTGCCATCGTAGCTCGCTCTTGCCCAGACTTTCACACGCTTGTTAGGCATATAGGAGAGCTTTCCTGCGATGGACCAGTCCTTTAGAAAGAATGACTGGTCGGGCGCATAGCGGTTCATAAAGTCGATGTCACACTGCACGTGTTCACCGAGGTTGATACGGTTGCCGAGCGCGAGCAAATTCTGGAACTTCCCAGGTTCATACTCGTCAAAGTTTACAGACCAGAGTGCATGGTAGGGACCGTAATTTCCGTCCCAGACGGCACTGTAGGCAAACATCTGCGCTCCCTTTCCCGTGGTAGTCTGGTATAGATCGCGGTAAGGGCTCTGTGCAAACTGCAACATCACCGTCGAGCGCTTGTCATTGGTCGTGAGATTTCCCACCAAGCCCCATTGGTAAGCCGGGCGATTCATGGCAAACTCGCTCACCTGGAAGATATCAACAGGTGGCGGCTCGCATTCCCAACTACCCGTCAGGACCACCCATTTTCCCGCCATCAGACTGAAGTTCTTCGTTGGCGCCCACTGCAGATACAGCCAGTCCACGCTATCGAAGAACGAGCTGTTTTTGTTCATCATATTCAGGCGCTGACGGTATTTATAGGAAAAATGTCTGCTGATATCGCCCTCGAGTTTCACATCAAGGATATAGCCGCGCAGCCCCGTGTTCTCGTGCACCGTCTCGCCTTCGACAGCCTCGTGGTCGTACTCCCCGCGCGCCTCAAACTTCAGGTGTACAGGGAGATTATGCTTAATGAGTGCTTCATCCTGCGCCTTCACCGCGCCAGGCATCGCAAGCACTAACAACAAAAGCAAGTACTTTCGCATGTCATTATTTTAGTGCTCCGTGAGCGTTAGGAGGCTCTTCTTGTTCCAAATGCCATAGACGGCGGAGACGGTATCGCAGGACATGAAGCTCTTGATGTCCTCATTATGCATGAAGTCGATGATCTTGGAGAGGTCATCTTCCGTTACGATGGTTTCCAACTGTACGCGCTTCACATTCTCGTAGGCACCCGTCACCTCGTGGATGGTCACACCGCGCTTCACATCGTTAAGGATGAAATTGAGCAGTTTCTCGTGGTCATCGGTAATGACATGCACACGGATCTTCGAGTTCATACCCGCCATAAAGTAGTTGACAATCGCACCGTTCACCCAGGTACCGATCAAGCCGATAATCACGAGCGCAGGAGGATTGATGGCAAATGCCGTGCAGCAGATAAGTCCGCCACCGATGGTCACAGAAGTTCCAAGACTGACGTGCAAGTATTTGTTGATAATCTTTGCCAAGATATCCAGACCACCCGTCGAAGCGTTGATACTGAAGAGGATGGACTGTGAAGCGCTGAGCACCAACACGAAGGTAATGAGGTCAAACCACGGGTTCGTGATGACCTGGTCCGTCCCGGCGATATGCTGCGCAAAGATGGACTCCGTGATAGGATAGAGCTTGCCGAGCAAGTCCACCATAGGGCCTAAGATGAGCGCGGTATAGACCGTCTTGATACCGAACTCATTGCCAATGAGTATGAACGAAAGAACGAGGAGAATGCCGTTGATAATGAAGATGTAGGTACCCACGGACATGATGGGCAGAATCTTCGCACAAACAAGAGAGAGACCCGTAATGGAGCCGATAATCAGTTTGCTGGGAATCAAGAAGAAATACACAGCAACGGCAGCCACAAACATACCGGCTGTCATGACAAAGAGTTCAAACCAGAATTTCTTTGTACACAATTGTGCAATGATAAGTTTGAACAAGTCACTTACCATTTCGCCGAACGACTTCTCGTTCTTAAAAAAGCATTTCATAATAATAGTTTTAAGAATTTTTCTTAGTGATCAAACAGATATGATGCCGTAATTTAGGTTATTACGACCTTAATTTTGGTTAGCGATGCAAAAGTACCGCCTTTTTCTGAAACGGCAAAGAAAATCGCTGTTTTTTTTTATAATTCCGGAGGTTCCGGTGTTTCCGGAGGGTCCGGAGGTTCCGGTGATTCCGAAGAGTCCGGAGGTTCCGGTGATTCCGGAGAGTCCCCGTCGTGCAGCTCGGGGCGTATCTCGCCCCGAGAGTATTCCGAGAGTTTCCGGTGTTTTCCTTTGCTGTCTCGCAGTAAATGACTAACTTTGCGCTCGAAACGAAGAAATCACCATGAAAAGCAAGAAAACACTCGCACTGACAGCCCTCTCTTTCCTCCTTTTTGGAGGCAGTGCATCGTGGGCTCAGGAGATTACCCCTGCTGTAGCAGAAACCATCGCGCGCCAGTGGCTCGACACCCCAGCCGTAGAACTCCTCCGCACAGAAATGGACGGCGATACCCCACTCCTCTATATATATACTAGCGTCACGGAGAACAAATGGGCCATCGTCAGTGCCAGCGGGCAAGTACGCCACCACGTCCTCGGTTACTCCCTCGACGGCCGCCTCGACAGCGCACACCTCCCCGAGGCCTTTACCGCCACCCTCGACCGCTTCTCAGCCGGCATCAAGACGTCATTGGTTCTCAATGATGAAGCATCGCCATCTATAGGTACCGTCCCCGTGCGCCGGAAGACCGCCGCTCGCGTGGAGGCCACCCAGCCTCAGCTCGTCCAAACCATCTGGGGCCAGTCTGCACCCTACAACAACTACTGCCCCCTCCTTAACGGTTCACGCTGCCTCACCGGTTGCGTACAGACCGCCATGGCACAGGTCCTCAACTTCTACCAATGGCCCGAGCAGCCCAAGGGAACCGTTTCCTACCTTTGGCGCGAAGGCAACGAGGAACTCACCAGCGATCTCGACAGCCACCGCTATCTCTGGGACCTGATGAGTGCAGATATGCGTACGGCGAGCGAAGGCGCCAAGAGTTCCGTCGCTCAGCTGATGTTCGACCTCGGCGTCATCAACCAGGCTCATTACGACCCCGTTGCCACAGGTTCCGATGTCAATATCCAAGGCCTCATCGAGAATCTTGACTATGACCGCGACATCAAATATCTCCCCCTTAGCGGCTGCAACATTGAAGAAGCTGAAGCCATCTTCTGCGATGACCTCCTTCAGGGCCACCCCATCCTCGTCGGTGCCAGCGGACCGAACGGCGCCCACGAGTTCATCATGGACGGCTTTGACGATAAGGGCTATTTCCACTATAATTTCGGTTGGAACGGCAATGCCGACGGTTACTACCTCATTACCGCCACTGGCTACGACACCGAGCCCCATTATTACTATAACCTCAAGCCCAACGCAGGAGGAACGGGAAAACTTTCCCTCTACTCCCAGAAAGACTTCACCCTTGTCGACGGTGACATCAGTGGCGAACTCTATGCCGCTTGCTATGGCGACTATGAGCACAAGAAAAACATTGAAGTATCGCTGGCGCTGGAGGATGAAAATCAGACTCTCAGCTACGATACCCCAATGATGGTCAGTGATGGTTGTGTCAAGGAAGGACTCTCGCTGAGCCTCACTCCCAGGGACGGCGTCTACAGCCTCTATCCTGTTGCCCGTCTCGACGGTGGTGTCTGGGAACGCTTCCACTTTGCCGATCTTCGTCAAGACCATATCAATGTTCTTGTGGAAAACGGCAAGGTGACAATGAGCAACGGCGATGTCCTCGACCCCCTCGACGAAGGCAAGGTGGAGGTGGACCACATTTTCTATACCCTCACAAAATCGACGAAGAAGGCCTCCGTCGTCTATAAGAATGCCAAGAAGGCGAGCTACTCCGGTGATGTGGTTATTCCCGACAATATCACCTACGACGGTGTGACCTACAATGTTGCCAAGATTGAAGAGAGTGCCTTCGAGGGCAGCACGGATCTCCGTACGCTCTATGTGGGCAAGAATGTCAGTAACATCGCCTATGGTGCTATCTCCATGACAGGTCTCACCGAGATTACCTTTGCAGAAGGTTCCGGCCTCAAGACCATCGGCGGATGGGCCTTCAACAACTCACAGCTTACCAGCCTCGTCCTTCCCAAGGGTTTCACGACGCTCGGAACATGTGCCTTACAGTCGAATCCCCTTGTCACTCTCGATCTTCCGAACACGGTGACCACCATTTCTGAAGGCGCTATCTGGGCCCAGAGTCTCCGTGACCTCTATGTTCACTGGACGGGAACCCCGCGCAGCTTCAAGGAGAATATCTTCATGGGAACTTTCTCGAATCCCCTTAATAAGATCAACCTCCATGTTCCCTACGGAACAGCCGACAAATACAAGACCGTCACTCCCTGGAAGAGCTTCAATATTGTCGAGGAGCCCGACGGCATCACTCCCGTCACTACCTCTGAAAAACATAATGACGGCAAGTACCTCGAAGGCCCCACCGTCATCATCTACAAGGATAGCCGCCGCCACCGCCTCGACGGCCGCTAACAATGGCAGGCGCTTATAAACAACATCAGCGAGCACGGTCTTCCGTGCTCGCTGATATTTTGTCCGGAGGTTCCGGAATTTCCGGAGAATCCGGCAGTTCCGGTTTTATCTCTTCGTATTATCGTTCATGGCGCCGATGCCGTGGCACTTCTTGTTAAGGACGCCAGCGCGGCCGTTAACGGTGATCTCGCCGACACCGTCACCTTCGAGGTTCAGGGTGTCCACATCAACATTTAAGGTAAAGGAACCTACGCCGTCGATGTCGCAGTCAAGTTTCTGACATGCTGCAGAGAGGTTATATTCGCCAACACCACCGAGATCAATCTCCATAAAGCCGTCCGTGCGGAGCGTATCGATGCAGGTGAAGGAGCCCACGCCTTCGAGATTGAGTTTCTGGAGGGTCGGAGCGTTAATGATGATGGTGAGCTCAGGCTTTTGGCCGTTCACCTTGAGATTCTTCTGCTGAGCAATCTTGAGGACGCCATCTTCCACCTTGATGTCTGTTCCGACAACGAGGAGGCTGTCACCAGAAATATATACGCTGCAAGTGTCAGAACTCTTGAATTCAATATTTGCCACGCCCTTCATATCCAGTGAAGAAAAGTTTTCAACTTCAACGCTCTTTTCAATTTTCGGACCGTAGTTAACGGTTTCGCTACATGCGCAGAACAGGGTCATTGCCACTGCTGCTGCTACTAAGAATAAATTTTTCATGCTATTCATATTTATTATTATTATCGTGTGTGAAAGTTTTTATGCTTTCGTGTGGGTGTCAATGTTTTGATGGTGCAAAGATACAGCAAAAAACTCTTTTCCTCCAAATTATTGGGACAGATAACACCCATTTGGTACGAACAGCACGAGCGGCTATCTCACCCTATTTGTCCTCTGACAATAGCGAAATAGCCCTGATTAATAGATAAGTTTGTAACCTATGCCGCGGACATTGATGATTCTAATATTCTCGTCCTCAGCGAGTTTGTGGCGAAGCTTGGTGATAAAAACCTGGAGGCTGTGGGCATTGTAGGGGGTGAAGTCGCCCCAGAGTCCGGTGAGGATGTCCTCAAGACTCACAACCTCGTTCACATGGTTGGCAAGCATCCGCAGAATCTCTGTCTCGCGGTGAGAAAGCAGTTCCTGTTCATTTCCTATGGTCAGGAGCTGCGTTTTTGTATCAAGGTTATAGCGTCCTATGAAGATGACACTGGATTTATTGTCAGCCTCAGCATCTGCCATCTTCGGATTTGCTCTTCGCAGCAAGGCCTGAACCCTTGCGATGAGTTCACGCATACTGAACGGTTTGCGGAGATAGTCATTGGCACCGATGTTGAAGCCTTCAACGACATCATCGACCGACGAGCGGGCAGTCAGGAACAGCACAGGTGTCTCAGGGTCTGACTGGCGTATTCTGCGAACCATGTCAAAACCGTCCATAACGGGCATCATGATGTCTGCCACAACGATATCAGGATGGATTTCAGCCATCATGCGAAGTCCCTCCACACCATCGTTGGCCACAGTGACATCGAAACCTTCGCCCTGTAGCGTATCCTGAAGAATCATCGCCAGCGTGGCTTCGTCCTCTACGAGCAGGATTTTTATTCTATCCATTGAAAATCAGTTTGAATTTGCTTCCCTTGCCGAGTTCACTCTTCAGCGAAACCGAGCCTCCGAATTTCTGCATCATATTTTTTACATAATAGAGTCCCAGACCGTAGCCCTTCACATCGTGCAGGTTACCGTGAGGCACGCGGTAGAAGCGGTCGAAGATGAAGCGCTGCTGTTCGCTGGAAATTCCTATACCGTTGTCTTTGAACGATATCTCAACATGTCCGTCTGCTGTAGCCTGTGCCTTGATGTCGAGCGTAACACTGTCTCCGGAATACTTTATGGCATTGTCCACCAGATTGTTGATGATGTTCTTGAAATGCAGATGATCCGCCTTTACCGTGAGCGAGGAAGGAATATCGACGCTGACATTGAACGGCTTCGTACATTTGAAACGCTGGTTGGCGACAACCCTTTCCACCACCTCGCTCACATTCTGGTCGTCAATCTCCAGACTCATATTCTTCCTGCGCTCCATGCTTGCCGAAAGAATCTGCTCCACGAGTTCGCTAAGCGTTGCAAGCTGTTCCTGAATCACGGTAAGATATTTCTTCAGTCGCGTGGGATCGCTGGAGGCATCAAAATTGAGCAAAGCATCATCTGCAGCGTAGGCTACTGCGATGGGTGTCTTCAGTTCGTGGGTGATGTTGTTGGTGAAATCGGTCTTCATCTCGTCGAGCGTCCAGAGATTGCGGAGCATCCGGATGAAGTACCAGATAGCAATCATCAGCACCAGCAGAGTGACGACTGACAACAGAATCGGTGAATAAAGTTGCGACGGCCAGATGAAGATGCTCTTCTCCTGGAGCAAGATGTACTCCTCTGTTCCCTCGGGATCAATCACAAAGCGGAACGTGTCCACCTTACTAATATTTATATCCTTGCTCTCAAAGAGCAGCTGGGGATTACTGCGAAGAGTATCAGTGGCAGCATAACGGACATGGAGCAGTTTGCGTTTGCCCATAATGCCCAGCGAATCCAGACGGCGTTCGAGAACTTCGTCATAGTATTTCTCATCGATGGGTTTGAGTTGGTCAAGGCCCATGTGGATACCGCGCTGCATCTGCAGACCGACATTGATCACATCCTGCTCCGTACGGAGTGCATTGGCAAAGTCATCGAATCTCAGCGGATTATCCTGGGGGGCTTCACTCTGTTCAACCTGTTGTTCCTGAGCGACATCCTGTTTTTTACCTTCAGGTTTCTCGGTATAATTCTTGTCATAGTTCTGGTTGACTTCCACGCTGTCGCGACTCTCATTGGGTCCCACCTTCACCTGCAGTCTTCCCCCGATGTTTTCATCCTTCAGCATTTCCACGCGCCGGACAATCTCATCGAAGTCCGCAGCACGCATCGCCTCGTTGGTATCACGCTGAAGATTTGCCTCCAGCGTGCGGTAAATATCGGTGAGCCAATAACTCTGATAGCCCACGATAGTCAGTATGGCGATTATGGCTGCAAGAAATATGTATCGAAGTTGAGTTTTCATAGCACAAAGTTACTCAGTTTATTTCAAATTGGAGATAATGAAACACTTTTTAACATTCGTATTGAATCTATATAAGCAAAAAAAAGAGAGAAAAAAAAGGGGATTTAATAATTTTGCACCAAAAATATTTTACCGCAAAGCTAAATTATTAGATTATCACAAAGTATGAACAGAATCTTTACACTGTTTTTTGCTGCCCTAGTGGCAGTCGTTGCTTATGCTCAGACCCCCGTCGAAGGCGTGGATTATAAATGGGCAAAGGTTAGTAGTACCATGACGGAAGTGCCCGAGAATTTCTTCGAAGGTGTGACCAAGGAAGCTGCTCAGGAATATATGGATTCCCATTGGTCTGCTGAAATGGCGCTCTATGGAAATATTCCTGAAGAAGGCGGAGAATTCTCAGCAATTGCCCTTAATGCTGATTTCGAAATAGTTGAAACAAGCGTTACCTGGACTGGTGCTGTTGATAATGGTTTCGCATACTACCCCTGCAAGATCGAAGCTACTCCAGCCGAATACGAGTGGACAATCATCACCTCTGAAATGACCGCTGTTCCAGAAGACTTCTATCCCGGCGTGACACAGGATGCTGCGGCAGCTTATATGGATGAGCACTTTAGTATTCTTGCCTGTCTCATCGGCGACCTCCCCGCAGAAGGCGAGGACTTCGACGCAGTGATTTTAAATTTCGATTGGGAGTATGAAACCGTGAAGATGAGCTGGGAAAGTGCTGTGGCAAAGTATGATCCTGAATGGGGAGACGGTGTTGCCTATCCTCGTGCACTTTCACCCGTTGCAATCCGTGAGGTACGCACTGCAGAGCCCCAGAACAGCCTGAAGACTTTTGAATACGGCCGCATCGTTATCCTCAGCAACGGCAAGCGTTACAATACAGCCGGTGGAGAGTTGAAATAAGACGTGGAGAGTTGAAATAGGGCTGAAAGCCCGGCATGTAATTCCTAATAAATAATAAAAACCACTAAATATGAAAAAGTTATACTCCTTGATCGCAATGGTTCTTATGGCTGTTGCATCGGCAAATGCACAGACATTGCCAATCACCGTGGATGAGGTTATTACCGAGGCTCCCCAGGGAACCGTTGTAACCAATGCCGTCCGTTCCTGTTTCTCCTATTTCTATTCCAACGGATACGTTGATGGTGGTTGGAATGGCAGTTTCAACGGCGAATACGTCCTCGGCGACGACGGCTGCATCTATCTCAAGCAGCCCTGTGCTTCTCTTGAATATGTCAGCTATCTGAAGCTTGACCCCGTCACCGACCAGGCCAGCGAGCACTATGGTGAATATGTCTGCCATACCGCACAGGCTGCCTATGTCTATGACGGTGGCGCTAAAGTTTATGTTTATTATGCTACCCGCCTTGTGCTTACTGAGGTTAACGATGGCTTCACTTGGGCCCTCGAGAAAGATGCTGACGGCAACTATGTGACTGATGTCTATTTCACCTACCAGGACGGCGTCCTTCAGCAGAAGAACCAGGAAAGAGTGACCAGAGAAGGTTTTACCTATCCTTATGAAATCATCGGTCTTACCAATGCCACCGGCGGCTGGGCAGGTTATGGCGACGGTTGTATCACCGTGAAGCCTGTTACCTTGGAACCCACCGTTCTCCCCGAAGGTGCAGAAGTTAAGGAAGGCAGTTTTGCCTATGATTATTTCAGCACCCAGGGTAAGTGCAATATCCGCAATGCCATGCTGACCAAGTACGCTGAGGTCGGTGACGATTACTACCTCCTCAATCCTATCGATGGCAAGAACTGGATTAAGGGCAGCATCGACCGCACAGCCGGCACCGTTACTTTCCTCAAGCAGTATGTTGGTGTAAATGAAGAAATTGACTGCCACCAGTGGTTCGTTCCCTGCACCTACAGTTATACCTTTGACCTTTGGGATGAAGAAGAAGGCTACGGAGAGTGGACAACCTCCACCCCGGAAATTTCCGCATATGTCTGTAAATACGAGAACGGCAATGTGATTTCTGATCCAGAAAAGAAGCAGGCCATGGTGTTCAGCCGTTCTGAGGAGAGCATCGAAAGAAGTGGTATGTATTGCGATTTCAGCACTAAGGCTTATGAGGACAAACTTGCCAAGCCTGCCAAGCCTTCTGTCCTCAAGTTCGAACCCGTGGAGACCACTGGTTGGTGGGGCGAACTCTCCCTCCACATTTCACCTGTTGACGAGAACGATGTTTACATCAACAAGGAGGAACTGTACTACAATGTCTTTATGAATGATGCTACAACTCCTTACGAATTCACCACTGACGAATTCGATTTGATTCCTGAAAACATGGTTGACGTACCTTATCTTTACATGGATGACTACGACTTTGACATCAAGAATGGTGCCACCCACAACATCTTCTTCTACAAGGAAGGCATTACCTTCGTCGGTGTGCAGACCATCCACAAGAAGAACGGTGAGGTTGCAAAGTCTGACATCGCCTGGTACAACTTCGATCCCGATGGCATCCATAGCGTTGATACCGCCAAGACTCCTCGCGAAGGCAAGATGCTCGAGAACAACCGCATCGTGATCATCAAGGACGGTCAGAAGTTCAACTTAAACGGTCAGGTTACCAAGTAACTCCAGTTTCTGTAGTTTTTTCTTAATCAAGAATTTGGAAAAAACCAACAAGTTAGGAACTTCCGTAACAAAGAGTTCAAAATGAAAAAAATAGTTGTTTTTCTGTTGTTCTGCCTTGTCTGTCATGCAGCGGTTTTTGCAGCGCCGGCTTATCCCAAAGGTCGCAAGATCGTGCAGCCTGACGGTACGACCATTACGGTCTATGGCCGTGGCAACGAGTATAAGCACTGGCTCGTCACTGACGACGGTACTGTGGTCAGAAAGGAAGCCGACGGTTTCTATCGTCCTGTAGAAGGCGGTGTGAAACAGGCTGCCAAGGTTCCCCAGCAACTGAAGCCCCTGAAGACGATGGCCAAAAAGAACTATGCCGGTGCGAACTACCGAGGTCTGGTCCTTTTGGTCAATTTCTACGACCGCAAGTTCAGCAGGGGAAACGAGAAGGCTCTTGACTTCTACCAGAAGATGATGAACTCCATCGGGTTCACCAGCGATCAGGACCCTGTCTATGGCCCCCAGAAATACACGGGTAGTGTCCGCGACTATTTCTATGACAATAGTAACGGTGCCTTCGACCCGGAATTTGATGTCGTTGGTCCCCTTGAGATAGATTGCTCGCAATATTATATTAATGGAGTCGAGAAAACCTACGTTTTGTTGGACAAGGTTCTCCGAAAGGCTGCAGAGACCGTTGATTTCAGCAACTATGACTCCGACGGCGACGGCGAGATGGATATGGTCTATATCATCTATGCCGGTTATGCTTCTCATTATGAGGGCAATGACGAGCGTCTGATCTGGCCCCATGCCGGCGAATGGAGCGACTACACGTTTGCCGATAAGAACTTCAAGCCTAACGGCGTGAAGCCTGGACGCTTTGCGTGCTCCGCCGAGATTTTCGGATGGCAGCAGGATCAGGATGTGATGCCCGACGGTATCGGTGTTATTGTCCATGAGTTCAGCCACGTGCTGGGTTATCAGGATCACTACGATACCACGGGTGGCATGCAGGAGGAACCCGTAGCATGGGATGTGATGTCGGCAGGTTGCTACAGCGACGATTTCAACCGCACACCCTGTGGCTACAGTTCGTTCGAGAAGCATGCCGCAGGCTTTGTTGAACCGCTGGATATCACCGATATGGGCGGTCAGCATGTCACCATGCAGTCGTCTGTGATAAGCCACGATGCCTGCCTCATCCGCAACTTCCAGCAGCATGTCAGTTTCTTCATGGAGAACCGCCAGAAGGACAAGTGGGACAAGAACCTCCCCGGCCATGGCATGCTGGTATGGCGTGTTGACAGCGTGGTGCCCCAGTTGTGGGAATATAACTATGTGAATGCCAGTGCCCGTGCCTGCCTCCGTCTGGTACGTGCCTGCGGAACTCAGGGAACTCCCCTCACGGGTGTCGAAGATACTGATTTTGACTCCTTCCCCGGCACACGCAGTGTCACCGAACTCGACAACGACTACGACTTTGCCTGTCTGCTTTCCTACGACGGATATCCCAGTCCGGTCGTCCTCCGGAACATCACGGAGGTTGACGGCGTGATTGCCTTCGATGTGGAGGAAGATCCTGAGGCTGAGCCTCGTCCCATCACCTTTGACTTCCCGAAGAAACTCTACGTTACTGCCGAGAAACTGGTAGGAGACGAGTGGGTGCCCGTCACTTGGATGATGACCAGGAAGACCATCGACAATGAGGATGTACTGACCAATTTCCTCCCTGATACCGAGGACTTTGGCGTTTCATATGTTAAACTTGAAGATGATCCTTCGAATATCCTCATCAATGCCCAGCGTATCGAGAAGACTGCTGACTACAGCCGTTGGATCTGCAATTTCACCAGTGTTGACAATCAGGGTGCCGGAGCAACGAATCTCAAGATCAGCCGTTACGGTATTCCTTCCCTCGAACCTGGCATAGAGTTCGGCATCTGCAAGATGAAGCCTTCAGCCTATGTGGTAAGTCAGAAGAACATCACGGAACGCGAGGTTGTCTATCGCAATCTCTCTTTCTCCGAGGAAGTTCCCTCATCAATTGAAAGGGTCGTTGACAACGGTTCTCCGTCTATTTCCCGCAGTTGCAAATACCTCGAGAACGGCCAGCTAGTCATTCTCAGAAACGGCAGGCGCTACAGTGTCTCCGGTATTGAGTTGAAATAATACTAACAGTAAATTTTCTTCTTCATAAGTGAAGCGGTCACGGGCAGAAATGCTGGTGGCCGCTTTTCGTTTTTACCCCGAAAAAATGTGTTTTTTCTGTAAATGATGCCAAAATATTAACATTTTTCCACATTTTTTACAGTTTTTCTTGACTTTTTTTCATTTTTATCATAGATAAAAGAAACTTTTTGTTACTTTTGCACGATAAAAATCAACTTCAGGATACAGCGGGAGCCCATTACCCGCCCTGATTCCCAGTGAGAACAAATTATAAATACATGATAAACTTCAACTTATGAAAAGAATTTTACTATTCTTCATGGTACTGACAAGTGCTTTCACCAGTACTTGGGCAGACGTTGTTTCCGGTAAGGCTTATGCTTTACAGAGTAAGGCAGATGAAAGCCTTTATCTGAACATGGATCAAACAACGACCTTTAAATCATCTGACATGAGCGCTCTCTTCAAGCAAGTAGTGTTGTCAGAAACTCCCAGTGTTGTTCTCTTTGAAACCAGCGGTACTGGATTTACTATCACTAGCACCCAGAGTGGAGAATACCTCGATTGTGCAAAATGGTCTGTTTATTCAAGTACTACCGACAAGGTATGGTATGTAAGCGAAGGTACCAGTGGCCTCACACTTTCCCAAGACAACACAAAATTGATTGGATTCGATGCAATCGCGGAAAATGCAAAGGCTTATGCTGACAAGGGCACAAGTAATAGTCCCTATTTCACAAAGATTCCCTATGTTAAGGTTGTTTATAACTATCAACTTGCTGACAAAACTCCAGTAGGAACCAGCATCAGTTATCTTAAGGCAGGCGACGCCTATCCTGAAGCCGGCTTAGTTGGTTGTACCATTAAAAGTGAAGGTCCCTCGGGCACTGTTTCTGCTACTGATGCAGAACTTGTTGAGAAGACGTTCGACATCACTGTTACCGTAAACTTCAATCTCAGCGAAACCTATCGTCTGAAGAATGTAGCTACCAACCATTACCTTACTGCTTACAATGTTGGTACTTCCTACAAACCTGCAGCAACAACTCTCGATGAGAGCAGTGACCTCCAGAAGTGGCAGCTTGTTGCTGATGGAGCCACAATTGCTCTGAAGAATGTGGGAACCGATACCTACATCCAGGAAATTACTGGTAATACAGAGCATGCAATGACTTCTACCCCCTTCTATTTCGCTATGGGTCAGACCTCTCCTTCTGGTAGAACAACAGCTGTTGACGGTGAATACTGTTTCTACACAAGTGGCAGCAGTGATCCCAGAAACTATCTTTTCGAAGATGGTTCAACCTACACTACTGACGTTTACAGGATTCTTGGTTGGATTGCAAACAACAAAGAATTCTGGACCCTCGAAGTGGTAACAACTACAACTCCTCCTACCCCCACAACTTCCTACACCATCAACTATGTTAACGCAGCTGATGAGTCCGTACTTTACACTACTACCAAGGAATTTGCTGATGGCACAGAGCCCACTGCTGCCGTTATGGGATGGTTCGGTTGGACACAGGGCACTCAGACTGTTTCCGACGCCACCAAAACCATTACCGTTCCCATGACCAATCTCCTTGGTAATCGCAAATGGCGCGTGTATACTACGGATGGTGTCACCAACTGCTACATGAAGCTGGCTTCTACCAATCCGGAGAATCCTACGAGCGGAACGCCTACTCCGCTCTCTCTTACAACTAAAGCAAATGCTTCCATGTTTGTCTTCGCTCCCAATGTTGCAAATGAATATGGCCCCGAATGGTCACTCCAGGATATTGAGACGGAAAAGTACCTCGGTTATGACAAGTGGGATTCCAAGGCATATGATGTTGCTTATAACTGGACCGTAATTCTCGCCGAAGAGAACAGTTTCTATATGTACCAGCCCGGTACTGTAGACGGAAACGTATCTGATAAGGGCAGGGGCTACATCGGTCTTGAAAAGAATACTGATTCTCCCTCTACCAACTATAATGCAATCTACACCAACAAGACTTACGATGGTGCTAATCCCGTAGGTTCTGCTTCTGATTCCACAGATCCGAACACTGCTCTCAAGTTCTACCTCGAGGAAGTTATCTCTGTTGATGTTACCATGCACAAAGTTGGTTCCAATTACTATGCAACGGCATGCTATCCCTTCGCCCTGAAGACCGATGCCAATAATACCGAAGCATATTATGTCACCAGCCGTCTCAGTGAGGATTACCTCGGTGTTGAGAAGGCAAATGTCATCCCCGCAGGCGAGGCTGTTCTTCTGGTAAGCACTGGCGGTACCGCAAAACTCACCCTCACCGACGATGCTCCTGACGCTGTTACCAATAACATCATGGCTGGTACCTATTTCGAAAAAGAAATCACTGCCGATGACTATGTTCTCGGTAAGTACAACGATGAAGTTGGCTTCTGGCACACCAGTGTTCTTACTCTCAGTGCTCACAAGGGTTACATCCCCCAGGCAAACCTCCCCGCAGCTTCTAACGGTATGGCTATCCGTTTCGGCAACCTCACCGCAATTGAAAACATCCAGACTGGCAGCAACAGCGTAGTTTATGACCTCCAGGGCCGTCGTGTTGCAACTCCCGTCAGCGGTCAGCTTTACATTGCAAACGGTAAGAAGTATATTCAGAAGTAATCATTCACCCTTTAAAAGAAAGAAAAGAAAATGAAAAAGCAATATACTACTCCCGAAATCGTCATCGTTGACGTAATGGCAGAAGAAGCTCTCTTGCTTACTTCCATCAAGGTTGGTGAAGGAAACACCGATGAAGGTGGTTGGTCAACCGACCGCACCACCTCCGAATCCATCTGGGAAGAAGACTAATCCCTACCCTGCTACAGTCAGGCTATAATAATATTAAATGTGCAGCCCACCAACCATGGACTGCACATTTTTTGGCAGTATAAAAAATATGTACAACATCCGGGGCTTTTGTTAAGCGGAAAGAAAATATTTTGTACCTTTGCACGGAAATATAATCATTTTAAGTTCCGACGTTCCTAACTTATTGATAAATAAGAACTCCCGAAACTTGAGTAATCATTCATCCCATGAAAATCTCCCGAAAACTTTCCTTTGCAGCGGTGGCGCTCCTCGGCACTTGGAATGCATACGCCCAGAACCCGGTCATCAGCGCGGTTTACACCCCCGACCCTGCACCCTATGTCCACGATGGCAAGGTGTATCTCTTCGCTGACCACGACGAAGACGATGCCATGTATTTCAAGATGAAAGACTGGATGCTCTTCAGCACGGAGGACATGGTCAACTGGACCTATCTCGGAACACAGGTCTCCACGGCCACTTTCCCCTGGGCTGCCCAGGGCGACCGTGCCTGGGCCCAACAGGCTGTGGAACGGAACGGCAAATGGTACTGGTATCTCTGCTGCAATACCGCGGAAGGAGGTGAAGCGCTGGCAGTCGCTGTGGCCGACAAGCCCACTGGTCCCTGGCGCGATGCCATCGGCGGCCCTCTGGCTGTCGGAGGAGGCTTCATCGATCCTACGGTCTTCATCGATGACGACGGCACCCCCTA
>DCHS01000041.1:50054-51876 GCA_002314875.1 Prevotellaceae bacterium UBA1746
CCCCTGCAGTCAAAGATGGACTGGAGCATCGGCAAGGAGCGTATGATGACGCAATATGAGGAAGGTCCATGGGTGACCAAGCGCAATGGCATCTACTATGCCGTCTATGCTTCCGGCGGTGTTCCCGAACATATGGCCTACTCCACCGCTCCCACCATCGACGGTCCGTGGACCTACCGCGGACGCTGTATGGACGAGGCGGAGAACAGCTTTACCATTCATGGTGGAAATATCTCCTACAAAGGCCATGACTATATGTTCTACCACAACGGAGCCCTCACCAACGGCGGCGGTTTCCGTCGTGCAACCTGCATCGAGGAATTTTCCTTCAATGCTGACGGCACACTGCCCATGATTCCTTTCACGAAGGAAGGCGTCAGGCCCGTAGGAACCATCCATCCTTTCCAGCGCGTTGAAGGGGAGACGATGGCTACAAGCTATGGTGTAAAATTCGACCGTCAGCCCGGAGAGGAACATGTCGTCACCTCCATCCACAATGGTGACTGGATAAGACTTCGGGAGGTGGACTTCAGCAGCGCTACTGCCAAGGAACTCACCTGCGCCATCCGCAACCTGAAGCATCCCGGCACCGTGGACTTCTATCTCGACTGGCTCGGCGGAACTTCCCTCGCCACCGTCAGTTTTGCCAATGTCAATGGCGAAACCATCCGTACCGTAACCATCAAGACACCCCCCACCGGCAAGCACGATGTCTTCATCCTTTTCCGTGGTGGCGACGACGAGCTCTTCGACTTCGATTGGTGGGAGATCAATGCGAGCGTGACCCAAAATAAAGGGAATAAAAATTAGGAGATTATATACGTTTAGGCACAAAAGCGGCAAATGATTGGGACGCCATAAATGAAAGAACCCCGGAAGTCAGTCTTCCGGGGTTCTTTTCGTTTATTGTTTCCAGCCTATTTTAGAATCATAGGCGGTAAATTTTATTTACAGAGTAACTTGGCAGAACGAACGACCTTGCCGTCCTTCACCACCTTGAGGATGTAGGTTCCTGCAGATGATACGCGGACATGAACCTTGTCACCGGCGAGTACCTGCTTGGTGCCGTGGGCAATGGTCATACCCTTGAGGTCACAAAGCATGATGTCATAGCTGCCTTCATCGCTGAACTCTACAAATACATCCTTATCGATGGTGTAAGTCTTGAGTTCGTCACGGGTGATGCGTTCAATTCCATCAGAATTGTCTACGACGATGACCTTCAAGGCCTTAGTGTCCTTACCATAAGCATTTTCAAGGGTAAGCTTCACATTGTAAGTTCCTCCGCGGGCGTAGGAAACGGTAGCGCTACCAGCCTGGTCGGTACCTTCTGCCGTTGTCAGCACGCCCTTGGAAGCACTCCATGAAGGCTGGGTGATAACGGTGTAAGCTTCACCGGGAGAATAGGGGCTACCAGACATATACTGAGGATCGAGGGCCTTGTAGGTACCCTGGCCTTCGCCAGCACCAGAAACCATTTCTGCACGTGCAGACTTGACTTTTCCAGAACCAGCTTCGTTGGTGAACCAGTTGTCGCTGCCGGCTTCATTTTCGAAAGTCCATACCGCCTTGGGCTGGCCATTCTCAAGCTCCTGACTGTTCATCACGCTCTCAACCTCTGTATCGCTGAGGGTACGGTTGAAGAACTTGACATCATCGATGATACCATTGATGGCAGCACACTGATGACGACCGAAACCGAGCATCATATAAGCGTCTGTCCACCATGCCGTTGAGTTGCAGTACATGCTGTTCATGCCGTCGCCGGAACCATTGCTGCTGTACGACCAACGGAGCGGAGTGGCCTTCTTACCGTTGACAT
>DCHS01000037.1 GCA_002314875.1 Prevotellaceae bacterium UBA1746
GAATATTTTAAGAATTTTTGTGTATTTGGTTTGGTTCAATGCAATTTTTGGTGTATTTTTACATCCAATACTATAACCTTTGACATTATTTTTGTTCAACTTATCCTTAATAACTAATGAAGCATTTGTACTCAATTCTTGCCGCTGGTACCTTGATGGCAGCTAGCGCAATGACAGCAGAAGCTCGTTATTGGACGTATGACTTTACCAGTCCTGCTGAAGAAACGAACATTCAGGCTGACACTTGGTATTGCCTTCAGGGAGGACAGGCTGCTCTTGAGGGCTCCTCTTCTTTCCTCTATGGTGAAATCCATTCAACGAGTGCCAATCTCACCACCGAAAACCTTTACAAGTTTATCGCAACAGGTGAGACAACTCCCGACGGTAGCACTGTTTACTATGTACAGCGCTATGATGGTACTTACCTTTACGCTCCTGGTCAGGTGAATTTCTACGGAAATGCCGTCGACCGAGCATGGAAGGTTACCGTAAAGGCTCCTATCGTTTATGAAAGCGATTTCGAGTATTCTGATGACGATAACGACTACACTGGTATGGAGGCTTATCGTCATGAAGCGATGGAGAACGAGGAACCCCTTGATCTCTCCACTGCAACCTATTGCGATGTTGACAATGGTCTCGTCATTGCTAGTGCAGAAGGTGTTGATCCCGATTCTCCCTGGACTACCTACGTTTATCTGTGTGGTCTCTCTTCTGGTACTACTGGTTCTGCCAGCAAGGCAACCTCTTACGCTTCTAACTGCTGGGTTCTTTATCCCGCAGAAATCCAGAGCGCTTACGAAAGTCTCATTGCAATCATGAATGAGATGACTGATATGGACCCTGCAAGTCTTGATCTCAGTGCATACAGCCTTGGTACGGGTGCTGGTGAATACAGCCAGGAACTCTACGATGCCTTTATGACTATGTGGAACCGCGCAATGGAAATCTATGAATCTGAAGGTGCTGGTGCTACCGACGAAGAAATGGATGACCTCGCTTCTAAGTTGCTGCCCGCTCTCGAAGCATTCCAGAATAGTGGTGTCGGTCTTTCTGAAGGTTATTACATTCTTTATTCAATGCGTCCCCACAACCCTGACTGGGTAGGTTCTTCTTATCCCTTTGGCCGTAATGGTTCGGGCTATGACGATGGTGCTATCTACGATGGTTCTGTTATTTCAATGAGCGACAAGAATCTTCGTTGGAGCTGTCAGGCTGGTGATGTTGCTGACTTCTACCTTGATACCCTTGACAAGGGTGCTTACGAAACTGCTAAGTATGTATGGCATGCTTTCAAGAGCGGTAATCAGGATAAGTTCGGTAATGACCTTTACTATTTCCAGAATATCGAAACCGATCGTTATATCGGTAAGGACCCCGCTACCTATAGCCCTGTTGTCATGCACGACACTCCTCAGGTAGACTTCACGATTGCTGCTAACCCCAACTTCCCCGGTTGGTTCAGCTTCTATTCTCCCGAACTCACCGTTGCTTCTGAAGATAGCCGTTATCCTGCAGACTACTCTGGTCTCCACTGCGAAACCTCTAAGACCGATGTTGTTGCATGGGACTGGCGCGTTGGTGGTTCCTGCTGGAAGGTGGTTACTCTTACCGAAGACGAAGTTCAGGCTCTCAAGTCTAACCTCGATGCTCCCAAGCGTCTCAACGAAATGAAGGAACTCGTTGCTACCGCTCAGGATGCTATCAATAACAGCTATTCTTATTCTGCTTACAATGCAGACGGTACCAAGAGCGAATATGCTAACAGTGGTAGTATGGAACTCGACGGTCTTGTAACCAGTGCTGACCAGATGGCTTCTGAAGCAACAGAAAGTTCTGAAGGTTCTCTCGAAGACCTCTTCGATGGTAACGCAAGTACATTCTGGCACTCTTGGTGGAGTTCATCTTACGATGGCGACCATTATCTTCAGTTCACCATTGACGAAGAAGAAAGTTCATTGCTCCTCAAGTGGGTGAAGCGTAACTGCAGCAGCCCCGACAATGGTGCTCCCCTCAACTTCGATATCTATGCTACAGATGACGAGGCTAATCTCGATATCGTTAATGTTCCCGATGAAGAAGGTAATGACAATCTCAATGGTTGGGAAACTGTTTGGACCAAGGTTGCTTCCGGTACCTTTAAGTACAAGTATACAGCAGAAAAGACCAATGACACTGGTGTTGCAGGTGTAAACTTCGACAAGCCTTACAAGTATTTCCGTCTCGTTGGTACCAGCCGCGTAAGCAATTCCAATGCTTATATGTATGCTGGTGAGTTCCGCGTATACCGTTCAGTTCTCGATCTTGAGAATTCTCTCATCAACGCTATCCCCGAAGACATCGTTGCTGCTCTCCGTGAGGCTATTGCTCTCGCTGAAGAAGAAATTGAAGACGGTGCTGCTTCTCAGGAAACCCTAGACAAGCTCAAGGCTGCTTACGAAGCCTTCCGCCAACACTATCCCGATCCTACCCGCGTCACTGACCTCGTAAATGAGGCTAAGGCTCTCGCTGAAAGTGCAGAAGAAGGTGATGGTCTCGGTTACTATAGCGAAGGTGCTATCGATGCCCTCAATAAGGCAATCGCACAAGCAGAAAGTGATACTAAGGAAGTTATGACCGTTGAGGAAATCAACAGTGCTCTTGCTGCCCTCAATGCTGCTCTCGACGCTTTCAATGCTGCTCTCCATGTTCCCGCAACTGGTCTCTATGTTATTAAGAGCAAGTCTTCTAACCTCAGTCTCGAAGGTGCTTCCATCTGTGCTGTATCTTCTTCCGAATATGACAACGTTGCTATCCGTGGTCGTGTTGCTACCGATAACAAGGACAGTGAAGGCAATGTTATCTACGAAGACGAAGCTAATGCTGCTCTCCGTCCCGGTATCTACTGGCAGGTTGAAAAGGTTGAAGGTGGTTATACCTACAAGAACCTTTACACTGGCAAGTATCTCCATCCGTATTCAAAGCCTGCTGATGAAGTTGTAACCCTTGGCACCGAACCTTATGTATTCGGTATCCAGTTCGCAAAGGAACCTGGTTGCTTCAATCTCCTCCTCGATGCTGCTGATGCTGCCAATGGTACTTATATCTATGTAAATGCTCGTCCCGGTTCTAATGTTATCTGTCAGTGGAACAGCGCTACTGGCCGTGACAACAGCGCCTTTGAATTTGTTCCTCAGGAAGCCGCAACTGTTAATGCAGCAATGAATGATGGTGGTCTTCTCTTCGATGTTGACTATCCTAAGGCTGCTCAGGCTTATACCTTCACCGTGGACATGGATACTTATGTTGACGGTGATGCAGGTGCATTCTATACCGTTATCGGTCAGGACGCTGACTTCAACATCCAGTTGGCTCTCGCTACCGGTACTCTCGAGGCTGGTCAAGCTTATATCTACATTCCTGTGAAGGATGACACTGCTGCTCTCTTCTTCATGCCCGAAGGTGCAAACTTCAGCACTCTTGCTCCTACCTTCGTTGCTAAGGAACATAACGGTCTCTGTGGTATCCTCGACACTGTAGAACTCCCCGAAGGTTCTGGTATCTTCAACGACAACCACTCTAAGGTCCTCACCTCTGAGGCTGGCGAATATGTTGCTGCTAACACTGGTTACTTCGCTGCAATGCCTGAAACCACTGCTACTGGTGATGCAACTCTTCGTGCTAATGGTAAGATTACTGCTTCCAGCATCGATGGTATTAATACTGTAAGTGTAATTAACAACCGCGTTGAGAATGGTATCTATTCAATCTCTGGTATCCGTCTCAACGGTGTGAAGAATCTTCCCGCAGGTCTTTATATCATCAATGGCAAGAAGTACATTGTAAAGTAATTCCGAACGGATAAAATAGTTTTCGCCCCCGTGCACATTGCTTAGTGCACGGGGGCGAACTTGTTTAGTGGTCTCTCCAGAAGGCGGGGACGAGGGGAAGAAGAAGGGAGAAGACTTCAAGACGACCCGCTAACATCAGGAATGAGTTGAGCCATAGGATGGGAGCTGAAAGCCCTCCCCATGAGGTTAAAGGACCAATATCGTGACCTACAGTGGGACCGATGTTTGAGAAGGAGGAAATGGCGAGGCCCATAGCATCGAGAACAGGAAGGTGAAGAAGAATCATTATACCTGTTCCACCTACTACTAATATTATATATAAAAATGTGTAGGCGATGACGGCATGGATCACCGGGCGCTCGATAACGCTGTCATTCAAGCGTACAGGCAGAACTGCTCGGGGATGGAGAATTTGTTTGAATTCGCTCCAGATGAGTTTGAGAGCAATGACGATACGGACAACCTTGACGCCACCGCTTGTACTACCAGAACAGGCACCGATAACGGAGATGATGGTAATAGTGAGCCAGCAGATCTTCGGCCATAGCATGAAGTCATCGTTGGTAAAACCTGTTGTGGTTTGTAACGATACTACATTGAAAAGAGCAGCACGGAAACTTTCTTCAAATCCCTTCCAACCTACGAGTGCATGCTCATGGAGGGAAAGGCTGGCGCCAGAACTGTGGGTAAAGAAGAGGGCGATGGTGATAACAACCACGGAACCAAAGGTAAGCCAAAGGTAGAAACGAAGTTCGTTATCGTGGAAAACCTGTTTGAAGCGCCGTTTGATGAGGAGAAGATAGAGCAGCGTGAAGTTGCAGGATGCCAACCACATAAAGAGAACGGAGACATACTCGATAAGCGGCGAATGGAAATAGCCAATGGAGTCGGTATGTGTGGAGAAACCGCCCGTGGCGATGGTTGAAAGACCATGGTTTATGGCGTCGAAGATATTCATACCGCAAAAATAGTAGGCTGTGATGCAACTTCCAGTCAGGAGGAAGTAGAGGCTCCAAAGCCAGTGGGCGGTTGTTGAAATCTTTGGATGGAGTTTGCCGATGCGAATACCTGTGGCTTCTGCTGCAAATAGTTTCTGTTCACCAATTCCTAATGCTGGAAGAACGGCGAGGGTGAAGAAGATGATTCCCATACCTCCGATCCAGTGCGTCAGAGAACGCCAGAAGAGAATGGAGTGGGGGAGGGCATCGATGTCCTCGAAGGCTGAGGCTCCTGTCGTCGAGAATCCTGACATCGTCTCAAAGAAGGCTATCGATACGCGGTCGGTACACTCTGTTGATAGGAATGGCAGCATTCCGAACAGTGAGAAGATGATCCAGGTACTGCTGACGACGAGATAACCATCGCGCCGGCCGAAATTTCGTTGGGCATTACGTCCGAAGAGGAAGAGTATTGCTCCAACAACAATGGTTATTGCAATAGGGATGAGCCACCTCAGCCACAATCCTTCACAGTAAAGTAGACTGACGCCAAGACAAATACCCATGAGGAATGCTTCCAGAAGAATCAATCCGCCGAGGGCTTTCGCTATTATTCGTAGATTAATCATGATTCTTTTACCTACTTTGTTGTAGATTATTTAAAGAAGCGTTCGAGTTTTTTGAGATAGCCTTCGAGACAGAACACAACAACGGTGTCGTCGGGAAGGAAGACGGTGGAACCATTGACGAGGTAGCCCTTGCCACGACGAACAAGACCGGCGAAGTTGGCGTATGCGGGAAGACCGAGGTCCTTCACGCTCTTTGAGGCAATGGCGGAAGTTTCCTTGACCTTGTAAACTGCAACTTCGGCAGCAGCAATGTTGAGGGCCTTTACTGTTTCAATGTCTGAACGAAGCATCATTCGGTAAATCTGCCCGGCGGCAAAGGTTCGCTTGTTAATGATAGAACCGATATCGAGGCTTTCGGCAAAGTCGATATAGTCGAGATTCTCCACCATAGCGATGGTCTTCTGAACACCGAGGCGACGGGCTGCCATACAAGCGAGGATATTCGTTTCACTGTTGTCAGTGGTCGCAACAAATACCTGATGGTTCTTGATGTTTTCGTCTTGGAGCATATCAAGATCACGGGCATCGTCGTTGAAGACCATAACATTCTTGTTGTGGAGCAAATGGTTCAGTTCCGAAATACGGTCAGGATCGGTGTCGAAAAGTTTGACGTGGATGTTTGAAGGCAGACTGTTCAGCGAGCAGATGGCAGAATCAGAGGCACCCATATACATTACATTTGAAGCCTTGCTGGCATTCGCCTTGCCGACGATATTTTGAACATATTCAACATGATTTGGGGTCGTGGTGATGAAGCAAAGGTCGTTGGCACGAATATAGTCAGCACCGTGAGGAATGATGGTTTCTCCTGCACGCTTGATAGCAGTAATGTGGAAAGGTTCGTCCGGAGGACAAATCGTAGAAATTGTCTTATCAATAATGGAAACTCCCTTTCGGATTTTTACACCGAGGACAATGAGTTCACCGTCTTGAACTTCCCACCACTGGCGAACCCATGGACGTTCGATAAGGTGATTGATTTCTTTACCGACGAGGCCTTCAGGATAGACCATGGAGTCAATACCGAGACTCTTGAAAAAATCACGATTCTCAGGGGTGATGTAGTCTGCGTTATCAATTCGTGCCACCGTTTTCTTCGCGCCGAGTTTACGGGCAAGAATACAGCACATCATATTAACGCTCTCCTCGGGGGTGACGCCGACAAAGAGCTGGGCATCCTTGATGTTGGCCTGCTCAAGGATTTCGATAGAAACGGGAGAACCTTGAATGGTCTGGATGTCCAAAAAGTTAGCGACAACGGCCAGGCGTTTCTGATAATTGTCGATAAGCGTAACTTCGTGATTTTCTTTCACGAAAAGCTTTGCAAGATGGGTACCGACAGCGCCGGCACCAGCTATGATGATCTTCATAAGTCTTATATTAACTCCAAACGAATGCTTGGAGCACAATGTTTGAAATGAAGGGGGCTAGGTAAGGATGGCCTTGATGATGGCTTCTTTGTCCATACCACAAAGGTGGTAAAGTTCGGGTACCGAACCATGGGTGACGAATTGATCGGGGATTCCGATGCGGGTGACACGGGGAAGTGCGGCTAATTCATTGGCATGGTCCGCGATGAGTTCAAGGATGGCAGAACCCACACCTCCCATTCGTGAACCGTCTTCCAAAGTAATGATGTGCTTGAAATTACGTGCAATATCAAGGATGAGAGTCTCGTCGAGAGGCTTGGCGAAACGGAGGTCGTAGTGTGCGATATTCAGTGCACAGTTCTGGGCCTCTGCATCAGCGATGGCATCAGCGGCGATATTTCCGATAGGACCAAAAGAGATAATCGCAATATCTGTACCTTCTTTGATACAGCGGCCCTTGCCTACTGGAATTTCTTCGAGTGGGCATTTCCAATCGGTCAGGCGGCCGGCACCACGGGGGTAGCGGATAACGAAAGTTCCCTTGTCTGGAAGTTGGGCAGTGAACATCATGCGACGTAACTCATGTTCGTCGTAGGGTGAGCAGAGTGTTACATTGGGAACAGCACGCAGAGCGGCAATATCCAGAGAGCCATGATGCGTAGGACCGTCTTCTCCAACAAGACCCGCACGGTCAAGACAAAGAACAACGGGAAGGTTGAGAAGAGCAGTATCGTGGATAATGTTGTCGTAAGCACGCTGGGAGAAACTGCTGTAGATGTTGCAGAACGGCTGCATGCCTTCCTTGGCCATACCAGCTGAGAAGGTCATCGAATGTCCCTCAGCGATGCCAACATCGAAGGTGCGGTCGGGATAAGCCTGCTGGAGGAGGTGCATGGAGCAACCTGTAAGCATGGCGGGAGTAACGCCGATAATCCGTGAATTTTGCTCGGCCAGTTCCACCAAAGTATGACCGAAGACATCCTGGAATTTCTGCGGCTTTTCGCTGGCTTTTGCAAGCGGAACACCAGTTCCGCGTTCACCCGTATCTTTGTCAAACTTACCAGGCGCATGCCAAATTGTCGGTTTCTCCTCGGCGGGTTCATAGCCCTTGCCCTTGACCGTATGGATATGGAGAAGTTTTGGACCCTTCATATCCTTGATGCGTTCGAGCGTATGAACCAGTTCCTTAATGTCATGCCCATCAGAAGGACCGAAATAACGGATGTTCATTCCCTCGAAGATGTTCTGTTGGGCTGTGATAGCCGACTTCAGCGCATTTCCAAAGCGAATCAAAAAGTTGCGTCGGCTGGAACTGAGAAGTCCCCAATGCTCCAATCGACGGGCAACGCGGTTACGCCAACGGTTGTAGGTTGAAGACGTATGGATGTGATGAAGATACTGCTTCATTCCTCCAACAGATGAGGAGATACTCATATTGTTGTCATTGAGGATGATAAGCAGGTTGTTTGGAGTGTCAGAGGCGTTGTTAAGGCCTTCAAAAGCAAGACCGCCACTCATAGCACCATCACCGATGACAGCAATGACATGTCGGTCCTCTTCTTCTTTCTTTACAGCAGCAACACTCATACCGAGGGCCGCAGAAATGCTATTGGAAGCATGACCGCAGGCAAAGGTGTCGTATTCGCTTTCGAGAGGAGAGGGGAAAGGACGCAGGCCACCGAGTTTGCGATTGGTGCAGAACTGTTCACGACGGCCTGTAAGGATTTTGTGACCATAGGCTTGATGGCCTACGTCCCACACTATGCGGTCGTAAGGTGTTGAGAATACATAGTGGAGAGCCACGGTCAGTTCAACCACGCCGAGGCTTGACGCCAAATGGCCCGGATTCTGGGCGAGTTCGTCAAGGATGTCTTCACGGAGTTCGCGACAGAGTTCGGGCAAATCGTCCAGACTGAGTTTTCGTAGATCAGATGGACTATTTATCTTGGAAAGTAGGGGATATTCGTTCGTAGCTTTTTACTTTTGGAAAGTGTCGTTGAGTTCCTGCTGGATGATAGCAGAATGAATGTACTGACGCATCATGGCAATAGCTCGTTTGTTGTCGCCACCATTGGGGATGATGATATCAGAATACAGTTTTGTAGGCTCGATGAATTCATCGTGCATAGGTTTAAGTACATTGCGGTACTTATCGATGAGCATCTCGAGGGGATGACCGCGTTCAGCGGTGTCACGCTGGATAACGCGGAGAAGACGTTCGTCGGGTTCAGCGTCAACAAAAATCTTAAGATCCATGAGGTCGCGGAGCTTCTTGTCGTAAAGTGCCATAATGCCTTCGACAATGATGACTTTGCGAGGTTCAACATGGATGGTTTCCTCCTGACGGGTACAAGTCAGGTAAGAATAGGTTGGCTGCTCGATGGCACAGCCGTTTCGAAGTGCCTCAATCTGCTCTTCAAAGAGGGGCCAGTCAAAAGCATTCGGATGGTCGAAGTTGGTCTTTTTACGCAATTCTTCAGGAACATCCCACTGATGTTTGTAGTAAGAATCCTGAGGAATGATAGCAACTGAACCCGTAGGAAGGGATTCAACGATTTTTCGTACAACGGTGGTCTTCCCGGAGCCCGTGCCACCAGCAATTCCGATGATTATCATAAGCGCAAGTAGGTAATCAGAAATTTATAAGGTTTATTTTATGAGCAAAATTACTCTATTTTTTTGAAAAATGCTTAACTTTGCGCCATAAAAACAAAAAAAATGGCATTTTTCGAAGAAATCATAGAGAAATATTACCCTTTGGACGACAATCTGCGCCGTCTTTTAGTGCATCATAGTCGTCAAGTCGCTGACCGGGCCCTTCTCATCTCTCGCCGTCATCCCGAGTTAGGGGTTGATGAAGAATTCCTGGAAAATGCGGCCATGCTCCATGATATTGGCATCTTCCGCTGTGATGCTCCGAGTATCTTTTGCCATGGTACGGAACCCTATCTTCTTCATGGAAAATTGGGAGCAGAATTGCTGCGAAAGGAGACTTCAAACATGGAGATGTGTGAGCGTCTTGCCAGAGTCTGCGAGCGCCATACAGGAACGGGCCTTACGGCTGAAAATATCCGCGAACAGGGATTGCCCCTCCCCGAGGAAGATTTGCTTCCTGAAACCCTCGAAGAAATCATTGTCTGCTATGCTGACAAATTCTATTCCAAGAGCCATCCTGAACGCGAGCGTACCGTGGAACAGACTGCCAAAAGTCTTGAGAAGTTTGGCATGGAGGGCGTTAAAAAATTTCTGTCCTGGGCCGAGCGTTTTGAATAGGAAATGTTTTGCAAAGAAAAACAATGAGAAAATCTAACGATATGAAAAACAAGACAATAGTATTAGTTTTAATGATTCTCTGCTTCGGTTTCAATGCTAAGGCAGAAGATGTTTTGCTGACTTTTTCCAATAGAACTGCCAGTTGTGCTGCATCAGCTGTAACGGTAACGAGCAGCAAGCCCTCCGTGACGGCAGAACTTGTAAGTTATAAGAAGAAAGACGTCGAGGCGGTTTTGGCCAACATCGTTAAGAATGCAAGTAAAGATAGTTTGTTGGATATTGGTCAAACCAATGTTCAAGGTAATTGCATCTTGACGTTTAAGGTTAATGGTTTGAAAAACCGTCGTATAAAGAAGATTGCTTATGTCTATGACTTCTGTAGCACGCTTGGTGCATTGACAGAGCGTTCCAATCTCTCTTTCAGATTTTCTTGTGCCAAAGGTATGACCTTGGAGGACCAGCAGCCCTTCGGCGATGAACTGAGTGAAGCGAATTTGATGCAGCAGACAAAGTATAATACGCACACGAATTCGTTTTACGTAATTACCCCTAGTCCCGAGACGACGGATGAAATGTATTTTTCTCTCATTATTTATAATGTAAAACACCTTTCTACCAATTTCTTGATTAGCAATGTTACTTTGGAATTGTTAGATGAGATCGCCGCCGAGAAGCAGCCCCGATTCACTTTCGGATGCGTGAGCGATATCCATAACCAAGAGATTATGCTCTATCCCGAGAGTCATGCTATGAGCGACTTTGTCCTCCGTCGTTCCTTGTTAAAAACGGCCGCTGCTATGCACTATGAGGAAAATCTTGATCTACTCGTCGATGGCGGTGATAACAACACGGGTATTGTTGTTCCCGAAGAGTTCTATGCCTATGTTCAAGATAGTGTAGCAAAGGTCCTTCGTTCAGCCTTCCCCGACGGTGTAAAAAAGTGTCCAGTGCTCTATGTTACGGGTAATCATGATTATGAAATTGCTAGTCCATCAGATTTGAAACCCGATGACAAAACTACAGCGTGGGTTCCTAAGGCCTACGATCCCGCCTCCTACTATAATACAACCATGCGTCAGGACGTTGGAACCTTGGAAGAAGGGGAGTATTTCTATGAAAATGCCCCCAACGGTCCCAACGGAACCATGCCCGTCCTTGCTGCTTATCACTATGTTCTCGGCGATTTGGACTTTATTGTTCTGAATTGTGGTAAGTATTATTTCCAAAATGCCTGGTGGTATTATTATTCTAAGGAGAGCGTGGAATGGGTGGCTCGCAAACTTGAAGAAATCGACCCGACGCACGAGAAGACCGTTTTCCTCCTCACTCACATGCTTTTCTCTGATAGTAACAGCATTTCCAACAGCAACAAGGGCATGCAGGACGGCGAAGAAGGTTCTGCAACATTGTTGAAGAATATCCTCATTCAGTATCCCAATCTCGTGATGCTCTATGGCCATGATCATGGAAAAGATACTGCCTATCTGCGTGCCAACACCTCCCAGCGTAGTACCCTCTATGATACAAAGGGGAGCCCGATGTCAACGGTTGATCCTACTCATGTCAATGGTACAGAACGTTCTGACTATGACGGCACTTGGGACGGAAATGAGTCCACGTTCTGTTCTGCTTTTATGGGCAGTATGCGTTTCTATGAGAACAGCATCGAGTATAGCGATCAGAAGACCGATCGCGTTATCATTCAGGGCCTTGTGGTCAAGGTTTATGATGACCGTATTGTGATGCAGAATAAGAATTATGGCCAATATGGTACATTCGAGGATATTACGATTAACAAGGAGTTGATTCCCTATACGACTTTCCGCGAAGTGAAAGATGCCACCTTCCAGGGCCAGCCTTCTGATGTTTTCCGTCCCTATTCCGTTGTACCCCTGACCAGTGTTGTTCAGGATACCATTCGTACGGTGACGCTTCGTTTTGCTTCTCCTATTGCAAAATATGGCGAAAAAGGAAATCTGGTGACGCTGACTTTGAAAATGGGAAATGGTACTACGGAAGAAAGAGTATGTTCCGTTTCAAAAACCGATGAATACACTCTTGTCTTCACCTTTAATGACCCCGTTACGACTACCATTTCCCGTGGTATGACCATCGTCGTTCCCGAGGGCGTTGCAACTTCACAGTACGGTTGCTGGAACCCCGAGTTGAACTATACCTATCAGATCAGGACAACAGAGGCTCAGCCTTTGGGTGCCATTGTAAAAACGACGACTGCTATCGCTACCGGAAAGGCTTATCTCCTTTATAACGAGCATTATACCGCTTATGCCTGGTACGATGCTACAAAGAGTTCCAGCAAGATCTGGTTGGCAGAATGTACGGGCGATGCCGATCATGCTGTTTACAACGAGAGTTATAGCGACAAACTCGATCCTACCGATCCGAATACCTCCTGGCTGTATGTGAAATATAAGGCTCCTGGAACGAATGCCACGAAGTTCTATCTTTGGAATATCGGTAATCGCCGTTTCCTTGTTGTAGGTGAAAACAGTGGTACCCGCCAGTGTCGCCTGAGTGAGACTCCCGTTCCTCTTAAAGTGACCTCAGGACTCTATTTCCGTACAGGAACCGGCGATAAGGACTATATGTGCTGTTCTCCGCAGCTGGATTATCCCGTTAATGTCTGGACGAATTCTGATGCTGGCGCAAAGTGGCAGATGATCGAGAATCCCAACGTTGAGGGCAATCTCGATGAGGCTATTGCCGTCCTCGAACGCTATACCGGAATCGAGGAAATCGTGGTAGAAGAAACGCCTCAAAAAGACGACTTTATCTATGATCTTTCCGGCCGTCGCCTGGGTAAGAGCGATGCTGTTGGAATGCGTGGAAATCTTCCGAAAGGAATCTATATCAAGAACGGAAGGAAGTTCATCCGCTAAGAAAATCAAATAAAATCAGGCCTCCGGGGATTTTTTACATCCTCGGAGGCTTTTTGCTTTCTGGAGAATAACAAAGAATGTTAAAAGTGGTTGTTTTGTCGAGTTTTTGGAAAAATATTAGTGGAGGAGTAAGAAGTTTTTCGTAATTTTGCGACCTGATTTGTGTATATGCGACGCATGGGCGCGTACCTGTCGCGTACATATAACGATAAAAACAGAAAGGTTTGCAAAAAGTCCATAAAGTAATCTTTGCCGTCCTTGCGACGGTATTTATTCTGGTCAGTTGCGTGAATCGCGCACTGGTCGGCGAGGAGACGATGTCCGCAGAGGATGTTGCCTCCCTGGACAGCATTCTCACACTTGCAGAGACCGAAAAAGATTCCGCCGATGACGGCAGAACGCTCGTGGACGCTTTGGAAGAGATCAAGGCAGAGAGCGAATCTTTATTGGCCCAGGAGGCTTTGGAAGAAAAAATGGAAGAGGATTCTGAGACTTTTCCAGCAGAATTAGATAAAACGCCTCTTGCTCAGAATACGGCTTCAGATACAACTCGTCTTGTGCTTGATGAAGATTGGGCCAAGGATGATAATTCTAACAAGACCCATAACGACAGTTCTTTCCTTGCAGAACAAGATGCCGCCTTGCAGTCCGCTCTTCAGTTTGTTCAGACCCATCAGCGTGACACCGTCATCGCCATGCATTATGACAAGAATGAAAACAAGGAAAAAAACGATACCATCCATCATTCCTCGGGTATTGACAGCCCCGTTGAATATTCTGCAAAAGACTCCCTGGTTTATGATGCTTTGACGGGAAATGCTATCCTTTATGGTAGTGCGAATGTAAAGTACCAGAACATGACCCTCGACGCCGAACGCATTTCGATGAATATGGATTCGTCCCTCGTCCATGCATACGGTGTTGCCGACAGTCTGGGCAATCGCACTGGTGATGCTGTCTATAAGCAGGGTAGTGAGACTTACAACAGTGAGTCGATGACGGCTAACTTCAAGACAAAGAAAGCCTATATTTCCAACGTTACCACGGAGCAGGGCGACGGTTTCTTGCAGAGTAATGAGTCCAAGCGTACCGATGACGGTACCTTTTATATTCAGGACGCTCGTTATACCACTTGTGATGCCGAGCATCCTCACTTTTATTTGAAATTGACCAAGGGTAAGATCCGCCCGGGAAAAGACACTTTCTTCGGACCTGCTTATCTTGTGGTGGAAGATGTTCCACTACCTTTGGCTGTTCCCTATGGTTTCTTCCCGTTCTCAAAGAGTTATTCTTCTGGTATCATCATGCCGACCTACGGCGACGAGACCGCCCGAGGTTTCTATCTCCGAGAAGGTGGTTATTATCTGGCTCTGAGCGATAAGATGGACTTGAAGATTTTAGGAGAAATCTATACAAAGGGTTCCTGGGGTATCAGCGGTGAGACGAGTTATGCCAAGCGATACAAGTTCCGCGGTAATGCGATGATCTCTTATCAGAGTACGGTCAACGGCGAGAAGAATCTTCCCGACTACTCCCATCAGACGAGTTTGAAGGTAACCTGGACCCACTCCAGCGATGCTAAGGCTAATCCCAACCAGTCTTTCTCTGCCCGCGTGAATTTTGCCTCTCAGAACTACGAGAAGACGAATCTCACCTCTATGTACAATCCTACTGCCTATACGCAGTCTACCCGTGCCTCTTCTGTAAGTTACAATCGTAATGTCAGCAAGATTGGTATGAGCATCGCTGCATCTGGAAACATCACGCAGAATATGCGCGACTCCTCTTTGGCAGTAACCCTCCCCGACCTTTCTATATCCGTCAGCCGTTTCTACCCCTTCCGTCGAAAGAACGCTGCCGGAAAGGATCGTTGGTATGAAAAGATTTCTATGTCCTACACGGGACAGTTCTCGAATTCTTTCAACGGCAAGGAGAGTGATTTGCTTCATTCTAACTTTGCCAAGGACTGGAAGAACGGTATGCAGCATCGTGTTCCCATTGATGCAACCTTCCAGTTGTTCAAATATATCAACATCTCTCCCTCGCTTTCTTTCCGCGACATGATGTACCTCAGTCGCTTTGAGAAAGACTGGGATACCAAGCGTCAGAAAGAAGTTGTCGATACCGTCTTTGGGTTCTATAACCTCTATGATTGGAGTACCTCTCTCAGCGCGAATACCACCCTCTATGGTTTCTATAAGCCTTGGAAGAAGCTCTTTGGCGATAAGATCCAGGCCATCCGTCACGTGTTCAAGCCCAATGTCAGCTTCTCCTACGCTCCTGATTTCAGTTCCGATCGCTACGGCTACTATGACTATTATGTCAAGACGGATGCCCAGGGAAATGTTTCTACGGTAAGATATTCTCCTTATCAGGGAACGCTCTATGGCTATCCCACAGGTACAAAGACGGGAAGCATTAACTTCGGTGTCTCCAATAACCTTGAAATGAAGGTTAAATCGGAGCGCGATACTACGGGTTTCCGTAAGATCTCCCTGATTGATGAGTTAACGGCAAATATGTCTTACAACCTTGCCGCACAAACTCATCCTTGGAGTGACCTCAATATGCGTGTTCGTTTGAAATTATCTAAGCGCTATACTTTCTCTCTCAATGCTGTCTTCGCAACCTATGCGTACGAAATGGATGAGAACGGCAAGGTGACGGTCGGCAACAAGACGGAGTACAGTCAGGGTCGTTTCGGTCGTTTCCAGGGTATGAGCCAGAATCTTTCCTACACCATCAACAATGAAAAGGCGATGATGTTCTTTGACCTCCTGCGAGGACGTGGCTGGAAGGATCTCTTTGCAAAATACACGGGTAAAGAAGAGAAAGACAAGTCTAAAAATAATTACAACGATGACGAATACGATGAGGATGACGACGAACTCATCGATGAAGAAGATGCCAATGTTGACCCTGATTTGAAGAAGGGACAGAAAGACAAAGGCACGAAGAAACAGGGTGTTGATAAGGACGGTTATCTGGCATTCTCCTTCCCCTGGAGTTTCACCATGAGCTATGGTGTCAGCATGCGTGAAAATACTCAGGCAAAGATTAACGAGCGTCGCATGCGCTATCCCTATTCGTTCACCCAGACATTGAGTTTCTCCGGCTTTGTCCGCATTGCCCAGGGTTGGAATATCACCTTTACCTCTGGCTATGACTTCAATTACCACGACCTGTCTATGACGACCATCTCGTTGAACCGTGACCTCCACTGTTTCGAGATGACCTGTTCAGTAGTTTTGAAACCATATACGAGTTATAATTTCTCTTTCCGTGCCCGTGCTTCCGAATTGGCCGATGCACTGCGTTACGAAAAGAAGAGTTCCTATTCAAGAAACATCAACTGGTATTAATCGATACTGTTGATCTTGGAAAGGAAACGTAAACGAATTTACTTATAACTTAACACACTTTAAAGAAAATGAAACAAATTACAGTATTCCTTGCAGCCCTTGCTGCTGTTCTTTGCCTCAATTCATGTTTGGATGGAGGAAACAATGAAATACATCAAACCTATTTCTATCCTACAAGACCAAGCGGTATTGAGATGTTTGCCGATCAGGTAGTAGACTCCACTTATATCTGTTCCTATGACAGTTGGAGCGCTTCGTTCTACGTCAATAGCGGTGACAGTTGGCTTACGCTTACCCCCGCAAGTGCAGAGGTTCCCGCAGGTTCAGGCCTTGCTACCCTCGTGACATTGAAGGCGACCCCCAACACCACCGGTCTTTCCCGTTATGGTACCATTCGTTTGAATGTCAATGCCAACGAAATCGGTACGCTTGCCATGCCAGTTTATCAGTATGGCTGGCTGAATATCACCGTACCGACTCCCAAATTCACTTCAACTGATCTTGATACCGCAAAGCCTACCTTCCAGGACGAGTTCACCAAGAATGCAGGCTCAGCTTATCTTACTTTCGAAGTTTATAGCGATGCAACAATAGTGTCTGATGCAGATTGGCTGGTTGTACCCGCTGATGTTGCCCATGTAAAGGCAGGTTCCCATGGTCTTATTCTTACCGTTTTAGGCAACAATACAGGCGCGAAGCGTGAGGCTCATGTAACCCTGACCTCCAACGGCGTTTCTAACGTTATTACCTACGTACAGAATCCCTAAGATTCCTTTAAAATAGCCCATGAAAAAAACGCTCTTATTGGTATTCTTCACGATGTTCACCTTGACGGCACTCGCTGACAAGGTGAAGGTTGCGTGTGTAGGAAACAGTGTGACCTATGGCTATAAACTGGAAAACCGAGAGCGCGATGCCTATCCCTCACAGCTGCAACGCATGCTGGGAGATGGCTATGAAGTGGGCAATTTTGGAAAGAGTGGAGCAACCCTATTACGAAGAGGCCATCGCCCCTATCTTCAGCAGGAAGAATATCAGCAGGCGAAGGCTTTCGGTGCCTCCATCGTGGTCATTCACTTAGGTCTCAACGATACCGATCCCCGTGACTGGCCCAACTATCGCGATGACTTCGAAGCCGACTATCAGGCGTTGATTGATTCCCTTCAAGCTGCTGCTCCTGGCGGTAAAATAGAGAAACTCATCGTCTGCCGTATGACGCCGATTTTCCACGGCCATTCGCGTTTTGAAAGCGGAACCCGCGACTGGCACAAGGAGATTCAGGCTGCCATCGATCGTGTGGCTTTGAGAAACGGCATTGAGGCTCTCGATATCTTTACTCCTTTACACAGTCGCCCCGATCTTTTTCCTGATAATCTTCATCCCAATCCTCAGGGCGCAGAAATCCTTGCCAAGACGGTTTATGGTGGCATCACCGGTGACTGGGGTGGTCTTTCCCTCCCCGAAGTTTTTAGTAGTGGAATGGTTCTCCAGCATGATAAGGCCATCATTAACGGTCGTGCCAATGCTGGTGCTGCCATCCAACTTACGGTGAAAGGCCCCAACCGTTTTCAACTCGTTCGTTCTGTGACGGCTGACACCAACGGCCGTTGGACCATCGATCTGGGTTCTATGCGTCCCGGCGGTCCTTATACGATAAAAGTTGAGGCCAAGGATTCCAAGGAGTTCCTGGCGATGAATGGTCGTCAGAAGGGTTTGGAAAAGACACAAAGCATCTTGCTCGACGATGTCCTCGCCGGCGAAGTTTGGTTATGCTCCGGTCAGTCTAATATGGCTTTCCGCCTGGATCAGTGTGCAACGGCTTCTACTGATATTCCTGCTGCCAAGAGCGATCTCATCCGTCTGTTCGATATGCGCGAGCGTTGGCAGACCGGCAACGAGGAATGGCCGGCAGCCGCCCTCGATTCCTTGAATAACCTTTGTTATTATAAGCCTACGGTGTGGGCACATTGTACGCCTGAAACTGCGGCAAAATTCTCGGCCATCGGCTATCATTTTGGTCGTGTGCTGGCAGACTCCCTCCGCATGCCCGTGGGTTTGATCTGTAATGCTATCGGTGGTTCTACAACGGAAGCCTGGGTGGATCGTACGACGATAGAAAGCGAATTTCCCGCGCTCCTCCGTCCGTGGCAAAATAACGATTTCATTCAGGACTGGTGCCGTGGTCGTGCTTCCAAGAACCTGGCAAAGGTTAAGAGCATCTACCCTGCTGACAAGGTTGATGAGGCGATGAACAATCAGCGTCATCCCTATCTCCCCTGCTATCTTTTTGAGACTGGCATTGCCCCGCTTTCTGCTTTTCCCATCAAGGGTGTTGTTTGGTATCAGGGCGAATCCAATGCTCATAATAAGGAGGCCCACGATAAACTTTTCACCTTGATGGTGGATTCCTGGCGTCAGAACTGGAACAATCTCGGTATGCCGATCTACTTCGTGCAGCTTTCCAGCCTGAACCGTCCCTCCTGGCCATGGTTCCGTGACAGCCAGCGCATCTTGCAGAATGAAATTCGCAATACTGGCATGGTGGTGACAACGGATATCGGTGATAGTCTCGATGTTCATCCTCGTTACAAAAAGGAGGTCGGCGAACGTCTTGCTCGCTATGCGCTGAACGAACGCTATGGTTATGACAAGATTATCCCCAGCGGTCCGCTTCCCATTGCAGCCGTCTTCGGAACCGGTGCAGCCACGGTGTATGTGGATTATGGTAAGGGTATGCAGGGCCGTGGTGGAGAACCCATCCGAACCTTCGAACTTGCCGGTACCGACGGTATCTTCTTTCCCGCAGAAGCCGAAATCACCAACGACCATACCCTCCGCATCACTTCCCCCGATGTGGCAGAGCCCGTCAGCGTTCGCTATGGCTGGCAGCCTTTTACTCGCGCCAATCTCGTGAATAGCGATGATCTCCCCATGACGACCTTCCGTCTGGACAAGAAAAATTAACCATGACAAAAGCACTTATACTTTCTTCCTTTGCCGTTTGTACCTTGTCGTTGCAGGCCCAGCACATTACGCCCCTTCCCAAGATGGACGGGCAACTCACTGCGCTTGTACTTCAACAGCGGACTAATCCTGAGGAATTTGCCCGAAAGATGCCGGCAGACCGCATGAATCTCGGTGTCCGTGTGAAGGATGCAGATGCTGTGGTGGAAGCCGTAAGAGCAGCGGGATATGAGGCCCATGTCATCATTCCTACCGTTGTCTCTGTCACCATCCCGGTGGTTTATCTGCCTGTTTTGGCGGAAATGGAGGCGGTTGAAAGCATGGCTTATCCCCATAAGGCAAAACTTGCGCTGAATCTGGCCCGCGAGGATGCTGGCGTTGATAAGATTCAGGCTGGAACCGGCCTCGATACTCCTTTCACGGGCAAAGGTGTTGTCCTCGGAGTTATCGACCAAGGTTTTGAATACCGCCATCGTGCTTTCCTGGACGATGAAGGAAATTCCCGTGTAAGATCACTATGGAATCGCTCGCTGAGTGCTGAAACCCAGCCGATGACTACCATCCCCGAGAAGTACGATGTTGGTGGAACGCATGCGACCCATGTGACGAATATCGCTGCCGGTAGTGTGGTGGGAAACAATTATCATGGTGTTGCTCCCGATGCTGAAATCCTCATGATTCCTTCTCAGTTCTCTGAACATGAAATTCTTGAAGATGTGAACTGGGTGAAGACCACCGCAGAAGCCGAAGGAAAACCCTGGGTGGTGAATATGAGTTTCGGAACCACCGTCGGTCCTCATGATGGAACCTCTGGCTTCCTTCCTGAAATAAACGATCTTACAGGCCCTGGCGGCATCATCGTTGCTGCCATGGGAAATACAGGAACCAGTTTCATCCATACTCAGGGTGAACTTGCTCCTGGAGAAGCGAAATATATTCTCTGCAAAGGCGGTACGGATGCCTTGCTGTATATGGATGTCTGGTGTAATGCCACCGATGGTCGTTCCCATATCAAAGTGACGCCTTTCGGCTACCGTACGATGAAAATCTACGATTACGATGTGGCCTTCTGGGATACGGTCGGAACAACTTCCGATGTCATCGATGACCGTAACCATAAGCAGCATATCTATTTCGATTACGATGTTGAAAAGGTGGCAGCAGAACTGGGAACCTCGTATGCTGGTAATAAGACTTTGCTGGGTTTCAAATTTGAATTGCTTGAAGGCGAAACGGAACCGCAGAGTTTCCATGCCTGGACGCTCGAGGAATATGGCAGTTTTGCCGCAACGACGATAAACAGCCAGGCTGACAATATGCTGAAGAGTGACCGCTCCTATCAGGCCGGAGAGGCTGCAGCCTGCATTCCCAACGCGGTGGCTGTTGGCTGTTATATGACTTCCTCTGGCGTTATGTCTTCGTTTTCCAGTTTCGGCCCCTGGCTCGGAGAGGGAACGGTAAAACCGCTTGTATCAGCCCCTGGTCAGGTCATCACCAGTGCAGTGTCTAAATATGCCGATGATTTCGAGGTAACTCCTGATGTCGTGGAATTTGGTGGTAAGAAATACTATTACGGTCAGATGTCGGGAACTTCCATGGCTTCTCCTTTCGTTGCAGGAACCATCTGTCTGTGGTTGGAGGCCAATCCGAATCTTGACTATGCTGCCATCGAAGAAATTGTCCGCGCTACTTCTCGTGTAGATGCCGATATCGCCATGGAATATGATAAGGATGCCGAAGGTAATCTCGTTGAATGGAGTCCCAATGCAGGTTATGGTAAGATTGATGCCTATGCCGGTTTGAAAATGGCGCTCCAGATGGGTGTTCTCGATGGTATCGGTCGTGTTTCCGAAAGTGAACATCCAGTGACGATCTCCATGAATCCCGATGAATGGCGCATTCTCTTCAACAACGCCGAGCGTTCATCAAACATCCGTCTGTTCTCCTCGGCGGGAACTCTCGTCCGTCAGCAGTCTCTCCATGGTGTTCAGCAGGGCGATGAAATCCGCCTCCCTCTCACCGGTTTATCTTCCGGTGTCTATCTCCTTAATATCACCACCTCTCGCAGTAATATCACCCGTAGGGTGCTAATTAGATAGTTTATCCGCTTCGCTGGTTTAAACCCTTTAAACCCCTAACCCCTTACCCCTTAACAATGGAAATCATCACACAGTGGGTATTGGAACACCTCAGTTATTGGGTCATCGTACTCTTCATGGCCATTGAGAGTTCCTTCATCCCCTTCCCCTCAGAAGTTATCGTACCCCCTGCAGCCTGGCTTGCAGCTGTTGATAGCAATATGAATATCTTCCTCGTTGTCCTTAGTGCAACGTTTGGCGCCCTTCTCGGTGCCCTTGTGAACTATGGCCTCGCCCTCTGGTTAGGACGTCCCATCGTTTACGCTTTTGCCAACAGCCGTTTCGGCCATATGTGCCTCATTGATGCCGGAAAGGTTGAGAAGGCAGAAGTATTCTTTGATAAGCATGGAGCAGTATCAACCTTTGTCGGTCGTCTCATCCCTGCTATCCGCCAGCTCATCAGCATACCCGCCGGCCTCGCTCGTATGGGCCTCGGCCGCTTCGTCCTCTTCACGACGCTCGGTGCTGCCATCTGGAATTCCGTTCTCGCCGCTCTCGGCTACTATTGCAGCCGCATCCCTGGTCTCGAAACCAAAGAGCAGGTGGTAGAACTCGCAGGCAAATACAGCCATGAGATTGGCTATGCCCTCTTCGCCATCGTCCTCTTCGTCCTCCTCTTTATTATTTATAAGGGCGTGAAAAGTGACGGCAAATCAAATATGGAAATAGAAAATAATAATAATACAAAAATCTAAACCATGAGAAAATCCTTTTTCCTGGCTGTCGCTATAGCAGCAACGCTAAGCGCCTCCGCAACTGTTCGCGATACTCGTACGTTGTCAGGATTCCAAAAGGCAGGTGCTGAACACACCATCCTCCGTCCCCAGAATATTCTTATGCCAAAGGGACAAATCAACCGCGCTCCTCAGCGTATTACTACCGAAGTTGATGCTGACCATCAGATCGTTACCTCCAATTGGAAAATCATGGAGCACGAGAATGGCAGCGACTGGCTCATCTCACAGACCTTCCAAGAAGTAAACAACTGGTGGTACTCCGGTTGCGACATCAAGGTCTGCAACGACAAGTTCGAAGAGCAGGCTACCATCCATTTCGATGTTCCTGAAGGTGAACACTGCAACTACATCCAGCCCTTCGGAAAGATCACTACCAAGTTCTTCGATATCAAGGAAGCAACCTGGGAGATGATGATTTATGTTCATTGTACAACCGCTGACTATCAGGGAAAGAACTACATCTTTGTCGTTAACAACAATGGTGAAGTTGTTGCCCAGTATGATGGCTATGCTGCTATGTGGCAGGAAGTTGGCGTTAGCTACAACAAGCAGACCCGCCTCCTCATCGGCCGTGAAGACAAGACTACGAATCAGATGGTAGTCGATGTTTATAAGAAGGCAGGATGGAGCGGAGGTCCTTCCGTTATCCATACCTTCACCGTTGACACCGATCTTACCAACTACTCTTCAGGTTCTGCGGTGAACTGCTTCAGCATCGACGATGAGGCTTTCTACACCGTTAACCACTACGAGCAGAGTTATGCCGACGGTAAAGACGAGAACTGGATGCCTACCGTTCGTGCCAACAATAACTATGTTGTTGAAATCTACGACGCTGAATTCAATCTTTACAAAACCGTCAAGAGTCCTGTTGAAACTTCCGATAAGGGCTATTGTATGCAGACCTTCGGCTATTTCAGCAACGAAGATTTGAACCGCGACTACAACCGTGACGGTAGCAAGAAACTCGATGTTGTCATCAGCCACGAAAACTATTTCACCGATTCCAGCGACGACAACTACCTCTATGGCTGGACCATTTTCGATGAAGACAACAAGAAGTTGAACAAGTTCGCTGGTCGTGCCGTTGACTGGTGGCCCCTCAATGCCATCAAGGGTCAGGAAGATCAGATGGCGATGTACACCACTGACGAAGAAGGTAATGGCTATATCGAAGTCTATGAACTTCCCTCCTGCGAATTCGTCAACGCTTTCGATGATACCATCGAAGGCCTCCCCATCACGACCAATTTCAACCGTGCTGCTGTTCCCGGTGGCTATGACTATGTCATCAGTATCAGCCAGGGTTTCTATGATGAAAACAAGAATATCCTCGGTGTTGTCGGTTGGTTTACCCCCGAAGGCAAACTCGACAAGCGCGTCAACTTCAATCTCGGTCCCGATGCCCAGTATTTCTCCTGTGCTCTCGGCGATATGATGCTCAATCCCTACCTCTTCGATACTGATGAGGGTATGGAATACATCTATACGAAGAAAGTGACCCGAAGTGGTGATGCCAACAGCCTCGACAACATCGTTGTTATTGCTGATGCCGACGGTAAGACCATCCGCAGTTTTGCTCCCGATGCTACCTATGGGTCTCTCGGCGACTGCGACATCCTCATGGATTCAGAAGGTAACCCCAACCTGATGATTTCCTTCTACAACGAAGATTCCTACGTTTACGAAATCAACAAGTACGCCTTGCCCTTTACCAAGTGGCCTGGTGGTGGTACGGGTTCCGAGGCTGATCCCTATGTCATCACTTCCGTTGGTGATTTGATGATGGTGAAGGAAAATCTCACTGCCAACTATGTTGTTGCCAACGATCTCGATTTCTGTCAGCTTGGTGCCGGTTGGACTCCCGTCCAGCATTTCCGTGGTACCCTCGACGGTCAGGGTCATTCCTTCAAGAATTTCTATCTCACCTCCGACGAATATGCCGCTGGTCTCTTTGGCTATATTGAAGGTGGTAAGGTGAAGAACATCACCTTCGAACGTCCCGTCCTCAATCCTGGTATGCATTGTAGTTATGCTGGTGTTGTCGGTGCTTATACCTCCAATTACTCGGAATTTTCCAAGATCACCCTCATCAATCCTCAGTTCATCAGCGATAGTTTCAAGGGAACAGCAGGTTTGATTTCCGGTCTTGCAGGTTCTTATTCTACCGCTCAGGAGTGCTATGTTGTCGGTGCCAATATCAACGTTCCCGAGGCATCCAACGTCGGTGGTATCTTCGGTGATGCCCGTGCCAGCGGCATTGCCAAGGCCTGTATGGTTCAGGGTAGCATAACCGGTAAGTCCTCTGTTGGTGGTATCATGGGTGTAACTCTCGCTGGCAGTTATCCTGTTAACTGCCACGTTAATGTTGCCATGACCGCAGAAAACAATGTCGGTGCTCTTGTTGGTGAAAGCCGCAAGCGTGGTACCATCGAGATGAACTACGCAGAAGGTACCGTTGTTGCTACGGCTGCCGGAGAAGATGCCAAGCTGGGTGCTGGTGGTGTTGTTGGTTATGTTGAGCCCAAGTGGGACGCTGAGTCCAACGCTATGGCTGCTCGCTACAATATCTCTGCTGTCATCGTTGAGGGTGCTGGTGAAAAGACCTCCGCTCACCGTATTGCAGGTTACACCGTAAACGATTACGACTGGACCGCTGAAGATATCCGTAGGGGCGAAAACTTCTCAGAAGGTGGTTTGTCCAACAACTTCTCTTCTGCTCCCGTTGTTAAGGGCATGAACACCTCTGCATCTTCTGCTGATGGTGTCAGCATCAGTGCCAGCGATATCAACGAGGCTTATGCTGCCGCCAATGCTAATTTTGCTTTCGGTAACACCGTCGATGCTCCTTGGGTTTATTCCAATGGTAACCTCCATCTCTTCTTCGAAAGCACCATGACGGGTATCGAGAACTGCGAAATGAACGGTGCTACTGGTTCCCGCACTTATGGCGAAGGCATCTTCGACCTCCAGGGCCGTCAGTACAACGCCATCGCTCGCCCCGGCCTCTATGTCATCAATGGCAAGAAGGTCATTATTAAGTAAAAGTTAAAAAACTAAAAGTTCAAATGCTTTCCATAGCATTGCCGACATCCAAGAGTATCTCTGCCCGCGCATTGGTCATCAATACGCTGGCAGGAGGTGCGTGCGAGTTGCAGAACCTCTCACCGAGCGATGACACCCGCGTGCTGACCGCTGCACTGGCGAATCGCCCGCAGACGGTGGATATCGGTGCCGCAGGAACTGCCATGCGATTCTCGACGGCCTATTTTGCCTCCTGCCCCGGCGAGGAACATATCCTAACGGGTACCGAGCGCATGCAGCACCGTCCTATCCGCATCCTCGTCGATGCTCTCCGCGCCTTGGGGGCCGATATCGAATATCTCCGCGAAGAAGGTTTTCCGCCCCTCCTCATCCGTGGTCGCAAACTCCAGGGTGGGGCAGTGACCGTTCCCGCCGATATCAGCAGCCAGTATATCTCTGCGCTGATGATGGTGGCACCGACCTTCGAAAACGGTCTCCGTCTTCAGTTGGAGGGAAAAATCGCCTCTCGCCCCTACATCGAGATGACCATGGGTCTGATGAAAGCCTTCGGGGCAACGGCAGATTTTACCGACCATACCATAACGATTCCCCATGCCGACTATCATCGCACGACGCCCTTCGCCATCGAACGCGACTGGTCAGCGGCTTCCTACTGGTATGAAATCGTGGCCCTCAGTCCCGATGCTACGATAAGTGTCAACCTTCCCGGCCTCGTTGCCGACAGTCTCCAGGGCGACAGCTGCTGCGCTGAACGCTTTGAACCTCTGGGCGTCAAGACCACCTTCACCGCTGAGGGTGCAGTGTTGACGAAGGAACCCCACGACAGCGAGGACGCTCTCCGTTATGACTTCTCCGCCTGTCCCGATCTTGCCCAGACCTTCGTGGTGACGGCAGCCCTCCAGAACCGTCCCTTTGAGTTTGTGGGTTTGGAGAGCCTTAAAATCAAGGAGACGAATCGTGTGGCGGCGTTGATGACGGAACTCACAAAACTGGGTTATCTTCTTGAAGAACCCTGTGAAGGAGCGTTGTCCTATCATCTGCACCGTCGTCCCGCCAAAGATGCTCCCTCCATTGCAACCTATGAGGACCATCGTATGGCAATGGCCTTTGCCCCAGCCGTTGCGCTCTATCCTTCTCTTCACATCGAACACCCTGAGGTAGTCTCTAAGAGCTATCCCGCCTTCTGGGAAGATTTTAGTTCCCTGCATCAATAACTTAAGATTTGCAAGTTCCCTAAAGTGGTGCATCAATAATTATGGCCATCATCGTTCTCATCGTCCTTATCGTCGCCCTGGGCATCGTCGCCGCTTGTTTCCATTTTATGAGCGGTGAAGAGCAACCCGTCGTCGAAGCCCGTCCTGCGGGCTGCTGCGGCCAGCATGAGGTGTGTGAAAAGGAGAGTCTCCTTGCTGCTGTTAGCCAGGACATCGAGTATTACGATGATGAGGAACTCGACCGTTTCCGTTGCCGCGAGAGCGATGAATACACCGATGCTGAGATTGACGAATTCGAAGAGATCTTCAGCACTCTTCGCTCTGAAGAGGTTGCCGGCTGGGTCCGTTCTCTTCAACTTCGTGGCATCAACCTTCCCGACGCCCTCAAAGACGATGTTATCCTCGTCGTCGGCGAGCGCCGCATGCAATAATTCCCCCTCTCCTCCGTTTATTCATAATAAGGTTTAAACGCTTGGTGCCTGCCTACGGCAGGTCCATAAACCCTATAAACCTCATAAACCTTATAAACCCCATAAACCCTTGAAGCGACTCCTTTATATATTATTAGTGATTGTCTGTGGCACGATCTTCTTCTCTTGCTCGACGAAGAAGAACACAGCATCGACGCGTAGGTGGCAAGCCTTTGTCACCCGCTACAATGTATATTATAATGCTGACCAGGCATACATTGAAGGCCGCAAGGCTCAGGATAAGGGTTTAAAGGAAAACTACACCCAGCGCCTGCCACTGATGGGCGTTGGCTACGAGAAACAGCGCTCCCTCGGAAAGAGCAATTTCGAGACCGCGATTACCAAGTGCGAGAAAGCCATTCAGTTACACAGCATTAAGAAGAAGCCTGTCGTCAATGGTACCAAGGCTAAGACACCCCAGCAGAAAGCCTATCTGAGCCGTAAGGAATTCAATCCCTTCCTCAAGAATGCCTGGCTGCTGATGGGAAAGGCACAGTTCCAGAAGGGCGAATTTGCTGAGGCAGCAGCATCTTTCTCCTATATCACCCGTTTCTACGCCGCCCAGCCCGAAGTCGTTGCTGAGGCCCGCGTATGGCTGGCTCGCTGCTACGCTGAACTCGAATGGTTCTATGATGCCGAAGATGTTCTCCAGCGCATCGCACGAGACACAATGCCCAAGCGTCTCAAATCCGAATACGACCTCACCAGAGCGGACTATCTTATCCGCCAGGACAAATTGGAAGAGGCCCTTCCCCTGATTAAGAATGTGGTAAAGAAGGAAAAGAGCAAGGCCCGCAAAGCTCGTCTCTATTACCTTCTCGGTCAGACCTATATGGCCCTCGACAACAAAAAGGATGCTTATAAGTCCCTCTCGAAATGTATCGCCCAGAGTCCGGCTTATGAGATGGCTTTCCATGCCCGTATCCTCCAGACCGAAGCCTTGACGACGGCCTCCAATTCAAAGTCCATGATCAAGCGCCTCAAGCGTATGACGAAGCGTGATGTCAACAAGGACTATCTCGATCAGATCTACTATGCCATCGGTAATATCTATATGGAACAGGTGGATACCCTCAAGGCCATCGGAGCCTATGAGACTGGTCGCGAAAAGGCTACCCAGAAGGGTCCTGAGACCGCAGTCCTCCTCCTCCGTCTTGGTGGCATCTACTGGGACCAGCGACGCTTTGACAAAGCCCAGCCCTGCTACACCGAGGCCATCGGTCTCCTCGATAAGGAACACGAAGATTATAAAGAGATTACCCGCCGTTCCAAGGTCCTCGATGCCTTGGTTCCTCCCACCTCTGCCATCTTCCTCCAGGACTCCCTGCAATGGCTTGCCAGCCTCGATGAACCTCAGCGAAATGAGGCCATCGACCGTGTCATCGAGCAGTTGAAGAAGAAGGAGGCCGAAGAGAAGAAGGCCAAGCGTGACTCCGCTGCCCAGGCTCGTCAGAATGAGCGTGGTGGCGAGGGCCCCAATGGTGCTATGGGCAATAACAGCCGTGCCGGAAACATGGCCAACAATATGAATAACGGTGGCAGCAAGGATTGGTATTTCTACAATGCCCAACTCGTTTCCCAGGGAAAACAGTCCTTCCAGAAAGAGTGGGGAAATCGTAAGAATGAAGATGACTGGCGCCGTAACAACCGCACCGTCATCGCCAATACCGCCGACCAGGGTTATGACTATGAAGCCGAAGACAGCATTGCTGCCGTTCGTGAGGCAGTCCGTGACTCCCTCCTCGCTACCGGTATGAGTGAGAAGGAAGCCAAGAAGTGGATGGCAGAACACGAGGACGGCGCTTCCGAAGAAGATAAGGAAAAAGACGAAAAGAAAGAACTCGCTCCCGAGGAAGACCCCCATAAGCGTGAATACTATCTCGCCCAGATTCCTTTCACCGAGGAACAGAAGGCAGCGTCTGACTCTATCATCCGCGATGCCCTCTTTGAGGCTGGTGTCATCGAAAAGGACAAGTTGGAGGACTTCGATCTGGCTTCCGGAACCTTCCTCCGTCTGGAACGCGACTTCCCGAACTTTGCCAAGATGGACGAGGCCACCTACCACATGTTCCTCTTGTATAGCCGTTGGGCCGAGCAGGAGCGTCAGAAGGGAAATATCTCTCAGTCCGAAATCTACAAAGCCAAGGCGAGTCAGTACCGTGAGAAACTCCGTTCACAGTATCCCGACTACGCCATGACGCCTGTAGTCTGCGATCCCGATTTTGAATACAATGCGCGTTATGGCCGTGAACTTGAGGACTCCCTCTATACGCTGACCTACAACGCCTATCGTGAAGGCGATAATGTCCTCGTTGCCAAGAACTTCGAGATCTCAACGCAGAAGTTCCCCAAGGGCGCAAACCGTCCGAAGTTCATCTTTATACATGCCCTCTCATCCCTTGGAACGCTTCCGACAGACAGCGTTACCAAGGAACTCCGTGACCTCGCCAAGGACTTCCCGAAGAGCGATGTCGCTGAGATGGCGGGCATGATAGTCAAGGGCCTCGAAGAAGGTCGCGCCATCGGTAGTGGTGGCTTCGATCTCGGTGGTCTCTGGAGTCGTCGTTCTGCTGCCGCCGCTGCTGACAATGCCGCCGCCGGTGAGGATCGTGCCCTGTCTCCCGACCGTGATGTGCCCTTCGTCTTCCTCATCGCCTATCCTACGGACAGTGACCTCTATGGCACCCCCAATAAGGACGGTAGTATGCCCAAGGGAGAACCCAACAAGACCGACGACAAACTCCTCTATGACCTTGCCAAATTCAACTTTACCACCTATGTCTATCGTGGTTTCGATATCAGCAAGGATCGTCAGAAGGACATCACCCAGTTCCGCGTGAACGGTTTCCGCTCTTACGATGATGTTCATAGCTTTGCCCAGCGCATCTTCCACGAAGAGAATCTGGCAAAGGTACTCCGTCATACCCGTATAGAATTGATTTCCGAAAAGAATCTCCAGAAACTCGGTTCTCTCTATAGTTTCGAAGAGTACCGCCATTTCTACGATTCCTGCTTCGCTCCTCTTGATATCAACCCCGATCTGCCTCTCGAATTCGAACCCGAAGACGAAGGTGCCGATGGTGTGGAATATGATGAGTCGCTCCCCGAAAAGGAACTCTATGACACCGGAAAGTCTCCCGTTCCTCTCATTCCTGAAATGCCGTTCAAACCCAAGAACAACGATGAGGAGGATGAGGATACCAAGTCCGTTTCCGCTGGCGAAGATTTCATCGATGACGAACCTGTAGTCAAGAAAACCCAGACCGAGGAAATCATTGAAGAAAAAGAAACTCCTGTAAAGGTCAAGGAAGAAGAAATCATCATGGACGAACCTGAAAACCAGTCTTCTAAACTGGAAGAAGAGGTGATCATGGACGAGCCTGAAAAGCAGTCATCTAAACAGGAAGAAGAGGTGATGGAAGAGGTGGAAACTCCAGTCAAAAAGACTGCCGAGGAATTCATCAACGATATTGAAAACAGCCAGGAAGAAGAGGCAAAGACCAATTCCGGCGACGACTTCATCGCTGATGACGACACCGAAACCGCGAAGAAGTCCACCAAGGATGACGATTTCATCCTCGACGATGACAAACCCGCGAAGAAATCCACCAAGGACGATGACGATTTCATCCTCGACGATGATAAACCTGCGAAGAAGTCCACCAAGGACGACGATTTCATCCTCGACGATGACAAACCCGCGAAGAAGTCCACCAAGGATGACGACGACTATTACGAAGAATAAAATCTAATATCCTGAATATGTCAAAAAAGAAAAAAACACCCCCTGTGGCTGCTCCTTCATCAAAAGAGACGAAGGCATCCAAGTCCCGCACGCTGATACGCATCCCCGCATGGGTAACCTACGGCTTGGGATTTGTCCTCCTCGCAGTATTCTGCATCTGGACGTATGGTGAAGTGTTCCGCCAGATTGCGGAAGAAAATTTTGTTTGCTCCGACACTGAGGCGATGACCTTCGTTCGCCGCCAGTCCTTCGGCTACCTCCACTGGGCGGCACGCTATGCCCTCGTTCTCTATAAGTGGAAGTGGATCGGCGGACTTCTGATGGCAGCATTGCTGACCTTCACCGCATGGCTCTTCGACCGCTGCATCTGCCCCAAAGGCCGTAAAGTCGTTACCACCCAAGGCTTCGGTTTCCTCCCCGTCTTTGCCCTTCTGAGCTGGATGGTTTACCGCGGCTTCAACCTCTATTTCCGCTGCGAGATCTCTACCTTCGTGATGTGGACCTTTGCCCTCTTCGCCCTCGCTGCCGTTCTCGCTGTCGTGATGACCCTCGTCTTCCGCTTCAAGCGCAAAAAGCCTGCGACGGAGAGTTCCTACGCCCTTTGGAAGAACCTTCCCGTCTGCGGCGTCCTCGCCCTCCTCGCTTACGGTGGTGTAACCTATCAGGCCCTCGTTCCCGCTCAGAATGTCCGTATCTCCTGCGAGATGCAGAACCTTATGATCGAAGAGGACTGGGATGCAATGGCCGACATTGCCCGTACCGCAGTGCAGCCCAGCCGTTCCGTGGCAGCCTATTTCGTCATTGCCCTCGTCCAGCAGAACCAGCTCCTCGAGCACGTCTTTGACATTCCCTATAACTATCCCAAACTCACCCTCGACGATGTCGGCGGCAGCGATGAAGGTATCAACTATATCGCTGACTGCAACCTCTATGCTGGTCTTCCCCTCGGCGCATACCGTACTTCTATGGAGAACAGCGTGATGCAGGGCCCCCGTCTCCATCATTATAAGCGAATGGCCATCTGCTCCATCCTCAACGGTGAAGTTGCCCTCGCCAACCGCTACCTCCACCTCATCAGCAAAGTTCCCTTCGAACAGGACTTTGTTGACGAATACACCCCCTATGTCGGTAATCCTGATTTGCAGATGAAGAACCCCGTCTTCGCCCGCATCCTCGACCTCTATCCCCGCGAGAAGAAGCTCGAGCAGAACTACCGCCAGCCCCTCTTCCTCGGTTACAATGCCGGTCTCCTCTCAGGCTCCGATGCCACCCTCATCACCAGCGTGGCAACCTGTATGTATAGCAAGGACCTCAACAACCTCCTTCTCCGTACCAACTTCCTCCAGCAGAAGCAGAGCCTTCCCCTCACCGTTCAGCAGTCCCTCGCTGTTGCCAGCCTCAAGCGTCCCGGTCTCCTCGACCAGTATCCTCAGGTGAAGGCCAATCCCATGCTTATGCAGGAACTTACCCGCTTCATCACCGATGCCCATCCCTATATCGCTGAGCCCACAGCGTCCGACTCCATCAAGAAGATCATGAAGGCAGAGATGGCCAAGGCCCTCCGCAAGGACTGGCTCGGCAGTTACTACTACTATTACTACTGTGGTAACATCGATCAGACAGTGAAGAAGGCCGAAACTCACGGCGTTAATTAATTAAGAATTAAGAATTTTGAATTAAGAATGAAAAAAATACTATTCTTTGCAGTTCTCGCCTTAGTGTTGACGGCATGCAAGCCCGAAGCAGTGATTCCTGCTGACAGCACCCCCGTGAAAGAACAGGCGCTGATATATCCCGACTACCGCGACATCGTTGTGCCCCCCAATATCGCTCCCCTTAATATCATGGTGAAGAGCCCCGGCACCGAATTCGTCGGCCGTATCGCATCCCCCGATGGTAGCAAGGAGATTCTCGCTGCTGCCGACGAGGATGGCAAACTCTTCTTCGACTCTGTAGAGTGGAAGGGCCTCCTCCAGAGTTGCCGTGGCAAGGACCTCAATGTCACCATCTACAGCCACCAGGAAAGTGGATGGATGAAGCATCCCGACTACAAGATTACCATTGCCAACGAAGAGATTGACCCCTATCTCACCTATCGTCTCATCGAACCTTCCTACGAACTCTACCGCCAGCTCGGTATCTACCAGCGCAACCTCACCAGTTTCGAGGAAGTTCCCATCTATGAGAACAATGCCGATTTCGAGGCTGAGAACAACCACTGCATCAACTGCCATGCTGCCCAGGCCTACGGTGCAACCCATCGTACCCTCTTCCATGTCCGTGGTGAGCACGGTGGTACCGTCTTTGCCCACGATGGCAAGGTTGAGCGCATGAATATGAAGAACGACTCCACCCTCGGTAATGCTGTCTATCCCGCATGGCATCCCACCAAGCCCTGGATTGTCTTCTCCAGTAACAAGACCGGTCAGACTTTCCACATGACCAATACCGATAAGATTGAAGTTGTGGACTACGGTTCTGACCTCATCTTCTACGATGTCGAGAAGAACCTCATCAGCAATGTCCTTAAGACACCCGTTGAGATGGAGACCTTCCCCGCATGGGCTCCCGATGGCAAGCGTCTCTATTACTGCTCTGCCTATCTCCCCGCTATGGCGCAGATTTCCGATACCCTCAAGGGAAAGCAGTATGACGATGTCGCTTCTGACACCATCATCACCAACTATCAGAACGTCCATTACAATCTGATGTCCCTCGACTTCGATCCTGACACTAAGACATGGGGTAAGCCCCAGCTCGTTCTGGATTGTGCCGCCCTCGGACTCTCTGCCACCGTTCCCCGCGTAAGTTCCGACGGTCGCTGGCTCCTCATCACCCTCGGCAAGTTCGGTCAGTTCCATATCTGGCACAAGCAGTCCGACCTCTACGTCCTCGACCTCGAAGCCATCGCCAACGGTACTCCCGCCGTTTCTGCTATCCGTCGTCTCGACAATGCCAACAGCGACAATGTAGAGTCCTTCCATAACTGGAGCAGCAATGGTCGTTGGATGGTATTCTCATCCCGCCGTGATGACGGAAGTTACACCCGTCCTTATATCGCCTATTTCGATAAGGAAGGACACGACTACAAAGCCTTCGTCATCCCCCAGGAAGACCCCGAACTCAATCTTCTTCGTATGAAGAGCTACAACGTCCCCGAACTCTCTACCACCGCCGTCGATGTCACTCCTCAGGACTTCCGTGACGCCATCTATGTCGATGACGAGAACGTCCGTAAGGTACAGTACGGAAAGTAGGGTACAGTATAGTCGGAAAGAAAAGATTCCGTAAGAATCAATAGCAATAAAAACCTAAAAACGTTCAAGGCTATCTCTCTGAAGAGGTAGCCTTGATTGTGTTTTTGCTGTCTTGCAATTGAAAACTAATGCGTTAGCACATTTTGTCCATAAAAGTGGTTTTTTTGTGAAATTTTGAAAAATTAAGTTTTCAAAAATAGTGGCCCGAATACCCCAAAGTGTTGATTTTCCGCTATTTTGCTTGCTGTAAGATTACAAAATACGTACTTTTGCACCCAGAAAACAGCGAGATAGATGGTTCCCCCTCCTATCAGGATGGTTCTCCAACTTTCCAAAACGGAAACCTCACATCAGAAAGGTTCAAGCAAGTTCAAGGTGGTTCCCTCTCGCTGCACGAACATGACGTTCACAAAAACTAATCTATATCATTTTAATTTAATTAGAGTATGATTAACGAGAAGGCTGGCGTTATCGCTGGCAAAATTTGGACCGCCCTCAACGAACAGGGCACTCTCACTGGTAAGGATCTCAAGAAGGCAGCTGGCAAGCTCAACGACAAGGACCTCTATCTTGGTCTCGGCTGGTTGGCACGCGAAAACAAGATCGAAACCGCTGAGGTTGAAAAGGACATCACCGTTACTCTTAAGTAATCTGGTCCTTAGATCCCGGGAATGTATGAGGCCCCTCCATGGGTGTCGTCGTTCTCTTCTTTGAAAATAAGAGTTTTTCTCTTTTGTATAATTAAGCGCCCCGTCATTCGTGATGGAGCGCTTTTTTTATTTCCTCCGTTTTTTTTATGCTCGTTTTTTTGGCAGTTTCGCTAAATCCTTGTAACTTTGCCCCGAAATACAAATAATAATAATAATCCTTTTCTTTTTAACATTTTTACTATGGGAAAAGTTCTTATCATCGGTGCTGGTGGCGTGGCTACCGTGGCTGCTGTAAAGGTAGCAAAGAATGCTGATGTCTTTAACGAAATCATGATTGCCAGCCGTACTAAGTCTAAGTGCGACGCTATCGCTAAGTATATCAAGGACCAGGGTATCCGCGACGATATCCAGACGGCTCAGGTGGATGCTGACGAAATTCCCCAGTTGGTGGAACTCTTCAACGCTTATAAGCCCGACCTCGTGATGAATCTCGCTCTGCCTTATCAGGACCTCACGATTATGGAGGCTTGTCTGCAGACTGGTTGCAACTATATGGATACTGCAAACTACGAGCCCAAGGATGAGGCCCATTTCGAATATAGCTGGCAGTGGGCATACCGCGAGCGTTTCGAGAAGGCTGGACTCTGCGCCATCCTCGGTTGTGGTTTTGACCCGGGTGTAACCTCTATCTATACCGCATACGCTGCAAAGCATCATTTCGACGAAATCCACTACCTCGATATCGTTGACTGCAATGCTGGTAACCACCATAAGGCTTTCGCCACCAATTTCAATCCCGAAATCAATATCCGCGAAATCACCCAGAAGGGTCTTTACTACGAAAACGGTAAGTATATCGAGACCGAGCCTATGGAAATCCATAAGACTTTGAATTATCCTAATGTGGGTCCCAAGGAGAGCTACCTCCTCCACCACGAGGAAATCGAGAGTCTCGTTATCAACTATCCCACCATCAAGCGTGCCCGTTTCTGGATGACCTTCGGTCAGCAGTACCTCACCTACCTCGATGTAATCCAGAACATCGGTATGAGCCGCATCGACGAGGTTACCTATCAGGCTCCCAAGGCTGACGGTACGGGTATGGAGACGGTGAAGATTGTTCCCCTCCAGTTCCTCAAGGCAGTTCTCCCCAATCCTCAGGATCTCGGTCAGAACTATGACGGTGAAACTTCCATCGGTTGCCGTATCCGCGGTATCAAGAATGGTGAGGAGCACACCTACTATGTTTATAACAACTGCTCACACCAGGCTGCTTACGAAGAAACCGGTATGCAGGGTGTAAGCTACACCACGGGTGTTCCCGCATGCATCGGCGCTCGTATGTTCATGCTCGGTCTTTGGAACAAGCCCGGTGTTCACAATGTGGAAGAATTTGATCCCGATCCCTTCATGGAAGAACTCAACAAGCAGGGTCTCCCCTGGCATGAACTCCATGATGTAGATCTCGAACTTGACTAAGGTATTTTTGAATTATGAATTATGAATTTTGAATTTTGAATTAAGGCTGCGCGATGCATTCGTCCGCATGGTAATTCTTAATTCAAAATTCAAAATTCAAAATTAAAACAGTTCAAAATTAGAATATTATTATGGCAAAGAAAGAAATTATAACCGAAAAAGCTGCTACTTCAGAAGATAAGTTGAAGGCGTTGCAGGCTGCAATGTCTGGCATCGAGAAGCAGTTCGGCAAGGGTAGCATCATGCGCCTCGGAGATGAAAAAATCGAAGACATTCCTGTTATCTCTACCGGTTCCCTTTCCCTCAACGCTGCTCTCGGCGTTGGCGGTTATCCCAAGGGTCGTATCATCGAAATCTACGGTCCTGAATCCAGTGGTAAGACAACACTCGCTATCCATGCGATTGCTGAATGTCAGAAGACAGGCGGTACTGCTGTCTTCATCGACGCTGAACATGCTTTCGACCGCTTCTATGCGCAGAAGTTGGGTGTTGACGTTGACAACCTCCTTATCAGCCAGCCCGACAACGGTGAACAGGCGCTCCAGATTGCTGACCAGATTATCAGTTCCGGTGCCTGCGACATCATCGTTATCGACTCTGTTGCTGCATTGACTCCCAAGGCTGAAATCGAAGGTGATATGGGTGATAACAAGGTGGGTCTCCAGGCTCGTCTGATGAGTCAGGCTCTCCGTAAGATTACCGCTACCATTTCCAAGACCCAGACCTGCTGTATCTTCATCAATCAGTTGCGTGAGAAGATTGGTGTGATGTTCGGAAACCCCGAAACGACGACTGGTGGTAACGCCCTCAAGTTCTATTCTTCCGTTCGTCTCGATGTTCGCAAGAGCACGGCGTTGAAGGATGGTGAGAATGTCATCGGTAACATTGTAAAGGTTAAGGTAGTGAAGAACAAGGTTGCTCCTCCCTTCCGCAAGGCTGAGTTCGAGATGAACTATGGCGAGGGTATCTCCAAGTTGGGAGAAATCGCTGATCTCGGTGTTCAGTATGAGATCATCGACAAGAAGGGATCATGGTTCAGCTACGAAGGTGAGCGCATCGCCCAGGGTCGTGATAAGCTCAAGCAGATCCTCATCGACAATCCTGAGTTGTGCGAGGAAATCGAGAGCAAGATCAACGCTATCCTCCTCAATGGTACCGTCGCAGGCCAGATGGCCGAAGATGCCCAAAAGGCCGAAGACGATGCTGTGTTTGAATAAGTCAAAGTAAAATATAAAGGAAAATAAAGGCCGCCCTCATCGGAGTGATGGGGGCGGCCTTGTGTTTTATAAAGGTTTTATAAAGGGTTTATAGGGTTTAAGGCTTCGCCTGGTTCAAGAGAGGTTCAAAAGGGTTCAAGGGTTTATATAAACCAGCGAAGCGTATAAACCAGCGAAAGCGTATAAACCAGCGAAAGCATGGCAAGGGCGTGCCGTAGGTACGCGATATGGTAGGCAGGTACAAGCACGGAACGTGCGCAGTGCCTGTGCTATTCATGCGCCAGCGAAAGCGTGACGTAGTTACGCCATTGAAATTTATAGCCTAACTACGTCAGGCATGGCATCCGCCCGAATATAATCCAGGCATTTCGCTTCGCTCATACCTGGCTACCCTATATCCTGCCTACGGCAGGTCCCTACCAAGGTTTATGGGGTTTATAAGGTTTATAGGGTTTATAAGGTTTATGGGGTACCCCATAAAAACACTTACTCCTGTTTCCTTTGTTTTAGACACTATTTCAGCTCGTCGGCGGAGATGCCGAGGGCGGCGAGGAGGCTGTAACCGAGGATTTCCTGAGAGAAACCGCGGCCGGTCATGGGCTGCATGGCAAAGAGGGTGATGTCCTTGCGGGGAAGCATGAGGGGAATGCCATTAGCATCGACCATGGGGGAACCGTCCTGATTCTTCGGCTGGGGAGGATTGGCGCAGAGATCCTTGATCTTTGCCGTGAGGTGCTGGCTCTCGGGAGTCGTACCGTCGAAGTCGGCGATGACCATGACACTCTGGATGTCCTTATCGAGGAGGAGGGCCTCAAAACTCTCGCGGTACATATCCTCGGGCGTTGTGATGCGCTCGATGGGGCAGCAAGCCATGGTGAATTCTCCCAGTTGGTCCTTGAAAGCCTTTCCGTCCAGTTCCTCGGCGAATTTGCCAGGAGAGAAGTATTTCAGTTCCTTGGCCTCGCTGGGATGGATGAACACCGCCTGAACCTCATTATCGCCAGCACGGAGACCACCGTCGAGGGCAATGCAGTCGAGCCACTGCGCAAGATCCGCTTTCGGAATGCGACGGTTCAGCATGCGCTCAAAATTCACGGTGAGGTCAAAGGCTACGCGATCGAGATAGGCAGCATCGACAAGAATAACATGAGGACTCATCTTTCTGCAGTAATCTTAATGATATTGACAACCGTCTCGAAACCTTTAACGAGGTTGGGGATGGGAAGGAATTCGTGAGGACCGTGGAAATTGAGACCGCCGGCGAAGATGTTGGGGCAGGGGAGTCCCATGAAAGAAAGCTGGGCACCGTCGGTACCACCGCGGATGGCACGCACCTTGGGTTCGATGTCGGCAGCGAGCATAGCAGCCTTGATGATGTCGATGACATGCATCACAGGTTCAATCTTCTCGCGCATATTATAATATTGGTCCTTCAAAGTGAGTTTGAGAACACCTTCACCATATTCGCGTGTCATCTCAGCGACAACACCTTCGACGAACTTCTTACGCTCCTCGAAACGCTGACGGTCGTGGTCGCGGATAATGTAGCTTACGCTGGCATTCTCGACGCTGCCACTCATACCGGTGAGGTGGAAGAAACCTTCATATTCCTCCGTCGTTCCAGGCGTTTCGTTGGCAGGCATACGGTTGATGAAGTCAGCGGCAACGAGACCTGCGTTGATCATCTTGCCTTTGGCATAGCCCGGATGAACGCTGACGCCGGTGATTTCAAACTTTGCAGCAGCGGCGTTGAAGTTTTCAAATTCGATTTCGCCGAGTTCACCACCGTCCATGGTATAACCCCATTCGCAGCCGAATTTCTCGACATTGAATTTGTGGGCGCCCATACCGATTTCCTCATCGGGGTTGAAGCCAACGCGTACCTTTCCGTGCTTGATCTCGGGATGCTGGATAAGATACTCGACAGCGGTAACGATTTCGGCGATACCCGCCTTGTCGTCGGCACCGAGGAGGGTGTGACCGTCGGTAACGATGATGTCCTCACCAACATGGTCGAGGAGTTCGGGGAAAGTCTTGATATCGGTGACAATGCCAGCTTCAGCATCGAGGACGAGGTCCTTACCGTCGTAGTTCTCGACGATGCGGGGTTTGATATTGGCACCGGAAGCATCGGGACTGGTGTCCATGTGTGCGATGAAGCCGATGGTGGGGATGGGCTTGTCCGTATTTGCAGGGAGAGTGGCATACACATAAGCGTGTTCATCCATCTCCACTTCTGTGAGACCGATGGCGGTCAGTTCTTCGACGAGATATCTTGCCAGAGCGAACTGCTTGTCCGTACTCGGCGTTGTTTCATAATTTTCTTCGCTGCTCTGTGTGTCAAAGCTGACATACTTGAGGAATCTTTCTACAATTTCCATAAGACAGGTTATGATGATTAAGCCACTAAAGTGGCAGGTTATTAGGGTTAAGCACGTGCAAAATTACTAAAAAAAGATGGAAAGAGTAGGAGGTATGAAGAAAAATGATTATTTTTGCGCACAAATTGGCTGGAAGAAGGCAATAATGTCTGCGAACAGCCGTTTATAACACCTACCTAATACGACTTATCATGAAGAAAATCTTTTTCTCTATAGCCCTTTTAGGCTCCCTCTCCTTTTCCGCTCAGGCTCAGGTCAGTCTCGTTAATCCCGTTCCCCACAGTGTGACGGCACAGAACGGTGTCTTCGCTGCTCCTGGAGAATGGCAGGTGGTGGCTCCCAAGAATGCTCCTGCTTTCGTTTTGGAAGCCTTGAAGGAAGCAAGTCCCGCTCAGGTTAGCAAGAGCACCTTCACCGTGACCCTCGGAACTGCCAGCGACAAGACTGTTGCCAAGGTGAAGAAGTTCATTCCGAAGAAGGCAGAAGGTTACTATCTCAGTGTGACCGATAACGGCGTTGTCATTGCAGGCCGTGACGCCCGCGGTTTGTACTACGGCGTTCAGACCCTCCTCGGTATGATGCACGAAGGCCAGTTGGAACGCTGCCAGATCAGTGACTATCCCGATGTGGCTTTCCGTGGCAGTATCGAAGGTTTCTACGGTCAGCCCTGGAGTCATGAGCACCGTCTCCGCCAGCTTGACTTCTATGGCAAGAACAAGATGAACGTCTATATCTACGGCCCCAAGGATGACCCCTATCACCGTGACCATTGGCGCGATGCCTATCCTGCTGAGGAAGCCGCTAAGATCAAGGAACTTAACGAGCGCGCGAAACTCCGCGGCGTGAATTTCTACTGGGCCATCCATCCGGGTCTTGATATCCAGTGGAACGATGAAGACCGTCAGAATGTAGTCAACAAACTCGAGAAGATGTACGATCTTGGCATCCGCTCCTTCTGCGTATTCTTCGACGATATCTGGGGCGAAGGTGCCAAGGGTGAAAACCAGGCTGCTCTCCTGAACTATGTCGATGATGTCTTCGTCAAGAAACACGGCGATGTCAGTCCGCTTGTTCTCTGTCCTACAGAATACAACCGTGCGTGGAGTTCCGACAACAGTGCCTATCTTAAAGCCCTCGGCGAAGGTCTGCACCCCGGAATCGAAGTGATGTGGACCGGTAACAGCGTTGTTCACTGCATCTATAACGAAGGTATGCAGTGGATTAACGACCGTATCAAGCGCAAGGCCTATATCTGGTGGAACTATCCCGTCAGCGACTTTGTCCGTGACCACATGCTCCTCGGTCCCGTCTATGGCAATGATACCGATATCGCCGATATGCTGAGCGGCTTTGTAAGCAATCCCATGCAGTATGCCGAAAGTTCAAAGGTAGGTTTGTACAGCATCGCCGACTATACCTGGAACATGGAAGGATACAAGGATATGGAGTCTTGGGAAAAGGCCATCAAGGACCTCCTCCCCAGCGAGGCTTCTGCCCTCCGTACCTTTGCGACCTATAACGAGGACCTCGGTAAGAACGGTCATGGTTTCCGTCGCGACGAGAACCATGAGATTGCCAAAATCTGCGAACTGGCCAGTCAGGGAGATCCCCATGCTGTTTTGGAACTCAATGCTAACAGTACCGCCCTCGGTGCTGCTGCCGACCGCCTTTTGCAGAGCAAGAAAAATCCATGGCTCATCGACGAACTCCGTCCCTGGCTCGTTCAGGCAAAGGTCGTTGCAAAGTATGGCCAGACCGTCTGTGCGATGAAGTCCGCCCTCGACTATCATTGGAGCAATGACCAGTTCGTTGATTTGTACAATGAGGCCAAGGCTTTGAAGAAAGAGATGTATGACAACGAGAACGATCCTGCACAGTTGCATCCCTACCAGACGGGCACAAAGCTTGCAACCCTTCGTTTCCTTCCTGCATTGAATAAGCTCTTTGCGCTGCAGGTGAATCGTTACAATGTGAAGAACGGAACTGCCCTTGAACCTTCCAGCGACTACACACCGTTCCATATTGAATCCACCGTGCCCCAGCTGGCGCAGTTGCCTTTGGTAGCCAATGGTTCCGAACTGAAGGTAACGCCGTCGAACGAGGTCATCAAGTGGGCTCCCGACAGTTACTTCATGATAACTTGCGAGAAGCCGACGAAGGTGGCAGGCATGGACTTTAACTTCGGTCAGGCTGGCTCAGCAGCTGATTATAGTTTTGAAATACAATTGGAAAACGGTGAGTGGTTGCCCGTCGAGTTGCTTCATTATGGTGCCGATGATCCCGTTATCCATACCGGAAATGAACTTGGCGGAAAGGTCGTTAAGGCCCTCCGTGTAAAAAATGTAAGTGGTAAGGAACTGCAATACTACTTCCGTTCCTTCCGCATTAGTCGATAAATAAAAAATGATTACCCAAGAAGATAGAAAATTTATGCAGATGGCGATAGACGCCTCTGTAGAGAATGTCAAGAACGGCGGTGGTCCTTTTGGCGCCGTCATAGTAAAAGATGGAGAAGTGATTTCAACCGGTGTGAACCGTGTGACCGCTAATAATGATCCTACGGCCCATGCCGAGGTGAGTGCAATCCGCGAGGCTTGCCGAAAGTTGGAAACCTTCCATCTGAGAGGATGTACGATATACACCTCTTGCGAACCTTGTCCGATGTGTCTCAGCGCCATCTACTGGGCAGGCATCAAGTGCATCTGGTACGGAAATACCCACGAAGATGCTGCTCATATCGGTTTTGATGACCAGTTCATCTACGAAGAGATTGCGTTGCCTGTCATCAAGCGTTCCATCCCCATGGTCCAGCTGATGCCGAAAGAGGCCATCGTCGCCTTCCAGGATTGGGATGCGAAAGAGGATAAGGTAGAATACTAAGTCGCTGCGCGACTGGTTAAGAAGGTTAAGAAGGTTAAGAAGGTTTATGGGTTTAAGGCTTCGCCTGGTTCAAGAGAGGTTCAAAAGGGTTCAAGGGTTTATATAAACCAGCGTAGCGAATAAACCAGCGTAGCGTATAAACCAAGCGCAGCGAATAAACCTACTCCGCATGGCAAGAGCGTGCCGTAGGTACGCGATATGGTAGGCAGGTACAAGCACGGAACGTGCGCAGTGCCTGTGCTATTCATGCGCCAGGCAAAGCGTGACGTAGTGACCATATTACCGCAGTCGGTAAAAAGGTACACTATCACAAGAATGTTTGACACATTAGCATAGACACAATTATCCCCCCGCAACCGAAAGGAAGCGAGGGGATTTGTTATGTTTGAACGTGATGTTACTTTACGCGCACGGGGCGGACGGAGAAACCATAGTTGCGGATGCCGTTGCTGCTGTAGAAATCGCCCGAACCGAAGTACAGGCCGTAAGCGATGAAGGAGCCCGACGTGCTGAGCGAACGGGACCAGTAGCCGCCGTCGGAACCCGCGCCGCAAAGCGAACCATTGCTGCGAAACCCCGCAGCGGGAAGGAATATGTTGTCATCGCTCAGAGAATAGGAAGCAGAGGTGGTCGTGGAACTACCGCTGTACTTATACTTGCCCTTGTCGGAATCTGACTTGGCCTTATAGACTATGTAGCCATTTACGCTATTTCCATTGTAGCTTGTAACCCATTCCCAATAGCAGTTATTACGAAGCTCCGCCTGCTGAGTTTCACTCGGCATCTGCCAGTCACTGCCCCAATTAACACTGGCGGCATCGTCACTGGCTTCAAGTTCGGTAAGGGTATCGGTGAAGCCATTGCAACCGTATTGACTCTGCTGGCAGTATTTGGTCAGGTTGGGATAAGAACTCGTTCCACCATTAGACCACTTGTAGGATGCCCAGGAATAGGCATTGTCAGCCTGTGGTTCAGTCTCGCCCCAGGCATAGTAGTCACCGTATTCTTCGGGACTGCTTGCACCGACATTACAAGTGGCCCAGAGAGTTCCAGAGGGAAGACCGAGGTCAACAAATTCGTGTTCTCCTTCATTCCTGGCCACACGCACGGGGCGGACTGAGAAACCACCTTCGCGGTTGCTGCCGCCATAAGTGACGTAGCTCGAATAGAAGGCCAGGAGGTAAGCGCCGTCGGGGTTCGACGTGATGAGCGAACGGGACCAGTAGTTGCCCTCTTCACCTGCGCTGTAGAGCGAACCTCGGCCGCGACACCCCGCAGCGGGAAGGAATATGTACTTGTCAGTGTAACCGGACTTCTTACTGGTAATCTTTCTGCCATATACACCATTCACAGTGGTCCAGGTGGTAGTAGTATTGCTGCTGTTAATAAGCTCGTCTATCTGCGCTAAACTAGGCATCTGCCAGTCAGCGCCCCAATTAACGGTAGCAGCATCGTCAGCGGATTCGAGCTCGGTAAGGGTGTCGGTGAAGCCGTTGTAACCATATTTACTCTTCTGGCAGTACTTGGTCAGGTTGGGATAGTCTTCGGTTCCACCGTTCGACCACTTGTAGGATGCCCAACTATAACGATTGTCAGCCTGTGGTTCTGTCTCGCCCCAGGCAAAGTAGTCACCGTATTCCTCTGGAGAACTTGCACCTACATTACAAGTTGCCCAGAGAGTTCCAGATGGAAGACCGAGGTCAACAAATTCGTGTTCTTCTTCATTATTATTATTAATTACTTCTTCCCAGTATATTTCTTTTACATCTTTAATTGTTATTTTTTCTCCATTATTTTTTATTACAACAGTATTATACTGAGTCTGAGCGCTTGAACAAAGTCCGATGGCAAATACGGACATCAACAATAAAAATTTCTTCATAAGATAATAATTAGATTAGTTACGATGCAAATATAGCACTATTGTAAAATACCGAAAAATGCTGATAGGAATTTTTGAACACAAAACGAACAAAACCAGCAACGCGCGCGTGAGATATTACAAAATGAGTGGTTTATGCATTTTATTTCCATTTTTCAAACCGTATGCTGTGATTGTAATTAACAAATTTTTATCTTTGCAAAAACAACAAA
>DCHS01000048.1 GCA_002314875.1 Prevotellaceae bacterium UBA1746
TCCGTCGGTATGCTTGTAAATCCCCAGGTTCTCGTAGATTACTGGTTTCCTATCCTCGCCATTACCCTCTCCATCATCGTGGGGCAGTCCGTCCTCGGAACCAGCGCTTTCGTCCTCGCCGGTCATCCGTTGAAAATCGCTATGCGATGCGGTTTCTCCCTGGCGCAAATCGGTGAATTTGCCTTTATCCTCGCCGCCCTCGGTCTTACGCTGGGTGTCACCTCCGACTTCCTCTATCCCGTGGTGGTAGCCGTCAGCATCGTCACCACATTTTTGACCCCCTATATGATCAAAGCCGCAGAACCCGCCTACAACATGGCGGAAAAATGGCTGCCCGAGATGATCATGAAGCGTGTCAGCAAGACGAAAGATACCGCCAGCACCACCACGACAACAACAAACGGGAGCATCCTCAATGCCCCCGTGCTCAGCCTCAGAGAAGCCTGGAAAATCTATATCAAGGCCGTACTCATTCAGACTGGCGCCTACATCGTAATGACCATGGCGGCCGTAGCCCTGAGTACCAGCCTTTTGCTCTCCCTCTGCCGAAATATCTTTGAACCCAACGGTGTAGATACTACACGCTTTATTCACTGGTTCAGCAATGGCGTCTGCGGCGTCTTGGCCCTACTCGTTATCGGCCTTTTCCTGCGTCCCATTGTGATGCGAAAGAACCACTCGCTGGCGGCACAGCGTATCTGCCGTGAGAACTGGCAGCAGAAGTGGCTTTTCCGCCTGACGGTCCTGGTACGTTTTGTTATCGCTGTAATCTTTGTCTATCAGATTATTGACTATCTCAGTCCCCTCCGTTATTACTGGAACCTCCTCATGGCTGTTGCTGCCTTGTTGCTCCTCATCAATTCACGAGCCATCAAGTATTACAGCATTCGTATGGAACGCGTCTTCACCCATAATCTGCAACGTCGTGAGGATATGGCGAAAAACGAAGGAAAGAAAGGCCTGGCCTATGCCCGTCGTCTGCAAGCCCACGATATACACATGGAAAGAATCACCATACCGGCTCGTTCTCTGTGGGCAGGAAAATCGTTGATGGATATGGACTTCACCAATCAAGACGGTGTGATCGTGGCCTCAATCCTGAGACCGAATCCTACAGACGAAGTTCATACCTTCTATCGCCTCAATGCTCCCTCGGGAACCACACCGATCTATCCCGGTGATGTTCTCGAAGTCATCGGCGATGATACCAGCATAGATGCTCTGATTAAGAGAAGCCACGAGGAAGTTACTCCCTCTCCCGACGGCAAAGACAGTCAGCAGCCCCTCGAACTGCGTCGCTTCACCGTCTCCCCCGAGAGCATTCTTGTGGGAAAAACACTCGCAGAAAGTGGTCTTCACAATGTTTACCATTGTATGGTAGTCGGTACCGAAGATATGGAAGGCCACATCAATATGGTAACCGCCCAGCAGGTGATAGGCAGACACGAGATTTTGTGGCTTGTAGGCGAAAATCAGGCACTTTCGGCAGTTTCGAAAGCCATAAAACCTTCGAAATAGCGTCATCATGGCCTTTTTTATCGAAATTATTTCGAATCTTCGTTAGAAATCGTTAAATTTGCCACCCTAAAACTGCGAACTTGATCGCAATGAACTTGCGGTCGCACCGCTTAAACCGCGCTAAAAGCGCCTAAACTTAACTAAAACATGCATGTTCTGAAATTCGGAGGCTCCTCTGTGGGCTCCATCGTCAGTCTCACCCAAGTCAAGCAGATTGTAGAAAGCCGTGAGGAATCCGTCGTTGTTGTTGTCAGTGCTCTTGGAGGCATTACAGACCGACTGATTGCCACAGCAAACAAGGCTGCGGAAGGAAACGTGGAATTCCATGAGGATTTCCGCGCTATCCGTCAGCGCCATCATGAGGTGGCAGATGCAATGCTGCAAGGTCCTCAGTTCGCTGAGGTTTTTGACTTCATGGACCGAAGCCTCGATGAACTTTACAATATCTATAAGGGAATCTTCCTTATCCGCGAACTTTCTCCTCGAACCCTCGCTGTTGTTGTCAGCTACGGCGAACGCATTTCCAGCCGTATTGTGACCGCCCTTATCGAAGGTGCCCGTCATCTTGACAGCCGCGAGTTCATCAAGACCAATAAATCCTACAACAAGAATATCTGCAATTTTGAGCAGACCGGTCCGTTAGTCCGTGAATACATTGGTAAGGCACTGGAAAAGGCAGGTGACAAAAAGGAGTGCCTCGTCCTCGGTGGTTTTATTGCAACCGATTTTGAAACTGGAGAAATCACGAATCTCGGTCGCGGCGGTTCAGATTACACTGCAGCTATCATTGCAGCAGAACTCGATGCCGAAATGCTCGAGATCTGGACCGATGTAGACGGATTTATGACCGCTGACCCCCGCGTCATCAATAGTGCATATGCTATCGATGAACTTTCCTTCGTAGAAGCCACCGATCTTTGCAACTTTGGCGCAAAGGTTATCTACCCCCCGACCATCTTCCCTGTTTTCCATAAGAACATTCCCATCATCATCAAGAATAC
>DCHS01000026.1 GCA_002314875.1 Prevotellaceae bacterium UBA1746
ATGTTCTTCCACTCGTTGAAGCCGCCGATGTTGTAGGTCTCGGCAACGGTTCCCTTATGGAAAATCACATCGATAGCGCGGGCATGGTCCTCAACATAGAGCCAGTCGCGGACGTTCTCGCCCTTGCCATAGACGGGGAGGGGCTTGCGGTGGCGGATATTGTTGATAAAAAGGGGAATTAGTTTCTCAGGGAACTGGTATGGACCGTAGTTGTTCGAGCAGTTGGTGACGATAGTCGGCATGCCGTAGGTGTCGTGGAAGGCGCGGACGAAGTGGTCGCTGGAAGCCTTGGCGGCACTGTAGGGAGAATGGGGGTTGTACTTCGTGGTCTCAACGAAGAACTCCTCACCGTAGGCTTCGTGATGGTCGGAACTTGCCTTCGTAGTGAAGGGAGGTTCGATACCTTCGGGATGTGTCATCTCGAGAGCGCCATAGACCTCGTCTGTAGAAATATGGTAGAAGCGCTTACCTTCGTATTTCTCGGGGAGGCTTTCCCAAAAGAGCTTGGCGGCCTGGAGGAGACTCAACGTTCCCATGACATTCGTGCGGGCGAAGGTGAAGGGATCCTTGATGCTGCGGTCAACGTGGCTCTCGGCAGCAAGATGGATGATACCGTCAACGTGCTCGTCCTGCATAAGCTGGTAGAAAGCCTCGAAGTCACAGATGTCCATCTTGACGAACTTGTAATTCGGACGGTCCTCGATATCTTTGAGATTGGCGAGGTTTCCAGCATAGGTCAGTTTGTCGAGATTGATGATTCTATATTCTGGATATTTGTTCACGAAGAGGCGAACAACATGGCTGCCGATGAATCCGGCGCCACCGGTGATAACGATTGTACGCATAGGTTAATATTTATAGTGGACTGAGAACACCGAGGTTCGCCATGCAGCGTTCCAAGGAGTCGAGCCAATAGGGGATGTCGAGTTGGAAAGTGGTTTTGAATTTCGTCTTGTCGAGGACGCTATAAGCGGGACGCTGGACGGGAGAGGGAAATTCCGAAGAGTGACAGGGACGGATGTCGCAGCTATGGTGATAGGCCAGGCGGGCAATGATCTTGGTAAAATCATACCATGACGTAACACCTTCATTGCTGTAATGGTAGATCCCGTCGTTACCCTCGTATTTCTTCTCCTCTATAATATTATATATAGCGAGGGCGAGATCAAAGGCATATGTCGGGGTACCGCACTGGTCAAAGACGACATTCAACATGGGTTTTTCTGCCGTCAGTCGCAGCATCGTCTTTACAAAGTTCTTTCCGAATTCCGAATAGAGCCATGCTGTACGGAAGATGAGGTGATGGCAGCCCGTTGACATGATGCGCTCTTCGCCATGGAGTTTCGTCAATCCGTAAACACCAGTAGGTGTTCCTTTCTGATCTTCCTGGCAGGGGACGTTGTAGGGTTCCTTGCCAAAGACATAGTCGGTGGAGACGTGGATAAGAAGACCATCGACCTCCTTCATCGCGATGGCAAGATTCTCGGGGGCGGTAGCGTTGAGGAGTTCAGCGACGGCCTCGTTGGTCTCTGCGGCATCGACATTGGTATATGCGGCGCAGTTCACGATGACGCGGATATCTTCCGAACGCACGAGGTTGCGCACGGCATCGATATCGGTGATGTCAAGATGAACGGTGGTCTGTCCCTCCACCTCGTTGACATCGGAGAAGATGTAGTGGTTAGCGGACTCCTCGCTGACGAGGCGCATCTCACTTCCTAACTGGCCATTAGCGCCAGTAACAAGAATATTCACTTTTAACTTTTTACCTTTAACTTACAACTTGAACGGACTATCGAACTCTGCGAGCAAGGGGTGGCGGGTATCCTTTTCTGAGAGGAGGGCCCTGTCCGTGGGAATGCGCCAGTCGATGCCGAGGGAGCTGTCGAGGATGGAGATACCTCCGTCAGCCTCGGGATGATAGAAGTTGTCGCACTTATACTGGAAAATCGCTGTCTCGCTGAGGACGGCAAAACCATGGGCGAAACCCTGGGGAACGAAGAACTGGCGATGGTTGTCTTCCGTCAGTTCCACTGCCACATGCTGGCCGTAGGTTGCACTACCCTTCCGGAGATCGACGGCAACATCGAGGACGGCACCTTTAACAACGCGGACGAGTTTTGCCTGGGTAAATGGCGGACGCTGAAAATGGAGGCCACGCATCACGCCGTAGCTTGACATCGATTCGTTATCTTGTACAAACTGTACGGTGTGACCGAGGATGGCACCGACCTTCTCGTCGAACTCACGCTGCGAGAACGATTCGAAGAAATAGCCGCGAGCATCACGGAAGACACGAGGCTCGATGATCAGCACACCGTCTATTGAGGTTTTTATTACTTCCATAATCTATTAGTCCAGAGGTTCTGTACCGAAGCGCTTAACATCTTCGATGACCTTGAGGAGATACTGGCCATACTGATTTTTGAGCATGGGCTGTGCCAACTGGCGCATACGTTCCTCGTCAATCCAACCCTTACGATAAGCGATGCCTTCAAGACAGCCAACCTTAAGGCCTTGGCGCTTTTCAAGGACCTCGATATAAGTTGAAGCCTCAGAGAGCGAGTCGAAGGTACCGGTGTCGAGCCATGCAAAACCGCGGCCGAGGGTCTGAACTTTCAGTTCGCCATCTTCGAGGAAACGCTGGTTAACCGTTGTAATCTCATATTCACCACGAGCGCTGGGCTGGATATTGGCAGCTACATCGAGGACCTTGTTGGGATAAAAATAGAGACCGACAACAGCGTAGTTGGACTTTGGTTCCTTCGGCTTTTCCTCGATGGAGAGGCAGTTGCCTTCAGCATCGAATTCTGCGACACCGTAACGTTCAGGGTCGTTCACCCAGTAACCAAAGACTGTAGCCTTCTGGTCCTCTTCTGCGGTACGGACAGCCTCGCGGAGCATACTGCCGAAGCCGGCACCCTGGAAGATGTTGTCGCCGAGGACGAGACATGCACAGTCGTCACCGACGAAATCAGCGCCGATAGTGAAAGCCTGGGCGAGGCCGTCGGGGCTGGGCTGTTCAGCATAGGTAAACTGAACGCCGTAGTCGCTTCCATCGCCGAGGAGGCGTTTGAAGCCGGGGAGATCGTGGGGTGTAGAGATAATGAGAATTTCGCGAATACCCGCCTGCATCAGCACACTGATGGGGTAATATATCATAGGCTTGTCGTAGATCGGCATCAGCTGCTTGCTGATACCCTTTGTGATGGGGTAAAGACGAGTACCCGAACCACCAGCGAGAACGATTCCTTTCATATCCGTAAAGATAAAAATTGGGTTGACGATTAATTTTGCGCAAATTTAATACTTTCTATTGATAAAAACGCAATTAAGCCTCATTTTATTGCATGGAGTTGTTAATATGGGGGTATTTCGCAGATAAAAAGAGAAAAAAACAAATAATTTCTTGCTAATGTTACAAAATTTACATAATTTTGCACCCGCAAACTTGACGAACGAGTTCCTTAGAACGATAAAATGTTGTCTACCGTTTGCCTAGATCCGTTAGCTCAGCAGGTAGAGCAATACACTTTTAATGTATGGGTCTTGGGTTCGAATCCCAAACGGATCACTAATTTTAAGCCGGACTACGAAAGTAGCCCGGCTATATTTTTTCCATTTTGCACATCGTCATGCAAATTATTTCTTCCCGATAACACTATTGATGACCATACCTGCAATGGACATGCCGAAAATTGAGGTGATGTGGCATAGGGAACCGTTAATCTGTGCCTTTGAGGAGCACCATTCATGCTCCACCAGACGCTGGTTGCCAGGAGCATCATAGACGGCAGAATCTGTTCCGCGGACACCACTGAGCAACTTGGCTTTGGGACAAAGGCAACCACCTGTGCCACAGGCATGGTTCACACCCATATTACGCATGGGTTGCTCCTCGCTATAGACGCACTGGAACTTACGGGAGGGAAAAGTATTCTGCTTCTTGAACTTGTTACGTATAGCACGCGCCAACGGGTCGCCCTTTACTTTCCAGAATTCAGCCTTGCGCACCATAAAAGGATCTGTCCTCAAAGCTGCTCCCATAGATGAAATGAAGGTGATGTGCCGAGGCAAGGCTGTTGCACGCAGAATGAGATCGGCCTTTTCTGTAAGCGAATCAATGGCATCGATGATGAAATCGTACTCCTCCATATGAAAAAGGTCGGCATTCTCTGCATCATATATCATCTGTACTGCCTCGATGTTGGCATCGGGATTAATCTCCAGGAGTCGCTGCTTGAGGGCTTCCACCTTGACAAGCCCCAACGTCTTGCTTGTTGCCATGAGCTGACGATTGCAGTTGGTGATACATACACGGTCGGAATCCACAAGGGTAAGGTTACGGATGCCGCTGCGCACCAATGCCTCGGCACACCACGAGCCTACACCACCCAATCCGAAGATTAGCACGTTTACCTTCTGCAGCAGCTCCAGATTGTCCAATCCTAACAGCAGTTCGGTACGTCTCTGCATACCGCATTCCATCGTGGTTACTTTATCTGACATAATCTTGATACGCTTTAAGTAACTGGGACATAGCTTGTTCTAGGATAGAGCGAGGACATCCTACGTTAAGGCGCATAAAGCCACGTCCAGCAGAGTGGGCATTGTGGAGAGGAGCGTAGGGATTGGAGGCCGTGTCGAAAATCTCACCATCGTTGAGAGCCAGACGAGCATGGTTGATGAAGAAATCCTGCAACTGGTCGTGATTGAGATGCAAGGCACGGCAATCGAGCCACACCAGGAATGACGCCTCGGGACGGATGGCACGGATGGCGGGAATATTCTCCTTCAGGAACTGCTCCACGTAGAGGATGTTACCCTCGATGTAGCTGAGCATCTGCCTGCGCCACTCCTCGCCCTGTGAGAAGGCTGCCACAGTGGCAATGGGGGCAAAGAGGTTGGGTTCATTCAGTTCGTTGGCCGACATCCAACCATAAACCTTCTGGCGAAGTTGGTCATTGGGAATGATGGCATACGAACTGACAATACCTGCCATATTGAAGGTTTTAGTGGGAGCCTGGAAGGTGATGCTTATCTCCTCGGCCTCGGGACTGACGGTAGCAAAAGGAATGTGACGGTGCCCAAAGAGGGCAAGGTCGGCATGAATCTCGTCGCTGACCACCACAACACCATGTCGGTGACAGATCTCAGCCAGACGAACCAATGTCTCGTGACTCCAACAAATACCCGCAGGATTGTGAGGATTGCACAAAAGAAGTATTTTGGCACCCTCGATGACCGTCTCCAGATGTTCGAAATCCATTTCGTAGAACGATTCGCCCTGACTTTCTAGCAATGGGTTAAGGATGACCTGCCTGTTGTTTCCCTCTACCGTCATGCGGAAAGGGTGATACACTGGGGTCTGTATGATGACCTTGTCACCTGGCTGGGTAAGGGCATTGACGGCAAAGCCGATACCCTTGACCACTCCGGGAATGTAACTGAGCCATTCGGTCTTCACCTCCCAATGATGGTGGTCCTTGATCCACTGCTGCACCGAAGGCCAGTAGTCGGCGGGATCAACGGTATAGCCAAAAAGCGGATGCTCAATTCGTTCCTTGAGGGCATCGGCAATGAACTGTGGCGTCTCAAAATCCATATCGGCAACCCACAAAGGCAGCAAATCTTTACGACCATAACGCTTCTCAAGAACCTCAAGTTTCAAGGCTCCTGTTCCCTCGCGGTTGATTACCTTGTCAAAATCGTATTTCATGCCAATGCTTGTTTGATGTCATTAAGAATATCGATGGGTGACTCAAGTCCTACGGAAAGACGGATAGTGGTAGGCAGCACGTCCATCGCAGCCTTTTCCTCGGGGGTGAAAGCGCCGAAGATTGTCGAATAAGGATGGATGGCGAGTGTGCGGTTGTCAAAGAGATTAGTGGCACGATGCACCAGACTGAGGCGTTCGAGGAAACGGAAACACGCCTCCTGGCTTTCCAAGTCGATGGTGATCATGGCACCTCCTGTTTCGCCGAACTGTTGCTGTGCCAACTCATAGTAAGGACTACTTTTGAGGGCAGGATAATTGACGCGACGAATCTCGGGGAGCAGCGTGAGTTGTTCGGCTAGGGTCTTGGCATTCCAAGCCTGCTGTGCATAACGTACCGAGAGCGTCTCCAGACCCAACGTCTGCATGTAGGCAGCATGGGGCGTCATGTAGGCACCCAGATTGAAGAGCAGTTCCCACTTCAGACGCTTTTCAATCTCGGGGAATGTACCATAGCCAATAACCAATCCACCCAGCGAAGTGGCACCACCGGAAATGTACTTGGTGCTGGCCACCAGTTCGATATCTACGCCCAAATCCTTTGCAGAGAATTCGGTGAAAGGAATCAACGTGGTATCGGCAATCAGAGGAATGTGGTGCTGACGGGTGAGGGCGGAAAGAGCCTGCAGGTCGGCGACCTCCATCTGCGGATTAGTGATAATCTCAAGAAACAGGGCTGCTGTATTCTTATCGATAGCCGCTGCCACAGCCTCCACATCAGTGAGGTCCACCAGTCGTGCCTCCACGCCGTAGCGAGCCAAAGTTGTGCAGATAAGGGAAAAGGTGTTGCCGAAAAGATGGCGCGAGGTGACAATGTTCCTGCCAGCCGCCAGTGTGGCAATGAGCGTGTTGCTGATGGCCGCCATGCCCGAATTGAACGCTACCACATTCGTGGCTCCTGTCAAGGCCTTCACACGGTCCTCGAAGTGCGTCACCGTGGGGTTCATCGTACGCGAATAGTCAGGTTCCAGCACTTTGCCCGAGAAGGCATCAGCCATCTCCGAAGCTGTTTCAAACTCGTACGCACAACAATGGTACACTGGCATGCTCAGTGCACCATAAGCGTCCTTGTGGGGATAGGGGGTATTGATTGCAATTGTCTGTTTTTCCATATTATTATCTTCCTTGGAAGGGGTGATTGATTACGGACGCAAAGTTACAAAAAGGACCTCGTTATTCCAAGCATATCAAAGTATTTAGAAAATATTTCTGTTATTGTTATACTATACGGAAAGATATTCTAAGGACCGTTCTTTTATACGCTAAAAACAGAATGAGGGTCATATACCATTACCCTAAGAAAATAGCCGGGCTACTTTCGTAGTCCGGCTATTATTATGTGTTCATACTGGTGGTTACGAGTAAAGACTATTCGTCATCTCTGTGCGAACATGCGGGGAAGGTACAAGAGAGCGGAATAATCGTCAGCATAGAATACCTCGGAAGCCTTCTCAACGAAGGAGTGGGTGTCATTGTTCCATACGGAGAAGATGAGGAGGTGGTTCTTCTTGCCGTACTGTACGGTGTACTGGGTGAGAGGAACCCACTCTGCCTTGCTGTCGTCCCAGCGCATACGGATCTTCTCAGCAACACGGCCCTTGTGGTCAAGGGTGTATTCGTATTTGTACTGAACGCTGTCACCAACAGTGGTATAATACTGGCAGGTCTGTGCGGTCGTGGTCAATGTGAAGAGGCTTGAAACTACGGTCATCATTGCGACCATGAACTTTGAGAAAGATTTATTCGTTTTCATAATTTTCGTTTTTTAATGGGTTATTGTTTTTTGTTATTTTGTACCCATTAGACAAACGTTATCGCGGAAAAACCACGCAGAAAACGAAAAATTTTTCAAAAAAACAGAGGAGACCTCAAATCAATTCACTCCGTTGGGATCAACGAAATGGACTTTGGGTTTGCAACCATGCTCTTCGGCCTCGGCGAAGAACTTGATGATGTCGTCCTTCGATGTGCCATGATTGAGGAAGGCGAACATGACGAGGGAGAGAACATCGGTGGGAAGCTGGTTCTTCTGAATCTGCTCGAGTTGGGCAAGGGTGAAGGTCACTGTCGCCGTATAGTATTCTATTCTGATGTTGGCACCCAGTTCGCGGGCAACATCGGCCAGTTCCATCTCGTAGGGATTGGGAAGAGCCTGGTTATTATCTTGTTCCACTTTCAAGGAATAAGTTTGAAGTTAAAAGGCCAAAGAAAATAATCTTATTTATTTAAGATCATATTTCCCAAGGTCGTGATATCGGAGGGGGTTACCTTGCCATCTTTACCGAAGTCAGCATTGGCGGGCTTGAAGCCTTCAATCTCGGGATTAATCATATAGGCGATTGCACTGGCAACATCGACAATGGTAACCTTGCCATCGACATTAACATCACCGGGAACTTGAATCTTCTGAAGGTAGGTGAGACGAACATTGTCGGCTTTGAAGGCGGGATTATTGATAACATTTCCAACCAACGGGGTGGCTCCGGCATTGAAGACGGGGATAACGAGAGAACTTTCCTCGACGGTGAAGTCACAGGTTACCTCTTCAAACTTTGTAGAGGATCTGGGGCTGTTTTTGCCATACACGATGGTGCTCTGCTCGATAATTGTTCCTATATTCTGGAAAATCAGCTGCATGATATAAGACATGCTAATCTGTCCACTCTGGATAACCTGTGTAAGATCGATGTTGCCGAGAATTTCCGTGAAAACATCGTTGGGGACGATGATGACGCTAGCGATATTGGCATTGAGGGTTGACTTGCTGGTCATCAAGGCAGAAAGGCGATATTCACCATTGGGGAGTCCGATGATAGGCTGGAAGATGGGCTCGCCAGCAGAGATGAGGGAGGGACTGCTGGTATTGTAGTAATACTTTTTGTGGCCATCAGCAATAGCATTGATGCCGTTGTTGGCAACGGCAGTGGAATAATCGCTGAATTCACCGACGGAAACCAGACTGCCGAGGCCAGAGAGATTACCGCTCATGATAGCACTTGCAGCATTGCCAAGTTCGGAGGTATTGATCTTGAAGTTATACCAGCCACTCATATCACCCATCTCAAACGAGTGGTTGCTCATGAGGCCTGAAAGATTAGTGTTTTCTGGAAGTTCGTCTTTGCTCATTACTGTCGCTATAGCGAGAAGGCGTACATTATTGACGGTCGTATTCATACCGTCTGTAGTGGTCTTTCCCTTGATGGTCACACGGGCCATATCACAGGCACCCTTAATTGCAGTACCTCCAATTTCTTCGATTTCGTCAATCTCTTCGAGACAGGTGGCATAGTAGTCGCAAACAACGATATGGGCTGCCGTCGCTTCTTCGAGGGACTGCGCTGCACTATTGATATCATCGTTACTTACACGGCTGCTAATCCATGAGTAGGAACTTTCTGCTGATGACTTGGTGGCCTTTGCTGCTGTCAGTCGTAACTTCAGCTCAGCTACTTTGAAACTGGGACCTTCGAGTTCTGCTGCTGCTTCTGCTGCTGCAATGGCATCGTTCAGACGATCGAGGGCATCGGTACGGGCCGCGGGGCTGGCTGCATATTCATCAGGACTTACCAACACCCAATAGTTGTTGGAGGCATCAGCAACGGTAGTCGTTGAAAGAGTACTGGTCACTGTTCCTTCTTCATCACCGGCTTCCTGCTGGGCAACGGTGAGAAAGGCAGTATATGTTGCACTTTTACGGTTTAAAATTCCGTACTTCCAAGTTGCAGTAACACTGAGGGTATAGCCATCTACCTGTCCTCCGACGGTGAAGGATGTAGCTTCGCCATTAATAGCACAGGATACGGACTTCGGACTTGCTCCTCCTAAAATGCCTGAATTTGCTTCAATATCTATATTAAGGAAGGTATGGTCTGAATTCTCAAATACGAACTTTCCATCCTCATTCTCAGTACATAGGAACTGTAGGGGCCTATGTTCACTAAGTCCGTTTTCCGTAATAAAGAGATTTGTAGCCTTGTTAAGAAGATAATAATAAGTAGAATCTCCGTTGAGCTCTTGTGGGGTAAAAGTTTGTGCGGTAGCTTTTAAGGCCATAAAAGCAATGCACAAGAAAAGAAATGATTTCTTGAACATTTTGTCAGGGGATAATTATGTTATTGATAAGTATTTATATTTGAGGGCGCAAAGGTACGTAATTATTTTGAGATGACAATAATAAATCCTGAATTATTATTATTCTTTCTGCTGATCAATGAGACGGGTGACATCGCCTATGGAGACGCGGGAGTTTTCATCGAGGTCGGTATCCTTGAGATCATATTCCTGAGTGTTCTGCTTGAGGATAATGCTAACGAGGATAGGAACAGTGATGGTTGGACGAACACGAGGATCAACGGTGATGAGGTTGCTCCACTCGCCAGCAACTCCGTCAACGTCAGCACGGACACGGTAGGTCCAGTAGGCGGGGAGACTGGAATTGAGGACTTCGTAACTCGTCGTGGTTAAACCAGGAATCACATCGGTATAGACATGATAGCCCTTGCTGTCACCACTGCCGGAAAGTTGTTCGAGGGTATAGGCCTCATCGTAGAGGTCAATGGAAACAAGACCAAAGGCTCCGTAATTGACAGCCTCAACGATACGCAATGTGTAGGTTCCACTAGCAATGCCAGTAAAATTGATGAGATTATCGCTCCACTTGATGGTGGCTGTCTTGCTTTCATTTCCTGCGGCATCAATGAGGAGGAACTGGATATTGGGATTCGTATTCGCGATATCGAGCATCTCAACTTTGATGGTGACATTGGCGGAAGTTATTCTGAATTTTGGACTTTCAATAACACCGAAACCCCATCCACCAGGCTTGGTGGCAACGCTGAGATAACCGGGCATATTCTGGCTACCATCGAACATATCCTTCCACACATTGCCATCCGTAGATTGACCAATATAGAAATCGGTCGAGAAGTCCTGACTCAAAACGGGGGTGGGCTTCGGAAGTTCGTATTCGTAATAGGCGTTGAGTTCGAGGGTATAGGTTGCACCTTCATTTTCCACAGGCTGCCAGATCGCGGTGAAGCCGTCGCCGTCGGCATTGACTTTCGTCGGCTGGAGGGCAACGACGGTCTGGACATCAGGACGATTCCAACCTTCAAAGTCGAAGGTAATATCACTGCCGGAGAGAGCGATGTTCTTCAAGGCCTTGTGCATAAGGTAGGAGCCGTCATAGTTCGCATTGAAAAGCGTGGCAGCAGGAGTTGTCTCGTCGGTGAGATTGCAATTATTGGTTGTACCAGGATAGACATTGCCAGCATTTGAATGGAGGTCGTTGTTAGCGCAGATCATCGTACAATAGCGGTGGTCAGGATTAGTATTGACATAGTTTCCCGTCCAGACTCCCGGAACATAATCGACGTGCATCACCATCAGACCGCTTCCGGGGACACCAGCGTCCCAGCCTGACTTGTTGACATTATAGACAATATAGTATTCGTCCTTATGTCCTTCGTTATAGAGGATATAAGCCTTGCCACTGCTGGCCATAGGCTTCAAGGTGATGGACTTGTTCTCGTCATTGAGTTCTTCGAGGTTAAGCCAACCGCAGAATGCACGTTCGTAGGCGGTGTAATTACAGGGAACGGCGCTGTCGCCATTGTACAAACCATAGTCCATAACACTCCATTCGCCCATACCGAAGCAAGCCCCAAAGGTTTTTCCAGTGGAGTCATAAATATCGGGGAGACCAAGGCTATGGCTGAACTCGTGAATAAAGGTTCCGATACCATCGAGATTATCACCGCCGGAACCCTTCATCTCGTTGAGGACAAGATAGTTGTTGATTTTCTTACCATCGAGGGTAATGGCTCCAGAACCTTCGTTCGTGAGTTTCCATTGCTGGGGCCAGATAGTATTGACATCACCACTCTGCGCCTGGCCGTAGCCGGCAAAGAGACAGGTCACCATCTCGACTTCGCCATCGCCATCCCAGTCATAGTCGGAGAAGTCTATTCCCTGAGCATTGGCCAAGGTCATTGCTTCACGGACCATCTCGCCGACATGACTGTCGTTGGCGCCCGCTTTGGGAGCACCATAATAGGAAGCGGTACCGGAAAGGGTGACAGGGCCTACAACATCGATGTCAAGATTGAAGGTGCCGTTGGACTGGTCATAGAAATAGTCGTGGACGGAACCTTTGTGGCCATCGAGGTTATATCCCTCCTGGTTCATCTGCTGATCAACGCGGTCGTGGCTGAATGTCCACTGCTTATCGGAAAAATTCACCATAACAACTAGAGCCTTGCGGGTGCCGGTGAGGTCGAAGCGGGAAACGTTGTCACCGAGAGGACCACTCTTGGCAACCTTGGCGGGAGACTTACGGCGACTGTCAGCATTATCGAAGGCGGAACGCTGACGATGGGCGTCTTCCCAGGCAGCAACAATATCCTCGTCACTGGCATCGCGGAAAAATCCATTATCCTCGCGCACCATCTTATGGCCTGTCACCGCATTGGTATAGAAACAGAAACACTCGTCGCCCTCGAGGATAAGGGAGAGTGTCGTTCCGTCAGGTTGTGTCATCAGCACCGGTACTCGTCTTGCAGGCACAGCCATCATCGCCATTGCCATCATAAAGGCAAAGAAAAGCAGAAAAAATCTTCTCATTATTTTGTAAGTTTTTATTTCAAATATGGGGGCAAAGTTACGACTTATTATTCATTTGGTGAGAATAATGATGACATTTTTTTACATTTGCACATTATTCGATAAAATCTTATTACATCTTACAACTAATTCGCAACATTTTCGTATTTTTGCCCTACAAAACATCATTGTCATTATGAAAAGTAAACATATTCTATCCCTCATCATCTGTTTGTTGCTTCCATTGGGTGCAAGCGCCCAGGAATGGAGTTACGATTTCGAATCTGCCAGCAAAGACGGGTTCGACGAGAGCCCCGTGCATCAGGAGATGACCTTTAACAATATACCCTGGATTACCTATTCCGCCCGTCGCAGCGCTGATGCCTACGATTTCAAGAACGGGAAGATCTCGGCGCGTTTCTATGGCGAAAAGATGTCGATGAAGGAGATGCCACGTATGGAGATGAGTGCTGACAAACCAGGAGGAATCGGAACGGTGAGTTTTGTCTATCGTGCCTATGAAAATCATTCCTATTCCCAGGTAGCATGGATTGTCCAGGTGTCGCAGGACGAAGGTCAGAATTGGGAAAAAATTGGAGATGCTTTCACACCGACAATGACGGTTGAAACTTTTCGCGCTGATGTTAATGTAGCAAAAGGCCGTATCCGCATCGTTCGTGAGGACTATCAGACCTACGATATTACTACGGCAAAGACCTTTACCTCGGCCTTTAATCTCGATGACATCAAGATTACGAATTATCTGGATGCTCAACCTGTTGATCCTTCTGATGATGGAGATTACAGCGGAGGAAGCGGAACGGCGAATGACCCCTATCTTCTGAGTTCGCCTTCTGATATCGAAAAACTCGCCATAGCCGTCAACGAAAAGACGGGCTACAGCGAGGCGCATTTCAAACTTGCAAATGATATCGATATGTCAGGCGTGAAAACGATGATTCCCATCGGCACGAATTTCGGTGAGGACGGTTCAAATCTTCGTGCGTTCAGCGGAACCTTTGACGGAGACGGCCATACGGTTTCTCATCTCAATATGACCTACCATGGCAAGAACTACATCGGTGTTGCCTTGTTTGGTATTCTCAAAGATGCCACCGTTAAAAATCTTACCATCACCGACAGCCATTTTGAAGCGGATGCCGTCGTCAGTACGATGGCCGCAGTTCTCATCAATGCTCATCTTGAAAACTGCCATGTCGGTGAGGGCGTCAGCGTCAAGGCATCCGTACAACCTTATGCCGGCGGTCTGGCGTGTTCGGCCTTCGTTGAACCAAGCGATATTGTGGAATGTTCAAACAAGGCAGAAGTCTATGGGGCCAATATGGCAGCGGCGGGAATTCTTTGCGTGAACTCCATTGCTGGCACGACCATCAAACGCTGTATCAACTATGGCGATATCAGAACCTACGACAACTATGGAGCTGGAATTGTATCGTTTGTAGAAGAAGGAAATATAGTGATCTCAGACTGTGCGAATGTCGGTACCGTCACTGCCAATGATTTTGCCGCGGGATTTGTGAGCATTATGCAACCCGGAACCGCCGTAATGATTACGAACAGCTACGATGCGGGCCATCTCAACTGTTCTTCCGATCTCAAGAGTCCTGTTATTATTTCAGAAGTTCTGGCACAGGGAGTCTCTGCTTATATCGAGAATTGTTATTATTGCCCGGACCATTTCAGCGGAGAGGTATATAATTCCAAGGGCTTTACGTTTGAAGAAATGGCAACGGATGCCTTCGTCGATTGTCTCAACAACGGGCGAACAGAATCCGTATGGCGCCGTATTGAAGGTATCAACGACGAACTTCCCGTTCCCTTTGGTGAAGGCTCCGTCGTCGCTGTGCCGAATGTCAGCAACACTGCCGACTCTCCCACTCTCTTCGATCTCTCCGGTCGAAGAATCACAACGCCTCGTGGGTTATACATTAAAGGAGGGCGGGTTTATTGGAGATAAACTAATTACCAAACAAAAGAACAAGGAGGGCTCAGTGGGCCCTCCTTGTTTTATTTTTGCCAGACACGGACGTAGTCTACCTCATAGCGGATGGGGAAGGCGTCGCGGCTGGGAGTGTAGCGGATATCGACGGCATTGTCAAGGAGAATATACTGCGGTGAATGGAAGGGATTCTTATGCTCGCCGATCGAGCCGTTGATAGTCTGAGAGAGATCTATCTCGTTCAAGAGCTCGCCATCAAGATAGAGACGGATGTACTCGGGCGTCCAGTCCATCAGCCAGATATGAAAACGGGAACACCAATCGGGATCCTGCTCCGTGAAATGGGTCAGAGGAGTATAGCTGCTGTCCCATATCGCAGAGTTCGGTCGGTCACTGCCCCATGCAGCATTGGCAAGGACGGTAGGAACACCCTGATAATGGTAGTACTCCATCACATCAACTTCGCCGTTTGAAGGCCATGGCATTTGTGAACCGAGGGTCCAGATGGCAGGCCAAGAACCGCGTGCCCCTGATATTCTCGCTCTCACTTCCAACTGGCCATAGAGGAAATCGTATTTTCCACGGGTATTGACGGAACCGGAAGAATAGTGGGCGAACGGACGGTTTTTTCTCCAGGAAGGATCGCCCTCGCGGTAGTTCGGGTTGGGGATGCTGTCCCATCGTGCCTCGAGGACGAGGAGACCATTGTCACGGTAGGTATTCTCCGCCTGATACCACTGTGGTTCCTCGTTGCGGACGAAGCCTTCTTCAGACTGCCACTTTTCAGGATCAAAGGCACCGGAGCCATCGAATTCGTCGTGCCATACCATTTTCCACTCCTCTCCCCTTTGGGCAAAGGAAGAGAATGAAAAGCCAAGGCATACCGCCAATAGAAACAGAACTTTCTTCATATACTTTTTATTTATCATTAACTTCATCGTAGTTGAGTTTGCGAATTGATAAGGTTTATTTCACCAACCGGAGTAATTGCTTTTCGGTGGCAAAGGGAAGGGCGTGCTGAAGATGGGTGAGGATGCGTTCGTAGGAGTCGTCGGGGTGACGGGAACATTTGCAGGAAGGACGGCCGTAGAGGCGCTCGGGAGTGGTGAGGAGTGACCAACCCCAACCATACTCGTTGCCGTGACGATCCTGAGGATAGACAAAATCCTCAGTGACGATATAGGTTCCCATCTCGAGGCGCGTCAGATAGGCATCGAATTTACTGCGCATGTTGGTTCCAGTAAAACCGCAGGCAGCACGGAGTTCGCGCGTGATGAGACTCCCCTGCTCTTCCAAGGTCTGGAGTATGATGTCCTCGACACTGAATTCCTCGGGAAGGGGATGCTGTGAACGGCGGTAGTTGCAGAAGTCGGGCCACCAGTCAAGGGAGATGAAGCCCGCTTTCTTGTTGAAGAATTTGCCATAGACAACATTGCCTTCTGAAACGATGGGACCTTTCCACTTCCAGAGTTTCCAGTCCCATCCACCATCGGGGAAGGTAACATAGCGGCAGTCTTCATCCACCATGTCCTCGGCGGAGAAGCCCGGGATACCGCTATCGAGTAAGGGCAGGAACCCAATCTCCTGGATGAGTTCCATCAGTTCAGCAGCAGAATGTATTTCTTGGGTCAGCATAGTCTTGAATAGTTTTAAGAAAAAGCTTTTTTGTTTTCAATGGCAAAGTTACGAGGTTCTTTTCATTTTTCCGTTAATTTCAAGTTAAAAATTGTAGTGAGGACTGCGTATTTTAGGGTCATTGCCGAAAAAAACAGAAATGAGAGTTGGAGGAACGACATCTTATTGGTAATTTTGCAGAAGACACACAACACAATACTGCTTACATGCGGTATAATCTTTCTGAACAAACACAAGATTATATTATGAACAGAATTTCAAAGAATACTTTTATCCTTCTGATATTTCTCTTTCTATGGGGAGCGAAGCTCTATGCTTTTGACGACGATGTGGCGTACACCTTCCAGTTGACGAGCAACGACTGCTACCTCAAACTGCAGGACACCAGCAATTCGGGAAGCAGCAGTACTGCCGCCTCCTATACGGATAGCCCAGAGAGCACGTTTTACCTGAAACAGCAGACAGGCGGATTCACTATTCAGAGTGCAGAAAGCGAACTCTATATGGGTTGGAAAAGTTGGAATGTGGCAGCAACTACCTCTTCCTCACTTTGGAAAATCACCCAGGTTGAGGAAGATGCTTTCTATATCCAACGTACCTCCGGCAGCGGATATCTTGGCATCGGTAACAACGGCGACAATGGGAAAATCTACACCGACTGCAGTAGTGCTACACTGTGGCGCATCGTTCCCGTTGGCAGTACTCCTACTCCATCAGGTGGTCCTTCGGAACTCATTATCAATGAGGTGACAGCCTCCAATCTCGGTGAAGCGATAGACCCCTCCTATAATTTCGGAGCATGGGTGGAACTCTATAATCCTACAGACGCTGCGGTACAACTTACCGGCGTCATTGTCAGCGACGACAAAGGGAACAGTTTTACTTTAAACAAATACCACGGCAGTGTCCCCGCCCATGGTTTTAAGAATCTGTGGTTCGGGCACTATTCCAATGACAATACCCACTACTCTTCTTCTTACAAAACCTACAAATCGCAAGTCGATATGGATCTTGACTGCGACGGTGGCTACATTGCTATCTCCTACAACGGTGAGACCTTGGACGAGGTGACTTATCCTGAGGCCATCAGCCGCTGCTCATGGGCAAGGACGACAGATGGTGGAGACGACTGGAGTTACTGCGGATGGCCCTCATCGGAAAGTTGCAACGTGGACTGTCTTTTCTCTGCCTCACAACTCCCTGCTCCGGAGCCTAGTAATCACGGTGGTCGTTTCTCTGGTTCAATCTCCGTCAGCGTTCCCATTCCCGACGGCGCCAGCCTCTGTTATACGACCGACGGCAGTGTTCCCACAAAGAATAATGGTAAGACCATCGCAAGTACGACCAGCGCCAGTTTTACCATTAGCGAAACTTCTTTCTATCGTTTCCGCTTCGTTGCCGACGATAGGCTTCCCAGTCGTGTCGTGACCTGCTCATATATAAAAAATGCCTCATCGGGAACGAACATCCTGTCTGTTGTAACGGATGATGACTATCTCTATGACACTACTGTGGGCATCTATGTCGATGGTACGAATAACGGTAGCAGTCTTGGTGGCTGGAGTTATTGGAAATATGCCAATTACTACCAAGACTGGGATCGTCCCGTAAATGTTGAAATCTTTGATTCCGATGACAGCGTCTTTATTGACCAAGAGGCGAATATGGCGATTAGTGGAGGAAAGCCCCGCGCCAACGAACATAAGTCCTTCAAACTGAAAACAGCGAAGGAGTTCAACGGTCTCAATTTCTACCAAACACAGGGTATCTTTGAACGAAAACCCTACAACCGGTACAAAGACTTTATGGTTCGTGCCGGCGGTGAGACGGATTATGACCGCAATCTGGACAATACGTTGCAAAAAATCCTCATTGCCAGCGGAGTCTACGTTGACGCCCAGGACTATCGCCCCGTAGAAGTTTACCTGAATGGTGAAGACCGTGGACTATTCTTTGTCCGTGAGACCACGAACAAGCAGTTCGGTGCTTCGAACTATGGTATGGATACGGATGAGATGGATACTTTTGAGGAAAACGACATCATCGCTATGTCCCTCAAAACGGGAACATGGGATGCCTTCAACGAACTTTATTCAACAGCAAAACAAGTACAGAGCAGCGATGAAGCCTGGGAGCGCATACACAGCCTTCTCGATGTTGAGGAGTATATCAACTATTTTGCCGCAGAGACCTATTTGAGTAATTACGACTGGCCACAGAACAATTTCAAGATGTTCCGCGACTATTCCGACGGACGCTTCCATGCTGTAGTTCAAGATCTTGACTGGGCAACGTATGACAGCGCTGGTCCCTTCCGCCACATCGACAACCAGAGCAGCAGTTATCCCTATGCTGAAATCGGTAGCGCAGAGAACAAACAGTTGACCATCTTCCTCAATCTGATGAATCGTCCGGAATTCTGTCGTCAGTTCATCGATGCTTTTTGCCTGATGGCGGGAAGCGTTTATGACCCAGACTTTGTCAATGAAGAAATATCCTCGCTGCAAGAAGAACTAACTCCATACTATGCCTCAAATACCTCGGAGTTGAGTTCTGCACTCACAAGTATCAGCAGTCTTTTATCCCAGAGTGTTCAGACGAAGCGTATCGGTCAGTTGAAGAGTTGGAGCAGGGCGGGACTGTCCTCTGCCACTTCCATCAGCACTACCCTCTCGACCAATATCGATGACGGTCGCATCCTCCTCAACGGCCTTCTCGTTCCCCGCAGTAAATTCTCGGGAACTCTTTTTCTCCCCGTCACGCTGGAAGCCTGTGCTCCTCGTGGTTATGAATTTACGGGATGGAAACGAAACGGCATCGTCGTAAGTACAGACGAGACGATATCCCTGACGATGAGTGGCAGTTATCAGGCGGTTTATGAAAAAACCGGAACAGGACTTCCTCCTGTGGTAGTCAACGAGGTTGGTGCCAGCAATGAAGTCTATATAAACGATCTCCTCAAGCGAACGGACTGGATTGAACTATTCAACACTACCGACGAGGATATTGATCTTGCAGGAATGTATCTCAGCGATGACAGCAAGAATAAGCAGAAATATATGCTTCCGTCGGCTATCATCCCCGCTCATGGCCACAAGATTATCTGGGCTGACAAGAAGAATGGCAAGACTGATCTTCACTGCAATTTCAAACTCGCCAACGACTCCAACAGTGTTGTCACGCTCACTGCCGCCGACGGTTCGTGGAGTGACGTTCTGAGTTATCATCCCCAGACGGGACGACAGAGTGTCGGCCGTTTCCCCGATGGTGGTGAAAACATCTACCTCTTCGATATTCCCAGCATAGGCCGTCAGAATCTCATCACTACCTATGCCAAGCTTCTTGAATTCGTTCCGCTCCAGCCCACAATCGGTGATTTGGCACTTCTCATACAGCGTATGTTAGACGGCAACAATACCGTCACCCTCGATGACATCGAGCAGAAGGCGGAGGAGATCCTCAGATAAACGCGCGATATTATACCACATAAAAAGCACCTGAGACGACGTTGTCCCAGGTGCTTTCTTTATGAGTTCGGGCCGGACCTACGGTCCTTTAGCCTTTCACATTTGTCTTTTACTTGATTACCTTCTGACCATTGATGATGAAGAGGCCACGGGAAGTCTTGACATAGACGCGGCGGCCATGGAGGTCATAGGCGGGAGATGATGCGTTGTCGCGGAGAATATCAGCGATGTCATCGATGACGGCTGAGGGCTTCTGCTGCCAGTTTGCACCCAGGTGATTAGCTTTGAGATAATCCTTGAGGACGATGGCATTTTCGCCCTCGGAACTCAATACGGGCCAGGGAGCAGAAGGTGAGTAATTCACCTGATCTACAATGATGCCAGTAGGAGCGGAGAGTTCAATGGCTTCACCTTCGTCGGCGAGTTTACCACTCGTCCACTGATGCTGGTCATATTCCGTTGCCATAGCACCAAGTTCCTTGACGATATAGAGAGACTCGCCAGCTGAAAGAATGACACCCTCAGTGAAGGTGAAGGTAAGACCCTTTGAGAAGGTATAACCCGCCAAGTCAAGATCTTCACTGCCAACATTGCTGAGCACGAGATATTCCGTTTCTCCATTGGCAACATCAGGGAGATAGCATAATTCGGTAATGACAGGCTGAACAGCAGGACGCTTGGGCATATAATCGGAACCACAATCCTCGAGCAAGGGAGAAGCAGAGGAGAGATCGTAAAGAGAAGGTGCTGCAAACTGCGGGTCAGCGAGCGTGTTGTCTTCCCCGTAGGGCAACTCGGAGGTATCGGAGAGCGAACGTCTGATGACAACCTTGGACTTTTCATCACACAATACATCCTCTACAAAACTGTTGGCAAATACACAGCCGGTGACATTCGCATTTCCTCCGGCACGGCCAAGAACCTTCTCGTAACAGGCGATGGGAGTACAAACGGCATAGAACGTACAACGGTCGACATCAACGTAGCAAGAGTCCTTGATACCAAGGCCGAGGTTAGTCTGGATAAAGGTAGAATTAGAAACATAGGCTGATGAACGCTGACCGACAGACACACCCTTATCGGTAATGTTGTAAACCAAGATACTGTCGATGCTGACACCGGGAGCCTGTTCGCCGATATCGATGGCGTCGCTGTTGTTACCGAGGAAGTCGTGGATAACGACACGCTTGATGACACCGTCAGTCACACCGTCATAGTCGATGGCATCAGTATCCACTTGGTCGTTGCCTATGAATTCACAGTCAGCAACATAGCCCTTGCCATACTTCACATTGGTAAGGTCACCCGTGATGGAAGAATGGAGCAAACTGTTGGTGAGACGAAGATCGCTGTAACGGCAGGCAATGGGATTGGCATCGGTGTCGGTGATGCGGAGATGATCGAGACGGAGAGTGGTCTTGAAACCAGAGACTACGGCAACGCAGTTATATTCGCTGGGACCCTTGGAACCGTCACGGAATTCAGTATAACTGATGTTGGATACGCGGTCATCTGTATTAATGAAGCATAATGCGCCCCAGCTTTCATTCTCATCGAAGGCAGGATTGAGGCGGAACATAATGCTGTCTTCAGCAGTACCTTCGGCGGTCACAGCACCATTGACAATCATGTTGACACCGGGAGAGAACAGGAGGGTAACACCAGGTTCAATGGTCAGACGGGCATCGGAACCTACAACGACATTCTGAGGAACGATGTAGGGGGACTTGCTCTTGTAGAGCGTCAAGTCGTTATCGATATTTGCGGGAACGATATTTTCACCGGTACTTTCGTAAACCGCGCACACACCCTTGTTACCGTCAAGCTGGAAGGTGATTTCCTTGTCGCTAGAGAGAATGGGAGCATCGGCATCGAGGGTTTCCATCTGCAGTTCAACATCAAAACCAAGGTCGCTACTGCTGGCACTGCTCTGGTGTATTTCCACTGCGATGACATTGTCGCCGTCAACGAGGTCGTCGGGATCAATGGTGTAGGTGAGATAAATCTGACCGGATACGGAACTCATCGTCTGGTAGGAGGAAGTGCTGGAAGTCACACCGTCAACAGGGAGATTGGAGTTGATGACCTGCTTTCCGTTGATATAGACCAAAGCGGCATCCTCACGACGGAGCTGCATCTTTATGTTCTTGATATTTCCACTCTTGTCAACATTGAAATGCTTGCGGAAATAGTTCGTCAGACGCTTGGAGATAGTGGTCTTGATATCGCTGTAGCTATAGCCAAGAGGAGCTGCGCCAGTACTCCATGAGGAGTCGTCGTAGTCATTGGCAATCCATGCGGTACCGAGGTTGGAACCACTGTCATTATAACTCCATGTATCACCCTTAGCAATAAGATTAGTGAGTGTCGTCTCTTTCCAACCTGCAAAGGAATAGCCTGCCTTATGCTGGGCACTGAGGGTAATGTCCATCTGCTTGGGATAGAGTCCACCCCACAGGGTGCGGTCGATGTCATGACCATTGAAGTTCCAGGTGCAGACATCAGCGGGCTCGGATGAAAGGGTGAGAAGAGCGGGCTTCTGAGCGCCGTAGTTCGAGAGTTCGTTGAGAATAAGGGAAACGCGGCCGTGGGCAAAATCGCGGAGGGCCTCAACATTGTTACGCCATTTTGCAACAGAAGCAATGGCATCACCATAGCTGGAGGTTGTTCCCTTCCAACGGGCAATCTGCTGGTCCATCAAAGGAGCAATCGCTTCCTCGTGACCGTAGATCTGGCGACAAACTTCGTCAGGGTTATAGGTGGTGAAGAGCTGATCAGCCATTCGCTGGCAGAAGTAGTTCTTGTAATTGGCGTTCTTCAGCATCCACTTCAAGGGCCAGATGCTCTGATTAACGAAGAAACTGAGGGGATAGCTGCTGGTATCGAACTTGAAGAAGCCACGGTCGGTATCCATCAAAATCCAGCGCCACTTACCGCCTTCGTGGGTCTTCCACACCATGGTGTTGTGGTCAAGAGACCAGTTGGTGCTGTAAGCCTCAGCAATGATATAGTCGGTGAAGTTCTCCACATCCATCTCATTGGCCATCTCAGCGAAAGTGGCATCGTCAGCAAGATTCGCACTCTGCACCTTGTCGAAGAAGTCGATCCAGTTGTCGGCAACACCCACCTCTGGAGTATCGCCACCTTCTACCATATCGTAGGTGGAAGCGGAGAGACCATAGTGCTGCTTGATATAGTCGGAGTTGACTTTCTCACGGATATTGTGAACGCCGAGGAATTCGCCGTTGACATAAACCACGCAGGGGCGGAAGGCCATAAGGTCGAGATTCATATTGCCCTTGCGGGAAGCCTGATGAACGAGACCGTCACGCATAAGGGTATAACTCCAATCACTACCAGAGGCACGAAGGGCGAAGTCATCGAAGGAGTCGCGCTTGTCATCTACAAAGAGTTTGTATTCGAGTTTGCTCTCGCCATATTTCTTCTTGAAATAAACACCGAGCATCTTCTGGGGCAACTGCCAGGAATAGAGACCGTTGATCTTGATACCTGCAGACTCGTTGAAGACGGAACGGTCACTGCCGTTGTTCAGGAACATCTCGATGTTGACGGGAACTTCCCAATCGGGTTTGAAGTCCTGGGTATAGATACCGTCTGTTCCCCAGAAGTTGTCGTTATCGGTGACGATGGAAACAACGGGAAGGCCATGACCGGCAAAGGCCTCATCAATGAAGTAACTCTCGGTAACCACATTGCCGGGAATTTTTCCCTCCTCTATAATTCTCGCGCGCAAGACAGTCGTCGAGGTAAAGGTGAGGGGTTCCGTGTAAATAGGAGATGAGGTAGTCGGCACTGAGCCATCGAGGGTATAGTGGACATCACCGCCGAGGTCATTGGTGATGGGAACAGTAACACTTCCACTGATAAAACCTCCACGGGTAAGAATCATAGGCTGGTTGGACTTACCGGTATAGCAGTCGTAGCCGTTGGCAGCACCGGGAGTAGCCGTTGCAAAATAGGCCCACTCATTGGGATCATCCTGACGGCGACCGTAGGAGATGTCGAGCAACTGTACATCGAAGGACATGGCATCGACGGGCTCAAGGCTAGGGTTATAAAGACCAACGCTCTCGCCGTCGGCAGAGAGTTTGAAACCAGTATGAAGACCTGTGGCATTGCCATCGCACCAGATAAGGAGATAACCGCCAGCCTTGATGACAGTACCATTCGGTAACTGGTATTTGTCAGGGGTGTTCAAGTTGTCGGTGATGTAGTAGCCACCGAGATCTACATCGCTGCTTCCAGCATTGTAGAGTTCCACCCAGTCTGAGGATTCGCCGTAATCAGGGTCGGTGATAGTGGCGTTGTTGGACGCCATCACTTCGTTGACCAACACCTGAGCCTGAGAGAAAGCAGGGAAAGCGAATGCGCATGCAATTCCGAATAATGCGCTCGTAATTAGTTTCATGGTTGTCTTAAGTAATCCGTTTGTTGTGTAAAAAAAAAATTGTGCTGCAAAAATACAACACAATTTTGTTTATACTTTGAATTTCTGAAGAATTCGAGAAAAAATCAAATTTTATGCAAACATTATCGTAAACTTGTGCATTCCGTTTTCCAAGGCATAGGTGATGGGCCAGGAATGGAAGTCGCAGATGGATTTTACGATGGGAAGTCCCAGGCTGTTTCCACGGGGATTGCTCTCTGCTTTTCCGAAACGGAGGAAAAGAGTATCGGTATCAAGAGGTTCGGCATCTGTTGTCGTATTAGCCACAGAAAAACTTTTATTTGTCAGATTAACCACAATTTCACCTTCTTCTGGGGTATGTCTGACGGCATTCATCAGCAAGTTGTTCAGCATAATATTAAAAAGGACCTCATTTCCTTTTATGATGACAGTTTTCCCTGGCCGGTGATTGACGAACTGAATAAAATTATCCGGAACAATTACTTTCAGACCTTCAATAACTTCCAAAAGATTATTCTCTGTATCTACAGTATCGTCACTGGAAAACTTTTGGTTATCAATTTTTGCAAGAAGAAGGAGGGCTTTGTTCAAGCGGCTGACACGGCGGATGTTACCATTGATTTCTCCCACCAACCTCATTTGTCTTTCCGTCAGGTCCTCCTGCATAAGCTCTTCAACTTCTGCACGCATGACGGCCAACGGAGTCTGAAGTTCGTGGGAGGCATTTTCAGAAAACTCTCTCTGCATTTTTTCGGCATGGTCATGAGCAACCCATATGGTCCGTGACGTATAGACTTCCATTACCACAATCCAAATCACCAATATCACCAAATTCAACAAGATGATAAAGATTGTACCTTCTACGACATCCTCCTTAAGATCATCTTCTGGTATAGGTTCATTATTACGCGCATGTTGAGCAATAAGCAACATGTCTTCCTCGAAATAATCATAGGTGATTTTGTAAAAAATCGGAGTACAGAGCAGAAAGATGATTGTGAAGCCGATAGCCTTGGCTATGGCCGCTTTCCGACGCAGCTGAAGGGTCTTATCGCGGAATGACTCCTTACTCATTTTCCAGCGCCCACTTGTAACCCATACCGTAAACATTCTTCATGCAATCCTCAACACCAGCTTCTGCCAGTTTCTTCTTGAGGTTCTTGATATGGGCGTAAATGAATTTTATGTCATCAAACAAATAGGAAACATCGCCGGCGAGATGCTCTGCAATGGCGTCCTTTGTCAAAACACGGTCCTTGTTCTTGATGAGGTAAAGGAGCAACTTATACTCTGAACGGGTGAGCGTAAGAACATGGCCGTTTGCCATTACTGTCTTTGCCAGCAAGTCAATGATAATCGGGCCATTCACCAGCGTATTGGTAGTTACATCAAAATTTCTGCGGCGCAAGAGCGCAAAAATTCGCATCGAAAGTTCGGAAAGATGGAAGGGCTTGGCGAGGTAGTCGTCAGCACCTAACTGCAAACCTGCTACCTTGTCGTCAAGAGAATCTTTTGCTGAAGCGATGATGACTCCGGTATTGGGGGCTTTCTGCTTGATCAGACGCAGAACATCGAGACCACTGCCATCGGGGAGCATAAGGTCAAGGAGAATGCAGTCATATTCAAAGGAAGATACCTTCATTCTCGCAGAGCCGACAGTGAATGCCTGCTCGCAAAGATATCCTTCGTGAGTCAAAAAATCAGCAATACTTCTCGAGAGTTGCCGTTCGTCTTCAATAATTAAAATCTTCATATCTCGCAGTGGTTAGACAAAGATAAAGCCAGGAGGCAGTAGCCTAATGGTCATAAGTTGTTAGTTTTTCGTTTGCAAATCTACAAATTAAAATTGAATTTGTATTAAAATTTGCATAAAAAAAAGAAAAATGTACCTCAAAAATGAGATTTGTAGGGACGCAGTACGAAATTCCTACTTCAAAATCATCTTCTTACCATTGACGATGAACAATCCATGGCTCGGGGCTGAAACGCGACGGCCGGAGAGGTCGTAGAAAATGGAAGAGGATGAATTGAGGATATCTGTAATTCCAGTGTCACCGGTATCGACGCTGACGCGGGCGGAGTTGATAATGTTTCCCGTGCTGTAATCAATAAGGAGAGCGGTGATGGAACAGTTGGCAATATTGACAACGGAAGCAGGGACCGCCATCGTTGTCTCGTGAGAATAGGGTGTGTCTACTTCGACATTGGCGGGAATACTGCCCTTGATTCCACGGAATGCCTTCTGCGCCGCACCGCGGGCAACATCCTCAAAGGTGAAGTTCGTCAAGTTTGTAGGGAGGTTGGAAAAATCACCTACACTTTCGTACTCCTCATTCCCTGACATATAGTTCTTCTGCGTCAGTTTGCTTTCCCATTTGTCTTCGCTGAGGATGTAGGCCATACGGAGATTACTACCCTTCTGCGGCATGCAGAATGTCGTTGTACTGCTGAGATTCAGCGTTGAACCGTCAAGCTTTGCGGTGACATTAACTTCAGCATAGGGCTTGTTCTCAAGTTCCGAAACAACATAGGTCTCGAAACCTCCGTTCGTCGTGGTCCAGATGGTCTTGCGGCCATCGTGAACTTCAGCAAGGGGATCGACAAGATATTTACGATTGATATGGCCTGTGGGGAAACCTGCAAAGAAGATACCGGTGTTATTATCGATATAGCCATCCACCTCCATCGGATCGTCATAGTGAACGGAGATGGGGAGAACAAGATCGCCGTACTTTTCACGGAGAACCTCGATAGCATATATTCCCTGTGGACACCAGCCACACCAGTTGCCGGTACCCTCTTCTATCACGACATGCTGACGCGGCGCGAAGCTCAGGAACACGGTCTGAGAGGTGATGGCATCGCTCTGTGTATCGCCCACCTGAACTTGAACCGTTGCACGAAGTGTATCACCATAAGCAACAGTCATCGTGGGCATTATACTGATTTCACGAGAGTCTCCTGCAGCCAGAATTTCCGTCACGGGAGTTACGGTTTCCTCGCCCGTCTGCAGATTCTTCGCTGTAACGGAGAAAGCTGCTATCGGTTCATCGCTCAGATTCTGAATGGTGAGACTCGGTGTGAACGTGGTCTGACCATAGACGTAGGCATCGAGATTCGTTCGGAAGGAATAGGTACCCTGACTGCCCTCGACCTTGATGTCGTCAATGGCAAGGAGTTCGCCGTTGAGGGTCTGGTTGACGAATGCGATCCAGATGCGCTGGCCGGCAAAACCCTGGAGCGAGAGGGTATGTTCCGTCCATCCGTTGATGGCATCGCTGTCGATGGTCAAAAGTTCCTTTTCGGTAAAGTCACCGGGCTGGTTGCCGACGGAGGAAACCAACACGCTGTATGTACTCGTCTGCTCGAGATTTTCACAGATAGTATTACTGCGCCAGGAGAGCGTGGCATCATCAGCGCGGACCATAAAGCTGGGGAGGACGAGCCAGTCGTTAGCAGGTTGGAGATCCTGACCGGTGATTTTCTTGTGACGGCTGTGGGAAGCCACAAAGTAGTTGTGGGGAAACACACCTTCCTCGCGGAGGCAGAGCCATGCCACACCCGCATCAAATCCCAACTGTGTCGCGGTGAAATGGGGTGTCTCGCCGTCCACATCATATTGGGCAAATCCCTCCGGAATCTTATCGTCGGGGAAATCGTACGCACAGTAGGTCGTCATCTCCTGCGCACGAAGACCTCCAACAGCGATCAGCGCAAAAAGGAAGATATAGAGTCGTTGCATCTTTTCTAGAAAATTACCTTCTTGCCGTCTACGATGAACAAGCCGCGGCTCGGGGTTGAAACACGACGGCCGGAGAGGTCGTAAATGGTACTGGAAGTTGTGGTAGTTGTAATCTGCTGAATGGCAGCAAGATCAAGTTTAGAGATGGGATAACGCCATACGCCAGACTCCGTCTGGGGATTATCACCGAAGAAAGCAACGTAAACATACTGATCGTCGAACTCAATAGAAAGCGGAGTGAGTTTCTGGCTAGTAAGACTAGCCTGTCCCGGATAACGGAGAGGGAGGCCATCGATATCCATAGCTTCCCATGAATAGCCATCATCCGTACTGTAATAAAGACCTGTGCTCTGAAGACCGGCAACGAGAACCACCTGATTGCTTCCCAAAGCGCGGACATTGTTGTCTTCGGTATCAGGACGGCCGGTGGGAATCCATTCTTCACCATCTTCGGTAACTTCAAGGAATTTGACATCAACACCGTCATTCGGCATGGAACGACCGCAGTAGAGCCATCCTTTATGATGACAATGGATAGCCATCAGATTACTGTCGTTACGGACAATCTTCCAAGAATCCTTCTTGGCATCGTACTCGTAAACATAGTAGAGACCCATAACGAGGATGTGGCCGTTCTGCTGAGTGATACCGTAGAGAACATTGTGGAAGGTCTCCGTCTTACCATCCTTACCTTCCTCAACCTCGAGGAAGATGTCGTCATTGGTCTTGCTCCAGGTTTCACCGTAATCCTCGGTATAGATAACACCACCGGCATAGTCAACAACATAGATGCGATTGCCCACCTGCAACATATCGTAGGCAGCGTCATATTCTATATTCTCTTCACCGACAACATCGATTACGGCACGGCGATAATTGAGGAGTTCCCAAGTAAGACCACCGTCATCACTGCGGGCGATGCGACCACCATAACCGAGGGCGAAGATGTATTCGTCGGTTTCGTAGAACTTATTATAGTTATTATCGTTGACCTTGGTCTTGGTCCAGGTTGCACCCTTATCCTGGCTAACATAGATACCGCCCTTCAAATCATCGCGGAAGTCGCTGGCCATGAAGTTTCCCGTTTTGGAATCAATATGGAAAGTAAAGCACTGCTGGAGAGGATACATCAGTTCCCAATCCGTGTCCACTTCCTCTTCACCGCCACCTTCGCCGGCGGTAATACTGAGGATGGTATAGCGGCGAGTGACCGTTTCGTTGCTCTGGCCACGCTGATATTTTACCAAGGTGAAGGCATCCATGGTGAAAGTGCCGTCGGTCTTCTTCGTCATGACGATGTTGTTCTTTCCACCGTCCTTGTCGCGGAGAGCGACATAGTTCATAATACCCTGCTCGCGTTCAGCATCGGTGGAAGTCATCACGATGTTGTCGCAGAGGATATTGAGTTTTGTCGTTCCCGAAGTGCTGGTCAGCAAACCGCCGTAGAGGATATCGTCATAACCGCAGAAGGAAGTCACGAGGACATCGCTGCCATCCTTGGCAATCTTCATGATGAAAGTCTGGTCAACTACCTTGTTGCCGTTGAGCGCATCTTCATACTGAGCCTTTACGGAGTAAGAGCCTGTCCAGTCGGCTGCACTCATGCTGGTACAGCAGAAGATTGCGGCAATGAGCGCGCATATCTTTGTGAGAAAACTACTTTTCATACGTTGGTATATATTTTAAAGATTATAGATTTCAGAAAATGCGGGGAGTGTTTCCCTATATAATATATAAGAGGAGCGTTATTCCGTTATCTGCAAGAGCTTGTTGGCCTTGGTGGTGATGGTATCGATGGTGATGGAGGTATTGCCCTTAATCATCTTGTCGATATTGGAAACAATCACACCGATGGTAATCGGAAGTTCCACCTTGCGATAAAGGGAAACGGGAACAATTTTTTCGCTCGTTGTTGTATAATAGCGGAAACGCGACTGATCTGTAATAGTATTAAAGCAAAGATAATGGCCGTTTGAAGTAATCGTCAATTCAGTGCCAGAGAAAGTAAATGAATTAACATACTTTTCTTTATCAGAAGCACTAAGACCATTCTTTGTTTCTGAAGTAGTATTTCCAATATACTTTCCGCTCTTGCTCTTAACAGAATAGCCACCGGATTCTATAGGTTCTATGGCGAATGTTGCCGCATCGACCGTCGATGAACTTTCAATCCAGCCGTCAACATCCTTAACCTCGATGTAATTATTGGTTGCGTCCAGCGTCGTCAATGCGCCATTGAAGGCCTTCTCCTTATTATAAACGATAAGGTATTCGCCGGTCCAATCTGTAGGAGCTTCTGTGACGAGAACATAGGCATATTCGCCAGTGACAGGCGTTACGGAAGGAGTATCGCCACCGGTTTCACCGCCTTCGCCACCAGTGTTGCCGCCATCACCGCCATCGCCGCCGGTTTCACCACCGTCGCCACCAGTGTTGCCACCTTCGCCAGTATAAGGATTCACATAGTTTTCCGGGTCGAACTCTACATTGGTGTAAGAGCCCCAGATATATTCTTCAAGACCGGGGAAATCAATAAACGGATTGCGGTTGTTAGCACCTTTTGACGGATAGTTGTAGACATTCTCGTTGCGGTTCACCTCCCACGTTGAGACCTGGTCGTTCTTTGACCATTTCAAAAGCATCGTCTTCGCCCAAGTGGTAAGAGAGGGATAGGTGTCATTGGAGAACATACCATAGGAACCCAGCGATGTCATCTTGCTCTGATAACAAGTTACAAAGTAGAAATAGGTACGGGCAATATCACCTTTCCACTCGTCAGCTGGTTCAAAAACGGGACTAACATTACAACCAGACTTTTTAAGTTCATCTGTCGGAGAACCCAAAAGGCTATAGTTGTTATTCGAAGCCTTTTGTACGGTTCCCACTTCACCATGACAGTAATTGGAACGTACTCCGTTGATTTTTGCATCAGTAGGATAGACGTGAAAGAGATCGCTCACCATAGGGGCTGCCTTATTGAAGACACTTTGCGGTATCGTATGTTCGCGATTGTAGCCGTCACCTTCGCTCGTGTAGGTTCCTTTGAAATCTGTGCCAGGTCTGTAATTCGTCGTGTTTGAATACATATCATTCATATATCCATCACTTCGGACATCAGTTGTCAGGTAGGCTGTTTTCAAGCCTTCGTAAGAAACTGCCGCCGAGCTTTTATAGATGATTTCGCACATCGCGGTCTTCAACTCCGAGCCCTTCTTGCCTTTCGCTTTGGCATAATAGGTTTTCAGATCTATGCCATAAGCAGACAGCACAATGCTGTTGATGAGGAGGAGCAGAAGAATATGAATAATCTTCTTCATGGTCAGTTATTCTCTCTTGTATTTACTTTCTCCTTAATGGAAAATCTGCCAGATTCTCCCGAAGAGGAGTTCAAAACATTTATAGACATAGCGGAGGGAGAGGAAGAAGATGTTGCTGCGGACACCATGCTTCTTCAGCGCACGGAGATGGTCGCTGTTAATCTGGTAATGCGAAGCAGCACCGCTCGAAGACGTTCCTCCCGTTCTCATCGTTACAAAATCCTTGTGGATATAACTCATCTTCAGGTGTCCGAGGTAGATCATTCTCAACATGGCCTCAAAGTCCGCCGCAATCATATACGTTGTGTCGTAATAGGCACAGTCTGCTTCACGGCCGAAACCCTTCACCGTCGTCCTCGGCAATTTATAGGCTTCGTAAGCTCCCTTTCGGCAGTAGAACGAGGGATGAGCGGGCATGAAGCCACAACGCATCCATCCTCTGCGGAACAAACGGCTGGAATAATAACGTACGAGGACCGAGGTATCTTCCTGCTTTACATAATGAACATCACCGTACACCGCCTCAATCTGCGGCTTCTTGTCAAATCGGGCAGCAACCGTCGAGAGGATGTCGTCAGAGGTATAGAAATCATCGCTGTTCAAAAGTCCTACGATTTCTCCCTGGGCATAGAAAATACCCTTGTTCATCGCATCGTAGAGACCATTGTCGGGCTCAGAGATCCAACGGAGCTTTCCGTTGAACTGCGGTTCGTACTCCTTCACCACCCCGATGGTATTGTCCGTTGACGCCCCATCGACAATCAGCAGTTCATAATCGTCATAATCCTGTCGCAGTACACTCTCCAGCGTATCTTTAATGGTCTTTTCGCTGTTGTAGGTTACTGTTACTATAGTAATTTTCATGGTAGAAATTGTTTTGCTAACGAAGGAAAAACACAGGCACAGACACTAAAACTTATCGTATCCGTTTTGCTTTCTCCACCACCACACACGGATGCGGAAAAGTGGATTCCAAATGCTCTCCTGAGGGAAATAGCGGAGGCATCTGAATGCTTGTTTTGAATAGGCCCAAAGGTTTTCAAGCTTTGAGCCGTCGGGTATTTCATAATTCTCATCGTAATGGCCGAAGTTCCCTCCTTCGAAGATTTCGTTCAGCACGAAAGCTCCGCGGACAGGGTCTGGCTTCACAATGAGATATTCTTCTTCAAGTCCTAAAGCCTCCTGCTCCACCCACATCATAGCACGGGCAAAGTCATAAAGGCCAATGTGTTTCAGTTCAGAAACCACCTCCTGTTTCTTTTGCTCATCCGTCTCTTTGCCGAAGGATTTCAATGTCCAGAACAAATCGACAACCTGACGCAGTCCCATGCCTTCAGCGATGAGATGACGACGGATATGCATTAACTGGAAAACCACATCAACATCGACAGGCAGCCTTTCAGTACAACGCTGGAGGTTCTTTGTAAAATAGCTTTGAATCTTACGGTCGTTCCAATAGTTGAAGACCACATTAGGGGTGAAATGTACCTCAACACTCACTTCTCCGCACGGCAGGAAATCCATATGGTGAAGCTGGACATAGGAATCCTTTTTATACTGATGGACAAAAGCTACCAGTTCGCGGCGGTTGTCATCCAAAAGCGTGGTATCACCCCTACTTACGCGCGCGCTGTTATTAAGGATAGCTTTCTTTATCGGCCAGATATCGATATCGCCGGGCATGCGGACAGAAGGATCGGGATAATATTTTCCCACAGCCTGGCCTTTCAATAAGATGCTGTGGTAATCATGTTTTGAGAACAGACGGTCAACCTTCTGACAGGCTTCATCAGTCATGGCATTCATCTTGCGAACTTTCTCAAGCACCCCGTACCACTTCGTCAGTAAGGGTTTCCCTATAGCAGTCCTTCCGTCGGGGAAAGATTTCAGGAACCTCTCCACACCCTGGAAAGCGATCGCCATCAACGACTGCCGTTTTGATTCGTTATAAAGTTCTTGCCAATCTACAGTCCCCTTGGCCAAGCATTCAGGAACATCCATCTCAGGATGCAATGCCAACCGCAGAAGTGCTTTAAACTGTTGTTGAAATATGGTCATTGTCTAGTAAATATCAGAAAGAAATACTTTCGTACTCTTCCGATTCCTTTTCTAAATCTTTATTCCGTATTGTTCTTTCAGCACCATACGGATTTTGTCTTTCTCTTCTTCAGAGATTGTCTTTTTCCCAAGGACACCGCATTGCTTCTTGATCTCAAAGATCTTGGCATCAACGAGGGTGCGGTACCACCAACCTTGGAGGAACGTAAAGAGGAATCCCTCCTTACCATCCATAAATGCCCGTTTCCAGAAATAGCGGTAGCAGAAATAGGCGAAGCTGCGCCAGAAGAGGGGAAGACGGACATACTTATGTTTCTTTTGACGTTTTGCCTCAGCTTGTTCACTGATTTTCTTGTTATCATCAGTAACTGCAAAACCAGCCAAATCAAATTCTATATCCAACAAGTCTACTGCCTCGCGGATAGCATAATCGACATGTTTGTGGCAAAACCAGGAAAGATTATGAAGATTATCATCACAGAAATCGTGTTCAAACTCCACATAATCGCCTTCCAATAATTGGATATGCTCATCCATCAGTCGCTGTTCGCAGACTGCTTTCTGGTATTGGAAAATACGGAGAAGTTTAACTGGGTATATACCGCCTTTCATCCATTTCCCTAAAAATATATGCCTGCGTTTCAATGAAATTCCGATAATAATTTCTGGAAGTTCTGGAAGCTTTCGTTGAAGTTCTTCAACCAAGTCAGGCATAGGATATTCATCTGCATCCAGACGCATTACCCATTTTGTTTTAATCGGTGCATTCTCAAGAGCCCAATTAAACTGTTCTGCATATTTACCTGCAGGCCAAGCATGTTGGAGGATTGTAACAAAGGGATATTCCTTTGCTATCTCCACTGTTTTGTCGTTTGAGAAGCAGTCGACAACAAAGACTTCTTTCGCAAATTGCTGGACAATATCCAAGCATCTGCGGATATGGAGTTCCTCGTTACCAGTGAGGATGATAACACTAATATCAAGCATGATTCATATTTCTTCCCAAAATAATTGGAAAATATCTTTTTATTAATTCTCCAAAAATTGACGTTCCCGAAATCACTAGGATTAGAACTATTATTGATATTATTACTTGCATCCAAGTAGAACAAGATGGTATATATACTATTCCCAAAAAAATGTAGATTTTAGTAAATGTAGGATGAACCAACATAAAAATTAAAGAATTTCTACCTATATAGTCTATCAAATAGTTTTGCTTTTCAATACAACTAAGCAAAAGAATTATTGAAGAGGTACCAACCAGTATTATAGGTACACTATATATAAATCTATCAAAAGTACCAACATAAAATTCGAACTTATACCCAAAGCGCAAGATTAAATATGCCCATAATACAAACAGGACAATGGATAAAAATAATCTGTATTTCTTACCCAAAGAAATAATAGGTTTCAAATAATATCCAAAAACAATAAAGCTATATGCAGAAATTGCTCTGCTTATTACAACCCAGTATGGATGATTGGTTTCACCCGACAATCCATAAACTATTATTTCTAATAAAATTGCCGATATTATTATAAAATAATTATTGAATTTGCCCGAATACCTGACATAAAAAAATAACAACTCAGACAAAAACAAAGTTAGTAAAAACCATACTGTTCCATTCCCTGTTATTAATAGCTCTACACATTCTATATGAAACCTTTCAACAGTCATTTGATGAGTTAAGAATAATACTGTCCATGTTTGAATAGCATTTAGAAAACTAAAAAACAAATATGGGATAAGCAGTTGCCTACTTCTCTTTTTTAAAAACACAAAGAATTTTTCTTCATGAGGGAAATGTGCAAATAACAAACCGCTTATTACAAAAAATAACGGAACATGAACACTACATAAGAATGAGCAAACAACAGACAAAGAAGGAGCCCACATAAATACGTGAGCCATAATTATCATAATGATTCCTACCGCTTTCGCCAAATCCAAATAATATATTCGTTTACTCATCTCTCATTTATGATTCTATTTTTAATTTTTCTTGCCGGATTTCCACCGACCACTGTCCAAGGCTCTACATCCTTGAAAACAGATGCGGTAGCACCAACAACAGCACCTTCACCGACAGTAACTCCCATGCCAATAAATGCACGAGCACCGACCCACGCTTGCTCACCAATAACAATAGGTGCCGTAATCAAAGTATTCTTAGGATCAGAAATATCATGGCTCGCAGTACACAACATAGTTCCTTGGGAAATCGTTGTATTTGCTCCAATAGTAACAGGAGCCACATTGTAGCATTCCACGTCACTTGCTAGACAAGCGTATTCCCCCATTATCAGAAATGGTGGATAATAGATTTTTGCTGTACTATAAATATGAGCAGTTTTCGCTATTCTTGCACCAAAGAGACGTGCCAGAAAGTTCTTCCAATTCTTTCCAACGCTCCTTGGTAACCATTTGGCACACAATGTCCAAGTCACCACCCATAGAATACGAATCAGTTGATGTTTCCGTCCCAAATGATTCTCGTATTTAGACAAGTCAATTATTGTTTCGCTCATATACGAATTCAGGCTTCTCGCCTTTATTTAAAATCCATTGATAGAGGTCGCGCATCTTAATTGCTACCGACTCACTGGAATAGTTATCTCTCACGAGTTGTAAACCGTTAAGACCCATAGTCTCAAGTTCTTGTTCATCACACTGCAAGAATTTGCGCAGGGCTTCTACTAACGGTTTTGTCCCTATTGCAGTCCACCAACCACAATGATGAGTATTCAACTCTTCCCAGGGGGTTCCGACTGTAGTGATCACAGGGGTTCCACTTGCCAATGCTTCGGGAACAACGATTCCGAAATTTTCGCTATATGTCGGGAGGACAAAGAGATCCGCCTGACGATAGAGTTTCCATTTTTCTTCCTCGAAAACAGGACCTACGAACCGAGCAATATCCGTCAGCTTCAATCGTTCTACCATTGACAATAAAGAATCAATATAGATTTTTTCGCCTGGTCCTGCAATAATGACCTGATACCCTTTCATTTCCTCTCGCAGTTCTGCAACAGCTTCAAGAAGAAAATCTATTCCCTTCTTTGGATGGACACGGCTGAGGAAAAGAATAGTCTTTGTCTTTGACCACGATGTTTTACAAGAAATCTTGTCCGTCTGAACACAGTTGGGAACAACTTGAACATCGGAATTCCACCCCAACTTGAGAAGATTCTTCTTTTCGCTTTCTGCAGTAGCATGAATGCAATCGCAGACTTTCAAGCCCTTTCTTTGGAAAAGCAAGATCGCGGGAAGTTTCTTCGTCCAATAATGACGGGCTATTGAATAAGGTTCCAACATTCCGTGAGGAGTATAAACAACCTTGTATCCTTGTTCCTTTGCCCACATGGCCGTCAATGCTGACACTGGCATCCAACAGCAGTTAGTGTGGAATACATCAGGCTGAATCTCATCAAGAATATTAAGGAATTCCCTTTCGCAATTATTCCAAGGTAACCATTTATAGGGCATATAATGAACCTGGCAATTCTCCAGTTCAAGTTCGTCCTCATTCTTATGAGTAAGGACATGCAGTTCGCACAATTTTCCTAAATCGCGCGTCAGGAGTTGCATATAGGCTCCAACACCAGCCGAAGCTTTGTCAATTGCTGGAATGTAATGAAGTATTTTCATATTAGCTTCGACCACCTACTAAAACGGAATAAACTCTGGGAATATATCGTTGTGCCAGTTTTGCTACACAAATAGCAACAACACACATGATTATTGGATTAATAAGATAAAGGAATGTCAGTGTTAAATCATTAACACCTAGCACTTTTAACCCCAATTTCTTGATGATATTGAACGCTGGCTCATGGAAAAGATATATAAAGAAAGTGTAAGGAGTGTATTTTAGGAACATCTCAAGTGTTCGTGGACAAGCAGAATACACCCAATCATACGATTTCCAAATGGCAATTATAGAAATCAAGGCTGCGAACTGAGCATAATAATCTCCAATTACCCCTGGGCTATTAACGATTGGAAAAGCATTATTTAATGCAACAAGGCAGTAAAGTATCAGCCACAATGATGTTCGTTTCTTGTTTACCGTATTATCCAGAACCCCCTTATTATTGCAGATAGCAATTGTTGCTCCAAATACGAAACTCGTCAACCAGAAACGGAAAATCCATCCAGTAAGCAATAAAACTACCAAGAGGAACCACCACCCGGTCTTTTTAATACCCCAATAGAGTATCGGAGTCAACATTACAAAAATCAGCAAATCTCTCAAGAACCAAAGGTGGAAACCGATAGGTTCAATAAATAAAGTATATAAGGTCCCAAGTATTCCCTCATATGGGAACATTTCTGCTAAGTTGCTATTAACGAAACTTGAAACACCTGGGAGGTAGGTTAATGCCAAATACCAGCATACGAAAACCAGATTCCAAATAATATACGGAATTAGAAGGGTATGAAAGCGCCTGCAGATTTTCGGCAGACAATCTTTTATAGAGTCTACTGACTTGAAAAACAAGAAACCAGAAATACCATAGAACAAAGGAACTGCTCCATTGGCAAATCCAATGACAACCTTTTGAAATGCCATCGATATTGGATAATCTTCAACTTCCAAATAGTATCCATGGATATAAATTACCAATACTATCATAAGCAATGATAATACCGATAACTTCTGACTATTATATTTCGTGATTTCCATATTTATCCTCTATCGCCAATCTGGGAAACGATCTCTGATACTAATAGCTATTTCTTTTGCTTTATTATCAGGGGCAATCATCGAAGCTGCCGCATATGCCTTGTCAGATACTTCAAGATATTTTTGTTGATCCCTCATTAAAAGCTCAATACAATCAGCAAGACCGCTAGCATCATCACGACCGAAACTAAGTCCACAGCCATAGTCTTTCACCATTTTCACACCTCCCATACCTTCATTCACAACCAAAGGAACTCCACACATAAGGGCATCATTGAGACGAATACCCCAAGGCTCATCATTTCCTGCACCGACATATACAGAACAGGTTTCATAAAGTTCGCAAAGTTTATCAAGAGAGACGAATCCAAGGAAGTTGACATTCTTTAATCCGTATTCCAGACTCAATGATTTCATCTTCTCCAAAAGAGGACCATTTTGAGTAATATTGCAAACAGGCTCTAAACCTCTTTTCTTCAATAATCCCAGTGCCTTTATCAATAGCAATGGTGAACGATGCCACTGATGGATTCCTGAAAGAAGGATAGTGAATGATTGCCAATGATCAGCACTTCTGTGAATAAGTCTTGACTTTGGAATTCTTGGTGAATAGTATCCACAAGCTATTATTTTATCTGTAGGCCAGCCAATGGTCATAAGAGTCTGGGTGTCATCGCCGGAATAATTAATTAGGAAGTCTGCACCCTGGATAGATTCCTTTAATTTAAGGGGCAAAGACCATCTCATATATAATGATTTCAGCAATCGTTTAAAGCCAGCGTCCATATTACACGGAGCTTCTGAGCCAATGGCAAAATGACATCCTAATTCAGCCGCCGACTTCATTAACAAACGATGAATCAAAGCGGATTGGTATGCACAAAACAGATGATGGCTTTCTTTGTTTTCCTGTAGCAATTGCATGGCCGAAGACAAATCGTCACCAACAAAAGTGATATCAATATCCCCAAATTCATTGTCGCTAAAGCCCGTCTTCTTTCTTAATTCCTCAAAAGGTTTCCAAAGAAACACCTTCAAAGGAACACCGAAAGCGGAAGCTAAACCACGATAAAAAGCCAATGTTGACCGGCAATAGGAATGTCCCCAAACAACAAGACTATTCATAAAGACTTTTATAATTCCTTCCTAATAAACTATGATCAGTCAGTCTGGAAATGAGTACCCTACCCATAATTCTCCAAACACTCCAAATTTTGTAAAGAAGTCGTGGCTTGGGATAATTTTTATAAATAAATTCCTCTTCCTTACTCTTCTGAATCCAAGAAGGATGAGAAGGGTCGGCTAAAGCTGAATCCTGGAAATTATGACCTGACATTTTTGCATCTTCATGAAGACGAAGCCCCCACAAATAATAAGGAATACGAACAAATCCGTCGCCATTGGCAATAAAGCGATGCCACAATTCCGTATCCATCATATAATTGAAATCTAATCTCAAAAGGCCAAGCTCTAACAAGCGGTGACGGCGCATAAATGCAGTTGGACCACCATTAGAAAACAGATGATATTTATTCCAAAACTTAGAATCAGATTCTACTTTTCCTATTCGAATGATATCACCTATTTTATTCAGCCAAAGAACATTCCCCAAAAACCATTGTGTTTTAGGATGCTTCCTTGCGAATTCATCAACCATTCTTAAAGCATTAGGAAGGAGAACATCGTCAGAATTCAGCCAGGTGACAATTTCACCAGTTGCTTTGAGAAATCCTTGATTGATGGCATCACTCTGCCCCTTATCTTTCTGACTTTGCCAATAGGTTATCTGCGATTCGTATTTTTTTATAATATCTACACTATTATCAGTAGAACCACCATCCATCACAATAATCTCAACCTCGGGATACTTTTGGTCAAAAACAGATTGTAGAGTCTGCTCAAGAAATTGTCCCTGATTGTAAGAGGGTATTATGATTGAAATCTTTGTCATAAAAATACTTTCTAGTGGAATTAAAATAATTGTATTCGGAATTTAGGAACACAATTATCAAAATGAAAACAAGAAACTGTAATCTATCAGAGAAAGGTGAGAAAAGAATGTTCCAAAGGTACAACATGGTCAATAATGATACCATACCCAACATCCTCTTGCTCTTTAGAATATTACCTTTTCGAATCAAGACAATAATCTGCCATAGGACATAAAGCCAGAAGGGAAGACTTAAAATACCTGCATAAACCCAGCTTCCAAGGATATAAGAGTGTCCTGGAAGATACTCATCCGATTCATCAGTGTTTTTAACATAATTGTATTTATGCGTATCCAAATATTTTTCTGCATATCCATATTTATCTTTGGCATAACTGCCATATCCAACAATAGGATGCTCCTTAATAAGTTCCCATGATATTAAAGCATCTGCTCGGCCAGAAGCCAAACCGATTTTATTATCTTTCTGCATCATATACTTTTCATATGCACGCTCTCCAAGGGCACCGCTTTCTGCCAAATCACTATAAAAAAAGGTAACACCAGCAATACCAATCAAAATCGCAACTACAGCATATTTGAGTTTCTTTAAGTAAAAATAAAGTGTCTTTTCGAACGTATCTTTTCTCACATAATCAATAAAGAGCAAAAGTACAACAGAAACCGTAGATGTCAGAATAATTGATCTGCTATTATGGAACAAGGCCCATACGCCATAAGATCCTATAGCAAGATAGGCCAGTTTTTTCCTTCCAACGAAATACAGATAGCCACCGATAAATAAACTCAATTGATACCAAGCATAGGTCTGCCAGACACCTCTATCAAATTCTGTTTCAAATTTTTGCAAATAATAGAAACTATACAAACTCGAAATTGCATTTCCTCCCCAGAAATAGAGTAATCGCTTCGGATTGTCATTCAACATCCAGTATGCAAAGGGGATCAAAGCAATAAGGAAAACAACATTGAAGGCTCCCTTCAAAGAGTCTACGCTTGATGACCCATTGTACATATCGGAAACTACAACTCCCACTAGCCAAAGAAAAGCTAGTTTGAATAGTGTCTTGGTCTGTTGATTCTCTTTGAATTTGCTCCAGTTAATAAATGGTAACATAGCAAATGCTACCAATTCAGCAATGGCAAATGTACCGACGAATCGGACTTTCACCAAAGCCAGCAATCCTAGAACAAAAACAAATAAATCTTTCTTTCGATTTTCTTTCATTATAATTTCAACTATTCTAGCGATTCCATACTCCAAAAGAAGTATTCGTTAGGATTTTTGCCAATTGAACTCTTGCGACAACAGCCTGTAAGGCATAGACTGAAGACAAAACTACTAATATTCCGCAGATTCCATATTCTCCGCATAACACATAACATACAGGGATGGCGAAAACTGCACAAACAATGTAAACTATCATCTGTAAAAAAACCTTTCCAATACCATTCAGCAATATCATATACATATTAGAATATGACAATACACTCATATAAACCATCATGCCCACAGAAACGGAAGTGGCTATTTCCACGGAACCATGAAGCCATATTTTATAGCAGAAAGGTGATAGTATCAACAACAAGAAATTTACTCCAAACAAAAGAATCCAAGTTCTTCGAAGCTTTTGAAGAATACGATTCATCCAGTCAAAGTCCTGTTTCGCATAAGCCTCGGTATAGGCTGACCAGAACGGTGTGAGGATTATCGTAAATACCATCTGCGTTATGGAAAAATACTTATAAGCTATATTAAACTCTGTCACAGATTCAGGTCCAAGGACGCGGGAAAGAATGATATTTGTCACCTGGAATATCAACAGCATTGAAATCTGTATAACAAAAAACTTTCCACCTAATCCAATAATATTTCTGAAAAGCCCGAAATCAACATATTTCAATGAGGGTGAATAGGCTTGGTATTTTCCCTTAAACAAATAGCATGATACCAACAATATCACCAGGCATGGCAACCACGACAGTGCAATGGCAATATACACCATGTTTCCCTCAGTCGTTTTTGTAAGAAGATAGATCACTGCCAGTGAAATACCCTGGCTTACCGTCGTAATCATCGCAGAGTATGCAGGACGCTGATCGGCAGATAACAATATCGGGCATACATTGAGAACAAAATTGAAACATACGCCAACCAAAAGAAAAGCCACTACTGACTGCAGCATCAATTTGATTGCAGGGTCAACTTTAAGAAAAGCAGCCCAGTCTATAAAGGGATTGGCAATTTCCGCAACAACAAGAATTACTCCGAAAATAATAAAGAGAGAAATATATGTTGTCGATACGTACTTTCTCGCTAATACATCATCGCCTATCGCCTTTGATTCTGCAAAACGATTACGGAATCCGTGTCCTAATCCAACATCAAAATATGATATCCATGCAACAATCGAACTAAGCGTAAGCCAGATACCATATTGCTCAGCATTCAGATAATCAATCGTTACAGGGACCAGCAGCAAAGAAATGATAATTGCAACTCCTTTGTTTAGAAAAGATGCAATAATGTTTTTCTTAGCCAACTGTGAACGAGTTGAACCAGAATTAATATATTTTTTTATTGAAACCAACATATAAATATTCAAAGCTATATGCAATGATAAAATATTTGGCATGATTAATTCATGTCTTACTTTGAGAGGAACTTATTCTCTCCAAATAAAACTAATGACAAAAACTTACTTTTTGAAAATAATTTATAGAGGACAACCGAAATAGATATTGTTACTAGTGTACCGATTAGGAACAATATGACTTGGTCACTTATTATATGCGTTTTAAATTCCAAATAAGCAATTTTTGGTGAAGCACATATATAGGAAGGGTCATTGTTCCAATATACACTAAACTTGTTTTTAGATATTTACCCAATACGATTATTTTACACAATAAAATGGCACTCATAATTCCCATGAAACCAATGGAAATCATATACAGGTATTTATGGAAAAATTCTATTGCAAATACATTATCACTCATTTCATACACTGTCAAGGAGACAAGGAGAAATCGTAGAAATGGAGCATTATCCCAAAACAACTTGTAAATAAAACTAATAACCATATGGGAATGTTACTCCATTGATAATCTCTTGTAAAGATACCAATTACAAAAAATGGGGCAACATATTTTAATTCATGCGACAAAATAAAGTCTGGAAGGAAATATAAAACTACCAAAACCAAAATCCATCCTATCAGCATAAATCTTCTAAGATTTTTCCTTATAAGACACCCAATTACAGACAAGACAAAAAGAACCGAAAGGAACCATAAACTGACAAAAAGCAGACTGCACAGAAAGGAAACTTCTATCGGAGAATGGGTTAATAACTTCGATAAACAAAGTATGCCACAATCTATGATACCCATCGTAATACATGGCAACATCAAATGCTGGAACTATAATTTCAAGAACTCTTTAGTTGACTTCTTATCAACAGAACTAATGAAAAAATGACCTGATACAGCCATAAACAATGGCATATGGAACGAGTATATGAATAATTCCAACCCATTACTTTGCCAATCAAGGCCAAAATTCTGAATCACATGACCTAACACAACCAAGAATATTGCATACCCCTTAATAATATCGTAAAACTCGTCTCTGCTAATAGTCTTTACCATGCTATAAATAGGAAAATATATCAAAAACTGGGCCTTTTCGTGTTGACATCAAAAGTCAAAATTCTACACCCTCTTCACACAAATATTCCTCACTGAGACGTTAACTCCGTGAGGTACAGTATATTATATAATAATATAGGGGAAACTTGGGAAAATTTCTCTTAAAACGAGGCAAAGATAAGCATTTCCTCGCACACGCGCAAGAAAATGCTTAAAAAATGTTGCACAATGTAAATTTTCCTTTCGTCTTTTGCTCTCTACAGAAGCATTTCCATACCTTTGACAGACGGAGGACCTATAGGGGGGGGGTAATGTGGCTTCACACCTCTGACAGAGGAAGACTTCTACGCCTTAGAAACACGGAGGACCTGGTGGCGGTTATGGGTGATCAATGAATCCAATTCACCTTCATGTGTTTGGGGCAAGGAAGAAAGGGAAACTTTTCGTCATTTTGTAGAAAATCGCTACATTCGCTACATGATTTTAGGCTTTTCAGCTAAGAATCAGTAATTTGCGAATGTAGCGATTTTTCACGTTCGGCTAAAGAGGTATTGCATAATAGAGATAGCCTGAAGTCTTTCGTTTCGTGATGCGGAACAATGGCTTCAGTTCTTTGGAGAATTCACATACACGGAGCCCTAGGACTTTTTGAGGATATCTCTTTGCAACTGCCTGGAAGATAACTGAGGCAGGGAGGGGTTTGGTTTCTTCATCGTCACTTGGAACACGGTATATTTTCAAAACAGCAAGCTGTAGGTCGGTGAGTTCATAGAACTTCGAATTATTTTCCTGGATCCGGCGTTCCTGGGTTTTATTGAACCAAGTAGGTTTACCCTCTTTGACCTCTTGCAAAATCTGAGCATAGAGTTGAGAATAGTTGATAGGACGAGTGCAGTCAATTTTCTTCTGAACTGAAACACAGAAGAAACGACGGCTTCCAGTTCGGTCTTTAAGAACATCATGACGATTAGTTGTAGCAATGAAAGAGGCCAAACGAGAAGATTTCGAGATGACACTGCTTCGAGTGCTATGATTCTGGATCTCCGTCATTTGAGTGGCAGACTTGAACTTTGCCATGGCACGACTCGTAAAATGATCCATTTCATCAAGGTTGATAAGGCCAAATTGAGCCATCATACGGTCATACTCTCCAGCTTGAGTAAAATCCAGTTTATCAAGATAATATGATCTGAGTTCGGGAGGGAGAAGTATACGGCAGAAGGTGCTTTTCCCCAAACCCTGACGTTCACTATAAAGAACAGGAACCATACTATTTGCCGTTTGCATATCCTTGCCAACCCACTGAGCAACAGCCGCACGAAGCCAAATAGAAAAGACTTCCGTCCAAAGCCGGTCGCAGCTCACACGATGCGCTAAAGCTTTCACACGATCTCTGCCATCCCATTGAGGAAGATCATCAAAATAGTTCTGAAAAGGATGATATGAAGGTATGAATCCTGAATAGAGGTAACACTTCAAGGATGACATTCGCACTTTGAGGCCTGCATTCAGCAGTTCAATATAGATTGTATTGAGCGTACGTTCGTCCAAGATCTGCCAATCTTCAGAGGGATTGTTGTTCTGTACATCACAACAATTAGATGGGGTACAGTTATTTTCATCTCGTTTTACACGCCACTCCGTTTCCTGGCGGAGCGAATTCACACGAAATTCATAGTGCTTGCTTAAAAATTCTGCTATCATATTTGTTGATTGTTGAAAAAGGTTGTAACTTTGCATTGAAAACCCGAAAGATATCGGTTTCGCGATTGCAAAAGTACGACATTCCTGACGACTTAACAACACTTTTAAAACTTATTTAAACCACTGATTGCAAGCGATTTATACAAGCGATAAATCTGATTTTTGCCCACCAATGCCGATGTGCCAACCGCCTCGAGATTAAATTCGTCGTACGACGACAGAATATTCGTCCGCGGACGACAGAATATTCGTCGTAGGGCGAATGTATATTCGTCCGCGGACGAATATTAAAAACCTCCGAGACAGCTCCCCTCCAGAACCTTTACAGAACGAACGACTCCTTATCCTGAGGGTGAAAAAACATTATTAATTCTTCCCACAAAACGGAGGCAAAAAAGAAACATTATGCACATCAAAGTCAGCGCTTACACCACTCCTGTAAGCACGCTTGCTGATAGCAACAAAGCAAGCATCCATCCCCGTATCATCAACGCCCAGCAGAAAACCACAGAGGACGTCATCAACCAAATCGAAAGTAATACAACCTTGACACACGCAGATATTTCTGCCGCCATCGTTGCTCTACGAGGTTATCTTGAAGATCATCTCAGTGAGGGTAACAGCATCAAGCTAGACGGACTTGGTACATTCTCCATCGTTCCTCAGTTTGTCGTCTCCCTTCAAGAAAATGCTGTCATAACTGGTCGCGATGTCAATGTAAAATCTATCAATTTCCTTCCGGACAAGGACTTCTTCAAAACTGTTCAAAAGAAGGCAAAATTCACGATAGAAAACAACTATCATAAATCCAAATATAGTGAAGAGGATATTATTTCTTATCTCAAGGAACACTTTAATAATCATAATTTTCTGTACCGCAAAGAGTTTATCAAAGATCTGAATCTCTGTCCCACCAAAGCCTATACCCTCCTCAACGACCTAGTTGACAAGAAAGTTCTTACTGTCAGCAAGGTCGGAAACACCAATGTGTACAAACTATTGTAACTTTGATCTCACACAGAGACACAGAGGAATAGAGGTTTTTCTCCGTGAAATCTTTAACTCTGTGTAATAAAAAATAATCTCACACAGAGAAACAGAGGGACAGAGGTTTTTCTCCGTGAAATCTTTGACTCTGTGATTAAAAAATCTCACACAGAGAAACAGAGGGACAGAGTATTTTCTCTGTGGGCTCCATCACTCTGTGTGATAAAAATATAAAAATGGAAATAAATGAAATAACAAGAGACATACTTGATGCCTCAATAGAAGTACACAAGACATTAGGACCAGGTTTATTGGAAAGAGTTTACGAGTTAGCTCTAAAAAAGGAACTTGAATTAAGAGAACATAAGGTTGATTCCCAAATTCCTATTGAAATAACATATAAAGGCACCATTCTATCAAAGGAGTTACGCCTAGATCTACTTGTCGATGATACAATCATCATAGAGTTGAAATCTGTTGAAGAGTTGAAAAATGTTCACTTCAAACAACTACAGACTTATCTAAAACTAACAAATTTGAGAATAGGAATTCTTATCAATTTCAATGTAACTTTGCTAAAAGATGGTTTTCACAGAATCGCAAATTAGCATAAACACACAGAGAAATAGTGGATTTTTCTCCATGTGCTCTTACACTCTGTGCGAAAACGATAATATGACTCTCACGGAAAAAAGAGAAATGGAGATTCTCTCTGTGATCTCTATTGCTCTGTGTGAAAACTTAAAAAACATATAATAAATTTTGCCTTCTCACAAGAAATACGTAATTTTGCAGAAAATAAACTCCTATATTATTATGAGAAAACAATTTTTGCAAAATATCCTGAAAACGGGAGGTATCGCTGCTATGGCTTTGTCTGCGAACCTGGCATGGGGACAGAATGTGCCTGAGGTGATCAAGGAGACGGTGTTCGACATCAATACGAAGAAGGTGGGGGCAGAGATTCCCCACACGATGTACGGCATCTTTTTCGAAGACATCAACTACGGCGCTGACGGCGGTCTCTACGGCGAACTCCTCAAGAACCGCTCGTTCGAATTTCCACAGCCCTTCATGGGTTGGAAGACGATCGGAGATGTGGAACTCCGCACGGGAAGTCCCTTCGAGCGCTGCCCTCACTACGCCCATCTCAGCAACCGTGACTACAAGGCTTCCGTCCTCCAGAACGAGGGATTCTTCGGCATCGGTTTTAACAAGGATGCTGAATACCGCCTGACGTTCTATGCGCGCGTTCCGGAAGGTGGAATGGCGGAACTGGAAATCCATATTATCAATACAGATCGCGACACTTCCAGCCAGTATGCCAGCGAAGACAAGATAACCGTCAGCGGCAAGGAATGGAAGAAGTATGAACTGAAGATCCGCTCCAACGCCACCATCGCCAAGGGAGAGTTCCGTCTGTCCCTTTCCCACGCTTACAACAACAGTCTCGATCTGGAACATGTTTCTCTCTTCCCTGCTGAAACCTTCAAGAACGATGAAAATGGTTTACGCAAGGAACTGGCAGAGGCTTTGGAAAGCATGCACCCCGGTGTCTTCCGTTTCCCTGGCGGCTGCATCGTCGAGGGTAGCCGTCTCCCCCTCCGCTATCAGTGGAAGAACAGCATCGGCCCCGTCGAGAACCGTCCCCTCAACGACAACCGCTGGCAGTATACCTTCGGCCACCGCTCTTTCCCGGACTACTTCCAGTCCTATGGTCTCGGCTTCTATGAGTACTTCCGCCTCGCCGAGGAACTCGGTGCTGAACCGCTCCCCGTCCTCAGCGTGGGCCTGGCCTGCCAGTACGAGGGTGTGAACGAGGTTCCCCTCGATGAACTCCAGCCCTACATCGACGATGTCCTCGATCTCATCGCCTTCGCCAACGGTGATCCCGCAACAAACAAGTGGGCTAAAGTGAGAAGTGAGATGGGACATGATAAACCCTTTAACCTTAAATATGTAGCCATCGGTAATGAGCAGTGGGGTTCAACCTATCCCGAGCATCTGAAACCCTTCATTGAACAGGTACGCAAGCAGTATCCGGACATCAAGATCATCGGTTCCGCCGGTCCTCAGTCCGAGGGCGAGGAGTTCGATTATCTCTGGCCGGAAATGAAGAAGCTGAAGGTGGATCTCGTCGACGAGCACTTCTACCGCAACGAGGAGTGGTTCCTCAGCCAGGGGAACCGCTACGACAAGTATGACCGCAAGGGTCCGAAGGTCTTCGCCGGCGAATATGCCTGCCACGGTGCTGAGAACGGCCGCAACCATTTCCAGGCGGCACTCTGCGAAGCTGCCTTCATGACAGGACTGGAACGCAACGCCGATGTCGTTCCCATGGCAACCTACGCTCCCCTCTTCGCCCACGTGGACGGCTGGCAGTGGCGACCCGATGCGATATGGTTTGACAATCTTACAGTTGCCAAGAGCTGCTCCTTCATCGTTCAGAGTCTGTTCTCCAACAACAAGGGCAGCCATGTCGTTCCCCTGACGATGAACGGCAAGGCGGTGGCAGGCAACGAGGGCCAGAAGGGACTCTTTGCCAGTGCTGTCATGGACGACGCAACAGGTGAACTCATTGTCAAGGTTGTCAACACAGGTGAACAGCCGCAGATGGTCAACTTCAACCTCGCCGGTTTCCCCAAGGGTATCCACAACGGTACGGTGACCTCCCTCCATGCTGCGGATCCTGACGCTGAGAATTCCGTGGAGAATCCCCTCCTCGTCACTCCCTCTACGACACCTTTCTGCGCCCTCGACCAACGGGCCGTTCTCCCCATCCCCGCACAGACCTTTGTCATCCTCCGTATCGAAAAATAAGCCTTTGTCTTTGCCATACCAAAATTAATAAGTAATTTTGCACGCTGATAAAAACAACGAGCCATAATATGACGAGCCTCATCTTATATATTACCCTCTTCCCCTTCCTCCTCGCCTTCTGCTTCGGCATGATTGCCGTCCCGCAGCTGATGCTGACGAGCTACACGAAGGACGTGTTCAGAAGAGGTACCGTTGACACTCCCCTGTGCCAACTGGCGGGCTTTGCCTTCTACCCCATCCTCGTCATTGTCTTCGGCCTCTCCATCGTCATCCCGCAAACGCAGTGGATCAAGGACTTACTGACGATGGACGTTATCTTCCAGTCGGTTTCCGGCAACAGCAACCGCCTCCTCCAGCTCGTCATCGGCAGTGCCTTCCTCTACCTCGTCGGTCTGAAGGACGACATGTCGCGCATCGACTCAAGGGCCAAGGCGGTCGTCATGATTGCCGCCATCAGCCTCTTCCCCGTCAGTCAGCTGTGGCTCAACGATCTCCACGGTCTCTTCGGCATCCACGCCATCCCCTCCTGGATCGGCATGCCCCTGACGATCATCATGGGCCTCCTCATTACGGAAACCTTCAAACTGATGGACGGCCTCGATGGTCTGGCAAGCGGATACGGCATCATCATCTCCTCCCTCCTCCTCTTCTGCAGCGCATCGAGCCACTTCAGTCTTGCCAGCATCACGGCAGCCACCCTCATCGGTGTCCTCATTCCCTTCTGGCTCCAGAAGATGGTCAACAAGAACTGGCGCTCAACGATGATGGGGGACTCCGGCAGTCTTGTCATCGGATACATCATTACCTATCTCGTCATCGGCTGCTGCCGACAGACCTATTCGCTGGGAATGATCGATGAGAAATATTTCCTCCTCATCCTCACCTCCGTCATGCTCCCCATCCTGGAGAACGTACGCGTTGTGTGGAGCCGAATCCGTGACGGCCGAGGCTGGAAGACTCCTGACCGAAACCAGATCAACCACAAGCTCCTCCGAACGGGGCTCCGCCGCTGGCAGATTGCCACGGCACTCGTCGGCATCAATGCCCTGTTCTTTGCCGTCAACAGCCTCGTCTTTGTCACCAGCATCAGCATCACGAGCCTGTTCATCTTCGACATCTGCTACTGGGTCATCCTCCACCTTGTCATCAACCGCTTCATCAGCAACCGCGACCGCCGCTACTTCCGCCACGAGTGGAACAAGGTTTACGGACGCGAGGCATGGACAGCAAAGATCCGCTCCAACGCCAAGAGCACGGGCGGCCGCATCCGCGTCTTCACAGAGGACGACAACGTATCGGCCCACACCGTGGCACGATGGGCGGCAACGAACAAGGAAACGGCGTACATCCCTGACGGCATGACCTCCTTCGGCCGTAATACAAAGCGTATGACAGACCTCGTCATCGCCTTCTTCTGCCTCATCGTCTTCTCTCCCCTCTTCGCCATCATCTACATCCTGGTGCGCCATGAGGACGGCGGTCCCGCCATCTACAAACAGGAACGCATCGGACGCTTCGGCCGTCCCTTCTTCATCTATAAATTCCGCTCCATGCGCATGGATGCCGAAGACGCGGGACCTGCTCTCTACAATGCCACGGAAGGCGACGATCCAAGACTTACAAAGGTCGGACGCTTCATCCGCGCTCATCATCTCGATGAACTTCCACAGGTTTGGAACGTCTTCCTCGGCGATATGGCCTTCGTGGGCTATCGTCCTGAGCGCCAGTTCTATATCGACCAGATTGTTGAAAAGGATCCGCGTTATGTCTTCCTCTATCAGATCCGTCCCGGTGTGACCTCCTACGCCACATTGTACAACGGTTATACGGACAGCGTGGAGAAGATGGTGCGCCGTCTGGAATACGATCTCTACTACCTCAAGCACCGCTCCTGGGCCTTTGACATGAAGATTCTCTGGAATACCTTCTACAGCATCGCCCACGGCAGGAAATTCTGAAATCTATAATCTTTAAAATATATACCAAGGAAATAATTTTTCCTCCTTTTTATTGTTAAGTTCCATTATGAGACGAATATCTCTCCTCTTTCTTTTTATCCTCAGCGTCTGCAGCTGTTTCGCAGACGAGGTAACCTACGACTTCAGCAGCGGCATCCCCGCAGGATGGACCGCCAGCACGGCTCCCTTCGGCTATGAAGGCGGCGACACCGGACGCGGCATGCAGTTTACGAGTTCCTCGACTCTCACCCTCGCAGGTGTTACCGATGTGACGAAAGTCGTTGTCACCTGCTCATCAAACATCGCTGACCAGAATACCATCGAAGTGAAGGTCGGCGGCAGTTCCTGGGGAAAGGAAACTTTTGCCAAGGAGAGCAATGTCGAGAAGTCTTTCAGCGGCAATGCTGCCAGCGGAAGCATCGAACTCGTCCTTACCCGTGCCAGCAAGTCCATCTACATCAAGACCGTGGTCGTAACCGGAAAGGTGACGGACAACGGCGGTGGCGGCGGAGATGTTGACGAAAATCAACTTGATCCCAATTACACCTATTCTGAACCCACCCGCGTTCAGACTCCCGGCGACAGCTTCTCCAACCAGGCCTACTCCTTTATTAATAATAATATAGAGGTCAAGGCTTCCGTCGGTGCTGTAACCCAGGACTATTTCGGCTGCAACGCCGGCAACACCCTGACCTTCACGGCGACAAAGCCCATCAAGGCCATCGTCATCGGAGGTTATGTGAAAAAAGACTTCGAGGCAACGGTGGACAACGGTGACATCGGATGTGTCGACGCTTCCGACGACGCTGTAGAGGCTGACCCCGTGGTTGTCATCAAGGACATCGACAGCAAGACGGTGACCATCAGCTGCGACAAGCAGTTGCGCTGCTACTATGCTGATTTCTATTTTGAGGAGAACCCTGACATCGAACTGGGCACTGGCGGCGGTGAGGAAGGTGACTACACCTACGACTGGGAACCGCAGACCCCGACTACCCTTAACATCAGCTTCGATGAGGTTCAGTATGCTGACTACACACAGTATATGGGCTATCCCTACACGGACATTTACTTCCTCAGCGAGGACTACGAGATGGAGCTTGGCGTCTTCGCCTCTGCCGTTTCTGGTACTGTTCTCGAAGAGGGAACCTACGAAATCAACGATTCCTATGAAACCGGTACCGTCCAGGCTTCTCCCGGCGGTGACGAATATTACGACTACCCAGCCTTCATCGCTACAGGCTTTGAGATTGACGAGACGGATGGGGCTTCCTACTACACCATGGCCTACTATCTTGTCAGCGGAACGCTCACCGTCGCTGCTGCTCCCGGAGGTGTGAAACTCACGCTCGATGCCAAGACCTACTATGGCTCTACCGTCAACGCAACCTTCACCGGTGCTGCTGTCAATGCGGGTGAGGATACGGACGGCATCGCTGCGGTTTCTGCTCCCACCGGCACAGAAGGAAAATTCCTCGACGGCCGCCGCATCGTCATCAAGCATGCCGGTCATACCTACAGCCTCAAGGGTGTGCGTATGTAATATGACTGAGGCAATAGGAATGGCGATTGGCCCTGGTTCAGATAAAGCCAAAAGTTTTATTTCTTAAACCGAAAATGACAAAAACGCCCTACGATATCTCTTTTTCAACAAAAAAATAGGGAAAATGCTTGTGACATTCAATAGAATGATGTAATTTTGCATCCGCTTACGAAGCAAAACCGATGGGAGGGCATCCCAGAGGAAAATGCTTGGGGTATGGTGTAATTGGCAACACTGCAGATTCTGGTCCTGCCTTTCCTGGTTCGAGTCCGGGTACCCCAACAAAGTTTCAAGCTGGTTCAAAAGAACACAAGCGTAAGCTTTACGTCGATGGCAAAAGCATAAGACGTTCTACTCATCCTGCAAAAGCAGCGGTGGGCATCGCCCCGGGAGGGCATCCCGGAGCATAACATTGGGGTATGGTGTAATTGGCAACACTGCAGATTCTGGTCCTGCCTTTCCTGGTTCGAGTCCGGGTACCCCAACATAAAGAAGTCATCAATCTTCCGATTGGTGACTTCTTTGTTTTTTGTTATTAACTGTATCTGTTTACGAGCGGATGAAGTGGAGGGCGAAACGGCCGAGACGCCAACCGCCACGGCCACCGTGGGAAACATACCATACGAGGAACATCGGCCAGAAGTCGCGGATGTCGAGGGGAAGACGCTTCGCAAGATCAGGATTGCCCTCTATCATCAGACGACCACGGAGGATGGCGACACGGTAAATCAACGCACAGGTGGCTTTCTTGTCAAAGAGCGCAAAGGCCTCGGCAAGGATGACTTCCAAAGCATCCTTTATATTATCAAAGGAGTCGCTGAAGGACATACCGGTGATGCTCTCGGGATGCTGGTAGATACGGTGGAAAACTTTCTTGTTCCATGCCAGACGGGGGTTTTCAACGGTGAGGTTCGGAGTTCCCTGGCAAAGGATGCATTGCCCTGACAACAGGCGGAGACCCAACTCATAGTCCTGCCAGATCATCAGGTCTTCATGCCAACCGCCGATGGCGCGGATGTATTCCGTCTTCACCAGGAAGGTCTGCGTACTGATGTTCAGCGCCAGAAGATGGTCGTAAATGGTGGGATTCTTCCAGCCAGCACGGACACGGGAACTGCCGTCGGGGAAGAACAGACGGGTGCGGGCAAGGCAGACATCGGCATCACCGATGCTCTCAAGCATCGACGGGATGAAGTCCGCTGAGAATTCATCATCGCTGTCGAAGAAGCAGCAGTATTCGCCCTTTGCCGCTGCAAGACCTATATTACGCGCAGCACAGGCTCCTGCCTTGGGACAATCAAGGAGAAGGGCCACAGCATCATTTGAAGCATCCAATGGAGCATCCGCAGCAATATTTGCATCTGAATAATCCTTACAGAACTGCTCACAGAGCGCACGGCTGTTATCCTTGCTGGCATTATCGACAAAGATGATTTCAAGCGGACGGTAATCCACCGCTCGCAGGGAATCGAAAAGACGCGGCAAGGTGTCTTCACGATTGTATACCGGAATAATGATAGAGACTAAAAACATTTTCTTATAATTTCTCCTACCCACAGAACGCAGGAGGTGAGACCGATGATGACGAGCCACTCAACGATGCTGAGGGGTTCCACTGAGAACATTTCGCCACCGAAGAGGACAATGATAAGCTGGCCGATGATGATGGCGCTGGCAATTCCCACAAAGCCTTTCGCACGGAAGAGGGTTCCGGCAGTTCGGCCTGTCATAAAGGCGGCAGCGTTGAAGAGATTCCAGAACTGGATCATCACGAATACCGTAAAGAAGAAACTCTGGCCGTGACGGTTCATATCGCCAGCCATGCCATAGTCATAACCCAGAAGACCATTGAGATAACCATTCTCCATCGCTACCAGAAGGCCGACAAGAAGGGTCGCCAGGAGGGCACCCACTCCTATGATATTCCACCACATGGGCGTGGAAATGATAAAGGAGGTACGACGGCGCGGCTTTTCCTTCATCACCTTCGGCGTGGGAGGAAGGGAGGCGAGAGCCATAGCGGCAAAGGTATCCATGATGAGGTTGACCCACAACATCTGCGTAACGGTCAACGGTGATTCCTTGCCGGTGAATGCGCCGATGAGGACAACTACAACGGCGATGACGCAGACGGTCATCTGGAAGAGTACAAAGCGCTGGATATTGCGGTAGAGGCTTCTGCCCCACATCACCGCACGGGCAATGGATGAGAAGCTGTTGTCGATGATGGTGATATCGGAGGCTTCCTTTGCCACACTCGTTCCGTCTCCCATAGAAAGACCGACATGGGCAGCATTGAGGGCAGGGGCATCGTTGGTACCGTCACCTGTCACTGCCACAACCTGCCCCTTCTGCTGAAGGGCTTCGACGAGACGGCGCTTGTCCATGGGGCGGGCGCGGGCGATGATGCGGAGGTCAAGAACACGCTCTGCCAATTCCTCATCGGTGAGAGCAGCAAATTCAGGACCTGTGATGCAGTGGCGGTCAAGATCATCATTGACAGCTTCGAAGATACCAATCTGACGGCCGATTTCCTTGGCGGTCCCCATGGTATCTCCTGTCACAATCGTCACCTTGATACCGGCTTTCAGACATTCCCCGACAGCAGGCGGAACATCTTCGCGGACAGGATCGGCAATGGCGACGACGCCCATGAAAGTCAGTCCCTGGCCATCCACCTCGTAGGCAAAGCCCAGAGTCCTGCGGCCCTGCTGCTGGTAACCGCGAAGCTTCCATTCAAGTTCCTCATGGGGAATATAGGTATCGTTGCAGAGGCCGAAGACAATCTCGGGGGCTCCCTTGACATAGCGGATGACCTTGCCAGGGAAAGCCTCGGAGCGTACGGTGACCGCCATGTATTTCCTTTCCGTCGAGAAGGGAACTTCTTCCAGAACTTCCACATTCTCGCGGATGGTACGATAGTCCACACCACGCTGATGGAGCCAGAGGAGCAGCGCACCTTCAGTGGGATTTCCCAAGGGACGGGGAGCAGCACCGCTGAAATCCAGCTGGGCCGTGGAGTTGACGGCGATTCCTTCATTGATGAGATCATCGGTACGGGAGACTTCAAAATCTGCATCGCAGACCTGCATACGGTTCTGCGTCAGGGTTCCTGTCTTATCGGTACAAATAACGGTGGTAGCGCCCATCGTCTCGCAGGCATGCATCTTGCGGACGAGGTTGTTGGTCTTCAACATGCGGCGCATGGAGAGGGCAAGACAAAGACTCACCGCCATGGGAAGTCCTTCGGGAACGGCACAGACAATGAGGGCCACTGCCACCATGAAGGAATTCAGCAGGAGTTCGAAGACGGTCAGCCAGTCGTAATGGCCATAGTTCCCTACGAAATATATCGCCAGACGCCCTGCGATGAGTACCACGGCAATGACATAGGAGAACTGGGTGATGTATTTCGCCAGACGCTCCAGCTGCTCGTCAAGGGGAGTCTTCACGCTGTTGTCAATCTGTGCAGCTTCGTAGACCTTGCCATTCTCGGTAGCATCGCCGACGGCAAAGACTTTTGCAACGCCATGGCCTTCCATCACCGTCGTTCCACGCATGACATGGTTCGTCGGGAAGGTAGCCTCAGGATCCTTGTCCTCCGGACGGACACTCTTTACACAGACAGGTTCGCCAGTCAAGGTTGACTCGTCAATATGCAGTGAGGTTGACTCCAGAAGTTCAGCGTCAGCGGGAATTTCCTGGCCGGTGGAAAGGAGGAGGATGTCGCCGACGACGACATCGCGCTTGGGGATCTCACAACTGTTGCCATCGCGGATGACCATGACAAGTTCCTCGTCATTGACCTGGTTCAGCACGGAGAATTCCTTCTCAGCCTTCAGTTCAAAATAGAAGGAGATGACGGTAGCCAGAAGGATGGCCACAAAGATTCCCACGGGCTCCAGGAATACGGAGAACTGTCCGTGATGGTCGGTGGCACCATAGTAGTTGTAGCAGGCAATGCCGATGCTGAAGAAACCGGCAACGAGGAGGACAACAATCAGTGGCTCAGCAAATTTCTCGCCGAGCTTCTTCCATACAGACTCCTTCTCGGGAGGTGTCAGGACATTGCTTCCAAAGTGAGCACGACTCTCCGCCACTTCAGCAGCAGAGAGTCCTACGTAGTGTTGTTTAGCCATAGGGCTTGGAGGGTTAAGTTCCGGAGGTACCGGAAGTTCCGGAAATACCGGAGGTTCCGGAGATTATAAGATGAAAGGTGGCCGCAACGGATTACGGCCACCTGATTATTCTTTAGTCACCGAAGATATTGTTGTTCTTCTTATCTTCGTCACGCTTTACACCGGCATAGGCGTCGATGACATTGACAACATAGTCACCGAGGCGCTCGCACTCAGAAATGATGTCACTGTAGTAAACACCGAGCTGATAGCTGTAGAGGTGGTTGTTGACATCGATGACATTCTGGTTCTTGAGCTGGGTACGGAAATTGTTGATCTCATGCTCGATGTTGTAGTTCTTGTTGAGGTCCGGACGACGGTATTCCTCGACGTTGAGAACCTTCGCCATCTGAACGAGAGCCTCATCGGTCAGTTTCATCATCTGTTCGATGTGGCTAACCTGCTCTTCTGAGAACTGTTCCTTCTCGTGCTGGCGGTAACGGCGGAGACTGCGGGCGATGTTGTAGCAGGAATCACCGATGGATTCGATTTCGCTCACCTCACGGAGCATGGACTGAATCTGGCGCTTGGACTCTATGGAAAGACGACCCTCGCTGACCTCATTAAGATACTTCGCAATCTCAATTTCCATGGAGTCAGAGATACCTTCGTACTTCTCAACACGGGAGAAGAGCTTGGTGAAGTCGTCGTTCTTCTCCATATGAAGCAGTTCATGGAGGAAGCCGAACATTCTGTGGGTACGCTCTGCGAAGAGACCGATTTCCTTGCGGGCCTCGAGGATGGAGAGCTCGGAGGTTGAGAGAAGACCACCGGTGATGAAACGCAAGCGGAATTCTTCCTCGCCTTCGGGTTTGTCGGGAACGAGCCAGCATACAACTTTCTCCATAGGCTTGATGAACCATACGAGAATCAATACGTTGCAGACATTGAAAGCGGTATGGAAGGCTGCCAGAACGGCACTGAGGATTTCAGGATTCTCAACATTGTGGGGGTCGCAACCAACGAGACCGCAGACACCGTTGACGAAATAACGGTAGATGCAGAGCACCCAGACAACACCGAAGAGGTTGAAGATCAAGTGGGCACGGGCTGCACGCTGAGCCTGTGTGCTGGCGCTGAGCGCAACAACATTGGAGGTGATGGTGGTACCGATGTTCTCACCCATTACAAGGGCGATACCGGAATAGATATCAAGGACACCCGTGGAACAGAGCGTCATGGTGATTGCCATAATGGCAGCGGAACTCTGAACAGCACAGGTCAGCAGACCACCGATCAGCAGGAAGAGGAAATAGCTGCCGTAACCCCAGCCACTGATGGAATCGAGGAAACCGGTGATGGCAACATTCTGATCAAGATGCATGTCAGCAGCATTCATCTTCAACGTAGTAAGACCGAGAAGCATCAGGGCGAGACCCATGATGAATTCACCCATGTTGATGTTCTTCTTACTGTAGATCAACGCGATAGCAACGATGATACTGCCGTAGACAATCATGCGCATGTCGAAACTTCCGCCAAGCACCATAATCCATGCTGTCGCCGTGGTACCGATGTTGGCACCCATGATGACACTGATGGCCTGGGCAAGCGTAAGAAGACCAGCGCTGACGAAACTTACGGTCATCACCGTCGTTGCCGTTGAAGACTGGATGCTTGTCGTAATGAATGCACCTGTGAGAATGCCGGTGAAGCGATTTGTCGTCGCCGTTCCTAAAACGGTACGGAGTTTGCTACCAGCCATTTTCTGAAGACCTTCACTCATGACCTTCATACCGTACATGAGGAGGGCAACACAACCAATTAGAATCAAAAATTCCATATAACAGATATTGGGGTAATTAGATATTTCGGTACAAAGATAAAACAAAAAAACAACATAATAAGAACAAAAGGGAGTTTTTATTCAAAAAACATTTGAACAAATCAAAAAAAGACTTAAAATGGCGGATGCAAAGTAGCAAAACCCAAACTTTATGATGGCTATTCGCAGAATATAATGTAACTTTGCACGCGAAATGTATATTTATTTTTAATGACAACAACAAACGAACTCATCGACCTCATCATCGAGGGCATTCAGGAAAAGAAGGGCCACGACATCACCGTGGCTGATCTCAGTCATATCGGCATGGCTCCCGCAGACGCTTTCGTCATCTGCACCGCCAACAACCCGTCTCAGGCTGACACCATCGTCGACAGCATCGAAAATGTATGCCGCACCAAGGGCGACGAACATCCCACGGCTATCGCCGGACGTGCCAATTCACAGTGGATTGCCATGGACTTCGGAAATGTCATGGTGCATGTATTCCTCCACGACACCCGCGAATACTACGACATTGACAACCTCTGGTCTGACGCCAAGATCACTCAGGTTCCTGATCTCGATTAAAATTAACTGCCCTGCTCACAGATCTTTGAAAACTCTGAAAATGAGCAGTTTCCACAAAAGCACATTTTAAATGGCAACACCACAGAATCCTCAAATGAACAAGCCCGGCAATAAGTCCGACGGCCCCAAGATGCCTAAATTCAATCTCAATTGGATTTACGTCATCATCATCGGTGCCCTCGCCGTCATGTTGTATCAGGGCAATCAGAATCCTGGTAGCTTTGACAAGGAAATCAGCTACTCAGAGATGAAAACTTATTTGTCAAAAGGCTATGCGAGCGAAGTCACCGTTGACAAGACGGAGGGCGTCGTTCATGTGGCTATCACCCCCGCGCATATCCGCGATGTCTTCAAAAAGGGCGTTGACGAAGTCGGCAAGAAACCGACTGTCACCACACGCTATCCTTCTGCCGACAAGGTGGAAGACTACCTGGCAAGTATTGACTACAAAGGCAAGGTGACTTACGAGGAGACACGCTCCATCTGGCTCAATATTCTCTCAAGCCTCTTCCCCATCATCTTCTTCGTCGGCCTCTGGTGGTTCCTCATGCGCCGTATGGGAGGCATGGGCGGCAGTGGCGGCGGCATCTTCAGTGTCGGCAAGTCAAAGGCCAAGGAATATGACAAGGAGAGCGGTCCTCAGGTAACTTTCAAGGATGTTGCCGGACAGGAAGGAGCAAAGCAGGAAGTTCAGGAAATCGTGGACTTCCTCAAGAACCCCGGGAAATACACGGAACTCGGTGGAAAGATTCCCAAGGGTGCTCTGCTCGTGGGTCCTCCGGGAACAGGTAAAACCCTATTGGCAAAGGCTGTAGCAGGCGAAGCTGAGGTTCCCTTCTTCTCCATGTCAGGTTCTGACTTTGTTGAAATGTTTGTCGGCGTCGGCGCCAGCCGTGTCCGCGATCTTTTTGAAAAGGCAAAGGCTAAGGCTCCCGCTATTGTGTTCATCGATGAAATCGATGCCATCGGCCGTGCGCGTAGTAACCGTGCCAGCTTCGGTGGTAACGACGAGCGTGAAAGTACCTTGAACCAGCTCCTTACGGAAATGGACGGTTTCGGAACAAACAGCGGTGTCATTATCCTCGCTGCCACAAACCGTGTCGATGTCCTTGACTCTGCTCTTCTCCGTGCCGGACGTTTTGACCGTCAGATCCATGTTGACCTCCCTGATCTCCCCGAGCGTATCGCCATCTTCAATGTTCATCTCCGTCCTCTCAAACTGGAAGAGGGTCTTGACATTGAACTCCTGGCACGACAGACTCCGGGATTCTCCGGTGCCGATATCGCCAATGTCTGCAACGAAGCGGCTCTGATTGCTGCCCGTCACAATCACGACCATGTCGGTAAGCAGGATTTCCTTGACGCTGTCGACCGTATTGTCGGTGGTCTCGAAAAGAAAACAAAGGTGATGACTCAGGCTGAGAAGCGCAGCATTGCCCTCCACGAGGCAGGCCATGCCGCAGTAAGCTGGCTGCTGGAATTTGCCAACCCGCTCATCAAGGTTACCATCGTTCCCCGTGGACAGGCCCTCGGTGCAGCTTGGTATCTCCCCGAAGAGCGTACAATTGTCACCAAGGAGCAGATGCTCGATGAACTTTGTGCAACGCTCGGCGGCCGTGCTGCTGAGGAAATCTTCACTGGCCATATCTCCTCCGGCGCCATGAATGACCTTGAAAAGGTAACGAAGCGCGCATACGGTATGGTGGCTTATATGGGTATGAGCGAAAAGCTCCCCAACCTTTGCTACTACAACAATCAGGAGAGTTTCGTCAAGCCTTACAGCGATGACACCGCCCGACTGATTGACGAAGAGGTCCAGCGTATCATCAACGAACAGTATCTCCGTGCCAAGGAACTTCTGACGGAACATGCTGGCCAGCACAAGGAACTTGCTGACCTCCTCTGCGAAAAGGAAGTGATCTTCGCAAAGGATGTCGAGGATATCTTCGGAGCCCGTCCCTGGCGCTCCCGTGCTGACATTCTCCTGGAGGAACAGCCGAAGGAAGATGACACTGTGCTTTCATCTTCGGAAAACGATAACAACAGTGAAGCTGTGCTTGCATCTTCAGAAAACGATAACCGCCCTGATGGCGAAAACACTGAAAACTCATGAAAAATCTTGTGATACGCACCATCACCGGTCTGGTCTATGTTGTGGCTCTTGTAGCATGTACGCTTTGGCACCCCGTCAGCGCCTTCTTCTTCTTTGGAGCGGTGGCACTGGCAGGAGTCCTGGAGTTCTGCACCATTATGAACAATCACTATGAGGCGGATATCAACCGCAACATCACGGCAATGGCAGCTGTCATCCTCGTGGCAGCAAGCTGGGAATACCAGTTGGGACTTGGCGACTACACCAAGATGATTGCACTCTACGGTTTCACCCTCCTCTATATTATTATTACTGAACTTTACCGCCAGGCAGAAGATCCCATCAAGAACTGGACGCTGGCGCTTGCTTCTCAGTTATATGTAGCACTGCCCTTCGCCCTTCTTCCCTTTATCTGCGTTCATTACGATATTGAAAAGGGCGGTATGGCATACGACGGCATGTATGCACTTGCCATCTTCATCTTCCTTTGGACAAGCGATACCGGTGCCTACCTCGTCGGCTCCTTGTTGGGAAAGTATATTCCCTACAAACTCTTCCCTCGCATCAGCCCGCACAAGTCCTGGGTAGGCAGTATAGGTGGCGGATTGCTGACACTTGCTGCCGCTGCCGTCCTTTGGCACTTCGTCGGAGGTCTCTCCCTCCTTCAGTGGTTGGGCCTTGGCCTCGTCGTCTGCGTCTTCGGAACCTGGGGCGATCTTGTTGAAAGCCTCATCAAGCGCCAGCTGGGTATTAAGGACAGCGGTAATGTCCTTCCCGGACACGGAGGAATCCTGGACCGCTTTGACTCCGCCCTCCTTGCCATTCCTGCCGCAGTAATCTATTGCACCTATTTCTTATAAAAACCTATCGGCGAGAACTCATGACAGTCCTTGCCCATAGGTTTTCTTTTTCAAAAATCAACATAGCTTCTATTTCCAAGGAATATATAGACCTTAAAATCCGATATGAAGAAATTATTCTCTCTCCTTGCTCTTCTGCTGACCACCTTTGCAGCATGGGCGCAATTACCCGAATTCAGCACGGCTGATGCTCCGGTGTACTATAAGATACAGTTTACCCAGGGCAACACGGTACTGCAGGACAATGGTTCCGGAACTTTCTTTACCAATGAAAATAACGGAAGTTCTGCGGGACAGCTCTTTGCTTTCGTAGGATCACAAAGCAGTTTCAAGTTGCTCTCTAAAAGCGGTAACTACGCGACGACGGCAACGGGAACGGCGACCAACGGTCAGTCTGCAACGCTGCTGAAAAGCGGTTCCACGGGGAAGGCTTTCTGCATCCAGAATTCTCCCAACGGAAACGGTCAGTATGTGATCTCGCTCACCACGGACAAGACGAAGGGTTTCAATACTTGGGGCGGTGCGAGTGCCGGACACAATATCGGCTTCTGGGATACCTCTGATATCAACGACCAAATCAAGTTCGTTGCAGAAGATGATCTCCCCGACTATTCAGAACTCGAAGCACTGATTTCCAAGGAATACACCCAGAGTGGTACGAAACTCTCCAGTTGGACACCTGAAAATGCCCTCACGCTTTGGTACAACACTCCCGCAACCTTGACCAGCAGCAGTTACAAGTGGATGGAATACAGTCTTCCCATCGGTAACGGTCGCCTCGGCGCTTGTCTCTTCGGCGGTGTCCATGCTGATCAGCTGCAGTTTAACGAGAAGAGTCTCTGGAGTGGTACCTCAACCATCCAAGGCAACCCCAACCACGGAAACTACCGCAATTTCGGCTCCTTATATATAATAGATGAGAGCGGAGATTATTCCTCCTTCTCCAATTATAAGCGTTGGCTTGACATTCAGGACGGCGTTGGCGGTGTTGATTTCACCGATGCCACCGAAAACGCCTACGCCCGTCGTTACTTTGCCTCAGAACCTGACAATGTCATCGTTGCACATTACGCTGCCCCCGAAGGCAGAAAACTGGCTTTCCAAATCAGTTATTATGCTGGTGACGCCATCAATGCTTCGAAGCCGGCCTACAAGGACAACGAGGGTTCTTTCCACGGCTACACGGATTTGCTGAAGTACAACACGACATTCCGCGTTATCCCCGTTGGCGATGGCGCCACGGTAACTGCTGATGCGCAAGGTATTCATGTGGCAAACGCTGACGAGGTCTTGGTACTCTTGGCAGGAAAGACGGACTACGACGGCACAAACGTGAAGACTTTCTCAACGGGTGTTGGTGCAGAAGGCCTTGCCCAGGAAATAAAATCAACGCTCGACGCCGCAGCAGCCAAGACTTACGACGAACTCTATGCCGCTCATGTTGAGAATTTCCGAAGCTATATGGGACGTGTCAGCCTGACACTGGGTACCAGCACCAAGGAAGCTCAGACTACGAAGACAACGGAGGATCTTGTAACCTACTACAACAAATCCACAACGAACTCCAAGAGTGCTGACGGCCTCTTCCTCGAGGAACTCTACTTCAACTATGGCCGTTACCTCGAAATCAGTTCCAGCCGCGGCAGTCTCGATGTTCCCAGCAACCTTCAGGGCATTTGGAACGACCGCGCCAATGCTCCCTGGAACTCCGATGTCCACACGAACATCAACATCCAGATGAACTACTGGCCCGCAGAACCCACAAACCTCAGCGAATGCCATCTTCCCTTCCTGAACTACATCGTGAACATGGTGAATTCTCCAGGATGGAAACTGGCAGCATCCAACGCAGGACAGAGTGTAGGATGGACCGTTCATACGGAGTCCAACATCTTCGGCGGTATGAGTAGCTGGATGTCCAACTATACCATTGCCAATGCATGGTATGTCACTCATCTCTGGCAGCATTACCGCTACACCCTCGACAAGGATTATCTTGCAAAGGTTTTCCCCGCAATGTGGAGCGCATCGCAGTATTGGGCAGAACGCTTGAAACTGGCAAGTGACGGCACTTATGAATGTCCCAACGAATACTCTCCTGAACATGGTCCTGGTAGCGAAAACGCAACGGCTCACAGTCAGCAACTCTGCCGTGAACTCTTCGAAAACACTCTGGAAGCCATTGAGGTCCTTGGTAACGAGAGCGAACTCAACAAGACCTGGCTCAACAAGATCAAGGACCGTTATGCAAAACTTGACCTGGGCCTCGCCATTGAAACCTACACCGGCAACTGGGGAACTTCCCTGATCAAGAGCAACACCCCCATTCTCCGTGAGTGGAAGTACACCTCTTATACCAGCGGAGAAAACGGCCATCGTCATCAGAGCCACCTGATGTGTCTCTATCCCTTCAGCCAGGTTTATCCGGGCAACGAATACTTTGATGCCGCTGTCAATTCCCTTACCCTTCGTGGTGACAACTCCACCGGCTGGTCAATGGGTTGGAGAATCAACCTCTGGGCTCGCGCCCAAAACGGCGACCATGCCAGAACGCTCCTTCACAATGCTCTCAAGCATTCCACCAGCTATGGAACGGATCAAAGCCAGGGTGGTATCTATTACAACCTCTTCGACTCCCATGCTCCTTTCCAGATTGACGGTAACTTCGGTGCTTGTGCCGGTATCGCAGAAATGCTGATGCAGAGTGCGACGGGTACCATCAGTCTTCTTCCCGCTCTTCCTTCTGCATGGCCAAAGGGAAGCGTTACTGGTCTCAAGGCTGTCGGTGACTTCACCGTTAGTATTAAATGGGCAGCAAAGAAGGCGACCACTGCAACCATCAGCAACAACCAGGGACAACTTCTCAAAGTCAAGGCTGGAACAGTAAACCTCACCGAGGTTATGGTAACGGTAAACGGTGCTGAAGTTGCTCCTACAGCTAACGAAGATGGCAGTTTCACCATTCCTTCCGATAAGGCTGGCGATATCATCGTCATCGACTTCAATACTCCCTCCTCTACAGTAGGCATTCACAATGCTACTGCAGCTCCCACCACCAACATCATCTACGATCTTTCCGGTCGTCGCGTTCAAAATGCCTCTACAGGTGTTTTCATCATCAACGGTAAGAAAGTAACCCTGTAACACCTAACTGCCCTGAAAGGGCAAAAGTAGACATACAAATAATCCCCTGCTCTCACGAAGAAAGCAGGGGATTTATTATGCTATGAAAGATTGATTACTTGCTGTCAGCAACGCAGATAACTACACGGTTCTTTTCGTAGTTAGCTTCGTCATTGGGGAAGGGCTGAACGGTGTCACCCTTGTAACCCTTGCTGATGCGGTCTGCAGAAATACCCTTCTGGAGAAGTGCATTGTAAACAGAGTTAACACGCTGCTTAGAGAGACGCTCGTTGATAGTAGCGTTACCAGTGTTCTTATCAGCATAACCGGTGATTTCGATAGTAGCCTCAGGATACTTGTTGAGATAAGCAACAGCTTCGTCAACCTTAGTCATTTCAGAGGGACGGATATCGTAACGGTTGATGAGGAAGAATACGTTCTGGATGCAGGGCTTAACCTCTTCTACAACTTCCTGCTTGGGAGCTGCGGGAGTGGGAGCGGGAGCGGGTTCTTCAACAACTACGGGCTCGGGCTGTACGGGCTCGGGAGCAGCTACAACAGGAGCGGGATGGTTGATCTTACCAAGACGGAAGCAGAGACCTGCGAGGATATTGAACTGCCAGTCAGCGTTGTCAGCGTCCTTGCTGTTGAAGTGGTCATCCATTACGGTTGCATTACCTTCGAGGTTGAGGTTAACGCGCTCGCTGAGACGGAAGTCAACATGAGCACCGAAACGACCGGTTACATAGTCACGCTTGTCCCAGTACAAAGTAAGGAGTTCGGGACGGTTGTTGATCTCAGTAGTATTCTTGAGGTCGAGAGCTTCGTCATTGTTGAAGCTGTGGAGGTAACCAACACCACCGAGGAGCCAGAGGCTAACGATACGGTTGGGCTTAACACCACCGAAAAGGGTGGTAATGTCGAGCATACCATCAAGACCAACCTGACCATAGTTGTACTTGTAATTTGCATCGATAGTGGGGAGGCAACCCTTGCCAGTCCAACCGCTACCGTTCAAACGGAGTGCGAAATAGGGGTTAAAACGATAACCTACAGAGAGAGCTGCTGCAGGAGACATGAGGTCTGCGAAAGAACCTTCACCACGAGTTACGCCAAGACCACCCTGAACACCGAGGAACCAGTAAGACATGTCAGGCTTCTCCTCAGTAACGGCAGCGCCCTGAGCGCAAACATTAAGAGTTGCAAATGCTGCAATAGCACTTACGATGAGAGTTTTGAACTTCATAATGTAAAAATTATTTAGAATATTTGATTTCAATCTTTGAGTCTGAAGGGCCTTTTATTTCCTTTCCGGACATAGTAAACCCACTATAACTCGGTGGCAAAGTTACATCAAAAACACAATTCTCGCAAATTTTTTTAATAAAAAAACGACCTTCACCCTAAGAAAATAGAGGAAAGTCGTTAATTTATCGTATAATTTGCTTAATATTCTTTACAAAAACAGTGTTTCTAAAGAAAACATTCGCAGATTACTTACCGAAGAAACGCTTGTAGAGACCTTCGAAACCACGACCGTGGCGAGCTTCGTCCTTTGCCATTTCATGAACGGTGTCGTGAATAGCATCGAGGCCTTCTTCCTTAGCGCGCTTTGCAATACCCATCTTGCCATCGCAAGCACCGCATTCTGCTTCAATTCGCTTCTCGAGGTTGGTCTTGGTGTCCCATACGCATTCACCGATGAGTTCAGCGAAACGGCTTGCGTGATCAGCTTCTTCAAATGCATAGCGCTTGAAAGCCTCAGCGATTTCGGGATAGCCTTCACGATCAGCCTGACGAGACATTGCGAGGTACATACCAACTTCAGTGCACTCACCTTCGAAGTTAGCCTTGAGACCCATCATGATATCTTCGGGGCAACCTTGAGCAACACCGATAACATGTTCGGTAACGTAAACGCGTTCCTCAGCTTCTACAACTTCCTTAAACTTGCTTGCAGGAACCTTGCACTGGGGGCAACGCTCGGGAGCTTCAGTACCTTCGTGAATATAACCGCATACGGTGCAGATAAACTTCTTTTTCATAATTCTTTTGTTTTTTAGATTGTTATTAATAATTATTGGAATTGTCTTAATTTTTCGTCTTTGAAGCGCATTTTGGACAGAGTCCGGTGTAATACAATTGGATACCCTGAACCTTGTAGCCATCAGGAAGTTTATGCTCATAATCACCAATACCCTCAGGATTGTAGATGTCTATGATCTTTCCGCAATTATAGCAGAAAAAATGAGCATGTGACTCTTTAACTGCATCGTAGTGGGCATTCTTGTCATCAATGGTCAACATCATGGCGGCACCCTGCTCCACTAACAGTTTCAAGGTATTATAAACCGTCGTCTTGGACAAAGTAGGTATATCCTCATGGAGCTCAGTAAATATTTCATCCACAGTAGGATGAGTGTGATGCTCCAAAAGATAACGCATCACGGCTATTCGCTGTACCGACCCCTTGACCTCGTGATTGGCCAGGTAATCGTAAACTTCTTTGTCACTTATCTTGTTTTGCTTCATCGGCGGTATTTTACTTCTTTTTTGCCTATTAATTACAGAATTGTAATCATTACAATTTTAATTCGAGTGCAAATTTACGACATTTTTCCGAACCGCCAAATTTTTTTGCAACTTTTTTTGAGCGTTCCCGGAATATTTTTAATAAACGACCGTAACAACTCTGTCTCTCCTATAATAATATAACTCTGCCTCTCCTATAATAATATAAAAAAGCAAACGGTTTATCCAGCATTCATTCAACAGTACTGAACGGCTATGCCCATTTACATTTTTTCATAGAATGGCATTGGTTCAATCATCGCGAACTTTAATAATATTGAAACCTAGGAAATATGAGGAGTAAATGTGATGGAACCATCTTAACCGCTGGTTTTGCAAACTTATCATTGCAGAATTGTTGCTTATTCTGCGAAAAATATACTTTTTATAGTACTATGTATTGCATAATACCAAGGCAATGCATACTTTTGCGGCAGAAAACAATTTAATAGGATTTAAAAATATGATAAATGTAGAAAATACCAAATCTCAGATGAGGAAGGGTATGTTGGAATACTGCATCATGCTGCTACTCCGTCATCGTCCCTCATATGCCAACGATATCATTGAGCAATTGAAAGGCGCCAAGATGATCGTGGTGGAAGGAACGCTCTACCCTCTCCTTAACCGTTTGAAAAAGGACGGACTCTTGAAATACGAATGGCAGGAAAGCAAACAAGGTCCACCCCGAAAATACTACGCGCTCACCATGGACGGTGAAGAAGCGCTGAGGCAACTCGATGCGAGTTGGACGGAATTAGCCACAACTGTGGACATCCTGCAGTCTATGCCCATTACACCACTACTCCCTGAGGAATAACAAAACATCACACCAAATAACCATGAAAAAGAACATTTCAATCAACATATTCGGCACCATCTACGCTATAGATGAAGACGCTTACCAATTACTTGACAACTATCTTGAAAGCATGAAGAATTATTTCATGCGTCAGGAAGGTGGCGAGGAAATCGCTGACGACATAGAACACCGTGTCGCAGAACTTCTTTGGGAAAACAAACAAAACGGAATGGAAGCCGTCAGCATTGAGGTTATCAAGGAAATCATCAGCAAGATCGGTAATGCTGATCAGATTGATGAAGAAACTGCTATTCACGAAAACGGTGAAAATACAAATAACGGAAAAGAAAACACAAATACATCAACGACAGAGAATTCCGGCCAGCAGGAACAGGCTCAGAGCAGTGCCTTCTTCGATAAGGTAAAAACTCACATGCGCGAGCGCCATCTCTACCGTAATACCAACGACAAGATGCTCGGTGGTGTCTGCTCCGGACTTTCAGAATATTTCGGTGTTGGAGACCCGGTACTTTGGCGTATCGGCGCAATTATTCTCACCTTTGTATTTATGGGTGCAGAATACTGGTTCGTCCCCGATTTTCTTCATGTATTCTTCCCTGTTGCCTATATAATCCTCTGGATTTTAGTTCCCGAGGCTCGTACGGCGGAGGAAAAACTCAGAATGAGAGGAAAGAAGATTACACCTGAAAATCTCAGTGACCAGATTGTCAATGACTCAGAAGAACAGGAAGCAAAGACTCCTCAACCCGTCCGAAACAACGGAGGATGCATCAGATTCTTTTTCTACGCTTTTCTGCTCCTCTTGCTTGCTCCCATGTTCCTGGCGCTTCTCGCTGTTATCATTGCGTTAATCGTTGCAATGTTTGCTGCTATCTTTGGAGTTTCCGCGCTTATGGCACATCCCGTTCCGGAATTAGCCTGGCTGACCGATGCCATCAGCAGTAATCCCTACATTGTCATAATGGGACTTGTAGCCATCATCATCGTCATTGGCATTCCTATCTACGGAATCATCAGAGCAATCCGACGCAATACAAGTCCTATGAGAAACGGTACTCTTTTCACGCTTATCATAGCATGGATCATCGCTCTCGCCATCTCATTTGCTGCCTGTGGAGTTGTCGGAGTCCGCGCTGCAGAAGGATTCAAGGTCTTCCATGAGAATCATATCACAATAGAGCAAACGACTGACAGCTTGGAAAACGAGCTGGACACTATCGAAAATTATCTGGAAGAAGAATTTACGGATTCCATCATTAACGAATAAAAGAAACCCCAGATGAAAACAAAAACTTTTCATCCGGGGTTTTCTATAATCTTTAAAATATATACCTACATGTTTTCTTATACGGAAGGCAGCTGATGGCCATTAATCTTACGATAAAGATCAAGCGCATAAACATCAGTCATTCCTGTCACATAATCAATCACCGCCATGATGCGTCCGGGGAGATCCTCAGCATCCATCTCGTACTGGCTGGAAACCTGCTGAAGTAACAAGCGGGAGTAGGAGTTTTCTGGATGACATACGGCCTCCGTCATCAAGTCGAGGAGTGTATAGATAATCTGATAACCTGCCAGGTCGATATCAGTAACATCCTTGCATTTATAAATCTTGGCACGGGAAATCTCAGCACAACGTTGGTAACCGGAACGAAGAGGATCTTCCATGTGACTGATCAAACTGCCCTTGAAAGTACCTTCAAGGATTTCTTCCTCATGATCTAGAAAGACTTTTACACATGCACGTTCCAAAGCATTGATGGCACACGAGCGATAGAATACCAGGCGTTCACCCATATCGTCAACCTTGGGATGCATTTCACGAAGGGACTGACGAGTACCATCATCATGGAAACTCAGGAGAAGTTCTTCAGCCTCTTCATAAGAAAGGATCCGAAGCTTGTATGCATCTTCGATATCCATGATTTCATAACAAATATCGTCGGCTGCTTCTACCAGATATACAAGAGGATAACGGGCCCATTCTTCATGACCACTTTCAGAGAGCAGACGGGGGATGCCAAGGTGTTGAGCAATCCGGACAAAAGTCTCTTCTTCAGTAGCAAAATAACCAAACTTGGGCTTCTTGGCAAAGTAGGAAGGGAAAGGATATTTTACAACACTTGCCAAAGTGCTATAGGTCAGACCAAAGCCTCCGGAACGACGGCCCTTGAACTGATGAGTTAACAGACGAAATGTATTGGCGTTACCATCGAAGTTCAGAAGGTTGCTCCAAAGCGTCCAGGGCAATTGAGACTGCAGAGACTGGCCCTTTCCTTCGCGGAAATAAGAGCGGATAGCCTCCTCACCACTATGCCCGAAAGGAGGATTTCCCATGTCATGGGCCAGGCACGCCGCACTGACGATGGCACCGATATTCATAAAATCCGTATCCGGCAATTCCGGATGACGTTCCTGAAGCACACGGCCTACATCGGTTCCCAGAGAACGGCCCACGCTTGAAACCTCGAGAGAATGCGTCAAGCGGTTATGCACAAAAATACTACCGGGGAGGGGAAATACTTGCGTCTTATTCTGCATACGACGGAATGCAGAGGAAAAAATCAGACGGTCAAAATCGCGCTGGAATTCCGAACGCTGTTCCGTTGGAAGGGGTGCAACTCCCTCTTTTCCGAGACGCAAAGAAGAGATTAATTGTTGCCAATCCATATATTTTGTCTTGTATCTTTCAAAAGAATTCTTAAAATCGACTGCAAAAATACAAAATTCCGCGAAATCATTATGCAAGTTCACTGAAAAATATGTAATTTTGCACTCAATATCTAAAAAACAAAACAAATCCCCTCATCCATGAAGGTTAAAATCATCAACAAATCCCATCATCCTCTCCCTGCATATGCTACAATTCTGAGTGCAGGCATGGATCTTAGAGCAAATATCGACGAACCCATCACGCTTAAGCCTCTTGAGCGCTGTCTTGTTCCCACAGGCATTTACATCGCCCTCCCTCCTGGCTTCGAAGCCCAGGTTCGTCCCCGTTCCGGACTTGCCACAAAGAAAGGCATCACCGTTATTAACGCTCCCGGTACTGTTGATGCTGACTATCGCGGTGAACTCCGTACCTCACTCGTGAATCTGTCCAATGAGCCATTCGTCATCGAAGACGGCGAACGCATTGCCCAGCTTGTCGTTGCCCGTCATGAGACAGTTGAGTGGGAAGAAGTTGAAGTCCTCGATGAAACCGAGCGTGGTGCCGGTGGATGGGGAAGCACCGGAAGCAAATAAACCAGTATACATTAGCGACATAACTTCCAATGTCAAAAAATAGGTCCATTCTCTTTCTTTTTTCTGCATTCTTGCTGACTATCGTTCTGACAGCCAGCTGCGGAAGCCATGTCCAGAAGCAAAAGGGACAAGACGAGACTTTCCGTGCTCGTGCTCTTCTGACATATGAACAGCAGAGAGAATATGACCAACTCTTCCTTGAGTCTGTCCGCCAGTCCCATAAAGGGAATACGGATGCCCAGCACGAACTCCTGCAGCGGGCTTTGGAAATAAATCCAAAAGCGTCTGAAGCATTATACGAACTGGGACTGCTGCAGGTGGGACTCTCTCCCCGCACAGACAGTGCACTTGTTGCCCAAGGCGATTCCATGCTCCAGTTGGCACTGGAATTAGAACCTTCCAACCGTTTTTACCGCCAGGCGGTTGCCCAGCAGATGGTTAAACGTGGAAAATACGCTCGTGCCGTTGAACTTTACGAACAACTGGCAGAAGAGAAACCCAATTCGGAAAACTACTCCATGCTTCTCCGTTTATATGAAGTAACGGGACAGAATGAAAAGGCACTTAAGACCGTGGAGCAAATAGAGACTCTCGAAGGTGTGGACGAAAGTACCTGTGTGGAGAAACACCAGTTATTGATGCGCATGGGTAAGAAAAAGGAGGCTTTCGAAGTTATCGAACAGCTGATTGCTGACAATCCTCAGGAAACGCGCTACCGTGTCATGCTTGGCGATCTCTACATGCAGGCGGGAGAAAAGGAAAAGGGATTGGATATCTACCATGACATTCAGCAGACTGATCCAGACAACCGACTCATCAAGATGGCCATCCTCCCCTACTATCTTGAGGAAAAGGATACCGTTCGCTTCCAAAAGGAAATGTCAGCGGTAATGCTGGATCCGAAGATTGACAACAGCCAGAAATTCTCACTCCTTCAGTCCTACGGGCGAAGCCTCTTAGGCGGTGCTACGGGAATTTCCAAAGAATCCCTCTTCTCCCATTTCTGCGAGGCGCTCTCCGTTCCTCAGGAAGACGGACAGCTCAGTGAACTCTGTCTGTCCTATGCTCAGGCGGCGCAGTTACCCGAAGATTCCCTGGATGTTGCATTGGACTATGTCCTTAGAGATAATCCGGAATCCTTACAATACCGTCTCCAGAAATTAAGCAACCTCGTCAAGAAGAACGACATTGCTGAAATCTATGATTTATGCGTTGAAGGAGAGAAATACAACCCGGACGTCATTCATTTTTACTATTACGAAGGTTTGGCTCTCTATACGCTTTCGCAAACGGACGAAGCCCTGGAAACTTTTAAACGCGGTGTTGAAATAGCCAATGATGGAACGGAACCCGAACTTGTCTCCGATATGTTTGCCATCATGGGTGACATCTACCATCAGATTGACAAGGACTGTGAGGCCTATGCTGCTTACGATTCTGCCCTGGTTTATCAGCCAGACAACATTGGTTGCCTCAACAATTATGCCTACTTCCTTTCTTTGGGAAACAAGGATCTCGACAAAGCTTCGGAAATGAGCAAGAAAGCGGTCGATAGCGACCCGCAGAATGCGACTTTTCTGGATACCTATGCATGGATCTTATATTGCAAAAAGCAGTATACTCAGGCACGTATCTATATCGATCAGACTATAAAGGCGATGCCAGAAGAAGAAACAGAAAGTCCCTCAGCCTCCAATATATATGAGCATGCCGGAGACATCTATTTCCGTTGCAACGATAAAGCAAAAGCTTTGGAATACTGGAAACATGCCCTGGAGCTTTCCGAAGACGATGAACAATCAAAAATCATTAATAGAAAGATAAAGAACAAAAAACTATGAAACATTATTTTTTCCTTGCAGTTGCAGCTGTTATCATGATGCTGTCAACCAGTTGCGCAAGTCAGCGCGCTATCACAGGTAACGTAGATGCCATCCAGGCAAAACTCGATGCTCGTATCAAGGCATTTAACCTTGACGAAAACGCTGGTGGTACCATTAAGATGAAGCGTGATCAGGCTATTCAGATCTCTCTCACCAAGTATGGTATCGAAGGTGTTCGTGTTACCTTCACTCCTGATAGCATTCTTTTCGTCAACAAGCTCTCCCGTACCTACCTCCGTACTTCTTTCCGCGATGCAGATAAGGCAATGGGAGGTGAAGGAACCTTGAACTTCCGCAATGTCCAGGCGTTCTTCTGGAATGACAACAACGAGAACCGTACCTATTCTACCCTTCCCGTTGCAGGTGTCGTGCCCCTTGAACTTAAGACCAACTATGGCCGTTCTCTCCGTGTTGGCCAGTACCGTATCCCCTGCAAGATCAACCTTGATATGGAAGGGGCCAACGGTGCAATTGAAACAGGTGAAGCTACCATGAAACTTTCCAAGGTTAGAGCTGCGAACAACTGGGAACCCAATACAGAAATCTCTTCCAAGTACAAGAGTCTCAATGTTGTTAGCCTCATCAAGGGCCTTTTGAAGAAATAAAACCATTTACAATTTGAATATCTGCCATTTACAATTTAACTTAACTGGAAATTGTAATTAACAAGTATGCGCAATTTTCTATTTCTCCTCTTGCTTTCCTGTAGCCTCTCTCTGTCAGCTCAGCAGAAAAAGACAACGACTCAGAAGGCAAAGACAACGGTAACCACTAAGGCCAAGACAACAACATCGTCAAAGGCCAAGACTACCTCATCAAAAAAGAAAACAACGAAGAAGACCACCTCTTCTTCGAAGAAAACTGTGCCTACCACCAAGGATATTCAGAAGTTGCAGAATGAGCAGGCTGCCCTCCAACAGAAAATTCAGGAATCTCAGGCCCTTCTGAACTCTAACCGTAAGGATGTAAAGTCTCAATTGGCGAATCTCGCCTTGATTTCCGGAAAGATTGATGAACAGCAGAAATACGTAAAGACCATTCAGACAGAAGTAGATACCCTCACCCATAATATCGGAATATTGCGCCGTCAACTTATGCAGTTGGAAGATGAACTGACAGAGTGCAAGCGCAAATACTCCCATGGTGTGATGTATATGTACCGTAACCGTTTGATGTCCAATAAACTGATGTTCATCTTCTCTGCCAAAGACTTCCAGCAAATGTACCGACGTATCCGTTATGCGCAGGAATATACAAAGTACCAGCGCGCGCAAGGACTCGTCATCCAAAAGAAAGAAGAGGAAGTCCGCAAAAAGCAGAAAGAACTCCAGGGAACACAAGCCCAGAAGCAGACTCTGCTCAACGAAGGAAAGAATCAGCAAACCGTTCTTGAAGGCCAGAAGAAGGAACGCCAGATTGTTGTCGACAATTTGAATAAGCAGCAGAAACAGCTCCAGAATACCATCGCTGACCAAAAACGCAAAAGCCAGCAGCTTAATGCGAAAATTGATCAGCTGATTCAGGCAGAAATCAAAAAGGCAGAAGAACGTCGTCTTGCAGAGGAAGCCCGTCAGAAGGAGAAGAAACGGCAGGAAGAATTGGCGGCAGCTAAGGCAAAAAAAGAAGCCGACGCGAAAGCCAAGAAGGAAACTTCAAATTCCTCCAAGAAAACTTCAGGCAATTCCAAGAGCAATTCCAAGAGTACGGCTTCAGAAACCAGGAGCAACAGCTCAAGTTCTACGACATTCAATGCCCCCGACAACACTGATCGTAAACTCTCGAGCAATTTCGCTTCAAACCAGGGCCGTCTCCCTGTGCCTATCACCGGCAGTTACGTCATTTCTGCCCATTTTGGTTCCTATACCCCTGATGGTCTTAGTGGCGTTACTTTGGACAACAAGGGCATAAACATCACGGGAAAAAGCGGTGCTCAAGCCCGCTGCGTTTTTGACGGTGAAGTTTCCGCAGTGTTTACAATCGGTGGGCTGACCAATATCATTGTCCGCCACGGAAGTTACATGTCTGTATATTGCAACCTCTCATCTTCCTCTGTTCGTCAAGGCCAGAAGGTTACAGCCCGTCAGACTCTCGGACCTGTAGCCCGTGATGCCAGTGGTAATGTAACCCTCCATTTCCAACTTCGCAAAGAAACAGCAAAGCTAAATCCTGAAAGTTGGATTGGCAGATAGTTTTTATAGATTTTTAGTCATAAAACTGCAAGAAATTACAGAAAAGGCAACTTTTTTCACAAAAGTTGTCTTTTTCTGTGTAATAATATTGCATATTCGGAAACAAACCTGTAACTTTGCATAATAATACCCGTTAACTATACAAATATACATGAAATCTAGAAGTGAAAGAATGGAAGTCCTTCGTTTGATTCTGACTAACACAGAAGTAGGTAGTCAGGAAGGACTTTTGAAAGAATTAGCAGCAGAGGGATATCAGGTTACACAAGCAACTCTCTCGCGCGATTTGCAAAAACTTAAGGCAGCAAAGGTATCCAGTTCTAATGGTTACCGTTATATCCTCCCCGAAAATCCTCTTTACAGAAGAAAGATTTCCGCAGAAGTCCCAGAATTCCTCCGCAACACTGGTTTTGTCGGTCTTGAGTTTGCGGGAAATATTGCCATCCTCCGTACTCGTCCCGGTTATGCCGGAGGTTTGACGACTGACATCGACGCTCACAATTTTGCCTCCATCGCTGGTACCATTGCTGGTGACGATACAATTTTCGTGGTTATGCGCGATGGCTTCGAGCGCCAGCAGGTTGCAGACGATCTCTCCATTGTTCTTCCCGCAATCAAGAGCATTTCCTTATAACAGGATTTTACGTGTCCCCCAAAGGACCAGAGAGAACACATCTCCTATAATATAAATAATAGAAGGGCAGCAAATGTCCTTCTATTGTCGCTTATATAGAGCATATTTGAACTTTGGGAAAAGAAAAGATCAGTAATACCGAAAATATTTAGAAAACTTTTTTTCAAAAATTCGTTTTGTGATAAAAAAATCGTAATTTTGCAGAATCAATCTGCATAAGCAGGAACATAACAAACTAACGTATTACACAAACAAACAATAACCATGAACGAACCCCGCAATATGTTTCCCGAAGGAACTGTAATGCGACGCGTCATCGATTACGCCACAACACAATTCTTTGAGAAAGGAATTAGAGTTGTTACCATGGATGATATTTCCAAAGGACTCCAAATGTCCAAGCGCACTCTTTATCAGCTCTTCGCTGACAAGGAGCAGCTCATCATTGCTTGTATAGAGGTAATCGCAGAGAAAGAACGAGAATTAGCACGACGACTGATTGCCGAAAACCGTAATATCCTTGAAACCATATTGTGCATTATCGAAAATCGTCTGAAAGTTATCTCCACCATTTCCCACCGCTATTCTACAGATCAGGACCGCTATACAAGTGTGATGGAATATCTTGAAATCTTACGCCAGGAAGCTATCACGCAAGGTGTGGAATTTCTTCAGCAAGGCGTTGAAGAAGGATTTTTCCGAGACGATATTAACCTCGAACTCATCATGCACTGCCTTTTCTTCAGGCAATCAGCTGTTTCTAAGCGCGAAGAATTTGAGAAATTCACTATCGCTGAGCGATTTATCAATGTCGGACTTATCCATCTCCGTGGCTGTTGTACGCAGAAAGGTATAGAACTTATTGACCGTTTCCTTGACCATTATCGTGATAAAGGCCTTATAGGAACCAACCAAAACAAATAGAAATAGCACAAAGTTTGCTATTTCCTTACCAACAATAAACGGGGAGATAAAATATCCCCATAACTATGTCACAAGAAAAGAAATTCTTAGAACTCGGTGAGCGTCCAGTGGGAGGCCTCCTGCTACAATATGCCATACCAGCCATTGTAGCCATGATTGCCTCATCGCTTTACAACATCGTTGACGGTATATTCATCGGACAAGGTGTAGGACAAGATGCTATCAGCGGATTGGCATTGACGAACCCCATAATGAATCTCACTGCAGCATTCGGCGCAATGGTCGGTGTTGGCTGTGCTACATTGATGAGTGTAAAACTGGGACAGAAGGACTATAATACAGCACAAAAGATTCTAGGTAATCTCATCATGATGAATGCCGGTCTGGGTATCATCCTCGGTTTTGCTCTTCTCCTTTGTCTCGATCCCATCCTCCGTTTCTTCGGAGCCTCCGATGCTACTCTACCCTATGCTCACGAGTATATGGCTTTACTATTGTGGTTCAATGCCGTTCCACATCTCTATCTGGGTCTCAACGCTCAACTCCGATCAACGAACCGTCCCAAAATGGCGATGTACGCTACCTTCGGAACGGTCATCATCAACTGCATCCTCGACCCACTCTTTATCTTTATTTTTCACTGGGGCATAGCGGGTGCTGCATGGGCAACTGTCATCGCACAGGCCATTGTTCTCGTCTGGGTATGGGGACAGTTCTGTCATAAGGACGACATTATTCGAATTGAGCGTTCCATTTTCAAGCTCGACTTCAAGATTATGCGCGAATCCCTCGTCATCGGTCTTCCACAGTTCCTCGTTAACAGTTGCGCTTGCCTCGTGAGTATTTTCATCACGCGTTCCATGGCTGGCTATGGCGGCGATATCGCTGTTGGAGCCTATGGTATTGACGGACGTCTTGTCATGCTCATCGTCTTCATTGTCATTGGTATCAACCAGGCTCTCCAGCCTATCGCTGGTTACAACTATGGAGCTCAGAAATATGACCGTCTGATCGGTGTTCTCAAATATGCCGTTATCGCAGCAACCATCGTCTCTACCTGCGGTTTCGTATTGGGCATGACTCTTGCAGAACCCTTCGTCAGCCTCTTTGCTGCCGATGCCCCGGAAATGGTAAAGGTCGGCGCTCATGGTCTCCGCATCATCGTTCTGGTGTTTCCTTTCGTAGGTATGCAGATTGTCAGCGGTGCCTTTTTCCAAAGCATCGGTTATCCGGGAAAAAGCATCTTCCTCAGTCTTACACGCCAGATGCTATTCCTTCTGCCATGCGTACTCATTCTCCCTCACTTCTTCGCCGATCCCTTGGAAGGCGTGTGGTATTCCATGCCGGTTTCCGATGCCGCAGCATCCGTGCTCTCTGCATGGCTATTAATCAGAGAAATCCGTAAATTCCGCAACAATAATATTCCCAAAACCATCTAATATCCATATGTCTGAGCCTTATGTAATTTGTATCGGCCGCCAACTAGGCAGCGGCGGTCGTCAGATTGGTCACATTCTCGCACAAGAATTAGACATTAACTATTACGACAAGGAAATCCTCTCCATTGCCGCAGAAGAAAGCGGTCTAGGTCGTAATGTGTTTGAACGCACGGATGAACACAAGGGATTCTTCCGTTCTTTCCTCGGTGCCGTTCAGCCTTTTATTGGAGGCGGCGATTTTTATGCTAACCAACTTTCGGAAGAGAATCTATTTACCCTTCAAAGTGGCGTAATCAAGAAACTGGCTTCTGAGCATTCGTGTCTGTTCATAGGACGAGTTGCCGACTATATACTCCGTGATCATCCCCGTCGCATTACCATATTCATTTCAGCTAATATGGAAGACCGTGCACGCCGCGTCATGGACGAAAGAAAAGTGGATTTCAAGCAGGCGATCCACCTCATTCAGGAAGGCGACAACCAACGTGCAGGCTATTATAATTTCTATTCATCAGGAACTTGGGGAAGTGCTGATACCTATGATCTATGCATTAATTCTTCCCTCCTCGGCATCTCCGAAACCGCAGCTTTTATCAAGGAATTTATCGCAAAACGCATCAACCTTGAATTTATGCCTGATGTAAACCAACCTACACCGGAACTCTTCTAGGTTTATAAAGTTTATCGCAAAGATAGGGACGAATTGGAAAAAATGTCGTATCTTTGCAGCCGCATTTTGCATTTTCAAAAATAAAACAACAATAATCACTCTCCATCTCAGATAATTCTGAGAGCAACAGATCTAAAAATGGGACTTTTTGATTTCTTTAAAAAGAAGAAGGACGTAGCAAAAAAGGCTACGCCCGGAGTAATTGACACTATGAGCAAGGCTGACGCCATTACTGCTGAAGCCAGTATGGCAGCAGAAGCCAAGGCTGAAGAAGAAATGGACGAACTCACCCGCATCGCTCTTGCTGCCGGTGTAGAAACCCAGCCCGAAGAAGAAATGGACGCGGAAGGCCTCATCAAGAAGGCACTCAATGCTATCGAAAGCGATGATAATGCAACCGCTATCCGTTGTTTCAAGCAGGCTATGAAGATGGGTAATCTTGAAGCCAAGCGCAATGTTGCCCGCTGCTATGAAACCGGCCGTGGTGTTGGCAAGGACGAGCCCGAAGCTTTCAAACTCTACACTCAGACCGCAAAGGCTGGCCATCTCGTTGCATACAACAATGTAGGCAACTGCCTCATTAATGGTATTGGTACTCCCAAGGATGAAAAGGAAGGTTTCAATGCATTTATGACCGCTGCAGAGCAAGGCGAACCTGAAGCAATGGCTAACGTTGCTAAGTGCTACATGCAAGGTGTCGGTTGTGAAATGAATGCTGAAGAAGGTGTTAAATGGTTTGAAAAGAGCGCAGAGGCTGGCAACCAGCAGGCTGATTTCGAACTCGGTATGACCTACCTCCAGATTCCTGAATATCGCGAAAAGGCAGAAGAAGGTATCCAGCGTGTGAAGAAGGCTGCAGAAAACGGCATTATTGACGCTATCCTCGTTATGGCTCAACTCAACGATGCAAACAGCCCTCGTCCTAACATGCCCGAATGCATCAAGTGGCTTACCATTGCTGCTGACAAGGGTGACAAGCATGCTCAGTGCCGTCTCGGTGAAATCTATCTCTTCGGTCACGGTGGTGCTCAGCGCGATCCCCAGAAGGCAATGAACTATCTCACTTTCTCTGCTCAGCAGAATTTTACGCCCGCCATCTTCAACATGGCACAGGCCAACCTCTTGATGACCAACAACCATCCTCAAGCTCTCCAGCAGGGTCTCGCTCAACTTTCACACTGTGTAAAGGAAAGCTATGCTCCCGCATTCATGCTTATGGGCCAGTGTTACCTTGAAGGCCGTGCAGTGCCCAAGGACAACGAACAAGCTGTAAAGTTCTTCACCCTTGCTTCAAACAATGGTAATATTCAAGCTGACCTACTTCTTTCTAAACTCTACAACGGTGAAATCGAAGGTGTAGAATTTGAGGAAAACAAGGAAGAGGCTAAGCACTGGATGAGCATTGCAGCAGAAAAGGGCCATCCCGTTGCTGTTCACGATCTCGCAGTAATGGTTCTCAAGGATGAAAATTCTTCTGAAGAAGATAAGGCAAAGGCTACCGCAAATCTCCGTGCTGCTGCAAAGGCGGGATTCACCCCCGCTCTTCAAACGATGACTGAACTCGGTATCACCATGGAATAATCCACTCATCATCTCCTTCGCAATAGCGACAGACCATAAAGTAATGGGGTATCTATCCACGGATAGGTACCCCATTTATTTCTTAAAAGATAATGCTCATAAAGCGCTGATAAACTATTAAGGTTTAATTCATCAAAGCCTCGAGGTTCAAGGAATTGTGGAGGTTCTTGCCATCAGGAGTATAGATAAATTCCAAACGCTCAGCATAGGCCTTTTCGATAGCAGGACGGACCATCTTCATCGTACTGTTAATCTGGTGGTTCTGTTCACTGAAGGGTTCTGGGAGAACAGCGAGAACACTGGGAAGCCAACGCTCCGGGAACATACCAGCATGTTCGCCACCCTTACGGAAGGTTGCCAACTGCTGCATGATTTCCTGAAGAGCATTGCGGGCACCTTCTTCCGTCTTCAAATCATGACCGGAACGACGGAGAACATCCTTATTGGGAACAATCAGTGCAGAAGTCGTCGGAGACTGATTATTATAGAGCATAACCTGATCGATAGCGGGGCAAAGCTGTACAATCGCCTCTTCAATACCCTCCGGACTGTACTTTTCGCCATCGGAAGAAATTAGGAGACTCTTGAAACGACCCTTTACATAAAGCAGGTCTTCGGTGGTCATATAACCCAAGTCACCAGTGTATAACCAACCATCGCGAACGGTCTCAGCAGTAGCTTCGGGATTCTTCCAATAACCTGCCATGACATTCTCTCCGCGAACAACGATTTCACCTTCCTTACCCAAAGGGAGACGATTGCCATCAGCATCGCAGATCTTTACCTCAACGCCTTTCAGCAAACGACCGGAAGAACCAAATCGATAATAGTCAGGAGTATTAGTGGAGATAACGGGAGTTGCTTCTGATAAACCATACCCCTGGAACATTGGAAGACCAATGCCAATATAGAAATGCTGCAAATCCTTATCGAGCAATGCGCCACCGCCGACGAAGAACTTCAGTTCACCACCGAAATTCGCGCGAACCTTGTCAAAGAGAATCTTATCGAAGAACTTAACAAGGGGCTTGAGAAAGGCCTTTGTAGCACGACTATCAAGACTGCTCTCTCCATAGTAATTCATACGAACTTGCTTGCCGACATTGAAGAGTTTCTCAACAGTAGGACCTTGTTTACGGATAGAACCTTCAATGCTCTTCTTGAAACTCTTTGCCAAAGCAGGAACAGAAAGAATGAAGTGAGGACGGACCTCCTTGATGTTAGTGGGAATATTCTTAAGGGTTTCGGAAGCTGTCTTCCCGTTTTGAACGGTAGCCACGGTGGCACCCTGCATCATCATCAGGTAGAATCCGCAGACATGAGCAAAACAGTGATCCAAAGGAAGGATAATCAAGGTGCGCCAGTTTTCGTCCACAGGAATACGTGTTAATGCCTGCTCAACATTCGCAGTGTAGTTTCGATGGGTCAAACAGACACCCTTTGGATCAGCAGTGGTTCCAGAAGTATAGGTGATCGTTGCAAGGTCGTTATTCTGAATACTCTGTCCGACAGCGAGGAAAGCTTCTTTGCCAATCTCATTCATATAGGCAGCACCCTGCTCCATCAGATTACCAACGAAATATTCACCAGGTTCATATTGTTCCTGTTCGTCAAGAATGATGATAGCCTCTACAGCCGTCAACTGCTCACGAATACGGCGAATCTTCTTCAACTGGCCACCACTGACAATGATAAATTTAGCATCACCGTGCTGAAGACGGAAAAGAAGATCGTTACTCTCTTCCAATTTGATAGAAAGAGGAACCGTGACGCCACCGGCATAGAATAATGCGAGCTCGCTGATAATCCAAAGATTCCTACCTTCAGAAAGGAGGGCAATATTATCACCCTTCTTAACACCTAACTTCTGGAGTCCAGCTCCTAATCTATAAACAATTTCTGCAGTCTCAGCATATGTTGTAGGCTGCCATTCTGAACCAATTTTCTCTAAGAGAAAAGTTCTTTGAGGATGTTGGCGAACGGTATTCTCGAACGCATCAATTAAAGTCTTTTTCATATTAAGTTTGAATTTTGGCACAAAAATACACAATTTGGTCGAGTTACACGAGTTTTTTTCAAAGAAAAAACGTTTATATCAGATTTTAGCCGTAATTTTGCAAACATGTTAAGTTGGAGGTTCTATGTACCTCCCGTAATATCATAACTAATATGCCATTAAGACTTCCTGACCAGCTTCCTGCAATAGAATTATTAAAAGAGGAGAACATCTTCGTAATGAATGAGACGCGAGCGCATACCCAGCAGATTCGTCCGCTGCGAATCGCTGTCCTCAATCTCATGCCGATAAAAATTACTACGGAGACAGACTTTGTACGCATCCTCTCTAATAGCCCGCTTCATATTCGCCTTGATTTTATGAAAATCAAGAGTCATACATCGAAGAACACTCCCATTGAACACATGATGATGTTCTACCGTGATTTCGAGGTAATGAAGCAGGAGAAATACGACGGCCTCATCGTAACAGGTGCGCCGTTGGAACAAATGGATTTCGAAGAGGTTCGCTATTGGGATGAATTGAAAGAGGTCTTCGAATGGGCACATAATCATGTTACCTCAACAGTTTATATCTGCTGGGCAGCACAGGCCGCATTATACCACTTCTATGGTATTCCAAAATATCCCACAGAGGACAAGGTCTTTGGCATTTTCAGCCATAAACCACTATTCCCCGAACTCCCCATCTTCCGTGGTTTTGACGATTTCTTCTATGCGCCACATAGCCGTCACACTACTATCAAACGCGAGGACATTGATAAGGTTCCCGCACTGAAAATCATCTCTGAAAGCGAGGAGGCAGGCGTGCACATGGTGATGGCTCGTAACGGTCGTGAATTCTTCATCACCGGTCATTCGGAATATGCACCGCTCACGCTTGACAGCGAATTCCGCCGCGACGTTGCAAAAGGACTTCCCATCAAATTGCCAAAGCATTATTACAGAGACGATAATCCTGAAAATCCCCCTGTTGTCTGCTGGCGTAGTCATGCTAATCTTCTATTCTCCAACTGGTTGAACTACTATGTATATCAGGAGACACCTTATAATATTGAAGAAATCGAATAAATAGTTGGTCCATAGACACGGGCATTGCCCCGTGTTCTTTTTGGTCTAAAAAGAGATTATCTTAATCACACATCCTTCCCGAAAAATCATGAAATATTTCAAATTCATTCTGCCCCTCCTGTTTTTGTCCATAGGCTGGACATCATCATCTGCCTTTGAGGAAGATGCAACTTATGTCATCCAGCATGTTGCTACAGGCAAATACTTGCTATTGGATTCAGAATATAACGATGGCAGTTACACCACCGCTGCAACGCTCTCAGAAACACAGAAGACGGTTTTCACCATCACAGAAGGTGCAAGTTCCAGCTGCTATTATATGATGGATGCAAACTCAGGCCTCTACATGAGTAGCTGGTATAACAGTGCAAACTACAATGCGCTGGTTGCCATTGACGAAGCCAGAGAAGTGAAAATCGATGCTACAGGAGTTGATGACATCTACTATATGCGCCGCTCTTCTACCTCCGGAAAGTATTTCGGTGCTGACAATTACGGCGACATCTACAGCAACTATACAAGTCCCGTCGAATGGCGCTTCGAAAAAGTTGAAAACGGCGGTGGTGGTGGCGAAGAAGACCCCAATGCAACACTGATTATCAATGAAATCATGACCGCCAATCTGGGTGAAGCCATTGACCCCTCATACAATTTCGGTGCATGGGTGGAACTCTATAACCCTGGTGAAAGCTCAGTCAAACTCACAGGCATGACTGTGAGTGACGGCAAGGGCAATAGTTTCAAATTGACGAGTTACCATGGTAACGTGCCTGCCAAGGGATTCAAGAACCTCTGGTTCGAGCACTATTCCAACGACAATACCCACTACTCTTCCAGCTACAAGACTTACAAAGCTCAGGTAGATCTTGAACTCGACACCGATGGCGGTATCATTCGTATTGAGAAAAATGGCGTTACCCTGGATGAAGTGACTTATCCTGAAGCCATCAGCAGATGTTCTTGGGCAAGAACCACGAACGGCGGCGAGGCTTGGAGCTATTGTGCTTGGCCTACCGCAGAGAAGACAAACGAAGGCGCTCAGTTCTCTGATGAGCAATGTGAAGCGCCTACGACCAACCGTCTTGGTGGTAATTTTAGCGGCAGCACCTCTGTGACGGTCACCGTGCCTGAAGGCGCAACTTTAGTCTACACCACGGATGGCACTGCGCCTACTAAAACCAACGGTATCAAACCCTCTTTGAATAACGGCCAAACGACCTTGAACGTCAATAACACTACTTGCTATCGTTTCCGCACAATTGCTGACGATAAACTTCCTAGCAAGGTTATTACACGCTCTTTCATCAAGTCCACCAGCGGTTTCAACATCATCTCTGTCGTAACCGATGAAGATTATCTTTACGACAACAAGATCGGTATCTACGTTAAAGGTACAAACAACGGTTCAAGTCTCGGTGGTTGGAGCTATTGGCAGTATGCCAACTTTTACCAGGACTGGGATCGTCCCGTGAATGTTGAAATCTTTGATAGCGAAGATATCCAATTGGTGAACCAAGAGGCCAACATGACCATGAGCGGCGGTAAGAGTCGTGAGAATTCTTATAAGTCGTTCAAGCTTAAGACCAAGAAGATTTTCGACGGTTTGAATTTCTTCCAAACTCAAGGCATTTATCCCCAAAAACCTTACAATCGCTACAAGGACATTCTTGTGCGTGCTGGCGGCGATGACGATGAACACCGCCATCTCGACAATGTTCTGCAGCAGATTATGATCAACAGCGGACTTTACCTTGATGCACAGGCCTATCGTCCCGTTGAAGTTTATTTCAACGGCGAAGATATTGGTCTATTCATGATTCGTGAAGTGACCAACAAGCAGTACGGTGCTTCAAACTATGGCATGAATACGGACGAAATGGATACATTCGAAGAGAACGACATCTTGGGTATGACGATTTCTGCCGGAACCTGGGATGCTTTCGATGAACTCTACACAGCCTCCAAGACAGCATCCAGTAGCGAAGCTTCTTGGGAAAAGGTAAAGAGCCTGCTTGATATTGACGAGTTCATCAACTATTTTGCTGCGGACTGCTATGTCTGCAACGAAGACTGGCCGCAGAACAATTTTAAGATGTTCCGCGACAAGGAGGACGGCCGTTTCCACTGCGTTCTGCAAGATACCGACTGGGCCTTTGGCAACAATGATCCTTTCGGTCATATGGAAGACCAGAATCCTGATTTTGGCTATGCAGAAATCGGCTACGCGGAGAACCGCCAGAATGTTCTCTTTCTTAACTTGATGAACCGCGAGGATTTCCGTCGCAAGTTCGTGGATGCGTTCTGTTTGATGACTGGTAGTGTTTTTGACCCGACCTATGTCAAGGAACAGATTGCAGCTATGACTTCCGAATGCACTCGTTACTACGGAAACTATTCCTATTATTTTAACAACACGATGAGCACCATTCAGTCTGAACTCTCAAGTTCTTACCAAAGCGCGCGCATCAAGAACCTCAAGAATTGGAGCCGTGCAAAACTGTCAAACAGCACGAGCATTGCAGCAAACATCAGTGCGAACATCACGGACGCCAAGATTCTTCTCAACAGCATCGAAATTCCCCGCACTTTCTTCAACGGAACGCTCTTCCTCCCTATTACCTTGGAGGCCCAGGTACCAAATGGTTACATCTTTGAAGGTTGGAGTTTGAATGGAAGCATCGTTTCTTCGGAAAAATCTTATACACTCACCAAGAGCGGAACATACATTGCTAAGTATGCGAAGAAGAACGATGATAGTCTTCCTCCCGTTGTTGTCAACGAGGTGGGTGCAAACAATGGAGTATATATTAACGACAATCTCAAGCGCCGTGATTGGATAGAATTATTCAATACAACGGACACAGATATTAATGTCGATGGACTTTATCTTAGCAATGACATTACTAATCCACAGAAATACCAAATTACCACGGATGCAGTCAGTGAGGCAAGCACCATAATCCCTGCCCACGGTTTCCTCATTGTCTGGGCAGACAAAGAAACTGGGAACAAAAATCTCCACGCTCCCTTCAAGCTTGCCAACGATTCCTCACAGATTGTCATTCTCTCTGCACCCGATGGTACATGGACGGATACCCTACGCTATCACAGACATAACGAACGCCAGAGTGTGGGACGTTATCCCGACGGTGGAAAGGACATCTATCTCTTCGATGTTCCTACTATTGCAAAGGATAATCTGTTCACTTCCTGTTCCCGTCTCCTCACCTTCCCCGATCCCATTCTCGATGCCATCGCTACAATCAAGGAAGAGGACGACGACGTGGTATACGATCTCCAAGGACGCCGTATCAACACTACTTCCTCTGGTGTATTCATCAAGAATCACAAGAAAATTATTAAATAAGCGTTATGAAACCTTATCTCTTATCTCTGGCCTTATCTGCGGTTACACTGTCAGCCGCAGCAACTCCTAGCTACGAAGACTTGATCCCTGCGCCCAACGAAATGAGAATTGTTGAAGGTGCATTCCATCTCTCTGCCAACACAACAATTGCCTATAACGACGATTCGCTGCGTCCTGCCGCAGATTATCTTGCATCCCTCCTCGAACCTGCTACAGGCTTTCACTTCATGGTGAAGAAAGGCAAAGGCGATATAATCCTTAAGTTTAACAAAAAAAGTCAAAACGGTTATAGTCTAACTTCAACCCCAAATCAACTCAAAATCAAGGGAGACTATCGCGGTATCATCTCTGGTATCAGTACGTTGATGCAGCTCCTTCCGAACGACATCGAAAGTCGTACACCCGTTACGACCGACTGGTACGTCCCCGCTCTTTCTATCGACGACAAGCCCAAGTATGAATGGCGCGGTCTCATGCTTGACTGCAGCCGCCATTTCTTCTCAAAACAGGAAGTGGAGCAGCTCCTCGACTTAATGGCATTATACAAGCTGAACAAATTCCACTGGCACCTCACTGACGATCAGGGTTGGCGCATCGAAATCAAACGTTATCCCAGACTGACGGAGAGGGGAGCTTGGCGCGAATTCAATAACCAAGATATGCAGTGTCTCCAGCGTGCAGCAGAAGAAGACAATGCCGATCTCATGCTCCAAGAGGATAAACTGGTAAAAGGAACAAAGTATGATCGTGCGGGGTACGAAACGTCCCAAGGAGTCATCCACGAAATCGGCACTACTTACTATGGTGGCTTCTATACCCAAGACGATATCCACGAGGTCGTAGAATATGCTCGCGTCCGTGGCATCGATGTTATTCCTGAAATCGATATGCCAGGTCACATGCTGGCGGCTGTCAGTAACTACAATGGAGTGAGCTGCTTTGACGAGACAGGTTGGGGAAGCAGTTTCTCATCTCCGGTATGCCCCGGCAAGGACAGTGCTCTTGAGTTCTGCAAAAACATCTATGAGGAAATCCTTCCTCTCTTCCCCTACGAATATGTTCATATTGGTGGCGATGAGGTAGAAAAGACAAACTGGAAAAAATGTCCTGATTGTCAAAAGCGTATAAAAAGTTTAGGTCTTCAAAACGAGGAACAACTTCAGTCCTGGTTCATCCACCAGATGGAAGAATTCTTTATAGCGCATGGCAAGAAGATGATCGGCTGGGATGAAATCACTGAGGGCGGTCTCTCCAAGACATCTACTGTCATGTGGTGGCGTGGCTGGAATGAAGAGGTACCTCCCATGGTCGCAGCACAAGGCAACGATATGATTTATTCACCCAACACGTGCCTCTACCTTGACAACGATCAGGATGCATTCAGCATTGAAAACATCTACAATTTCAATCCTCTCGTTGGGGAGATGAGTGACACGAAGCATGTGAAAGGTTATCAAGGCAATATTTGGTGCGAACAGGTTCCTTCCATGAATCATCTCTATTATATGGCAAATCCGCGTTTGCTGGCTTTGTCGGAAATTGCATGGGGAACGAACACATCGAACAATCTAAGCAATTTCAAGCGTCGTATGACGGCTCAATATGCTCGCCTTCGTGCGAAGAACATCCCTTATCATCTTCCCGAACTCCAGGGCATGTACAACATAAATGCTTTTGTCGGTGAAAGCGACATCACGGTTTCATGTGCAGACGAGAATGCCAAGATCTGGTACACCACTGACGGAAACATTCCTACGGCAGAGCAGATGAATGGCTACAAAGAAGGCAAAGGCGGCAACATCCAACTGCTTCCCACGGCAAAAGTCGTGAAGGACGACATCACATGCGTTCAAGCTAAACTCCGTATGACAGAAACTACTGATGTCGTCTTCCGTACCCAGGCAGCACCACTCCCTGGCGAAACTTATGGTAAGGCCGGTGAAATCGTCCGTACGCATTTCCAGAAGGATACTTTCACCTCCAGCAAGGACAATCCCAGTGCAAGCACGCTTAAAGGCGGTTTACACACAGTTTGGCATGAGTTCCCTGGTGGTAACTGCAATGGCATATCCGCTGCTCCCATCAATGCAACCTATGAAACAGCTGATGTCTGCATCCCTGATGGTGTTACCGGCAATATCGGCCTCATCACTACAGGCTACATCAATCTAACAGAAGATGGCATATACACCTTTGCTCTCTTCTGTGATGATGGTGCTGATCTTGTCATTGACGACATGATGATTGTTGATAACAATCGCGAGCAGTATCCCACTGAACTCATCTGCCAGAAGGCCTTCAACAAGGGGCTCCACCCCATGATACTTCGTTACTTCGATCACAACGGCGGTCTCCTCCGTCTCCGTGTTTTCTCCCCCTCAGGCCGTCTGCTTTCTCCCGCAGACCTCTACTATCACAAATAAACTGCTATATACGAAGAACAGCCCACTCTCCATTGGAGGGTGGGCTGTTCTAATATTAGAGCAAAGTTTACTTTCTAATGGTAAACACGCTAAAAGCACCGAGGATAAGGAGAACACCTGCAATAACAAGCATCATGACCTGAGAACCTCCAACGAGACCGAGGAGAACACCTCCGAGAAGGGCGGCAATGATCTGAGGCAGACAGATGGTGCAGTTAAAGAGGCCAAGATAAGTTCCCATGCGAGGATTACCCTGAAGTGCATTGGTAAAGAGGATAAAGGGGAAAGCCAACATTCCTGCCCATGCACAACCGATGAGGAAATAGCTAACAAAGAGCAGATGCTGGTCTGTTACCCACATCGTGCTTATGAAACCGAGAGCACCGAGAAGGAGGGAAATAGCATAAGCCACTTTGGTAGTGGTGAGTTTCGTGAGATAAGGAATCAAGGCTGCCCAACATACAGAACCGATAGCCTGAACAGCGAAGACAACGCCAACCCAGTTTCCTGCATCCTGATAACCTGCACTCTTCACATCCGTCGTTCCCCAGCACTGGCTGGCAATCGCACCATTGGAGTAGGTCCACATATACATGAAAGCTGCCCAACAGAAGAATTGAACAAGACCAATAGAAAAGAAAGTGTAAGGTATACTGGCATGCTTCTGATTGGGAGTAGCAGCCTGAGCATCCTCAACAGCACGTTCTTCTTCAACACCCTTGCTGAATTCCAACATCTCTTCAGGAGTGTATTCTTTGACATTCAGGGTGGTATATATAACACAGAGAATGAGAATGGCAGCACCTACATAAAAGGAGTAAATCACGGAATTGGGTACAACACCTTCAGGAGCGACATTCTGGATACCAAGATAGGTAAAGATATATGGGAAAAGATAACCTACGAGACTACCGGCATTACAGAGGAAAGACTGAATGCTATAGGCTACGCCTTTTTGTTCTTCATTCACCATATCGCCCACCATCATCTTGAAGGGCTGCATGGCGATATTGATAGAGGTGTCAAGGAACATGAGTGAGAATAGGCCGAAAAGCATCGTTCCCGTCAACCCCCAGCAGATTATCTGTGTCGTCAATCCAAGACTTCCTGCGTTAGGAAGCATCAACATTACAGCCACGGCAATAATAGCACCTACGAAGAGGTAAGGAATGCGACGACCGAAACGGCACCAAGTCTTATCAGAGAGTATACCGATGATGGGCTGGACAATCATACCCATCAATGGAGGGAGAATCCAGAAGAAACTGAGCTGATGAGGATCAGCGCCGAGAGTGGCGAAGATACGTGAGATATTGGCGCTCTGCAATGCATACGCAATTTGCACGCCAAAGAATCCAAAGGAAATGTTAAACAGTTTCCAAAAGGAATGGTTAGGAATTTTTGCCATTTTATGCTCTTGCTGTATTATGAATGAGATTACGAACCTTTTCGTTAAAGCCATCCTGACAAAGGAGACTTTCAATTGTTAGATGCATACGATAACGCCAATAGTGACGTGGATTAGCAGGGATATTAATACGCTCAGAGTTGACATCAGGAAGACGAAGCTTTTCGTCGATGGCAATCCAATCCTGAAGTGCCAAGATAGCGAGCAATGACGGGCTCTCGAGATGGCGCTTCACAACATCCTCGCAAATCCAACCAGGTGCTGCAGCGGGAACATCGCCACCACGGCCCATACATTCGTGATAATAGCGGTTTGTTAGCATGCCGTCTTCCTCCCACCATCCGCGGAAAGTTGACATATCATGCGTTCCAATGGTACAGACACTACGAACTGGATATTCCCAAACATGACCAAAAAGGTATTTGGGATTCTTAGGCATACGCTCGATTTCGAGGGAGATAATCTGTAACTGGTTCATTACCCAAGGCACGCAATCAGGCACCATACCAAGGTCTTCACCACAAGCCAGCATAGGAGCTGCATCGAGTAGTTCAGGAAGTTTCTCCATAGCCTTCTCATACCAGAACCCGTTATGTCTTTCGTAATAATAATGATTATAGAGACGCATGAAATCTTCGCGTTCCTGCCAGGTCAAACGCTCGAAAACAAGACTCTGATTGGCAGAGATACGAGGATGGTATTTGCCCTTTACCTTATTGTCTTCTACGAAAAGTACATTATTAATCAAGGTATAGAGACCATCGCGAATAATCTCACCATTATTCAAACGACCACCCTCACGATTGAACCAGTTGAGGATATCACGCTGGGTACGGTATTCCGGACGAAGCTGCCAGATATCGTGATGCTCGTTGATCAGGAAAGTGCTCTTGATCATATCTGCCATTTCACCAAAAAGACGATAGATAATCTCGTCGTTGATGAACGGGCGGGTCATAAAGTCAGGATTGAAATTAAGACCGTAGCTGTTAATTTCCTCTGGCGTCATGGGAAGAGAAGGAGCGAATTGTCCTAAAAGGCCCTGAACACTGTGAGTAGGAATTTCCCAAATACGGAAGAAACCGAGGATATGGTCAATTCGGTAGCAGGTGAAATACTCTGCCATTTTGGAGAAACGACGCTTCCACCACTGGTAACCGTCCTGCTTCATCACATCCCAGTTGTAAGTCGGGAAGCCCCAGTTCTGACCAGTCGTTGAGAATGCATCAGGTGGAGCACCGGCACTACCATCCATGTTGAAGTAGTAGGGTTCTACCCAAGCCTCAACACTAGTACGGCTTATACCGATAGGAATGTCACCCTTGAAGATGACACCACACTCACGGGCATGTGCACTTGCCGCCAAAAGTTGAACATGGAGGAGGTACTGAATATAGAGATAATAACAGATGCTTGGATAAAAGGGACCTTCAGGACGGCAGAGAATTTCAATTTCTCTCGCATTATAGGTGGAGTATTCGGGCCATGCCGTAAAGTCGGAGGTAGCATATTTATCTCGGAGGACACTGTAAGCCGCATAGGGAAGGAGCCAACTTTCGTTCTTCTTATAGAATGCCTTGAAATCCTTGCTCTTCAACACCTTGTCACCCTGTTCACGGAACGCAAGGAGGAGATAGTCACGCTTTGCCTTATTGACACTTTCATAGTCAATCTCCGTTAGTGCGTTAAGCTGGCGGAAAGTCTTCTGGTAGCGTTCTTCCTTTTCCTTATCCTTCAAAGGCCCAACTGCACGGAGGTCCACATACATGGGGTGGAAAGCATAGATGGAGATGGAGTTATAGGGATAGGAGTCCTGCCAGGTATTGGTCATCGTGGTATCATTGATGGGAAGAATCTGCAAAGCGCGCTGCCCGGTCTTTACACACCAATCGATCATGGTCTTTAAATCTCCAAAGTCACCGACACCTTGGCTGCCTTCACTTCTCAACGAGAATACGGGGACAGCGGTTCCTGCCACCTTATTACCAGTTGAGGGCATATAAACTTCCGCTTCAGGCATGAAATAGTGTACACCTTTATCCAACTGGGGAATATAGAGCTGACGGTTTTCACCGCCTTCCCACTCAGCAATCTGCAGGCTCTTGGCATCAACAGCAACAAACTTGTATTCGCTGTTCTTCTCGAACTGGTAAATATCGAGGGATAACTCCCACTGATTTGGACTCACCTCACTGAAGACCATGGGCTTCTGCCAGTTGCCAAGTTGTTCGCTGCCACCAACGATACCCAGTAACTGATTTTTCTGTCGAAGGCAGGGACAGAGAACTCGAAGATTGATGCTGCTAAGAGGCTGCTTCTCGGGAATTACGGTCTGCAAGGGATATTCGCCACTAAAGGCAGAAGAGAAGAGGTAGTTTGCCCAAGGGAGATCACGCCAGAAATCGCTAACAAGGAGAACAGCCTGAGGGGAACCTGCAGCCTTGTCTTTAAGAGAACGTGCATGGCTTTCGATCTCAGCAGGGAGCACGATAGCATGGCTATGAACTCCACGTTCCTGGCGGACAATCTCGCCGTCGTTATACACGCAGTAGCGGTAGCGCAGCACTTCACCGGATGCAGAAGTCAGCAAATGGCAGCTACCCTCCCACATTTCACCATCCACAGTTGAGAGCATAATGGTATCGTCTTTACCAAGGAGTTGGACACCAATGGTTTCACCCCACTTAGTCTGATACGAAATGCGAAATGTAACAATCATATTTTTCTTGGTTTTATATTTATATTCTTAGCATTAGCTTTCAGCCCCCAAAATTACGACAAATTATCAAATATGCAAAGCATATTAGGTAAAAAGTGTTATTAACGTACACAAAAAAAAATAACCACCCGAAAAGGATGGTTACAAAGAGCGGAAAACGAGGCTCGAACTCG
>DCHS01000044.1 GCA_002314875.1 Prevotellaceae bacterium UBA1746
CCTTCTTTGCGAGAGCGATGTTCTCTTCGAAGGGAAGGTGAGAACCGTCGATCATTACAGAAGAGAAACCATTGTCGATACATTCCTTGCAGATTTCGAAGGTATCACCATGGTCGAGGTGAAGAACGATTTCGGGATTCTCGCAACCGAGTTCCTTAGCATATTCAACAGCACCCTTAGCGAGGTTACGGAGGATGGTACCATTTGCATAAGCACGAGCACCCTTAGAAACCTGCATGATAACGGGAGACTTGGTCTCAACTGCAGCCTGTACGATAGCCTGCATCTGTTCCATAGTGTTGAAGTTGAAAGCGGGGATAGCATAACCACCAGCTACTGCCTTCTTGAACATCTCGCGAGTATTCACGAGACCGAGTTCTTTGTAACTTGTCATAATGTGATTGAAATTTATGAAATTGGGTTGAAAAATCTATTCGTTTAGCTATAATATATAGAGGAGTGTCTTTTGGACCCTCCTTTTTTCGCTCGACAAAATTACGACTATCTGCGTTATGCACCAAACTTTCTTACGCTTTTTTTGAAAAAATCTGCAATATTTGTTTATTTCAGTTGCCAACGATAGCAATTTTTTACTTTTTCGTGCAAAATATTGTGTTTAAAGGTTTGCTGTTTTCGTAGAAATGAGTACTTTTGCACGCCGATTATTATCAAGGGTGCTTAAAAGGCACCGCCCTCATGTGTTAATAGCCGTCTCTTATTTTGGCCTGGAGCGGTGGTTAGGGAATCGTGAGGGAGACGATAAATTTTCTTAGAATCGGGGTTTCATCCCCTAATTAGTAACTACAAAAAATTCATTAATTTAGAATGGACACTTTAAGCTACAAGACCATTTCTGCAAATGCCCAGACTGTCAATAAGGAATGGGTCGTAGTTGATGCTACTGACCAGGTTCTCGGCCGTCTCGCTACTAAGGTCGCTAAGCTTCTCCGCGGTAAGTATAAGCCCAATTATACTCCCCACGTAGATTGCGGTGACAATGTTATCATCATCAATGCTGACAAGTTCATCCTCACTGGTAAGAAGATGACTGATCGCATTTACTATCGTTACACTGGTTATCCTGGTGGTCAGCGTGAAGATACTCCCGCTTCCATCCTCGCTAAGCCCAACGGTGCAGACCGTCTCATGCGTCGCGTTGTAAAGGGTATGCTCCCCAAGAACCGTCTTGGCCGTCAGCTCCTCGACAACCTCTATGTATACGCTGGTACCGAGCACAAGCACGAAGCTCAGCAGCCCAAGGTAATCGATATTAACAAACTTAAGTAATCAGTAAAGTTCACACATTATGGAAATGATCAATGCATTAGGCCGTCGCAAGAGCGCCGTTGCCCGCATCTTCGTAACAGAAGGTACTGGTAAGATTACCATCAACAAGCGTGACCTTACCGAATACTTCCCCTCTTCAATTCTCCAGTTCGTAGTAAAGCAGCCCCTCAACCTCCTCGAAGTTGCTGAGAAGTACGACATCAAGGTAAACCTCCAGGGTGGTGGTTTCACCGGTCAGAGCCAGGCTCTTCGCCTCGCTATCGCTCGCGCTCTCGTTAAGATCAATGCTGAGGACAAGAAGGCACTCCGTACTGCAGGTTTCGTAACCCGTGACTCTCGTCAGGTAGAACGTAAGAAGCCCGGTCAGCCCAAGGCTCGTCGTCGCTTCCAGTTCAGCAAGCGTTAATCTATTTTTCGGCACATCTATTATATATATAGATTATCCTTCGCTGAATATAGTTGCTTAGCATCTAAATCCGTCAGACTTGTACCACGTGTGGTCCACAATTACTTGCGGATTGGTTAAGTCCTACCTAAAAGGACACAACTTAAAAAGAAAGTAAACAACAACTCGTTGTAAATGGCGCAAGGCCGTTACAACAAACACACACATCAAAATGTCAAGAACAAATTTTGAAACTCTTCTTGAGGCTGGTTGCCACTTTGGTCACCTCAAGCGTAAGTGGAATCCCGCAATGGCTCCCTATATCTTCATGGAGCGTAACGGTATCCACATCCTCGACCTTCACAAGACTGTTGCTAAGGTAGACGAAGCAGCAGAAGCTCTTAAGGCAATTGCTAAGAGCGGTCGACTCATCCTTTTTGTAGCTACTAAGAAGCAGGCCAAGGAAATCGTTGCTGAAAAGGCAACCTCCGTTAATATGCCCTACGTTACCGAGCGCTGGCCCGGTGGTATGCTCACCAACTTCCAGACCATTCGCAAGGCTGTGAAGAAGATGGCTAACATCGATAAGCTCACCGCTGATGGTACTTTCTCTAACCTCTCAAAGCGTGAGATCCTCCAGATCAGCCGCCAGCGTGCAAAGCTCGAGAAGAACCTCGGCTCTATCGCTGACCTCAAGCGTCTCCCCGCTGCACTCTTCGTTATCGACGTTTGCAAGGAACACATCGCTGTTAAGGAAGCTCATCGCCTTGGTATCCCCGTATTCGGTATCGTTGATACCAACGCTGATCCCAACTGCTGCGACTTCGTAATCCCCGCTAATGACGATGCTACCAAGAGCATCGAGGTTATCCTCGACGCTTGCTGCGGTGCTATCGCTGAAGGTGTTGAAGAACGCAAGCTTGAGAAGGCTGAAGAAGCTCCCGCTGAAGGCAAGGAGGAACGCCCCCGTCGCAACCAGCGTGCTGCTCGTGCTGAAAAGGCTGAAGCTCCTGTAGAAGCTCCCGCTGCTGAGTAATCACGAATCATCTACAATTAAGGTTTAGGGCCATATCGGCCTTAAACTTTAATTTTCATTTTTTCCAATAATCTTTTAAATTACTATTACTGTATTATGGCAGTATCTATTGAAGATATCAAGAAGCTCCGCACTATGACTGGTGCTGGTCTTTCTGACTGTAAGAACGCTCTCAACGAGGCTGAAGGCAATCTCGAAGCCGCTATCGAACTTATCCGTAAGCGTGGTCAGGCTATCGCTGCAAAGCGTAGCGACCGTGAGGCAGGTGAAGGTTGTGTACTCGCTAAGGTTGATGGCAACTTCGGTGCTATCTGTGCACTCAAGTGTGAAACCGACTTCGTAGCTAAGAATGCTGACTTCGTAGCTCTCGCTACCAAGATTATCAACGCTGCAGTTGCTGCTCGTTGCACCACTAAGGAAGAAGTTGCTGCTCTTCCCCTCGAAGACGCTACCGTTGCTGAACTCATCACTCGTCAGAGCGGTGTTACCGGTGAAAAGATGGAACTCGATGGTTACCAGGTTGTAACTGGCGAATCTATCGCTGCTTACGACCACCAGAACGCTCACTCTCTCTGTACTCTCGTTGCATTCAACATGCCCGTTGCTGATCCTACCGTAGGTAAGAACATCGCAATGCAGGTTGCTTCTGCTTCTCCCGCTGGTGTTAACTCTGCTAGCATTCCCCAGGAGACTATCGATGCAGAACTCCGCGTAGCTGTTGAAAAGACTCGTGAAGAGCAGATTCAGCGTGCAGTTGTTAACGCTATCAAGAAGGCTGGTTTCAACCCTGCTCACTTCGATTCTGAAGACCACATGGAAAGCAACCAGGCTAAGGGTTGGATTACTGCTGAAGACGTAGCTAAGGTTAAGGAAATCATTGCTACCGAAAGCGAAAAGGCTGCTGCTAATATCAAGGACGCTATGATCCAGAACATCGCTCAGGGTCGTCTCAAGAAGTTCTTCAAGGAGGTTTGCCTCGTTGAACAGGAATACATTTGGGACAAGGCTCTCACCGTTGAGGCTTACCTCAACAGCGTAGAAAAGGGTCTTACCGTAACTGATTTCAAGCGCTTCACTCTTCGTGCTGAATAATTTTAGACTCCTCTAATATTATTTATACTGCGGGCTGGTCTTCGGGTCGGCCCGCATTTCTCTTCAATATGCGACTTTTATCTCAAACAGAAATTGCTGAACGCCTGAACACAAAGATGTTCAAAATGTTATCCGAGACCGTTGACGAAATGGGCTTGGAGGCTTACATCGTGGGGGGCTATGTGCGTGATATGATTCTCGAACGCCCGTCAAAGGATGTTGATGTTGTAGTAGTCAGCAATGTTGAATTTATGGAGAAAACCGGCAAGGCGAATCCTGGCATCGAATTGGCTATGGCTTTTACCAAGCGTTTGGGAAAGGGTGCGCATTGTTCCTATTTCAAAAATTTTGGAACTGCACAGGTAAAGTGGCATGGTGAAGAGGTTGAATTTGTAGGAGCACGCAAGGAAAGTTACACTCGCGATTCCCGCAAACCTATTGTAGAAGACGGTACGCTTGATGACGATCAGAAACGCCGAGACTTTACGATTAACGCTATGGCGCTGTGTCTTAACGCTTCTCGTTTTGGTGAACTTGTAGATCCCTTCGACGGTATCTACGATTTAGAAGACGGCATCATTTCAACGCCCCTCGATCCAGATATCACATTCAGCGATGACCCTCTTCGTATGATGCGTTGCGTTCGCTTTGCAACGCAGCTCAAATTTACGATTGAAGAGGAAACCTTTGCAGCCCTCGAACGCAACAAAGAGCGTATAAAGATTATTTCTCAGGAGAGAATCATAGATGAACTCAACAAAATTATGAAAGCGCCGAATCCTAGTATTGGTTTCGTGGAATTGCAGCGCTGTGGTCTTTTGGAGTTGATTCTTCCTGAGGTTTCAGCCCTTGATATTGTTGAGGAACGCAACGGAAGAAAACATAAGAATAACTTCTACCATACTTTGGAAGTTCTTGATAATGTAGCTAAGAATTCCGACAATCTCTGGCTCCGTTGGGGTGCTCTTCTGCACGATATAGGGAAACCCAAATCGAAGCGTTGGGATCCTTTGGTTGGTTGGACTTTCCATAATCACAACTATTTAGGAATGAGGATGGTAAAACCTCTTTTCCATCGTATGAAACTCCCTCTCGACGAGCGTTTGAAGTATGTAGAGAAACTCGTTGATCTTCACATGCGACCGATTAATATCGCCGATGAGGAAGTTACGGATTCTGCAGTTCGTCGTTTGCTGTTTGAAGCAGGTGATGACATAGATGATCTCATGCTCCTTTGCGAGGCTGATATTACCAGTAAAAATGAGCAGCGTAAGCGTGGTTTCCGTGAGAACTATCAGCTTGTGCGTCAGAAACTCGTCGATATCGAAGAGAAAGACCGCATCCGCAATTTCCAGCCACCAGTTGATGGTGATGAGATTATGCAAATTTTCGGTTTGACACCCTGCAAGGAAGTTGGTATCCTCAAGACTGCTCTTAAAGATGCCATCCTCGATGGTGAAGTTCCTAATGATCATGAACCAGCTCTTTCTTTTATCATGGAAAAGGCGAAGACTATGGGTTTGGAAGTTAAATAAAGTCTCGTGCTTCAGGTTATTCCTGATCCACGAGACTTTTTTCATGGTTTTCTGTTCTTGCAAAGTTTACAAGTGAACCATTTTTAATGTGCTGTTCTAACGACCTAACAACGCGAGGCGCTTTTTTACAAGCTCCACGAATTCGTAGTTCTTCATCCCCCAGTCAGGAGCGATAAGAAGAGATTTGGGAGAAGACGAAGTGAAACGTTCGAGAGTGATGTCAGGTCGTAGGCGGATGATGAAATCACAAACTAGATCCGCATATTCTTCGGAGGTCTTGTAAAGCGAAAAATCTTCGGGATGCTCGGCATATTCTTTTGCCATCTTCGTTCCCTTGATTATTTGTAATTGATGCAGTTTCAGAGTATCCAAAGGGAGATTGTTTAGTAATTCAGCCTGAGACATGATATCTTCATGACTTTCTCCCGGCAAACCGAGAATGAGATGAACGCCAACGTAAATGCCGGCGTCGTGCGTCTTACGAATTGCTTCAGCAGCACAGGAAAAATCATGTCCGCGGTTAATGCGAAGCAGAGTACGGTCGAGACAGGACTCTACACCGTATTCTACCATAACAAAAGTCCGCTTGGCAAGTTCGGAAAGATAAGAAAGGAGGGTAGGGGGCATGCAATCAGGACGCGTTCCTATAACAAGGCCGACGATATCCTTGACTTTTAATGCCTCTTCATAGAGCGAAATTAAATGTTCAACTTCACCATATGTACTAGTGTATGCTTGGAAATAGGCAAGGTATCTCATTGAAGGATATTTTCTTGCAAAGAACTCCTTTCCACGTTCCAACTGTTCAGTAACACTCTCTGAAGTCTCGCAGTATTCAGGATTGAAGGACTGATTATTGCAGTAAGTACATCCTCCCCAACCCACCGTGCCGTCACGATTAGGACAAGTAAAACCCGCGTTGATACTGAGTTTTTGTATTTTTCCGTCGAAATGTTCTTTGAGAAAGTCAGACAGCGTCTTGTACATATTTTTCAGTCCAAAAATGGCATTAATGTGCTAAATTTGTACAAAAATAAAGATTTTCTTTGGTATTTCAAAGCATTATTGCTAAATTTGTAGGCGAAAAATTGTGTACTGACAGCATTTTGCTGTTGCTACCCCTAAATAATGACTTCATTTCAATAGGATATGATACTCGGTAAACTCTGTGACTGGGAACGTTATGCTGCTTTGCATCCCGCCTTTGAAAAGCTCTTCAAATTTGTTGCAGAGCATGATCTTTCGCAGTTCCCTCTGGAAAGAATTGTTCTCGATGGTACAGAACTTTATATAAATATGGCTGAGCCAGAACTTAAGACACGGGATAACCAGAAACTCGAAATCCATCGCGAATATATCGATGTACATTTCCCCCTAACTGGTGAAGAAATTTGTGGTTGGACTCCGACTTCCGAATTGAAAGTGGAAAGTGATGCTCCTTTTAACGAAACAGATGACTTTGCTCTCTATAATGAGACTGCTCAAACTTATTTCAAGGCACTTCCTGGTCATTTTTATATTATGTACCCCGAAGATGCCCATGCCCCAATCATCGGAGAAGGAAAAATAAAGAAAGCAATCGCTAAAGTTCGCATTCATTAAACAATAACTCCTAAAATTTAATATAATGATTAACGAGAATGACAAGGCCCTTCTTGAAAAGAAAGGTATTTCAGCAGAGAAACTCAATCAGCAGTTGGCAAGCTTCGTAGCTGGCTTTCCCTACCTTCAACTGAGTGGTGCTGCAAGCATCGAAAATCGTGGAATCTATGTTCCCACAGAAGAGGAGCGTGCTGCTTATCTTGAAACTTGGGACGAGTATGCTGATGACACAGAAAACCGTGTTGTGAAGTTCGTTCCTGCCAGTGGTGCTGCAAGTCGTATGTTCAAGGACATGTTTGCTTTCCTTGATGCTGATTATGATGTTCCTACCACTGATTTTGAAAAGAAGTATTTCGATCGTCTGGGGGATGCTGCTTTCCTTGCTGACCTCAATGAAAAACTCGTTGCAAAGCATGGTAAAGATGCTGCTGCTCTCATCGCTGAAGGTCAGTACAAGGCAGTTGTTGCTGGTATGCTCGGCGCTGACGGTTTGAATTACGGAAAACTCCCCAAGGGTCTTTTGAAGTTCCATCGTTATGAAAGCGGTGCTCGTACTCCTTTCGAAGAACACCTCGTTGAGGGTGCTCTCTATGCTAAGGATTCAGAAGGTAAGGTTAACGTTCACTTTACGGTTAGCCCCGAACATCGACCTCTCTTTGAGGCACTTGCTAAGAATGTTGCTAAGGATTATGAAAAGAAGTATGACGCACGCTATGATATCACTTTCAGCGAGCAGAAGCCTTCTACCGACACTGTAGCTGCTAATGCAGACAATACTCCTTTCCGCAATGCAGATGGTAGTCTTCTCTTCCGTCCTGGTGGTCATGGTGCTTTGATTGAAAACTTGAATGATATTAATGCAGACATCGTTTTCATTAAGAATATTGACAACGTTGTACCCGATCGTTTGAAGGGTGACACTGTAACCTATAAGAAGTTGCTCGCTGGTGTTCTCGTTAGTCTTCAGCAGAAGGCATTTGCTTATCTCGAAGAACTTGAGGAGGGCAATGTACCCGAAGAGCGTCTTCAGGAAATTCTCGCTTTCCTTGAAAACGATCTTCGCTGCCACAGCGAAGCTGCCGGTGCTCTCGAAGGTCTTGAACTTATCGATTACCTCTATTGCAAGTTGAATCGTCCTATGCGCGTTTGCGGTATGGTTCGCAATGTAGGTGAACCTGGTGGTGGTCCGTTCCTCGCTTACAATCCTGACGGAACTGTAAGTCTTCAGGTTCTCGAAAGCAGCCAGATTGATATGAGTGATCCCGAGAAGAAGGCGATGTTTGAAAATGGCACCCACTTCAATCCTGTTGACCTCGTTTGTGCGATCAAGGACTTCAAGGGAGAAAAGTTCAATCTTCCCGAATATGTTGATCCTGCAACCGGCTTTATTTCTCACAAGAGCAAGGATGGTAAGGAACTTAAGGCCCTTGAACTCCCCGGTCTTTGGAATGGTGCAATGAGTGACTGGTCAACAGTATTTGTTGAAGTTCCTCTCGCAACCTTCAACCCAGTTAAGACTGTAAACGATCTATATCGTGAACAGCATCAATAAACCGAAACACTATCGAGTATAGGGTTCTCCGTATACGATATAAGAAAGCAAATGGCAAGACTAAAATCTTTTAGCGCAGAAAAGCGTGTGAAGCAGAATAAGCAAGGGTTCTTCGCTCTTGCCTGTCTTGCCGTGGTCATTATTTTGGGCTTCGCCTGGAAAACGATAGCTCCCTATTGCTGGGGCGCCTTGCAAGGAGGCTGGCCTCCTTTGCTTATCATCGCGCTTCGTTATGGATATCGTGTGGTTTCAGGCCGTCGTTATGATCTGGTTGCAGTGGTTCAGGCCATAGTATTCCTCATGGTCATGATAATGGTTCCCATCTATCTTTTTCCAAAAGATGTTTGGCATGCTCTTATCATTCTTCTTTGCTTAGTATCAACTGTGATAGGTATCAAGCATTTCCGCTTTACCCCACTTTTTATGCTAGTCAATTGTTTGATTGCGGGTGCCATACTCTTGAACTTCTAATGTTTTTGTATATTAATATAGAAGATTACCCTACAAACGATATTACTCTTTCAATAAAAAGGCTTCTCAAAAGGAAGCCTTTTTTATGTTCCTTTCAATTGTTTTTATATATAAAAAACTTGTTTTTGCTAGAATTATTTGCCAATCTTGTCTGTATTTCCTTAAATAGTTATAAAATCCGAATTTTTAGGGGAAACTATTTGGTCTTAGTGAGTTTTTTGTTGTAATTTTGCATATTGAAAGGGTAGAGTATGCCCTTTTATCTACTTTTTTCTTAGTAGCTCGTTATACACTCGAATAGAACATACCAAACATTGCAAATAATAATAACAACAAAATAATTTCATTTATGAAGAAAATTGCTTATTTAGTTCTTGGATTAGTCCTCGTGTCTTGTTCTGGAAACAAATCACAGCAGAGCAGCATGATGATGGGAAACAACGAATATGCCGTTGAGACCATTGCTCTCTCAAATGCTGATCTTAGTACAAAGTATCCTACTACTATCAAAGGTAGCCAGGACGTAGAGATTCGTCCCAAAGTTTCCGGTAACATTACTCGTCAGCTCGTTGACGAAGGTGACTTCGTTCGTGCAGGTCAGGTTCTTTTTGTTATTGATCCTACCCAATACCAGGCTGCGGTTGAGCAGGCAAGAGCTGCAGTAAATGTTTCCAAGGCAAGCATCTCTACCCAGGAACTTACTGTTGCCAATAAGAAGGCACTCCTTGAACGCAATATCATTAGCAAGTATGATTATGACGTTGCAGTAAATACCCTCGCAATGTACAAGGCTCAACTTTCTCAGGCAGAGGCTGCATATAAGTCTGCCGCTGATCAGTTGAGCTACTGCTCTGTTCGTGCTACCAGCAGTGGTGTAATTGGTGAGATTCCTTACCGCGTAGGTTCTCTTGTCAGCCCCTCTATTGTTCAGCCTCTGACGACAGTTAGTAACCTCGAACAGATGTATGCATACTTCTCAATGACGGAAAAGCAGTTCCTCGAACTGACACGCTCTAATGGTAGCAGTGAAGCTGCTCGTCGCAGCCTTCCCAATGTAACACTCATCCTTGCAGACGGTTCAACCTATAGCGAGCAGGGTGTTGTCAGCAGCTTCAGTGGTGTTATCGATCAGAGCACTGGTTCTCTTCAGATGCGTGCTACTTTCAGAAATCCCAACAAACTCCTTCGTTCAGGTGCAACCGGTGTTCTTAAGTTCCCTGTTCACAAGGCGAATGCGATTATCATTCCCCAGAAGGCTACTTATCAGATTCAGGATAAGATCTTCGTTTATGTTGTTGATAAGGACAATAAGGTGAAGACAACCGAAATCACCGTTCTTGAGCAGAATGATGGTTCAAACTATGTTGTTACCAGCGGTCTTAATACTGGTGAAAAGATTGTCATCGAAGGCGTTAACAAGTTAAAGGATGGTATGGAAATTAAACCTATCACCCAGGCTCAAAGCGACGCTCAGCGTGAAAAGTCCAAGCAGCATATGGCCGACAAGGCAATGCCTGGTCAGTAATTTCATTTACTTAATAAATGACCCCGTTATTATCATTTAGGTCGTTGTTAATTTGATCCTTTTCAAAAGTACTTATAAAAATGAAACTCGATACTTTTATTAATAGACCGGTGCTTTCGACGGTGATTTCAATCTTCATCGTCTTACTCGGTTTCCTGGGACTTGTTTCCCTACCTATTACCCAGTATCCTGATATCGCTCCTCCTACTGTTTCTGTTTACACCTCATATCCGGGTGCAAATGCTCAGACGGTGTTAAATGCTGTCATTGCTCCTATTGAAGAACAGATCAACGGTGTGGAGAATATGGACTATATCTCCTCAAGTGCCACCAACTCAGGTTCTGCTACAATCAGTATTACCTTCAAGATGGGTACTGACCCTGACATGGCTGCCGTAAATGTTCAGAATCGTGTGAGCAAGGCAGCAGGTTATCTTCCTTCTGAGGTGACCCGTATTGGTGTTATTACGACAAAGCGTCAGAGCTCAATGTTGATGATTTTCTCCGTTGTTGATGCTCAGGACCGTTATACAAGAGAGTTTGTTGAAAACTACGTAAAGATTAATGTCCTCCCCGCTGTTCAGCGTGTGAACGGTGTAGGTGATGTTACCGTAATGGGTGGTTCCTATGCCATGCGTATCTGGCTCGATCCTGATAAGATGGCTCAGTATGGTTTAGTACCCTCAGATATCTCTGGTATTCTTGCAGAACAGAATGTTGAAGCTGCTCCTGGTACTGTTGGTGAACGTGATGGTAATACATTCCAGTACACTCTTCGTTACAAGGGCCGTCTCCAGGAAGCGTCAGAATTTGAGAATATGGTTATCAAGTCCAACACCGATGGTACACTCATCCGTTTGGGTGATGTTGCTCGTTGTGAACTTGGTCGCGAATCTTATGCATGGGGTGGTACTGTTAATGGCCATAATGCTTGTAACATGATGGTTGCCCAGATTGCAGGTTCTAATGCAACACAGATTATCAATGATATCGAAAAGCTCCTTGATGATACAAGAGATGATCTCCCCGTTGGTTTGGAATATAATGTCTCTCAGAATGCAAACGATTTCCTCTATGCTTCTATCCACGAGGTTATCAAGACTTTGATAGAAGCGTTCTTGCTCGTATTCCTTGTTGTATTCATCTTCTTGCAGGATATGCGTTCAACTATTATTCCTGCTGTTGCAATTCCTGTAGCATTGATCGGTACATTCTTCGTTCTCTATGTTATTGGATTTTCTATAAACCTCTTGACGTTGTCGGCTCTTGTGCTGGCAATTGCTATCGTAGTCGATGATGCCATTGTGGTTGTAGAAGGAGTACATGCGAAACTCGATATGGGATATACCTCGGCCCGAAAAGCTTCTCTCGATGCTATGAGTGAACTGGGTGGTGCTATTCTCTCCATTACTTTGGTGATGATGGCCGTATTTATCCCTGTAAGTTTTATGGGTGGTACCAGTGGTGCTTTTTATCGCCAGTTCGGTATTACCATGGCAGTTGCTATCGGTTTCTCTGCTTTGAATGCATTGACCCTTTCACCCGCTCTTTGTGCTATCTTCCTGAAACCTCATAAGACTCAAGAAGGTGGTGAAACAACTTTCTCTGAAAGATTCTCAGATGCTCAGGATGCAGCCAAGGAAGTCATCAAGAAGAAGTATTCACCCAAGCGTTTCGGCTTGAATTTCCCGCCTGTTGTTACGCTTATCCTTCTTATCCTTACCATTGTCTTGATGGTTCTTGACTGCTACCAGTTTGAGAATGTATTTGTAAGCATTATAGCATATATTGTTGCTATCCTTGCCATCCTCGGTCTTTTCGGTCAGCGTTTCATTGATTCTTTCAATAGTTTCTATGATCGTCTCCTTGAAAAGTATAAAAAAGGTGTTAACCGCTTCATTGTTCGTCCTTATCTTACTATAGTCTTGGTTGTAGTAAGTATCATTACCCTTGTTGGTTTGATGAGCGTTACTCCTACTACTCTCGTTCCTGGTGAAGATACCGGTACTTTGATGGGTGTTATTACGATGCCTCCTGGAACATCCCAGGACCGTACGGAAAAACTTCTGGCTCAGGTTGACTCCATGGTACGTTCAAGTCCCTTGGTGAAGAGTTCAACTATGGTTTCTGGTTTCTCTTTCATGGGCGGTCAGGGACCATCTTATGGTTCTTGTATTGTTAAACTAAAGGACTGGAGTGAGCGCAATCCCATTACAGAAAGTGCAAACCTCGTTTTCATAAATCTCTTCCTTGAAGCTCAGAAGTCCTTCAAGGATGCTCAGGTGTTGTTTTTCTCACCTCCTATGATTATGGGTTATGGTGTGTCTAACGGTTTTACATTGAATCTTCAGGACCGTACAGGTGGTGAGATTACAGATTTTGAAAAGGTTGCTAAGGACTTTTGTGCTGAACTTTCAGAGCGTCCAGAAATCCAAAGTGCCCAGACCACTTTCTCTACCAACTTCCCACAATATACTATTGATATCGATGCTGCTCAGTGTAAGCGTGCAGGTGTAAGTCCTGCCGATGTTCTTAGCGTTTTGCAGGGCTACTATGGTGGTCTTTACACTTCTAACTTCAACCGTTTTGGTAAGATTTACCGTGTAATGATTCAGGGTCCTGAGAGCCAGCGCTCTAACTATGAATCATTGCTTAAAGTTAAGGTTCGTAACAGAATGGGCGAAATGTGTCCGATTACAGAATTTATGACTTTAACACCTTCCAAGGGTCCTGATGTTATCAGTCGTTTTAACCTCTTTACCTCTATCTCCATTAATGGTAATCCAGCTGACGGTTATACTTCAGGTCAGGCCATTAAGGCAATTGAAGAGTGCGCTAAGACTAGTCTTCCCGTAGGTTATTCTTACGAATTCTCTGGTCTTACCCGTGAAGAAGCAAGTGGTAATAGTGGAAGTACGGGTATGGTCTTCCTCCTTTGTTTCGTCTTCATATATCTGTTGCTTTCTGCACAATATGAAAGTTATATCTTGCCATTCGCTGTTTTGCTTTCTGTACCCTTCGGTCTTGCTGGTACCTTTATCTTCGTTTGGATGATGGGAGGTCTGAGTATGGTTCCTGGTATGGTTGGTCAATTAATGGGTATGATTTTGGGTACTCCATCCAATAGTATCTATACGCAGATTGCTTTGATTATGTTGATCGGTCTTTTGGCAAAGAACGCAATCTTGATTGTAGAGTTCGCTCTTGATCGTCGTAAGATGGGTATGAGCATCACTTCGGCTGCTATGCTTGGTGCTGCTGCTCGTCTCCGTCCTATCTTGATGACCTCTCTTGCCATGATTGTCGGTCTCCTTCCTCTGATGTTTGCCTTTGGTGTTGGTGCAAACGGTAACCGAGCTCTCGGTACCGCTGCCATCGGTGGTATGCTCATAGGTATGCTCTGTCAGATATTTATCGTTCCTGCTCTTTTCAGAATTTTCCAGGCTCTCCAGGAGAAGTTTACTCCTATGGACTTCAGTGATGAACATTCTGCTGAGGCTAATGCCGATATTGTTCAGTACACAAAGTAAATGTTAGCCACATCGCAGGGTAATTGCTCTGCGAATGTGCACATTTCTATTATTATATACAGGAGCTTTGCTCCCTTATTCCTACATTTATGAAATTTTCATATTTATATATTTTTGCAGGTACGGCGTTGCTGAGCAGTTGTAGTGTTTTCAATAAACTCTATGGCCACTATGAGCGTGACAATGAAACCGTCGAGCAGTTGACAAAGGATGTCTATCGTGATCCTATTGCAGCTGATGCTCCTCTGGCATTGACTGATACCACATCGTTCGGCAATACTCCCTGGCAGGAAGTGTTTACCGAACCCCAACTTCAGAGTCTTATCAAAAAGGCCCTTGACCAGAATGTTGATCTTCAAAAGGCTGATATTACCATTCAGCAGGCTGAAATTGGTTTAAAGTTAAATAAGCTTGCTTATCTCCCTCAGCTTGCGTTCTCTCCCTCTGGTACCGTTTCCCGAGTATTTATGGATGGTGCCACCAGCAATAAAGTTTATGAACTTCCTCTTGCTGCAAGCTGGCAGGCTGATGCTTTTGGTACACTTTACAATGCTCGTAAGCAGGGCGAACTTTCTGTTTTGATGACAAACTATGCTAAACAGTCTATTCGCACCTCTATTATTACGGGTATTGCCAATATGTATTATGGTCTTCAGTTGCTTGATGAGCAGCATCGTATTACAACGGCGAACCTTGAACTCTGGGAAAAGGATATCCAGACCATGGAGGCTATGAAGGAATTCGGTATGGTTAACTCTGCTGCCATTGCAAGTGCAAAGGCTCAGGTTCTTCAGATTGAGGCTTCCCTTCCTTTGATTGAAGATAACATTCGCCAGATGGAGAACTCTATCTGTAAACTTTGTCATGAGACGCCTCATGCTATTGAGCGAGGAACCTTCACGGCTGATGGATTCCCTGAAGAATTCAAGGTGGGTGTTCCTCTTCAGATGTTGAGCAATCGTCCTGACGTAGCTTTAGCTGAAGCAAAAATGGCGAACTGTTTCTACGGCATCCAGGCTGCTCGTGGTGCTTTCTGTCCCGTGATTAAGATTGTTGGTACTGGAGAATTTACAAATTCACTCGGTACTATGATTATGAATCCAGGTAAGATGATTGCCGCAGGTGTTGCCTCTCTTACTCAGCCTTTGTTTGCTCAGGGAAAACTTCGTGGAAATCTCCAGATCACCAAACTTAATGCTGAATCTGCTGAACTTGAATTCAGCCAGAAGTTGATTGATGCTGGTGTAGAAGTAAGCAATGCTTTGGCTTCTTATAATACAGCATGCGAACGTACATCTTTGTCTGAGCAGTCACTCGAACAATTACAGAAGGCTTACGATGACACTGAGTTCTTGTTCCATAATGGAAATTCTACCAGCTATCTCGAACTGCTAACAGCACAGATGAATCTTCTCAACGGTCAGTTAAATATCACAAATAACCGTTACGATAAGGTTCAGGCTGTTATCAAGATCTATCAAGCTCTTGGTGGTGGACGCGAGTAAAATTCTTTTACCTTAAACTATTAGATTTATGATTCATCCCTTAGCATATGTCGACCCCGCAGCAAAGATTGGTGAGAACGTCGACATTCGTCCTTTTGCTTATATTGAAGGTGATGTGGAGATTGGTGATAACTGCGTCATCATGTCTAACGCATGTATCCTTAATGGTACTCGTATGGGTGCTAATAACACGGTATATCAAAATGCTGTAGTCGGTAGTATCCCTCAGGATTTCCACTACGTTCCTGGTACACGTAGCCAGCTTCGTATAGGTGATAATAATGAGATCCGTGAGAATGTGGTAATTGCAGGTTCTCTTACTGAAGAAACTGCAACTGAGATTGGCAACAACAACCACTTGATGAACAAAGTTCATATTTGCCATGATGTAAAGATTGGTGATTCTTGCGTTCTTGGTATTTCTGTAAGTGTAGCTCCAGAATGTGAAATCCATGATCATGCAATTCTTTCGTCTGCATGTGTCGTTCAACATCAGGTTCGAGTTGGAAAGTGTTCACTTCTCCAGAGCGGTTGTCGCGTACAAAAGGATATTCTTCCTTACGCTATTTTCGGCGGTAATCCTGCTTCTTTCCATGGTACAAACAGTATTGTCATGAAGCATGTCCTTCCTGATTGCAATGAACGTACGCTTCGCCATATAAATAATGCTTTCCGTTTGATTACTGCTGGCAATTTCTCATTGGAAGACGCGGTAATTAAGATTCATGAGCAGATTGCAAAGGATCCTGAGATTCTTGAAATCACGGAATTTATCTCTAATAGTAAACACGGCATTATCCGCCATGTCTCTAAGGAAGATTAATGTGTAGTACTCGTGTATTATTTATAATAGTGTCATTCTTCTTTGTCTTGGGTATTAACGCAAGAAAGAAGAATGGCACTATGATACTTCCTAATGGCGATCGCTACACTGGTAAGGTTGTTAACGGTCAGTTAGAAGGCCTTGGTACAATGATTTGTGCCAACGGCATGCGTATTGTTGGAGAATATCATAATAGCCTTCTCAATGGAAAGGCGGTTTGTGAATTCCCCAGCGGTGACCGATATGAAGGAGAATACCTCAATAATATTATTGAAGGTCAAGGTACTTATTCCTGGGCAGATGGTACAGTATTTATCGGTCAGTGGAAAGCCGGTAATCCAAACGGAAAAGGTACAAAGACTATGCCTGACGGAACTGTCTTTGTAGGGCAGTGGACTAATGGAAAACTTTATGGTAAGGGAACTTGTAGCCAAGCCAACGGAGATGTTCGTGAAGGAGAATGGTATGCAGATGCGTTACAAGGTAGAGGCCGCTGCTCCTACGCAAATGGTGATGTCTATGAAGGAGAATTTCAAAAAGGCGAAATCATTGGCCGTGGTGTTTATCATTTTGCTAATGGTGGAACTTACGAAGGAGATTTCTATTGTGGTGCTATGAATGGAACCGGTCGTTACGTCTTTCCCTGTGGTGAAATCTATGAAGGAGACTTCAAAATGAATCTCAGAGAAGGCAATGGCAAGTATTTTTATACCAATGGTGATGTCTATGAAGGTGAATTCCTTCAAGAAAGAGTGACTGGCAAAGGCATTATGCGTTATCATGACGGTACTGTCTATGAAGGCCAGTTTGTTAATGCAATCCGGGACGGAAAAGGAAAATGTACATATCCGAGTGGTGCTACCTACGAAGGAGACTTCAATGATGGAAAACGCCAAGGCCGTGGAACCCTTCGTATGATTAATGGCGACGTCTATACTGGAGACTTCCGAAACGATGACATCAACGGTTCCGGAATCTATTTCTATTCCAACGGAACCCGTTATGAAGGACAATTCATTAATGGTATGCGAAATGGTCGTGGTACGATGGTTTACCGTAATGGTTCTGAAGTTTCCGGGCAATATGCTGACGACATCCTGATTGAAAAATAATAATGAATTAGTGAAGATGGCATTTGTGCATCTTCACTAATTCTTTTTTATGAATGCATTGTTTACAATATAGCCCTCAAAATTACCTTACTCTTCGATTTTCGGGGGATATTCTTTGCCTTTTGCAATGAAATTATTAAATTTGTGCGCAATTTTATAGGCTTTCCAACCAATCTGTTTTTGTATATGAAAAGATTCCTTCTCTCGCTGATATCCCTCATCTTCGTTTGTTCTCTTTCTGCAAGGGAAAGAAGGGCAGAGGTTACACTTGAAACTTCAAAAGGTACTATTGTTTTAGCGCTCTTTAATGAGACGCCTCTTCATCGTGATCGTTTCATCTATAATGTTAGGCATAAGGTGTACGACGGCGTTCTCTTCCACCGCGTTATCAATGAATTTATGGTACAGTCGGGAGATCATTCTTCTAAGAATGCTAAATCTGGTGCTCTCCTTGGAGACGGGTATGAAGATCACAAAGATTGGATTCCTGCGGAATTTATGGTTCCTACTTATTACCATAAACGTGGCGCGTTGGCAGCAGCTCGAGAGGGGGATGATGTGAATCCGGAAAAGAAATCCTCTTGTGAGCAGTTCTATATTGTCACTGGACGTGTATTTAATGATCTTGAATTAGATGGTGCACAGCGAAGAATTACTCAGTGGACGAATGGAACTTATACGCTTACCGCTGATCAGCGTGAGATGTACAAGACTATTGGTGGTGCTCCTCATCTTGATGGTTCATACAGTGTATTCGGAGAAGTTCTCCAAGGTATGGATGTTGTTGACGTAATTCAGAAGGTTAAAACTGATGGCAACGATAGACCAGTTGAAGATATCGTGATTCTTAAGGCAAAGCTCACGAAGAAATTCAAAACAAAGAAAAATAAGAAATGAAAAATATATTTCACATCGTATTTTCTCTCATTTTTTTACCATTTCTCTTTTCTATTGCCAACGCAATGGTTTCAGAGGATGTTGTCTCATCTTCAGATTCTACGTTAGTCGATTCTGTCGTAATAGATAGAACCTTCAATGATAGTACTATAATTGACAGTGCGCTAGTTGATACTTCGATTGTTGATAGCACAATTATTGATTCGACCTCTATAGACAGTACACTCGTAGACAGTACACTTGTAGACAGTACACTTGTAGACAGCACTCTCGTAGACACTACAGTTGTGGATACAATAGTAATTGAGGAACCTGTGATTAAAATTCCTTCTGGTTTTACAATCCTTCCTGGACGTGACAAGAAACTATCGTCTTATGAATTGTTGAAGACTGTTTATGTTACTTTTGAAGGAATCGATTCTTTATCACACTGCCTTCCTGAGGATTCTTTGCATATCAATGCTTCTCTCTACAATGATGAGGAAGAAGAAATCTTTGCTGTTAGCGATTCTTGTATCAGTTTTGAGCACAATGTTATGGCTATAGATTTCTCTGGTCTTCCTGCCGAAGCTTTCTATACCCATACTCTTGCAGAGTCCACGACAGTAGGTTTGCTTGTCGAAGGAACAGTGATCTGCGATTCTTGTTCTTATGCATTTTCTATAGGAGGAGAAGGCAGTGAGGTTGTTTGGAATGTTCGTAAGACCTATCAGGAAATTAAGGATTTTGATACCAGTGCTATTATCCTTGTTCCCCAAAACAATTCAAGACTTGAATCTTACGAAGATCTCAAGACTGTTGTCCTGACTTTTAACGGTTTTGAAAAAGTAGGATTTGATGCGTTAGCTTCAAACGATCCCTCGCTCCAATTATATCAGGGAAAAAATCGTATTGCAATTTCTTATGGAGAGTGCGAAGGTAATCATTTGATATTCCATGTTCCTAATATCACAAAGGATTTGGTTGAATCTGCTGATGCAAGTGCGGTATTTACCTTTACAGCTAACATTGATGCTCAGCTTACACTTGACGGAGATGTATATGCTTTTGATATGACCAATGTGTCATGGACTGTTCCTGCTGTATACAAGATGAACTATAGTCCCATTAACACTACCGAGGCTGAGGTTTTGAGTTTAAGTGGTACGAAGGAAACTCGCAATTCCTATTCTGGTGATATAGTCATTCCTTCTAAGGTGGAAATCAATGGTAAAGAGTATATTGTAACTCGAATTGGAGCAAATGCATTTGCTAATGCTTATGACAAGATTACTTCTATTCAGTTACCCAATACGATTACAGATATTTCTACTTCTGCATTTGAAAGTTGTACTGGTCTTACCAAGATTACAATTCCTGAGAATGTGAAGTCATTGGGTAAACAGGCTTTTTATAACTGTTCTGGTTTGCTTGAGGTTCATAGTTTGGCAGAGAGTCCAAAGATCGCGGATAAAACTGTTTTCCAGAGTATTAATTCGAATTGTTCGCTCTATTTCCCTAAAGAATATACTGACTGGTACAATTATGGTGGAACTTCAGATTTTAAGAAGGGATATTGGACTCAGTATTTTGCACATTCGTATCAAGTTGTAGTCGGTCCTTCAGGACATACTATCTGTCCCGCTTGTGGTGATGTTGATACTTATGAGACATTGAAGCGTATCAATGTGTCCTTTGATGGTATCGATACTATTTCCGCAGCTGAAGGCTATAATCTAGAAGCTTCGCTGTGGATGAATGACTCTATCATTGCAACTGCTAATGCAATCCTGTATGGCGATAAGCAGATAACATTCTGTTTCGATAATCTTACAGAAGAGATGTTTACTCTCCACGAAGAAGGTATCGTTAATGCTATAAGCTTTAAGGCTGAAGGAAAAGTTGTAATTGATGAATGCTACTTTGATCTCAAAATTGGCATTGATGAGAATGATAGTGTTATATGGAAAGTTCCCATGCACTATATTCCCAGCGTGTTCCCTCTCGATGTTAATGTCATAAGTTATACTCCTGAAAGTAATACGCTTGTTTCTTCATATGAGGAGTTGAAAACGGTTTCCGTCTCATTTGGAACCTATGAGAATCTTGAAGTCGACCGTCTTGGTGCAGGCTATGTGCAGGCAACGCTGTACAAAGAAGGTACTAAACTCATGGAACTCAGTACAGACGATGTTGTTCTTAAGGGTAATCAATTATTTTTGAAATTTGATCAACTTGACGAGAAGGACGTTTTGGTCTCTGACAATACCATTAGTAGTTTTGAATTTTCGTTAAGCCTTAGCGCACAAATCATCTTGGATGGAACGACCTATTCATTCAATTCGGATGAGGATGGCCAGAATCCCCATTGGATAGTTCCTGCTATTCAGAAGCCTGTACCTACTGATATTGTCGTTTTGACGGATTCTGTCGTTTCTTACAATGATCTTCGTCAAATTGCTCTCCGATTTGAGGGTGTTGATGACGTAACATCTCCTAATATCTCAGCAACCCTATCACTTGATGGTAATGAATATGTAACAGCAGACAACATTATTGCTGAAGGCAATGTTCTGACTTTGCAGTTTACTAAGATGAGTGATGAAGACTTTGAACTAATTTCTTCTGACTCTATTATGAGAGTACTTCGTCTTGAGGTTGAAGGCGAAATTCTGGTAAAGACTGACGAAGTTAAGAATTATTATTCCTTTGCCTTCAAACTTGATAGTGATTCGCTTTCATGGGAAGTACCAGCAAAACTAATAGAAGAACCCACTGTCACTGTTGTTACACCTCTTGCAGAAAAGCCCCAAATCTTCGAAGATTTGAAGCAGATCACTGTGGCTCTCGGAGGATTTGATTCTCTAGAAATTATGACAGTAAACAGGGCAACTCTCTTCCGTCATGATACACAGAAGGATGTTTGTTCTATAGGCATTTCTTCAATTGATGTTGATGCTACAACAATGACGCTCAACTTCTCTGAACTCGATAAAGAGTCTGTTGCAATTACACCTGAAGATGATGCAACACTAGGTGTAGATATTTCTCTCTATATAGAAGCTGATATTCTTCTAGACGGTAAACCCTATCATCTGACTGTGGACCCGTCCAATACTGATGGAGTTACATGGAATTTGGAGTCTATTGTAGTTTATAAACTGCCTACACCAACTCTTAGTTATTCCAATGGCCGTCTAACGATGTCTTGTGGTAATTTCCAGGTAACCTACCATTATGAAATTTCTAATATCGATGCTGTAGAAGAGGCCAATTCCATTGTTGCTGAAAAGAATGGTAATACAAATACTGCTAATATTTCATTGGAACAGAAGTATACCATTAAGGTCTATGCTTCCAAGGAAAACTATAAGGATTCAGAAGTCGCAACCTACAATCTTATCCTTTATGGACATACTCCTGAGATTACCGTGGGGACTATCGCATCCGAAGACCTTGAAACATCACAGCGTGTTCTTGTAATTCAGTAATCAAAATAATTCAAAATATATACACAATGCTTACTATTAAACAAATTCTTGACGACAAAGAAGCCGTCATCCGTGGCTTGGAAAAGAAGCACTTCGCTGGTGCTCGTGAAGCCATTGAAAAGGTTCTTGAAATTGACAACCGTCGTAAAGTTGCACAAAATGAAAAGGATGCTTGTCTCGCTGAACAGAATAAGTTAGCAAAGAGCATCGGAATGTTTATGAAGAACGGTCAGCGTGAAGAAGCTGAAGCTGCAAAGAAGCAGGTAGCAGAACTCAAGGCAAAGTCTGCTCAGTTCGATGAGGCTACTAAGGCTGCTGAGGCTGAACGTCTTCAGGTTCTGTATACCATTCCCAATGTTCCTTACGATCTTGTACCCGAAGGTGGCGTTGCTGAAGACAATCTCGTTGTGAAGAGTAATCTTCGCGAATGCCAGGAAGGTGATACCGTAGGTAATTGGACAGCAAATCCCGTAGTTGAGTCTGCTCGTCTTCCTCATTGGGAACTTGCAAAGCAGTACGACCTTATCGATTTCGACCTTGGTGTTAAGATTACCGGCGCAGGCTTCCCTGTCTATAAAGGTTGGGGTGCTCGTCTCCAGCGTGCCCTCATTAATTTCTTCCTTGATGAAGCACGTGCAAGCGGTTATACTGAAATTATGCCTCCTACCGTTGTTAACGAAGCAAGTGGTTATGGTACTGGCCAGTTGCCCGATAAGGAAGGCCAGATGTATCACTGCAATCTCGATAACCTCTATATGATTCCTACCGCAGAGGTTCCCGTTACAAATATCTATCGTGATGTTATTATTGACGAAAAGGATCTTCCCATTAAGAACTGTGCTTATACCCAGTGTTTCCGTCGTGAAGCTGGTAGCTATGGTAAGGATGTCCGTGGTTTGAACAGACTCCATGAATTCTCAAAGATTGAGATTGTTCGTATTGACAAGCCCGAGCATAGTGATGAGAGCCATAAGGAAATGCTTGCTCACGTTGAAGGACTCCTTCAGAAACTTGAACTTCCTTACCGTATTCTCCGTCTCTGCGGTGGCGATATGAGTTTCACTGCTGCTATCTGCTACGACTTTGAAGTTTATTCTGAGGCTCAGAAGCGTTGGCTCGAGGTAAGTTCTGTAAGTAACTTCGATAGCTATCAGGCAAATCGACTCCACTGCCGTTACCGCCGTGCAGAAGACAAGAAGATTGAACTTTGCCATACTCTTAATGGTTCTGCCCTTGCTCTTCCCCGTATTGTTGCAGCTCTTCTCGAAAACAACCAGACCCCCGAAGGCATTCGCGTTCCCAAAGCTCTCCAGCCTTACATGGGCACTGATATGATCAAGTAATAATTTAAATATAACAACAAAGGCTCGCAAATCTGCGAGCCTTTGTTGTTTTTATGAGAGAGTGAGATTAGTTCTTTGAAAGTTTATTCCACATGTAAATACCATAGAAGGTATTGATCAGGTAAACGCTATACTTAGCGACAGTCATGAAAGAGAAATCGCTGTCGGACATCAGCCACATCGCAATGTATGCAATGTTGATGATTAACCACATATACCATTGTTCAACAAATGCCTTTACTGAGATGTACATTGTAATGATACTCATTACTGTTGTAAAGGCATCGAGCCAGAGTTGGCTTGTTGTGTCGTAGTCTGGCTTCAAGGTTTTGAATTGTACCTCTCCCCATCCAAATTGCTGGAAGAGAATTGTAATCTGTTCATACATCCAAGGACCGAAATACATTAGGAAGATTCCAAGCGCGAGAGTTCCGATAATAACGGAAAGCACTGTGATGATGCGCTGGTTCCAGGTCATATAACGGGTATGAATAGTTTCTGCCTTGTCGCCGCGGCGTCGTTTGCTCCAATTCTTCCAGCCGATAAATTGCATAGGAAGGTTATACAGGAGACGCTGCAGCATGTCGCCGTAGATATGAGTGCAGAAACAAATATAGATATGGATAAATGCTTCTACTACGCCAAAAATCCAGTTTGCCATAGAGCCTTTAGCTCCAAGAACGACGCAGAACACTCCGAGGATAGCACCTGCTGCGGCAATAATGGTATTCGTGGTGAATTGTCCTTTCAGAACAAAAGAAACAATTGAGAGCGCGAGAATAATGCAGAGGAGCAGAATCTCAAACCAACTTAGGGTTTTAAATGTGTTCTTTAAAAGAACGACATAACGGTTTAGTGTCATTGATATTATTTTTTGTAATAGGAGACACCCTTAGTGGTGTCTCCTTTACTTATCTTATTTCTTGTGGCTAATGATGAGACTGTAGAGAAGAACTACAACGTAACCGAGTAGAGGAACGATGAATGCAGTGGACATGTCGAGATGGTCAGAACAATAAGCCATGAGGAAGGTACCGATTGCTCCACCAATAGGAGTCATCATCATAAATGACGATGCTCGCTTCATATCTGTGGCACTGAAACCCGTTAGACAGATAGCGAAGATCGTTGGGAACATGATAGCTTCAAAAGCATAAATTGCAATGAGGCAGATAACGCTAAGTACAGGTATGTTGAAGTGTGCGCCAACATTGCTCATTACGCCAGCACTAGCTATTACAGTTCCTACTGCACATAGAACGAGATAGCGTTCTGCAGCAATCTTGCTCATTCCCCAACTTCCGAATACACGTGCCAACATGAATATGAGCAAACCACCCATTGAGAGAAGTTTTGCTGCGTCCATTTTGTCATAGCCTTGAACATCTGTCATGTAGTTAACAAAAAGACTGTTGATTGAGATTTCTGAAATTTCGTATGCCAGCAGGGCGATGATTCCGAGAACAAAGGCACGCTTCGTCCAAACACTGAAGAGTCCACCATCGGTCTTGTTTCCTTCTTCAGATCCTTCTTCTGTTTCATCTTTTATTTCCGGTAGCTGAACACGAAGGAAGATAAGTGCAACGATAACAACGAGACCTCCCATTAAACTGTAGGGAATGGAAAGCGATGGGTTTTCGCCGAAAAGCATGAAACCTCCAATGAGAGGGCCGATGGTACAACCAAGTCCATTAAAACTCTGGCTAAGATTGAGACGGCTTGCTGCAGTTTCCTTGTCACCAAGAGAAGCTGAGTAGGGATTTGCCGCAGTTTCGAGGAAAGCCAAACCACAGCCTAAAACAAAGAGAGCAGCAAGGAATATCCAGAAGGGGTTCAGTCCCGCACCAGCGAACAATGAGCCCTGGCTAATCATTTCACCAGGAACAAAGGTGAATGCTCCAATTGCAAAAAGGCTAAGTCCGAAAACTACTCCTTTACGATAACCATAGCGAGCAATGAACAAGCCTGCGGGAATAGCCATGAGGCAATAGGCTACATAGACAGAGAACTGTACTAATGATGATTCCGTACGCGAGATGTCAAGTACCTCTTGGAGGTGCTTGTTGAGTACATCAAGAACAGATCGTGCAAAGCCCCACAAAAAGAAGAGGCTTGTAATAAGGACAAAGGGAACAAGGTAGCCCTTGCCTACTAATGACGGCTTAGTCATAACGAATTGTTTTATGGTTTACCAAACATCAACACGCTTCTTGGGAGCAAGATAGAGTTTGCTGCCCTTCTTGATGTTGAAAGCGTTGTACCATGCATTGATGTGGGGGAGGGCACCGTTTACACGCCACTTACCGAGAGAGTGAGGATCACTCTTTGTGAGTTGGCGCATACTCTGCTCTGTGCAATTGTTTGCCCAGATGAGACCATAGCTGAGGAAGAAACGCTGATCAGGAGTAAATCCGTCTACAGTCTTAAGAGGATTAGTCTTGAGGGCGTTGTGAAATGCTTGGTAGGCAACATTGAGACCACCATGGTCTGCCATATTTTCACCGAGGGTGAGCTGACCGTTACATTTTAGTCCGGGAAGAGCTTCGAGACCGTTGAAGTATTCTGCAAGCTGGCTTGTACGCTTTTTGAAGTTTTCGCCGTCAGCCTCGGTCCACCAGTTATTGAGGTTACCATCTTTGTCGTACTGGCTACCCTGATCGTCAAAGCCGTGAGTCATTTCGTGACCGATAACAACACCAATGGCACCATAGTTGGCAGCATCGTCAGCATCGGGATTAAAGAAAGGAGGCTGGAGAATACCTGCAGGGAAGCAGATTTCGTTGGTTGTAGGATTGTAGTAAGCATTGATGGTCTGAGGTGTCATTCCCCATTCGTCGCGGTCAACAGGCTTGTTTGCATGCTTTTCGATCATATCAGCATAACCCCAGGCAGCAGCGGCCATCATGTTTTCGTAAAAACTCTTGTTCTCGTCGATATTAAGAGCTGAGTAGTCGGTCCACTTATCAGGATAACCAATTTTTACGTAGAAAGTGGAAAGCTTATCGTGAGCCTGTTTTTTGGTCTCCTCGCTCATCCATGTCTGTGCATCGATGCGTTCTCCTAAAGCAATTGCAAGGTTGTTGACGAGTTCCTTCATACGAGTCTTACTGCTCTCAGGGAAATACTTCTCAACATAAATCTTTCCAACAGCTTCACCAAGAACATCATCTACGGTGCTAACGGCACGCTTCCAACGAGGCTTATCCTGCTGAGCACCCTGAAGGGTGTGGCTAAAGAAATCAAAGCGCTTTGCACGGAATTCGTCAGAAAGACAGCTTGAAGCATCGTTGATGACCTTGAACTCAGCATAGGCCTGCAGAGTTTCAAGAGGCGTATCAGTGAGTATCTTACCAACTTCCTGGATAGGTTCAGGCTGGCCGACAACAATTTCGTTAAAGGCAGGATAACCCATGGTGAGGAAATAGGTGCTCCAGTCGATGCCAGGATATTCAGTTAAAAACTGAGCGTAGGACATCTTGTGATAGTTTGCCTCAGGATTACGCATCTGGACAGCAGAGTAGTTTTTTTCTGCCATGCGAGTTTCGAGCGCAAGAATATCAGAGGCTTTCTTATCAGCAACTTCTTTTGTTTCACCAACAAGTTGGAAAAGGTCAGAGATATACTGAACATACGCTTCACGTATCTTTACCATTGCTTCATCCTGTTCCAGATAGAAATCTCGTTGACCAAGAGTCAAACGAGGCTGGCCAACCTGAACGATGTTCATCTTGGCATTCTTTTCGTCAGCACCACAGTATGCGCTGATCATACCGGGGACACCAAGACGGTTAAGATTGCTGGTTAGAACAAAAAGTTCAGTCTTGTTGGTTGTACCCTTGATGTTTGAAATGATTGGAAGAATGGGCTTTGCGCCTTCTGTATTAAGACGAACGGAGTCCATTGCAAGACGATAGAGTCCGCCAATTTTCTGCTCAAGAGTACCCTTGGATGCTGATGCAGGAACACCTGTGATGATGTCACGAAGACGCTGTTGGTTGATATCGTCGAGTTTATTGAACATACCATAACGGCTATGTTCTCCATCGAGTGGGTTTGCTGCCATCCAGCCACCACCAGCATATTGGAAGAAATCATTTCCGGGCTTTACGGAAAGATTCATATTTGCCTTATCAATGCCAGTACCAAGAGACTGGGCAAAGGCACTTGTAGCAGCCATTGCTACTACAGGGAGGAGATGTTTGAGTTTCATTATTGTTGTTGTTTGAATTTATCTGGGAATGTAAGTTGAACTCGCACAGTGATGCTAAATCTGTTGAGGATTAGTTTTCAAGAGCTTCAAGAGCCTCAGTCCATTCATCTTCAGCAGAAGATAGCTTTTGCTTTAAATCGGCATATTGAGTGAAGAGATCGGGATTGCTGGCCCCCTCAGGTGTTGCAAGCTTTTCTTCTAGTGCTGCAATCTGATCTTCAAGTTTTTCTATCAGGGCTTCAGCATTCTTCACAGCCTGCTCTAATTTTCGTCTTTGCTTGGCCAGTTCCTTTTGTTCTGCATAACTCAAAGCACCTTCGGATTGCTCAGACGAAGGAACGGTAGTTCTGTTTGTATTTGAACGAAGAGGAGTGTTGCTGACTGTATTGCTGGCAGAAGCGGAGAGCGTCTGAAGAGCATCTAGTGTTTCGATATCCTTTTTCTGGAGGAAATCGTAAATACCACCGAGATGTTCGCGAACAAGACCTCCTCCAAACTCATAGACCTTTGTGACAAGGCCGTCAAGGAATTCACGGTCGTGGCTTACAACAATCACTGTTCCGTCAAAAGCAAGAATTGCTTCTTTCAGCACATCCTTCGTTCGCATGTCGAGGTGGTTCGTAGGTTCGTCAAGAATAAGGAAATTTACTGGCTCAAGAAGGAGCTTGATCATTGCTAATCGGCTGCGTTCACCTCCGGAGAGGACTTTTACTTTTTTGTCGGAGGCTTCGCCACCAAACATAAACGCACCAAGAATATCACGGATTTTAAGTCGGATGTCTCCCTTTGCAACACGATCAATGGTGTCAAATACCGTTAATTCGTTATCAAGAAGTTGAGCCTGATTCTGGGCATAATAACCAATTTCAACATTGTGACCGATTGTCAGTTTACCGCTATATCCGTTGTCTAACCCTGAATCAGCCATAGATTCGGGTACAAGCTCATTCATGATACACTTGACGAGTGTAGATTTTCCTTCTCCGTTCTTTCCAACAAAAGCAACCTTTTCTCCGCGTTTGATCGTAAGATTTACATTGTGGAAAACAACATGCTGGCCATAGGCCTTGTTGACTTCCTCACAAATGACGGGATAATCACCACTACGAGAGCATGGCGGGAATTTGAGATGAAGGCTTGAATTGTCTACTTCATCGATTTCAATTGGAACAATTTTTTCAAGTTGTTTGATACGGCTTTGCACTTGCACCGCTTTGGTAGGCTTATAACGGAATCGTTCGATGAAATCCTTGATGTCGGCAATCTCTTTCTGCTGGTTTTCGTAAGCACGCAACTGGCTTTCACGACGTTCTGCTCGCAGTTGAACATATTCGTCATATTTTACTTTGTAATCAATGACCTTGCCACAGGAAATTTCCAAGGTACGGTTAGAGACATTGTTGATGAAAGCACGGTCGTGACTGACAAGAATGACGGCAGAACAGCTCTTGGCCAGGAATTGTTCGAGCCATCGGATACTCTCGATATCCAAATGGTTCGTTGGCTCGTCGAGAAGAAGAACATCATGGTGGGATAGAAGGAGTTTCGCAAGTTCAATACGCATACGCCAACCGCCAGAGAATTCGCGAGTTGGACGTTCAAAGTCATCTCGAGTAAAACCAAGACCAACAAGTGTACGTTCCATTTCCGCTCTGTAGTTCTGAGCTCCCATCATCTGCAAGCGCTCGTTCTCACGGGTGAACGCTTCAACGAGTTCCATATAATCCTCTGACTCGTAGTCTGTCCGCTTACTCAATTCTTCGTTGAGACTTTGGACTTCAGCTTGGAGTTCACGGATATGTCCGAAAGCTTTCTCCGTTTCTGCAATAAGGGTTGTTTCATCGGAAAGCACCATGACCTGCGGGAGATAGCCAATGCTGACATCTCGTTGACGAGCAACAACACCATCGGTAGGCAGTTGAAGTCCGGCAATGATTTTAAGCAAGGTAGATTTACCCGCACCATTCTTGCCGACAAGTGCAATTCGATCTCGCTTGTTGACAACGAAGGACGCTTCGGAGAAGAGTGGCTTGGCTGCAAATTCTACTTTCAGATGTTCAACGGAAATCATATTTATTGTGGAGGATAGTCTTCTTTAAATAATATTATAGGAGTGGCAAAAATGTCCATTTATAACCTCTTTTCATTGAAGTTGGGAAAAATAGACACATAAACGGGCGCAAATATACAAAATCCTTTCCAAAGTGCAATTTTTGAGGTCCAAAATACGACTTTTTAACACCTTTTAAGTGTGTATTTCTTGATAAGAGTTGCAAATTTGCAAAATAATTATTAACTTTGCACTCGAAAATCATAAAATACGCCAATGAATATATCGAATATAAAGAAAGTCATTCCAGCGTTTTTTGCTTTAGCAATTGCTGTTACATCTTCTTTTGTTTCTGCTCGAGAGGCACAAGCACAAGATTTGATTGCCCGTCAGGCTCCAATCGATCGTAAGATGAAGGCAGTTGATTCTGTTGCGATAAGTCGCGTTGTGAAAAAGCAGAAGGAAGTTTCTGCTTTTCAAGAAAGCGAACTCTATACTTCTTGGAATACTGACGAGGTTCATTGCTATAGCAATGTTGAAACTCCCGCAAATTACCGTGTTGATCTTCGTGGATTCCACATGCCTACCCCAAGTAGAGTAGTGACATCCAATTATGGATATCGTCCTTCTTTCGGCCGTAATCACAAGGGTATTGACGTCAAGGTTTATATTGGCGATACCATTGTGAGTGCTTTTGACGGAAAGGTTCGTATTGTTAAGTATGAAGCAAAGGGCTATGGTAACTACATTGTAATTCGTCACGGAAATGGTCTTGAAACAATTTATGGTCACCTTAGCAAGCAATTGGTAAAGGTTGGCGATGTTGTTAAGGCAGGTCAGCCCATCGGTTTGGGTGGTAATACCGGTCGAAGCACTGGTAGTCACTTGCATTTTGAAACTCGAATTCTCGGTGAAGCCATCAATCCCGCTCTGATGTTCGACTTCGTTCATCAGGATGTAACAGGTGACTTTTATGAGTATAAGAGAAGTGGTGCGAGCAAGAGTGCTCGTTTGCCGAATGCAGAACCTGCACCTGCCGCTGTTGCTGTAGAGAAGGCAGAAGTTCCAAAGGAAATCGCTGCTGCTCCTGCTCAGCCTACTGCAAAATCACGCAAAGAAGAACAAAAAGCTCGCGAAAAGGCTCGCAAAGAAAAAGAAAAGCGTGAGAAGGAAAAGAAGCAAAAGGCTACTTATACAGTTAAGGCTGGTGACACCCTGACTTCTATTGCTGCCAAGAAGGGTTGTTCTGTTAAAGAACTCTGTAGCCGTAATGGCATTAAAGCCGACGCTACTTTAAGTATTGGTCAAAAGATCAAGTAAACCAAAATGTATGATATTTTAAGGCTGAGGATGTATCTGTGGGTACATCCTCAGCCTTTTCTTTGCCATTGTGCAAATATTAAGGTAGACTTGCCAAAAGCCAAATAGGAGTACTGAAAATCACTAAAATAGGTATGTTTTTGAGGCCAAATCCGAATATTTTGGTACTTTTAAGTTTGTGATTTTGCGAGAATTGTGTAATTTTGCACCCGAAAACGGGATGTGAGTCCCTTTGCGACCCAAATTACTGAAAAGATTCTTGTAAAGAATTGATTATATTGGGCCCCGAAACAATGCTGAAAATGTTCAGCACTACTCAAAAACTAACTATAATGGCAAAATATCAACACGTTCCCGACTTTGTCTTTGAAACGAGTTGGGAAGTATGTAATAAAGTGGGTGGTATCTATACAGTACTCTCTACCCGCGCTAAAACGCTTAAAGAACAGTTTGGTGACAACTTAGTATTCATCGGTCCTGATGTTTGGTCAGGGAAGGAAAATCCTTATTTTACCGAAGATAATAAACTTCATTCTGAGTGGCGAATGGCTGCGAAGCGTGAAGGTTTTACCGTACGTATCGGTCGTTGGAATGTTCCGGGTAATCCGGTGGCAGTGCTTGTTGATTTTCAAACCTTCTTTGCACACAAAAACGATATTTACGCAAAGGCTTGGACCTATTTCGAAGTAGATAGTCTCCATGCCTATGGCGATTATGATGAGAGCAGCATGTTCTCCTATGCTGCTGGCAAATTCGCAGAAGTTGTCATTCGTCATTCTTTGAAGAACAAGACTGTAATCTATCAGGCTCATGAGTGGATGAGTGGTCTTGGCATGCTTTTCCTCAAACAAGCTTGTCCTCAGGTAAAAACCATTTTCACTACTCATGCTACCAGCATTGGTCGTTCTATCAGTGGTAACAACAAGCTCTTGTACGAGTATTTCTACGGCTATAACGGTGACCAGATGGCTGCAGAATTGAATATGGAGGCCAAGCATAGCATAGAAAAGCAGAGTGCTCTCCGTGCAGACTGTTTTACCACTGTCAGCAAATTTACTGACAGAGAATGCAAGCAGTTGCTTGGTAAGGCAGCAGATGTAGTTCTTCCTAATGGTTTTGAACTCGACTTTGTACCTAAATCTGCAGCTTTCGTCAAGAAACGCAGAGAAGTCCGCAAGCAACTCCTCCAGACAGCTGAGGCTATGCTGGGTGAAGTCCTTCCTGAAGATACCCTCATCATCAGTACCTCAGGACGAAACGATTTCCGTTGTAAGGGCTTTGATGTATATCTCGAGTCTATGCGCTACCTCCGTGATCGTTTGCAAGGCACTGACAAGAAGGTGCTTTCTTTGATTGAGGTTCCTTGTTGGCTCTTTGGTCCCCGTCAGGATCTTAAGGAACGTCTCGCAGAAATGAACAAGAAGGGTGGTAAGACTTTTACCGAGCCTATCCACACACCTATGATTACCCACGATCTCTATAATTTTAATGAAGATCGAATTCTTTGCTTAATCAAGGACCTGGGACTTTACAATGACAAGAATAGTAATGTCAAGGTAATCCTTATTCCTTGCTATCTGGATGGAAATGACGGTATTTTCAATCTTCACTATTATGATGTGCTGACTGCAAATGACTTGACTCTCTATCCCTCCTACTACGAACCTTGGGGTTACACTCCACTTGAGAGTGTAGCTTTCAAAACTCCCTGTATTACGACAGACCTCAGTGGCTTTGGCCAGTGGGTTAATGAAGTTCTTGGTCATGATGGTCAGATTGAAGATGGTGTTCTGGTGCTCCATCGTGATGATCAGAATTTCCATGAATGTGCATCAGAAATTTGCGATACAATAGAAAAGTATCTATATGCATCTCAAGAAGATGTTGATAAGATGCGTCGCAATGCTGCAAAGTTTGCTACAAAGGCACAATGGAAGAACTTCATAAAATACTACCATGACGCTTACGCATTCGCGATTAAGAATGCGAAATAATAGTTCAAGTTTCATAATAGAAACAAAAAGGTAAAAAAAGATAACAAACTCCTATTTATAATTAACAATGGTAAATATTACTAATTCAAATCAGCCCCAGTGGCGTACAGTGACTGTTAAGAGCCACATCCCCACCGTGCTGAAACCCCTTGATGAACTTGCTCACAATCTCTGGTTCTGCTGGAATCAGGAAGCACTTGACCTCTTCAAGAGTCTCGATGCTAAGATTTGGGAAGAAGTAAATCAGAATCCCGTTGAACTCCTTAACCGCATCAGCTATAAGCGTTTGAAGGAAATGAGCCTCGATGCACAGGTAGTTGCTCGTATGGACAAGGTTTACAGCCTGTTCCGTGCTTACATGGATGAGCCTAAGCGCGAAGACCGTGCAAGTGTTGCTTATCTCTGTATGGAGTATGGTATGAACCATAATGTAAAGATTTACTCTGGTGGTCTTGGTATTCTTGCCGGTGACTACGTAAAAGAGGCTTCTGACTCTAACGTAAACATGACCGCAGTTGGTTTCTTGTATCGTTATGGTTACTTTACTCAGACCCTTTCAATGGACGGTCAGCAGATTGCTAACTATGAACCCCAGGATTTTGATCGTATGCCTATCGAGCGCGTACTCGATGCTTCTGGCAATCAGGTTGTTGTTGACGTTCCTTTCGCTAACTTTACTGTTCACGCTCTTGTTTGGAAGGTAAATGTTGGTCGCGTTACTCTCTATCTTCTCGATACTGACAACGACATGAACGCTGACTACGACAAGAGCATCACCCACGCTCTCTATGGAGGAGACTGGGAAAATCGTATGAAGCAGGAATACCTCCTTGGTATTGGTGGTATCCTTACCCTTCAGAAGTTAGGTATCAACGTTGATGTTATTCACTGTAACGAAGGTCATGCTGCACTTGCTAACCTCCAGCGTCTTGCTGACTATGTTCAGAGCGGTCTTAACTTCGGTGAGGCTCTCGAACTCGTTCGTGCAAGCAGCCTTTACACTGTCCACACTCCCGTACCCGCAGGTCACGACTATTTCGATGAAGGTCTTGCCAGCAAGTACCTCGGTCATTATGCCGCTAAGCTCGGCATCACATGGGATGAACTCATGGGTCTCGGTCGTCAGAACCCCAGCGATAAGGGCGAACGCTTCTGTATGTCAACCTTCCTTTGCAAGACCTGTCAGGAAGTTAACGGTGTAAGCTGGCTCCACGGTAAGGTAAGTCAGCGTATGTTTGCTCCCATTTGGCCCGGCTATATGCCCGAAGAGTCTGCTCGTGAATTCCAGATTCTTTCTCACGATGAATATGAGCAGGTTTATGACATCAATCCTCTCGAAAGCCATGTAGGTTATGTTACCAATGGTGTTCACTATCCCACTTGGTGTGCTCGTGAGTGGAAGGCTGTTCACAAGAAGTATTTCGGTGAAGAGTATATCCACGACCAGAGTAATCAGAACCTTTGGGAAAACATCTATAAGGTAAGTGATGAGGAAGTTTGGGCAACCCGTATGGCCCTCAAGAACAAACTTGTTGACTATATCCGTGACCGTTTCCGCGATAATTGGTTGAAGAACCAGGGTGATCCTGCTCGTGTTGTCAGCCTCCTTGATAAGATCAATCCCAATGCACTTATCATCGGTTTTGCTCGTCGTTTCGCAACCTACAAGCGTGCTCATCTTCTCTTCAGCGATCTCGATCGTCTTGCTAAGATTGTAAATAATCCTCAGTATCCTGTTCAGTTCCTTTTCGCAGGTAAGGCTCACCCCGCTGATGGTGCAGGTCAGGGTCTTATCAAGAAGATTCACGACATCAGCCAGCGTCCCGAATTTATCGGTAAAATCATCTTCCTCGACAATTACGATATGCAGCTTGCTCGTCGCCTTGTCAGTGGTGTTGATATCTGGATGAACACTCCTACTCGTCCCCTCGAAGCTTCTGGTACCAGTGGAGAAAAGGCATTGATGAACGGTGTTGTAAACCTCTCTGTACTTGATGGTTGGTGGTATGAAGGTTATCGTCCCGGCGCAGGTTGGGCTTTGACCGACAAGCGTACCTATCAGAATCAGGATCAGCAGGATAAGCTCGATGCTGCAACTATTTACAGCCTCCTCGAGAACGAAATTATTCCTCTCTACTATAGCCGTAACGCTAAGGGCTATTCTGAAGGTTGGGTGAAGACTGTTAAGAACAGCATTGCTCAGATCGCTCCTCACTACACTATGAAGCGTCAGCTCGATGACTACTATGATCGTTTCTACAACAAGCTCCGTGATCGTTTCGCTGTAGTTAGTGCAGACAACAACAAGCTTGCTAAGGAAATCGCAGCATGGAAGGATACAGTTGCACAGCGTTGGAATGATATCAATGTAGTAAGCACAGAAAAGAGTTCTAATCTTGAAAGTATTGGTACCCTTGTAAGTGATAAGGACTTCACCATCCGCCATATCATTGATGAGCGTGGTCTCGATGATGCAGTTGGCGTTGATATGGTTGTTCTTCGCACAGATTCTACTGGTAAGGAAGTTGTATTCCGCACCTTCCCCATGCAGGTTGTTTCACACGAAGGCAACCTCTATACCTTTGAGGTTAAGGCTTCAATTGATGTAGCTGGTAGCTTCCGCGTTGCATATCGTATGTACCCCAAGAACAAGATGTTGACCAGCCGTCAGGATCTCTGCTTCGTTAAGTGGTTCTAATAAAGAATACATAATATATTGAAAAATCCCCGCAGATTTGTTTCTGTGGGGATTTTTTTTGCCCAAAAGTTTTGTCAGTATTCGATAATGTTGTAAATTTGCCGCGTTTTATATGCAAACGACAAAACTACATATATATTATGATTAAAATCACTTTCCCTGATGGTAGTGTCCGTGAATATGAAAACGGCGTTACCGGTCTTCAGATTGCCGAAAGCATTAGCAGCCGTCTGGCTCAGGATGTTTTGGCATGTGGCGTAAATGGTGAAACGGTGGAACTTAACCGTCCCATTAACGAAGACGCCACAATCGCACTTTACAAGTGGGATGATGCTGAGGGTAAGCATGCCTTCTGGCACACTTCAGCTCACCTTATGGCAGAAGCTATGCAGGAACTCTGGCCCGGCACTCAGTTCGGTATTGGTCCCGCTATTGAAAATGGTTTCTACTATGATGTGATGCCCCCCGAGGGTGTTGTTATTCGTGAAGAAGACTTTGCGAAGATTGAAAAGAAAATGCAGGAACTCCAGCAGAAGAAGGAGGCTCTCGTTCGCGAAGACATTTCCAAGGCTGATGCTTTGAAGTTCTTCGGTGACCACGGTCAGTCTTATAAGAACGAACTTATTGCTGAACTCGAAGATGGGCACATCACTACTTACACCCAGGGTGCTTATACAGACCTCTGCCGTGGTCCTCACCTTATGACTACAGCTCCCATCAAGGCTTGTAAGGTTATGAGCGTTAGTTCTGCTTACTGGCGTGGTGACGAAAAGCGTCCTATGATGACCCGTGTATACGGTATCTCTTTCCCCAAGAAGAAGCTTCTTGATGAATATCTTGTTCTTCTCGAAGAGGCTAAGCGCCGTGACCACCGTAAGATCGGTAAGGAAATGGAACTCTTCATGTTCTCTGACCTTGTTGGTAAGGGTCTTCCCATGTGGTTGCCTAAGGGTACCGCTCTCCGCCTTCGTCTTGAAGATGTTCTCAAGAAGATTCAGAAGCGTTATGGCTATCAGCAGGTGATGACTCCTCATATCGGTTCAAAGAACCTTTATGTAACATCAGGTCACTATGCTAAGTATGGTAAGGATTCTTTCCGTCCCATCACTACTCCTGAAGAAGGCGAGGAATACTTCCTCAAACCCATGAACTGCCCTCACCACTGCGCGATCTTCGCTTGGAAACCTCGTAGTTATAAGGATCTTCCCTTGCGTCTAGCAGAATTCGGTACCGTTTATCGTTATGAGCAGAGTGGTGAGCTTCATGGTTTGACTCGTGTACGCGGCTTTACTCAGGATGATGCTCACCTCTATTGCCGTCCAGACCAGGTTAAGCAGGAGTTCCTCCGTGTAATGGATATCATCCTTATCATTTTCAAGGCTTTGAAGTTTGAAAACTATGAGGCTCAGATTTCTCTCCGTGACCAGGTTAACCGTGAAAAGTACATTGGTTCTGAAGAAAACTGGGAAGCAGCAGAACAGGCTATTATTGAGGCTTGTGAAGAAAAGGGTCTTCCTGCACACATCGAATATGGTGAAGCTGCTTTCTATGGTCCTAAGCTTGACTTCATGGTTAAGGATGCTCTCGGTCGCCGTTGGCAGTTGGGTACCATTCAGGTGGACTATAACCTCCCCGAACGCTTCCAACTTGAATATACCGGCGAAGATAACAAGAAGCATCGTCCTGTGATGATTCACCGTGCTCCCTTCGGTTCTATGGAACGTTTCGTTGCTGTGCTCATTGAGCATACTGCTGGCCGCTTCCCCCTCTGGCTCACTCCCGACCAGGTTGTTATTCTTCCTATCTCAGAAAAGTTCAACGACTATGCAGAGCAGGTTAAGAAGCAACTTGAAGCTGAAGATATCCGCGTTCTCATCGACGATCGTAACGAAAAGATCGGTCGTAAGATCCGTGATAATGAAATGAAGCACATTCCTTTCATGCTCATCGTGGGCGAGAAAGAAGCAAACGAAGGTACTGTTACCGTACGAGTACAAGGTGGGCAGGGTGGTGCACCCGAGACCTTGACTCCCGAAGCATTCATTGCTAAGGTTCAGGCTGAAGTTGAAGAGCAGCTTGGCGAATTCAAATAATCGCCTATTGCATTGGTAGGATAATTGAATTGCAGTTTATCTTACACAATATATAATTATTATAAGGAGTGAAGCATCAGCTGTTATGGCTGGATTCTTCACTCCTTCCTACTCTTAACATAAATACGCTTTCCTTTGAAACATAGATTATTAACACTACTTGTTTTGTTGACTTTCAGTTGCATGACGAGTTTTGCCCAAGATTTCAAAGCCCATCAGGGAACTGTTTCCAATAGTTACAACTTTTGGTTTCGCGATCCTGAGACGGTACATGATCCTCGTGCGCATTTTCCTCTGCTGATTTTTCTACATGGCCAAAGCCTTTGCGGAAATAATTTGAGCCGTGTGCGTAAGTACGGTCCTATCGATGCTGTGGCTCGTGGCTGCAATATTGATTGTTACATCATGGCACCGCAGAATCCCGGTGGCTCTTGGAATCCGGAGAAGATTTGGCGTATTGTTGAATGGGCGAAAAAGAATTACGCGGTTGATACAACTCGTATTTTTGTCTATGGTATGAGTCTCGGAGGATATGGAACCATTGATATGGCAGCAGCCTATCCCGATAAGATTGCTGCTGCAATGGCAATGTGTGGAGGTGGAACCTCAAAGACACTTGGCAATCTTTCAAAAGTTCCTTTGTGGATATTACACGGAACTGCTGACCGTGCTGTTCCGGTCTCAGCTTCAGATAGAGTAGTGGAGGCAATTAAAGCGACGGGAGATGCTTCGCGACTAATTTATAGCCGAATGCCTGGTGTTGACCATGGACGATTAGCAAGAATGTTCTATCGCTTACAGACTTACGATTGGTTGTTCAGTCATTGCCTTAAAGATGAGAATCGCGAAGTAAATCGCAATTTCTCTGTGACCAATGCAGACCTCCAAAACGCATATCAAGATCTAGGCAAAGCCTCTGTTCAAGATTTTGAATAAGGATAATTTGCCAACTTAGCATGACATGAATACATTTGCGCAGAAATTTTTACTAAAAAAGGTGTAAAAGTCTTTGCGTATATGAGAAAATATCTGTAATTTTGCCGCGCTAAATCAAATAGTAAACACTAATAATCAATTACTCGCAAATTTGAGACCTCCAAAACAAGACAACAAGAAACAGCAGTACCGTATCAATGAACAGATTCGTGTACGCGAAGTTCGCATCGTAGGTGATGATGTTGAGAGCTGCGTTATGCAGACCTCAGACGCCATTAAGCTTGCACAGCAGAAGGAAGTAGACCTCGTAGAGATCAGTCCCAACGCTGATCCTCCTGTTTGCCGACTCATTGATTATAGTAAATTCCTCTATCAGCAGAAGAAGCGTCAGAAGGAAATGAAGGCCAAGCAGGTCAAGATAGAAGTTAAGGAAATCCGTTTCGGCCCCCAGACTGATGATCACGACTACGACTTCAAGTTGAAGCATGCTAAAGGCTTCCTCAGTGAAGGCGACAAGGTAAAGGCTTATGTATTCTTCCGTGGCCGTTCAATTCTTTTCAAGGAGCAGGGTGAAGTTCTTCTTCTCCGTTTTGCTAATGACCTTGAAGAATATGGTAAGGTAGAGGCAATGCCTGTTCTCGAAGGTAAGCGTATGACCATGTTCATTGCTCCTAAGAAAACAGCTCCCAAGAAGGGTGATGCACCTGTGGTTGACACAGAAGACGAACCCGATGATGTGGCTGAAGCTCCTGTAAAGAAGCAGCCCAAGAAGAAGGAACGCAAAGAGTACACCGGTCCTAAGGTGGAAGGCGAAGACTTCTAAATCTGTTGAAGTGAAAGCAAAGATTCATTCTTGCTTTTCACTGACAACTTTAATTCTATGAGAATTCCGGTAATCAATCCGAACCAGTTCTTACGGGAACTACCCCAGTTTCCACTCACTAACAAAAATCCCGTAAGGCGCTTCCCTTCGAGATGTTGGTTCACCGATTTCTATAGTAGCGCGTTGTGCCAGGTATGCGCAACCGCACTGTAACTTTTATTCACATCTAATTATTCTAAATTAAAATGCCTAAAGTAAAGACTAATTCCGGTGCTAAGAAGCGTTTCGCTCTTACCGGAACAGGTAAGATCAAGCGTCGTCACGCTTATCACAGTCACATCTTGACTAAGAAGACCAAGAAGCAGAAGAGAAACCTCGACAAGGTTGTTGTTATCGACACCACCAACGTTAAGCAGGTTCGCGAACTCCTCTGCATGCGTTAATCTTCCCCCAAATCTTATCAACAGTCATTTATTCACCGAATGTCCAGCAACGAAAGAGCGAAATAATTTATCGCCGCTGGCAATCAAAAAACATCTACTATGCCTAGATCAGTAAATCATGTAGCATCTCGCGCTAAGCGCAAGAGAATCCTTAAGCTCACCCGCGGTTACTATGGTGCCCGCAAGAATGTGTGGACCGTTGCCAAGAATACTTGGGAGAAGGGTCTTACCTATGCTTTCCGCGATCGTCGCAACAAGAAGCGCAATTTCCGTGCTCTCTGGATTCAGCGTATCAACGCAGCAGCACGCCTCGAGGGTATGTCTTACTCTCAGCTTATGGGCGGTCTTCACAAGGCAGGTATCGAGATCAACCGTAAGGTTCTCGCTGACCTCGCTGTTAACAACCCCCAGGCTTTCAAGGCCATCGTTGCAAAGGCTAAGTAATTAGTCGCTACAACAAAAAATTCCATTCCCAATCAATCATAAGGCCTAAGCCCGCAAGGGTGAAGGCCTTTTTGTTTTTCTATTCCTCACAATCTTCATTTCCCATTGTTATGTTCCAATTCAAACAATTTACAATTCAAGATGACCGCTGTGCTATGAAAGTTGGTACTGATGGTGTTTTGCTGGGAGCATGGGCTGATTGTGGATTAGAAACAGCCAAGATCCTCGATGTCGGTACTGGCAGTGGTCTTATTGCATTGATGTTGGCACAGCGTTTTGCAAAGTCACAGGTAGTCGCTTTGGAAATTGATGAACAAGCTACACAACAAGCACAGGAGAATGTTGACGCTAGTCCTTTCAAAGATAGAGTTACAATTCTTCAAGGAGATTTTGCCTCTGCTGCACTTGAAATTGACGATATGGATATGATAGTAAGCAATCCGCCGTATTATGACGAAGATGTTTTGCCTCCGAACGATTCCCGTGCCATTGCGCGCAATACGCAGAGTGGATTGAATTTTAGAAATCTAATCACTAAGAGTTACGAACTCCTTCGAGAGGCGGGCAATCTGTGCGTGATAATTCCTAAGGTTGCCCAAACAAGATTTCATACTATTGCAAACGAAGCAGGTTTTTCCTTGGTTCATCAATTAGATATTCAAACAGTTGAACGTAAGGATCCCAAACGTGTTCTTTTGAAATTTATCAAGGGTAGAACAGGTGTTTCCGTGCTTCGCGAGACACTTGTGCTTATGGAGAATGGTCATCGTTCTCCTGCCTATTCCGCACTCTGTCAAGACTTTTATTTATAGAAAAGCCTCAAAAATTTTGTCAGTCACTGATATTGTCGTAAATTTGCACTATAAACTCAAAGAATATGCAAGCAGTCATTCTAGCAGCCGGTATGGGCAAACGCCTTGGCGAATTTACAAAGAACCAGACAAAATGTATGGTTCCCGTTAATGGCGTTCGTTTAATTGATCGTGTTATCGGACAATTGTCAAAGCTGAACCTCACCCGTCTTATTCTCGTTGTAGGTTATGAAGGACAGAAACTGATTGATTATATTGGTCATCGTTATGATGATGTACTGAAGATCGAATTTATTAATAATCCGATTTACGATAAGACCAACAATATCTATTCTCTGGCCCTGGCCAAGGAAGTTCTCTGTCAGGATGATACCTTGCTCCTCGAAAGTGATTTGATTTTCGAGGACAAAATGCTTGATCTTCTTGTTAATCATCCAGATAAGGATTTAGCCCTTGTAGCGAAATACGAAAGTTGGATGGATGGCACGATGGTACGCATTGACGATGACCGTAACATCGTGAATTTTGTTCCCAAAGAAGCTTTCCGCTATGAAGATGTTGATGTGTACTATAAAACCGTCAATATCTATAAGTTCAGCAAGGATTTTTCAACAAATTATTACGTTCCTTTCCTGGAAGCTTATAGCCGTGTGATGGGTAACAATGAGTATTACGAGCAGGTTCTTCGTGTTCTCATTCATCTCCATTCCACCAATTTAAAAGCTTTGCCTATTACCAACGAGAAGTGGTATGAGATTGACGATGTCCAGGATTTGGATATTGCTTCAACTATTTTCAGTGACGGTGAGGTAAAGTATCACGAATATCACAAACGCTATGGTGGCTATTGGCGTTTCCCGCAGATGATGGACTTCTGCTATCTCGTCAATCCTTTCTTCCCGCCTAAGCGAATGAAGGACGAATTGAAAGCCAATTTTGATGTTCTGCTTGAAAACTATCCTTCCGGAATGTTTGTCAACTCGCTGTTGGCTGGCAAGTACTTTGGCATTAAGCAGGATTATGTCGTAGTAGGAAACGGTGCTGCCGAACTCATTAAGGTCGTTATGGAGCAGCATACCGGTGATAAGGTTGGAGTGATCTATCCTACGTTCGATGAATATCCAAACCGTCTGCGTCCTGAGCAGATTGTGCCCTATGTCCTTCAAAGCGATGAATTTGACTATACTGCCGATGATTTGATGAATTTCTTCGGTGACAAGAATATTTCTCTGCTTTTACTTATTAACCCCGATAACCCCAGTGGCCACTTTATCCCTAAGGCCGATGTCTTGCGGTTGGCAGCGTGGTGTAAGCAGAAGGATATTTCATTCGTTGTTGACGAGAGTTTCGTTGACTTTACTTATGGTTATGAGGAAAACAGCCTGCTTCATAACGAGATTTTAGAGGAGTTTCCAAAGATGATGGTGATGAAGTCCATCTCCAAGTCTTATGGTGTTCCTGGTCTGCGTCTGGGTATTTTTGCAACAGCAAATACAGAACTTATTGCCAGAATGAAGAAAGAAGTAAGCATTTGGAATATCAATTCTTTTGCAGAGTTCTACCTTCAGATTTATGGCAAATATGAGAAAGACTATAGGAAGGCTTGCGGAAAGTTCATCGAAGAGCGTGAAAACTTCTACAAAGAACTGAAGACTATTCCTTTCCTCCGTGTGATTCCTTCCCAGGCTAATTATTTCCTTTGTGAAGTAACCGATAAGTATACGAGTGCAGAACTGACACAGTTGCTCATTGAACACGATGTCATTATCAGCAATTGTGGGCTGAAGAAGAACATGGCCGGTCGCCAGCTGATCCGTTTGGCTGTTCGTGACCGTCATGATAATCACAGACTCATTGAAATTCTTCGTTCCTTGTAAAATTGTTTACAAAATACAGAGTACCCTCAATCTCCGTTTATATGAAAATCATCTCAAGTAAAGTCATTCGTGGTTTGAACATCAGTCCTGCTGAATGTGTGACATGGATTCGTGAGAGTTTCGCTCAGAAGAGTGCTGCACAACTTCCAGCAAAGATTAGTGTTCATCCTGCTGATACTGATTTCTTTACCTCCATGCCTTGTCTCCTTCGAGATGATGAAACTGGCCGTAGATTCTTTGGAGTAAAAGAAGTGCATCGTATAGAAGGCTCTGTTCCAAGCCTAGGAAGCGATATGATGCTTTATGATGCAAAGAGTGGGGAATTGCTAGCTTTGATGGATGCCGATTGGATCACAACAATGCGTACAGGTGCTGTTGCCGCGGTTTCTGCTCAGGCACTCAGGAAGACAGGAGCTCATATTTATGGTTTTGTTGGACTAGGGAATACAGCACGTGCAACACTTCTTTGTATTTTGGAAAATGAACCGGCTCAACAGTTCCGAGTGAAACTACTCCGCTATAAGGATCAGGCAGAGAATTTCATTGAGCGTTTCAAAGATTACACGAATGTATCTTTTGAGATAGTGGATGATATAAATATCATGGCGCGTACTGTTGATGTCTTCATCAGTTGTATAACAAGTGCCAATGGTTTGTTGGTAGAGGATGAAAAAGATTTTCAGCCCGGTGTGACGGTTATTCCTGTCCACATGCGTGGTTTGCAGAATTGTGATACCACCTTTGACCGCGTATTTGGTGACGATACTGATCATGTCAGAGGATTCAAGTATTTCCCACAGTTTAAAGCATACAATGAAATTGGTGAAGTATTAGCAGGAAGAGATCCTGGTAGGACTTCTGATGTCCAGCGAATCATCGACTACAATTATGGTCTTGCCTTGCACGATGTCGTTTTTGCTTCTAAGATTTATAAGTTGTTAGAGCACCAGACAATGCAAGAACTCCCTTGGGAGAAAGAAACAGCCAAATACTGGATTTAGTTTTTTCCCTCGGACTATTATTTAACTGCGACGGACCTTTTTGTTTTCCTACTATTGTTTGTTGATTGTGTCACGATTGTAAGCATATTACGTCACATAAGTGAAAATATCGTACCACATATGTGATACAACATAAATCTCCGCTACAATAATCTATATATCGCAGGTAAAAAAGAAAATCCCCCTTTCAAGTTGTTGACTTGAGAGGGGGATTTGTAATTCCCGTCAGAAGACGGAAAGAAAAGGATTACTGAAGAGTACCGTTGTTAGCAGCTTCAATCATTTCCTTAGAGGGGAGGATGAATACTTCTACGCGACGGTTCTGAGCCTTACCTTCTGCAGTTTCGTTGCTAGCTACGGGGTTAGCTTCGCCAAGACCCTGAACGCTGCTGATCTGAGTAGCAGTAGCACCGTTAGCCTTGAGGTAGTTGCTTACAGCGGTAGCACGAGAGAGAGAGAGGTCGAGGTTCTTCTGAGCACTCTGTTCTGCGGTGCAGCCCTTGAAAGGAGTGTTGTCAGTGTAACCGATGATGTTAACGTCCATATCGTCAGTGAGAACGTTCTGAGCGAAGCTGTTAAGGCTGCTCTGAGCAGAAGCGTTAAGAGTGCTCTTACCGGTAGCGAAGAGAATACCGCTATCGAAGGTTACCTTAACGTAGCTGGTACCGTCACCATCCTGGAGGAGTTCAGCGTTAGCACCATTGAGGGCAGCAGCTGCCTTAGCTGCCTTGTCCATCTTGTGACCGATGAGAGAACCTGCAGTTGCACCTACAGCAACACCAGCTGCAGCAGCAATAGAGGTAGTCTTAGCAGTGTTAGTGCCAGCGAGCTTGCTGACGAGAAGACCGATACCGGTACCGAGGGCGCCACCACTGGCACCACCAATCATACCACCCTTAGCTGCGTTGGTGAGTTCGCAAGATGACATGAGGAAACATGCAACAAGTGCAAAAATGAAAGATTTAAACTTCATAATTGAAAATTGTTTGATTAATAAAAAATATAGTTCGTTTTTGATATCTTAAAGTTAAGAATTACTATCCTTTACTGAATTTTTATTAAAATCAACTGCAAAATTACGCATTATTGAATTAAATAGCAAGAGTTTTCAAAAAAAATCGTAACTTTGCAACGATTATTTAGACGAAAGTCTAATATTAGTTTACAAAACAATAATTTCAAAATAAATTTTCACCCCTTTCGGGTCTTGTAAAACAGTTTTCGTATGAGTGACATTCAAATTTCCTCTATTGAGAATGAGGAAAAAAGTACTCTAGGCAATCCAGCTAACGGTGTTACACCGATGAACGAAAAACCCCGTAAAAAGAAGTCTCGTACTCCTCTTATAATATTTATATTATTACTGATCGCTGCAGCTTGCGGTGGTGGCTATTATTATTACGAGCAGATGAATGCTCAGAATATGGAATCTAATGCCTACCAACGTCTTGAAACCAGCGAAAATGTTGAAGACTATCAGGCCTTTCTTGATGCCTATCCTAAAAGTCAGTTTGTCCGCGATGTCCAAAAACGTATGCAAAAGTTGAAGGATATGTACGAGACCTGGGAGGAACTATGCATTTGTGGTACCCAGAATGATTTCCTCCGTTTCAAGCAGAACTATCCCAAGAGTCTTCTTTTAGGCAAGGCTGATTTGAAGATTGACTCTCTTGACTGGGCGGATGCCAAGCATGAAAACACTGCAGAAGCAGTCGAAACGTATTTGAAGAATCATCCCAATGGCAAGTACATCATTGAAGCCAACGATCTTGCTAAGAAGATTCAAGATACTCAGGCTGATCCCGAGGAACTCGCTATGATTTCCAACGCTATCCACACCTTCTATGATGCTTTCGGCGCTAATAATGTTGATCGTGTATACAGCGTTATTACCCCGACAATGACCCGCTTCCTCAATAAGGCGAATGCTACAAAGGTTGATGTTGGCGAAATCATCACAAGTACCTATACTTCTCATATCAAGAGCTGTCGTTTTACTGTTAATGACGACTTTAAAACCACGAAGGTCACTGATTCAGAAAATAATGTAACATACGATGTTGAATTCACTGTAGATCAGCATATTATTCGCGACAATGAAGGTAAGACCTTTGGCTCTTATATGGTGAACGCTACTTTGACAGGTCAGTATATGATTTCTGCGTTAACGATGAAGGAAGTTTCCAGAAAATAAACTTTCCTTTGAAGATCTTTTATTTGAATAATGTGCATTAGGCACAATGCTATTGATAATTGTTTAACTTATTATTTATAATATGTTAGTCATCAATTCTTACGACGAATTTGCCAGTTACCTTGGTAAGGAACTCGGCACTACCGAATGGTTTGCAGTAGATCAGGAACGCATCAACCAGTTTGCAGATGCAACCCTTGATCATCAGTGGATTCATGTAGATCCCGAACGTGCTAAGGACGGTCCCTTCGGTCAGACCATCGTTCATGGTTATCTGACCTTGAGTCTTCTTCCTTATTTCTGGGAGCAGATTGTTAAGGTCAATAATTTGAAAATGATGGTCAACTACGGTATGGATAAGATGAAGTTCGGTCAGGCTGTATTGAGCGGTCAGCGCCTTCGTCTTAATGCATCTCTTGTAGGTATTGCTAATTTGCGTGGTATCTGCAAGGCAGAAATCTCTTTCAAGATTGAAATCGAAGATCAGAAGAAGCCCGCTCTCACTGGTGTGGCAACTTTCCTCTACCACTTCAATTAATACGAAAAACTTTGAAGGATTCCTATTTAACCATATCAAGCGAGGGCGAATCTCAGTTTGTTGAGAAGCGCTCTCGCTTCTTGTCTTTTGCTCGACATATTGAGAGTGAAGAGGAGGCAAAAGAGTTTGTTGCGGAAATTCGTAAGAAATACTACGATGCCCGCCATGTCTGCTATGCCTATGCTCTTGGCTATGATGTTTGGACAGAGGACTATGATCCCATTGCCCGTGGAACGGCAATCACTCGTGCCAATGATGATGGCGAACCGGGAGGTTCTGCTGGGAAGCCCATCCTCGGCCAAATGCGAAGTCGCAATCTCACCAATGTTGTAGTGGCAGTTGTTCGCTACTTTGGAGGTGTAAAATTGGGAACCGGTGGTCTTGCAGTTGCTTATAAGACAGCCTCAGCTGACGCTCTGGATGCAGCAACGGTTGAAGAACGCCTGATGATGAGCAAGTTCACGGTTGATGTTCCTTATACAGAGGCAGATACAGCTATGCGCTTTATCCGTGAAGGAGGTGCAGAAATCATCGGTCGTGACTACACAGCAACCACAACACTCTTGACCGTAGAAGTACGTCAGAGTCTTGAACCTGCCCTTCGTGAACGTTTAGTCAAAATCCTTACCCTTAAATTTGTCGGTGAAGAAGAATGAATCAAGCCCATGACCACACGGCCATGGGCTTGATTGGTAATGTCTGGTAGTTCCGGCTATCAGATTACTCTTTAATTAACTCGGGGATGTAGAACACTGAGTGAATCTGGCGCTTTTCAACAGGAGGAATGTCCATGTAATTGCGGTAGAGATCGGTGAGGTAAGCATCTACAACCTTTGGAGCCGGAAACTCTTTGCCTTCGAAAGTAATTGTAGAAAGCGGGAAAGTCTTGCTCTTCAAATGAAGGAAACCATTACCGCTATTGATGGGTGCACAAGCAAATATATCAGATTTTGGACAGCAAACACAGAGCAACTTCCAGATTCCTGAGCAGATCAAATATTTTGCACCGAACCAAAAGAACTCTGCAAAAGAACGGAAAGAGTAGTGGTGTGCCTTGCGAAGAATCGAACGGCTCTTGGAAATTCCAGGGATGAGTTTGCGGGAAAACTTGCGACCTATCTTTGGATAATCAATGAACGCAAAGATATCCACATAAAGTCCCTTGTCATAGGGTGCAGAGAATTCATCGCCGCCCTCAACAAAGAAGGAGTTCTGGTTTCTCACCTTGACAATCGGTTCCATGCTGGGATCTGTCTCTGGTGTCTGTAACAAGAGTTCTTTGGGAAGTTCAGCGGGGGCGATAGCAATAAAGCGATTCAGGTCTGTCTGCGTCATGCCAATATCGATGTCGTCATCCCAAGGGATGAAACCACCATGACGGATAGCGCCGAGAAGCGTTCCGCTGTCCAGCCAGTATTCAATCTGGTGCTTTTTACAGATGCGGTCAATCTCCTCGAGAATCTCCAGTTGTTTCAACTGGCAGGCACGAAGCATTTCGCTCTGGTATTTTGCAAGATATTCGTTATGCATGATTCTATCTTTAAATTGTTTGGCAAAAGTACGAATTATTTCGTAAGTGACAAAATTATATGACTTTTTGGCTTGCTAATGTAATTTATTTGTATAATTTTCGAGGAATAATTTGGTAGGATGCTTTGTATTTCGTAATTTTGTAACGAAAATTATCAATTTAATATATAACAAAAAAATCAAATGGTAAAAAGTGCACTTCAGGTAGCTCGTGCTGCCTATCAGCCCAAACTCCCCAAGGCCCTCCAGGGTCCTGTTGTAGCAGTTGAAGGCGCTCCCACTCAGAGCGTCGGTAATCAGGAAGAAATCAAGGCAATGTTCCCCAATACCTATGGTATGCCTGTTATTACCTTCGAAGCTGGTGAAGCTAAGACTCTCGAACCTTTTAACGTTGGTATCATTCTTTCTGGTGGCCAGGCTCCTGGTGGTCACAATGTTATCAGCGGTCTCTATGACGGTGTTAAGTCTCTCAACAAGGACTGCAAGCTCTATGGTTTCCTTATGGGTCCTGGCGGTCTCGTTGATCACAAGTATGTAGAGTTTACCGACGAATTCATTGACGAATACCGTAACACTGGTGGTTTCGACATCATCGGTTCTGGTCGTACCAAGCTTGAAAAGGAAGCTCAGTTTGAAAGCGGTAAGGAAATCCTCAACGAACTTGGTGTAAAGGCTCTCGTTATCATCGGTGGTGATGACTCTAA